>NZ_LT838272.1:1090000-1787500 GCF_900176005.1 Thermanaeromonas toyohensis ToBE | reverse complement strand
CCAGCCTTTCCTGCCAGGGTTCTTCTGCCCAGACGCCTACCTTCTTCCCATTGACCAGCGCTCCCATAACCTGGGTGAACCTTTCTCCCGGGATAACCTTAAACCCTAACTCTTGAGCCACCACATCTAAAGCTGGAAGACCCTGGATATCGCTAGATGTAGTAATAACTGCTTTCCCTCCCAGGAAGTGGGCTATCTCCCGGGCCAGTCTATTAGCCCCCCCTAGGTGGCCAGACAAAAGGCTTATTATATATTCACCCTTCTCATCTAACACCACAACTGCAGGGTCTTTCTTCTTATCCTGTAGATAGGGAGCGAGACACCGTACTACTATCCCTGTAGCCATTATAAAGATGAGGCCCTGGTAACTCTTCCAAAGCTGGCCACAAGAATATTTTAAAGGCCGCTTAAAAGGGAATATAACCCCCTCTTCTTCAAGCTTTGAAGATCCATCCCTTGAAGAGACTTCCTCTAGTAAGGCTAAAGGAGTATAAATATGGGCTTTCCCTTTATATAAAAAGGCTATCCTTCTTGCCGTCTTAAGACCCTGTTTCGTCAAGGTGATGATGGCTAGCTTCATCCTTTTTCCTCCGGAAACCGTGGGAAAATGCGGGATGATATAGACGGGAACGCTGGCCCCTTCCCCGGAGAAAATCCCCCACCAGAAGTAAGGCCGTGCGCTCTATGCCCTCCTTTTGGGCTCGGTCCGCGATATCGGCCAAACTCCCATACAAAATTTTTTCTTCGGGCCAGGAAGCCTTATAAACCAACGCAGCCGGAGCCTCCAGGCCATATCCGGTGGCCAGTTCCTGGGTAGCCTCTTTTAAACAATGGGCGCTCAGGAACAAACATAAACTAGCCCGATGGACGCTCAGAGCCGCAAGACTCTCAGCTTCCGGCACGGGAGTTCTTCCTGCCCTCCTGGTCAAAATAAGGGTCTGGCTCTGCCCCGGCAAGGTAAATTCTTTTCTTACCGCTGCTGCTGCTGCAGAAAAGGAGCTAACTCCAGGCACAATCTCATAAGGGATACCGCGGGCTTCTAAAGCCTCTATCTGCTCTTGTATTGCGCTGTAAAGGGAGGTATCCCCTGTATGAAGCCGGGCTACTTTTTGTCCCTTTCTTACAGCTTCCTCCATAAGATCTATAATCTCTTCCAAAGTTAAAGAGGAACTATCATAAATACGAGCTTCTGGGCGCGCCCAACCCAGCAGGGCAGGGTTTACTAAAGAGCCTGCATAGATTACAACCTCTGCCTCCTTAAGTAAGCGTTGCCCTTTCACCGTTATAAGTTCCGGATCCCCGGGTCCAGCACCTATGAAATAAACCTTCATCCTGAACTCCTCCCTTTATGTACAAGAATAAGAGACAAGTAGTCGTGCCGCTGGCCCAGGCCAGCTTCGAGATCCCAGGAAAACCGCTCGCCTTCTAGACAGCAGCGCGTGGCTAGAACCGAACTCTTAAGGACCCCTGCTTCGGCTAAAAGGCCTACGATTTCCTCGTACCTCCGGGCTACTTTCATAAGGACCAGATTGGGAAATTGGGCAAGCCATTCCCTTAAAGTAGCCACATCCTCTTCCACTACCGGTATGATGGCTAAAGGCTCGTCCCCCTTAGCCAAGGGCAAGTTAAGTCTAGCCGCCGCAGCACAAAAGGAAGTAATACCCGGCACAGTCTCCACGACCAGATCCGGGTTCATCTCCCGGGCTTTTTCCATCAAGTAGCTATAGGTACTATAGAGGCTAGCATCTCCTAAGGTTAAAAAGGCTACGTCTTTCCCCTCATAGAGTTTATTCAATAATTCATGGGCGGCGGCCTCCCAAGAGCGTTCCAAGTACGAACGGTCACGACTCATAGGCATAAAAAGGGAAAGAATCTCCTGCTGGGGCCGGATAAAGGGTTTTACCACCTTAAGAGCCAAGCTCTCCTCCCCACGCTGGGAGACGGGGACCGCCAGAACAGGGACCTCCTCTATTATGCGGCGGGCCTTAAGTGTAAGAAGCTCGGGATCCCCAGGTCCCACCCCTATACCGTAAAGTTTCCCTACCAAAACCCTTCTCCTCCTTTAATCTATGGCCCGGGCTGGCCCCAGAGTTGGATGATATATACGGGATTAAGGGCGCGGAAAATCTCCCGCCGACCCGCCCTCTCCAACCGGGCTACATTCAAAGCTATAGCCGCAGTCTTTAGTCCCCTTTCCCGGCCGAAATTTATAGCTTCCCATAAGGTGTCCAGGGTTACGGCATTAATAACTATAATCCCTTTAGGCTTTAACTGGCTTAAAGACTGATATAAAACTTCCTTAAGGTTTCCCCCGCTCCCTCCAATAAATATGCGATCAGCAGGGGGTAACCCAGCTAAAGCTCCCGGTGCCTCACCAGCCAGGTATACCACATTAGTTAAACCGAAAGAGGTTACATTAACGCGAGTAAGTCTAAGGGCTTCTTCGTCTTTATCTACAGCATATACGATTCCAGGGGAGACCAACCGGGCGGCTTCTACAGTTATGGATCCTGTCCCTGAGCCGATGTCATATACGGTTTGGCCAGGGGCCAGGCGTGCTTTAGCCAGGGTCAATACCCGGACCTCTTCTTTGGTTAAAGGCACTTCCCGCCTTTGAAATAGTTCATCGGGAATACCTGGGGTTATGTAGGGCCATCTATTTTTTCCTATATCCACCGATTATCACCGCTGCTTGAGGAAAGTCGGAGCAGGCCAGTTCCTCTGCCAAAAGATACTCTATACGTTCCTCCGGGCCACCTAGCTCAGCCCCCACCCAGAGGCTTACCTTTCCTAGGCCTTGAGAGGTTAAGTATTCTCCTACCCTAGCCGGCGTATTGCTACCCCCAGTCAGAAGGGCCAACAATACTCTCTCTTGGGCCAGCCCCTCTAGATAAGGATCTAGAAGGCTTAAGGCTCTCCCGTGAAGGCTTAAGATAATAGCCTCTTCCCAGCCGCAGCCTAATCGGGCAAAAGCTAATTGAACAGAGCTAATTCCGGGTATCACCATGATTTCTTCTTCCGGAAAATGCCGCTTTAGCCATCCCAAAAGGCTATACAGCCCTGGGTCTCCAGAAACCAGTACTGCCGTCGGTCGCCCCCGCACGCTCTCTAAAAAGCGTCGGAGACTTTCCAGGTCCCCATCTATTACCCTTTTCTCCCGTTCCAAGAAAGCAAAAAGTGCTAGAGCCCGGCGCCCCCCTACCAAGATCTCAGCTTGAGCTACCGCCTCATAGGCCGCAGGGGTAAGCCAAGAAGGGTGCCCCGGCCCTATACCTATAACCTTAAGCCAACTCCCCTTGTTTCCTGCCATGACCCAACTCCTCCAAAATCTTCTGCGCCTTTTCATCCCAGCCTATAATCTCTCCTTTAAGGTTTAGAAAGGCTGTCCCTACTTCGACTTTATCCTGGAGCCGTTCCTTAAGTCTACTGCTGGCTAGCCCTGCCATATGATTCCAAAATGTCCGGCAAAATTCCCTTCCCCAAGCCTCCTCCAAAATGGTAAGTATAGTTTCTACAGTGTTAGCCTCTAACACCGCCTTAACCACTCCCGGCGGGGCACCCCAAGCAGCCGCCCAAGCCCCTACTATCTCCCGACGGGCATCAGCCAGGCGGCTATGGGTATGGAAAATCCCTCCTGCTACCTTGACTAATTTACCTACATAGCCCCATAAAAGGAGACGCTTTATATGGCGTTCGGCGCAGGCTTCGGCGAGAAACCCTATAAAATTGCTGGTCAGGACCACCGCTTCAGCCGGTATCTTATAGTTTTCCACGGCCTGGCGTTGGCCCTGCCGCCCAGGGGTAAGTACCAGGGTATCCAGGCCAGCCGCCCGGGCTACTTCAATCTGGGGTATTAGTGAGGCCCGGAAGGCTTCTTCAGACATGGGCTCTACTATGCCCGTAGTACCTAAAATAGAAAGTCCTCCGTGAATACCCAGCTTAGGATTAAGAGTCCGTCGGGCCAGCTCCTCTCCTCCAGGAATGCTGATGGTAAGCTCCACTCCCTGGTCAGGAGGAAGGAAATCCTTTACAGCTTTCTTAATCATGGCCCGAGGAACAGGGTTGATGGCCGGTTCACCTACCGGTACAGGAAGCCCAGGCTTGGTGACTATCCCTACTCCCGGTCCTGCACGTAAGGTGATACCCTTGTCTATGAAGCTGGCCCGTACATGGATGGCAGCACCATGGGTAATGTCCGGATCATCTCCAGCATCCTTAATTACTATAGCCTCGGCCCATCCTTCACCCCGCTTTACCATAACCGGTAATTCGACTTCTTCTCCCCGGGGCAGGGTTACCCTAACCCTATCCTCGGAGGGGCAAGACTCCAAAAGAGCTCTCACCGCTGCCCGGGCCGCAGCCGCTGCACAAGTACCCGTAGTATATCCCCGCCGCCATCCTTTACTCATTTCTTCTTTCCTCCAAGTAGTAGTGTATCACAGGGCAAGCGCCCGTCTAAGCTCGCTTCTTCTTTAGAAAAGTTTTTAAGTCCGGCCTGCGCCAGGCTTTTTATCTCCAAAGGTAGACCGGAGACCACCAAATAGACCTCATCGGCCAGACAAGCTATCTCTTGGTTAGCCGCACCTAAAAGATCCCGAAATACTCTCCCTAGAGGATAAGAAGGTACCACACCCCATCCTACCTCATTGCTTACTATAATAACATCAGCGGGGGAAGCCCAGGCCAGCCGAGCAAAGTCCTGTAGAGTGAGGCTTACCTCTTCCTCCTCCATACCCTTGTCTACCAACAAATTAGTTACATATGTCCCCAGGCAATCCACCAGTATTGTCCTGCTGGCTTGGCCCCATTCCTGTAAGGCCCGCTTGAGATCCCAGGGCTCCTCAACTGTACGCCAAGAGGCGGGCCTCCTAGCCTTGTGCTTGCCCACCCTCCTAGCCATTTCTTCATCAGTGATCCGGGCAGTAGCGATATAAACAACCTCTTGGGCTAACCTAGCGGCTAGCTCCTCGGCAAAACGGCTCTTACCGCTGCTAGCTCCGCCAGTGACCAATACCAACTTGCCCTTTTCCGCCAAGCTCCCACCCCTTGGCCCCCTTAACTAAAAACCCAGCCTCTCGCCTGGAGGCTGGGTTTTCTATACATACAGTTTAGCCCTTCCCCTTGACGCGAGGGTAAGCGGCACATCCGGACGGGCAGGTTTCCTGGCTTCCGGCTCACCGCTTTCCTTAGCCTTCCCAGGTAAAACTACCCAGTGGCTTCCCTCAAAAAGGAAAGCTCCCCGGTTACAGTGGCGCGACCGCTCAGGATTCCCACCTGATTCCCTTTTACGCCCCGCAAAGGCACCCATCCGGTAAAAATATAAAATTTTAGCTGTCTCCAGTATATCGGAAAAGAAAGTAGGAAGCAAGGGGGAAACAGGTCCCTCTTAATGAAGCTTTTGCAATAAATCTAGCCTTATCTAATAGACCAGTTCGATCCAGCCGCCCTGTCTGCTAGATGTAAGAGCGGCTTCTATTACTTCTTGGCAGCGCAAGCCATCAAGAAAGGTTGCTCCCCAGGGAGCCACATTATCTCCAGTGGCAATACAGCGCAGGAAATGCTCGAGCATATTAATATGATAATGCTCCCATCCTAGCCCATGCCCTCGCGGCCACCAATAGCTTATATAGTCATGGACCTCGGGCTCTGTTACATGAATAAGCCGAAAACCTTGTATTTCTACCGGATCTCGGCGGCTAAAAAATTGCAGTTCATTACCCCTTATTAAATCGAAAGCTAAAGCCCCTTCGCTCCCATGGATTTCAATACGCCAGGTGGTTTTATATCCGGTAGCTACTTTACTCGCTTCCAGGCAAGCCACGGCGCCATTGGCTAGTTTAAGCCAAATAAGGGACACATCATCTACTTCTACAGGGCAACTTTTACCTTCTGGTGTAAGCCTGTGGGAAATAAGGGTGGGGTTCCAAGCTAAAACCGCCTGCACTTCTGTTTGCAAAAGAAACCGGACCATATCTATAGCATGGGAGTTTAAATCCCCCAGCACTCCGCTCCCTGCTTTTTCTTTAGAAAGGCGCCAAGCCCAAGGGGCTTGGGGGTTAGATAAGCGATCGGATAAAAAATTAGACCGGAATTGATATATTCTCCCTAACTTACCTTCGTTTATAAGCTTGCGGGCTAGCCTTAAAGCAGGTACAAAGCGGTAATTAAAAGCGACCATATGCTTTATGCCCTTTTTCTCCGCCTCTTTAGCTACTTCATACATCTTCCGTGCTTCAGCTAAAGTAAGCGCCATAGGCTTTTCCACTATCACATGCTTACCAGCTTCAAGGGCTGCAATGCACGGTTCACAATGCACATCATTGGTAGCAGTATTATCCAGCACCTGAATACTTTCATCTTCCACTAGATCTTGCCAATGGATAACCCATTTCTGATATTGGTAACGTTGGGCTGCCTCTTGAGCCTTATTCTTATCCCGGCCACAGATAGCTATTAATTCTATCTCCGCAGGAAAAGGATGAAATATGTACTTTATCTTTTTATAAGCGTTGGTATGGGCTTTAGCCATAAAGCCATAGCCCAGCATTCCAATCCCTAACTTTAACGTCATGGTAAAACTACCCCTCCAACCTCTCATTTAAAGCACTCCTTCATTATGACACTAAAGATCAATAGAGGAGCAAAAATATTATACGGCACCGTAGCAAAGGCCCCCACTCCTAAAGTTCCGAGGACTAAGAAGTTAAAATTGGACCAGGGTACTAACGAGGCCGCTGCAAAAGAACCTTCTATCATATCCTGGGAAAGATGCTCTACCTGCCAGCCTGCGCTTGCATAGCGTTCTTTTAGCCAAGCTGAAGGTATAAAAATAGCAGGAATAATAGCGCAGGTGGTTACTGAAGTTAAGATGCTTATAAGGTATCCTGTAAGGCGCACCTTATGTTTTAAGATTTTAAGGTAGGAAAGCTTATTTAGTAAGAATTCTAATATGCCAATATGCTGGAGCACGCTCGCCCAGGCAGAAGCCAAGAAAATCAGTCCAATGATATTGCTAAAGCTGATAATCCCGCCCCTGTTAAACATCATTCCTATCTCGGTAGTGTTTTCCCCAGGCAAAGCAATATAACCAAAGGTCATGGCATGGATAACGCTCCGGAAATCTAAATCTTGAATCAAAATACCAACCAGGCCAGAAAGCAAGAGATTAACCCCTAAAGCTGGGGCCAAGGGGACTTTAAATATAATTAACAAAACAAAATTATCACGGGTAAAAAAAGCCAGGGACTAAAGGTAAACATTTTATTTAAGGTCGCCGGGAGGTCAGGGGATAAAAAAGTAGTCATAGAGCTGGCCTTTAACATTCCATAAACAGCATAAAAGCTTAAGCTAAGGATAAATACTGGTATTACCCTCCCACTAAGAAGCTGTAACAGTCTAGATAACCTTCCCCCATTGGCGCTCAAAGATAAGACAGTAATATCGCTTAAAGGAGACAAAAGCTGCCCTGCTACACCTCCTGCAGTAATAGCTCCACCAATCATAGGAGCTGGTAGGTTTAAGGCTTGCCCCATAATTAGCAAAGCGATCCCTACCGTACCAAAAGCACCTGCATCAGAACCGGTAATCAAGGCCAGAAGAAAAGTTAAAAGACAAGCCTCAAGTAAAAATAATTTAGGAGAAAGCCATTGAAAGCCATAATATATAAACGCAGGAATTATCCCAGCAGAAATCCAGATGCCAATAGAAGCCCCTATCAAAAGTAAGATAAAAATAGCCAGGCTACATTGACTCATACCCTTTAAAGCTGCTGCTTGCACTTCGCTCCAGCTATATCCCAAACGCCACCCTATAAAGCCAGCTAAAAATATGGCAAATAAGAAGGGAATCTGTAACGGCAAGCCCGTTAAGCTTGCCGTTACTAAAGCTAATAATGCTGGTAAAACAGCACCTAAGGCGTAAAGTAAAGATGGCGCTTGGGGACACTTTTTCTCTAACTTTATTGACATTTTTATTCCCTGGACTTTCCTTTTTATTAAAACTCCACAATTTCTAGATCCAAAAGCCGAGCAAACTCGCGCCACTCTTGGATAAGATCCCCATAAGCTATAATGTAATGATGTTCAAACCCATGGCTAAGAATCGTATCTAACACTGAGGTTACCGGCCTTTCTAACCGTATAAGTAAAGTATTTCCGCTGAATAACAACGGCGTCTGCAAGCCAATTCCTTTACCCAATAAGATCCTGTACCTCCCGTCTTTACCGGGGCTTAAACGGCTAATGGTCGTTTCTCCTTCACGTAAAGGAAAATATAAGGATAGGGGAACCTTGCGATTCGGGTGAACGCTAGCTACAGGTTTTAAATTACGTGCAATTAGAGATGGAGGGGCCCCTCCGCAGTGCCAAAAAATTAGTTCGTTCTTTTCTTTGTCACCAACTACTAGATCAGCTAAAAAGGTAGCCTTATCTGACCAGTAGTGAGCTAATAACATAGTTATAGCACCATTAACATCTGCCTCACAGGCAGCTACAATTCCTTCATCATTTAACTTCCCTAAGGCAAAGCAAGCTGCTCCCCCATAGGTAACCATAAAATCAGGCCAGCATTCTATCGCTAAAGCATCTAAAGCTTTATCGATTGCTATTCTTCGTAAGGCTAAATAACCTTGCAAAGATTTTTGGACCGCTCCTGCCTCAACTTGCTTATAACCATCTAGATTAGAAGTTAAGCTAGCCTCTTGCTCTTCTAGATTTATCTTATCGGCGAGGCTAAATACTTCAAATAAAGGAATATACTCTACACTTATTCCGAATGTAGTATATAAACCTATCTCGTCAAAATTAGAAGTATAATACCCTGGGGGACGCTGACCTACTATCCCTAGTTTTTTACCTTTAAGCCATCTAATAGCAGCTGCAGCCCTGATAAAAGCTAAAATTTCCCGTTGTACTTGAGGCGTATCGGGTTCCCCATAAATACCTTTAAATTTTCTACCTGCGGCTGTTAAGGCATGGGCAGCTAAATTTAATCCACAGAATGAATTGAGGCGCAAGCGTTCCCCTGTAGGTTCTTCTTTTATGGCCCATATAAGTAAAGGTAAAGCCAAATCCCGAGTTAGATTAAGGATTAAAGAAGCATCAGTAAATGTACCTTGAACCACTAGAACTGCATCCAAGTCCTTCCCCTGGAGTTTCTGTGCCGCAGATATTGCTTGTTGGGGTCTAGTAACTGGTTCTTCAAGGGCTACGATATTATCGATGCCCCAACTCTCTAAAGCAGTTTTTACTCTACCCCAAAACTGCTGGGCTAAAGAAATGTCAAATTGAGGCCGACCTAACATTACTAAACCTAACTTTATATTTTCATCCACTTTTCCATCATCCTTTCTTCAAAAACTTTACAGTGGCGGCCAGCAGTTTACTATTATGAGCTCATTGTTTTTTAAAGTTTCTATACGGTAGGGAACATACGCCGGGATAAGAAAGCATTCTCCTTTTTGAATTACAGTTATTAGATCTTTATCTATTAAAAACCCCTTCCCTTGGAGGACTATCATTATGTGAAAAGTTTTCTGGGGTTCTACTTCCCAGTAACTAGTTACTTGTAAAGAACTTAAGGCAAAACACGGAGTATCACTGTAGCTGATTAACCATTGCTCCCGACCCTGACCTGGACATTCTTTAATAACTTTGGGTCTTAACTTATATCTTTTGAGAAGCGTATCTATGCTTATCGGTTCGAAGTGATAACATTCAAGGGATTGTTCTAAAGATAAACCTTGATAAGCTATATCATCAGATATCACAATATCACCAATTTTTTTCTCCGCACGTATAGTAATATCTGTAGGCTCTTGAATCTCCAAAATTAAACTACCTGGGCCAATAGCATGGGGTATCCCAGGCTTTATCAAATAAACATCACCTGGTTGTACCACAAGGCGATGTAAACATTGTTCTAAAACACTAGAATTGCTTTCTTTGACTGCAGTAACAAATCGTTTCCAAGATACTCCTTCACGAAAACCTAAAAGAATATAAGGAGAATCACCATTTATGTCCTTTGTTGTTAATACTAACCATGCTTCTGTCTTTCCAAAAGGCCAACTAAAATATTTCAACGCCAAGCTTTTATCAGGATGAACTTGAATTGGGAGTCTCACAGACGCATCCAAAAGCTTAATTAAGATACCTGGGTTAGTCCCATATTTTCGATAGTGTGCCTCACCTAATATGCTTGTGGGGGCCTGCTCTAACAATGTTTTTAAATTACATCTTTCTCCATTTGGTAATATAACAAAACTTAACCCTTCTAAACCCTGCTTATGGTTAGGATTACGAGCTAATATGGTAGAACCAATCCAATACTCGGGAAAATGTCCTTCCCTTGGATGAGCTTTTCCCAAAAATTGTTCAAGTAGCCAACCACCAGTGTATACTCGCCAAACCCGATTTTCTTGAAATTTCAAAGGGTGTCTTAAAACCATTGCTGTAACTAAACCACCCCAAACTTTTCTGTTAAGGATTGCTAATACCTTCCATATTCTTGCAGGGCTTCCCACATAGCAACAATATTTTCTGGGGGAACTTCAGGTTGGATATTATGTACTGTAGCAAAGATAAAACCTCCACCAGGTGCAAGATCTTCAATACGTCGGCGTACTTCGTATTTTATTGTTTGTGGATTGGCATAAGGAAGAATCCTTTGTGTTTCAATACCCCCTCCCCAAAAAGTAAGATATTTCCCAAATTCTTTCTTTAATCCAGCTGTATCATTCATCCCAGCCGCACTTAGTTGTATAGGATTTAAGATATCTATTCCTACCTCTATGAAGTCTGGAATTAATTCTCTTATTGCTCCACAAGAATGAAAAAATATCTTTACTGGAGCTAGCTTTTTAATAAAAGCATACAATTCTTTTTGCCTAGGTTTAATATACTTACGATACAACTCAGGAGACATCAAAAGGGATTCTTGGGTACCAAGGTCCTCGCCTTGTTGCACTATATCAATATATCCTTTCCCTTCTGTTAACATCCTTTGCCAGTATTGCTTTTTATTTTCAATAATCTTGTCCATCACTGCACATATCACTTTAGGATTAAGGATAAGATCCGTTAAAAATTTTTCCATCCCTAATAGACGAGCAGCTGTCTCACTGAAACCCGGACATATATCTTGAGCTACTACAATACAACCAGTTTGCTCAACTATAGCCTTTAATTCTTCTCTTAACCCCTTATATCGTTCCGGCTCATCAAAGTTGGGCCAAGAGAACTTCTCAACTTCCTCCACAGTTTCAGCATATTGTAACGGAAAAGACACCGCATCAAAATAAAAACCGCTATCTTTGGGCATTTGCCATTGGACATACCAGTCATCATAAAAACTAAAAGAATTGCTATCTTCGGTTATCGATGTTGGAGGTAAACGGCGTGTAATTGGTCTAGTATCGATACCTAACCGCTGAACTACATCTTCTTCTACCAGAGCTAATTGTTGAATGGGATCATATATTTTGTTAGTACCCTCTGGTAATCCTAAATATTTACGTAAACGCTGATATGCAATAATATGAATTCCAGTAACACCTGTTGATCCCAAATCGAAAGGAACACGATCGGGTTCTTGATGATTAAGAGCAGTCAAGACTCTTTCCCTACTAGTCACTTCATTTCACCCTTTTTAGAGCTTTAATGTTTTACCCTTTTACTGCGCCTCGTGTAAGTCCTTCAACTAAATAACGCTGCATTACGACAAAAAGGATAAGTACTGGTAAGGTTGTAATAAAGCAAGCAGCCATCATTCCACTCCATTCATGCTTAAATTGACCTGTAAAGGCAAGAACTAAACCAGCAGGTAAAGTTTTCATTTTAATATCATTGGTAAGTGTTAAGGGAAAGAGTAAATTATTCCAGGCATCTAAGAAAGCAAATATACCTGTAGCAACTATCCCTGGAATAGTTAAAGGAAGTACTACTGTCCACATTGCCTTAAGCCTACTACAGCCGTCTACCATCGCTGCTTCTTCTATTTCTACTGGAACAGAATCAATAAATCCTTTTACCATCCAGATTCCGAAAGGAAGGGCAAAGGAAGTAAAAGCGATTACTAATCCAATATAAGTGTTTAGAAGATGAGTTTTTACATATAAAAGGTAAAGTGGGGCAAGCATAATAACGAGAGGAAACATTTGGGTTACCAAAACGCCTATTAAAATATGGTTGCGAAAACGAAATTTGAGCCTAGATAAGGCATATCCAGATAAAGTAGCTAAGACAATAGTTATACCTACAGTTAATAATGAGGTAACCATACTATTAACGAAAAACCTACCTATTGGATTGATTCCAGTGGTTAAGCCAATATAATTCTCAATAGTGGGTTGAACTGGCCACCATTCAGGTGGTACTTTAAAAACGTCCATATTTCGTTTTAAACTTGTAACCAACATCCAATATATAGGGAAAAGAGACCAGGCTAAAATTATTATAATCACACTCCAAATAAATAGCGTCCACCCCAATGAAAATCGACGGCGAAACACTTTGATCCTCCTTTTTAAATTTGTTTGTATAACATTTTTACATAAATACTCGAAAGAAGTAGTAGGACAAGACACCATACAATACCTACTGCTGAAGCATAACCAATATTAAACTGTTCAAATGCTAACCGATAAATATAAATCACTAATGTTGTTGTAGAAAAAACTGGTCCTCCCCCAGTCATGGTATATATGATAGGGAAGTTGTTAAAATTTCTAATGACCATTAGAAGGCTAGTAATTACCATAATTCCTCTCAAATATGGTAAAGTTACATAAACAAATTCCTGCCACCGAGTAGCACCTTCGACAATTGCTGCTTCTTTTACATCTATAGGAATAGCTTTAAGACCAGCTGTAAACATCAAAATGTAGAAAGGTACTTGGTTCCAAATATTTGCTACAATTACAGCTACCATAGCCAACTGTTCATCCATCAACCAAGGTAAAAACTTTTTTAGGACCCCTATTTGATATAAAATTACATTAGCTATACCTACTTCAACGTCAAAAATAAGCATAAACAGAAATCCCACTATTACTCCTGGAATAATCCAAGGAACTAAAACTACCCCTCTAAGACTAGCTAATCGGTCTGGTAATTGATCTAATGCAATAGCAACTATTAAACCTATCGCTAAACTAATTACCACTGAACTCACTGTAAAAATTATTGTGTTTTTAAAAGCCAACCAAAAAGTACTATCTTTAATCATTTGGTTATAATTTCCTAACAGATTAAAGGTAATTTCGTTAGGTTTTGTTAGTTCATAATGAAAAAGAGAAAGAATAGAAGAACTCAAAAGGGGATATAAAATTACCAATCCCAAAACTAATAATGAAGGAAACACAAGTAAAAAAGGTAGAGGTAAGCGAGGAATAATTCCTCGCTTACCCAATTCCAACTCTTTATCTACCATGAACTATGCCCTCCAACTTCATTTGTATATTATTTAAAATTTCAGGAATAGGTTTATCTGTAGTAATAACTTCTTGCATCCCCGCCATAACTACAGTAGCTATTTTAGAATAATTAGGACCATAGGGTAACCGAACTTCAGCTGGAACTACTTTTTCTACATACGCTTTCCTAGCGGGATCACTAAATTCTTTAGGGAATCGCTGAATTGCACTCTGTACTGTAGGAAGGAAGCCCAGAGGAATTACATAGGTCTTTATAGAGAAATCGCTTCGTGCTAGAAACTCAGCAAATTTTGCTGCTGCTTCTTTATGCTTAGAAGCTTTAAATATAGCCAAATTATGGTCATCAGGGGCTGAATAAGGTTTCTTATCCACTCCTACAGGTAAAGTAGTTACACCCCATGTTTCATAAAACTTTTCATCAGTAATTGTCTTATCAAAGCTTTGAACTATACCTTTAAACGAAGGGCCATCAAACCCAAAGGCTAACCTATTTTGAGCTGCTAAAGGACGAAATTCACCAAATTTTTTACCTGGTAAAGTATAACCTTTTTTAACCAGCATTCTCAACCATTCTGCAAAAGGTCCCATCTTGTTAGCTTGAACTTTGTCTCCTTCAATAGGAACAGCACCAAAGGCAGCCATAAAAGACCATTCGTGAGATAATCCTAAAGTACGTATAGTAGTATCTATCTGAAGTGGAATTACTTCGGGAAATTTTTCTTTAATAATCCCCATTGCTTTAGTAAGTTCATCCATTGTTTGAGGTGGATTATTGGGATCTAATCCTGCTTCTTTAAGAATCTTCTTGTTATACCAAAAGCCTAATGGATGTCCGACCCATGGTATTAAATAATGCTTTCCTTCCCATATTCCGAAATCATAAAGCTTTTTATTAACATCCTCTAAAAACTCTTTTGAAAGTAAGTTTTCAGTTGGTTCTAACGCACCCATAGCTGCCAAACTTATACCTACATCAAAGTGAACTTGAGCAATATCCGGGGCGTTACCACCAGTGGTCATAATTGTTAGCTGATTTAATTGTTCTCCTACTGGAATAGGAACATTTTTCACCTTAATATTGGGATTTTGCTTCTCAAACTCTTCTATAACTGCTAACATCTGCTTTTTTGTGGCCTCTTCAGCGGTAGCCCAATTAACAAACGTTATTTCTACTTTTTCTTGTGGTGTACCTGCTCCCTGTTTACCAGAACCTCCTCCTTTCGCACAAGCAGTCAAAACTAACAGCAGAATAGATATTATCGATAATAAATAGGTTTTCTTTTTCCAAAACACGACCCTAACCTCCTAATAAAAATTTTTAGCTATGAACTAGTTATGTGTTGGAAAATCCCATTTTTCGGAAAGAATACATTGGCTACTTGCCATTTCAAATAAATGTAAATTTCCTTGCGGCCTAACCTTAATCATTTCTCCCATCTTAGGTATCTTATTTTCTCCTGTATAGCGAATTACTAACTCTTCACCCCCCCTAGTCTTAGCATGGATAATAGCTTCTGCCCCTATATGCTCTACCACCTCTACTATACATGGAATATAATAACCAAAAGCAACACTAGCCGTAGTACTTTCTTCTTGGTGTAATGTTAGATGTTCAGGTCGCACCCCCAAAATTATTTCTTTATTATCTGGTAACTCCCCTAACTTTACGAAGGATAAATTGAAAGTTATGCCTTTTCCTTTAAAGAAGAGTTTACCATCTACTTGCTCTAAAATCCCTTTTATAAAATTCATAGGTGGCGAACCGATAAATCCCGCTACAAACATATTGCCGGGCCGGTTATATATCTCCTGCGGTGTGCCCACTTGCTGGACTACCCCATCCTTCATAACCACAATTCTAGTGCCCATGGTCATAGCTTCCACCTGGTCGTGAGTTACATAAATTACTGTGGTCTTTAGGCGCTGGTGTAATTTAATAAGTTCTGCCCTGGTCTGTACCCGAAGCTTAGCATCTAAGTTGCTTAAGGGTTCATCCATAAGAAAAACTTGGGGATGGCGTACAATAGCCCTTCCCAAGGCTACCCTCTGCCTCTGGCCGCCAGAAAGCTCCTTAGGATAGCGATCTAATAACCCGGCTATTCCTAGCATTTCAGCAGCTTCTTTAACGCGCCGATCAATCTCTTCTCTAGGTACTCTTCGTAAGCGTAAACCAAAGGCCATGTTATCATAAACCTTCATATGGGGATAAAGGGCATAATTTTGAAATACCATAGCAATGTCCCGATCTTTCGGTTCTAAGTGGGTAACCCTTCTCTCACCAATATATATTTCACCTTCGGTAGGCGTCTCTAGCCCAGCCACCATCCGCAAAGTAGTAGTTTTGCCGCATCCAGAAGGGCCTACCAAGACTAAGAACTCGCCATCCTTAATGTCTAAATCCATTTTAGCTACTGCAGTGATATTACCAAATACCTTACTTACCCCTTCTAGCCTAACTCCGGCCACAGGTTTATCCCTCCACACCAGGCAATTTCCTGGTTCTCCCTCCGCCAACTAAAGAAGCGCATTATCTCTCCCCTGTAAAGGTAAGAAGGGCCCAACTCTCCCACTAGCGGCATTATCCATTCTACAAACTTGGGTGTTACTTTTTTATTCGCGCTATCGTAAAATTCCAAGGGCAATTTTCTTTCCGCGCCAGCGACACGTTCTAAGCTGACAAAACCAGTCTTACTAAGGCAACCCTCCCTTTGGAGGGTTATCATATTTCCTCCCCCACCCTGTAAAGCTAGCTCTACCGCTGCCCTCCCTACCTCATAAGCCTCCTCCCGATCTACTGATGAAACGCAGGTGGAAAAGCTCCTCTGATTCATGCCTAATACTTGGGCTCTAGCCCTTAACCCTAATCGCTCGGTAACCAGCCGGGCTAAATTTTCTGCTGCCCCTGTTCGCACTACATGGCAACCCTTTTCTTTATCCATGTCATTAAAAGGTTGGATCCCTAGAGGTTGGCCTTGTTTATCGATTACCCCTTCGCCAATAACCGCTAAAGCAAAGCCCTGCTGGCGATATATCTTATCAATAAAACTAAGAAACTCATCTTCGTCCAAAGGAACCTCGGGGATAAAAATAGGATAACAAACATTTATAGGGTCCACAGCCAAAAAGGAGGCTGCCGCTAGCCATCCTACACTTCTTCCCATAGTTTCAATAATTCTTACCTGTTCAAAGCGGCTCATAGATTCTAGATCCATTAGTTGATCCCTTACTGCCAAGGCTACATAGCGGGCAGCGCTCAAATATCCCGGAGCATGATCCGTTTCTACCAAGTCATTATCTACTGTTTTAGGCACCCCTACGATCTCTACTTCTGCTTTTTTTTGCTGCATCACCCTCTGCAGTCGCAAGCAGGTTTCCATAGTACCATTTCCGCCAATAAGTAAAAGATAACGGCATTTATGATGTATTAAAAAACTAGCTATTTTATCTAAATCCTCCTCCCTTAAGTGATACCGGCTCCCCCCTAAAATGGCTCCCGGAGTAACGGCTAAACGCTCTAACTCTTCTTGCCGCAAATTGTCCAGGTAGATTATCTCGCCCCTCAAGGCACCTTCTAACCCATGAAGCAAACCATAAATACCTTCTATCTCTCGCTTCTTTTGGGCAGCAGCGATTATCCCTGCCAGCGTGCTGTTGATAACAGAGGTCGGACCTCCTGACTGTGCTACAAAAAGTGCACCTTCTCCCATTGTAAAGCCACTCCTACATCTACCACTAAAAACTGGGAAAAATAGAACACAGCATTACGGGAGTAATATTCCACTTACATTCTGATAATCCTTACGCAAGATAACACGGTATTTATATCTATCTGCCCGGTAGGCGTTTATGGAAAGCTCCACCGGTTGATCTCCTGCGTAGGCTAAGCGCTCCATTATCAAAAGGGGAAACCCTACAGGTACGGAAAGAAGTTGAGCTTCTTTTTTGCGCGCCACACCAGCAGATATGGTTTGCTCAGCGCGGGTGAGAATAAGACCTAGCTTCTTTTCAGCTATCTCATAGAGGGCTTCTTTGGAGAGGTCAAATTCAGCCATGCGCTTACCATATTCATAAGGCCAATAGCTCCTAAGATAAACGACAGGATTGCCATCCATCTTCTGGAGACGCTCGATGAGGAAAAGTTTCTGATGCTTAAAAACACTGAGTAAAGGAGTTTTCTCTATCTCCTTATCTGTTATCTCCACCGGACGCAAATCTAAAACATCTGCACTCGGTATATGTCCATGGGAACGGATCTCTTCGAAGAACCCCGTAAGCCTCCCTAGAGTTTCTTCTATCGCCTCTTTCTTTACAAAAGTACCTTTTCCCCTTTTCCTCTCCAGCCATCCTTCCCGCACTAGCTCAGCTACCGCCCGGCGCACAGTAGTACTGCTGACACCATACATTTCCATTAACTCTTTATCCGTGGGGAAAAGATCACCTACTCCCCATTTGCCGGATTTTATAGCTTCACGTAAGTCATTGGTGATCTGGTAGTGCAGCGGTACAGGAGCTTCGCGGTCGAATACCACGGTAATTTCTCCTTTGATTTAAGATGGCTCCCTCAAAACATGTAAATTTGTATATTTACACCTTAATTATATTCTGCTAATATAATTTCCGTCAATAGTTTTTTGGGGAGAGGCTAAAAATTGTTAATCCCGGCTGCCCAACTACTAAAACAAGCCCAAGAAAGACGTTATGCTGTTCCTGCTTTTAATTTCCATAACCTAGAAATCTTACAAGCCATCTTAGAAGGGGCTGAAGAAGAAAGAGCCCCAGTCATCATCCAGATCACTCCTACTTACCTAGCTAAAATCGGACCAGTAGCCGCAGCTGCTATGGCCCGCGAAGCAGCTACAAATTCTAAAATCCCCGTAGCCCTACATCTCGATCATAGCGATAACTTGCGCTGGGTAATATGGGCCCTGGCCCATGGGTTTACTTCAGTAATGATCGATGCTTCAAGGTTACCTTTAGAGGAAAATATCGCTCTTTCCCGCCAAGCAGCTGAGGCAGCTCATGCTGTAGGGGCTACAGCCGAAGCCGAGCTAGGTCATATAGGGGGGGTGGAAGATGAAGTTGAACAAGGTAATAAGAGCGCTAGATTAGCTGATCCCCAAGAAGCGGTACTTTTAGTAGAAAAAAGTGGTATCGATGCCTTAGCTCCAGCTGTAGGTACTGCCCATGGTATTTACCATTCAGAACCCAAAATAGATTTTAACCGGCTTTTAGAAATTAGAAAACTTGTGGATATTCCCTTAGTTTTACATGGGGGTTCTGGGTTACCCGAAGCGATGCTCAAAGAAGCCATATCTTGTGGCATCTCGAAAGTCAACATCGGTACAGAATTAAAAATGGCTTGGGCCAAGGCCATGCAGGAAGCCTTAAATCAAGGATACCAGGAACCTTGGAAAGCAGCCCAAGTTGCACGAAAAGCGGTCGTAAAAGTAGTGAAAGAGAAAATACAGCTTTGCGGTGCATCTAATAGGATATAATAATATGGTATCTTTATTTTAAAATCTGGTATTAACCAGCATACCTATTAGGGGGGATAAAAATGAAAGTGGGCCTTATTGGGGTAGGCACTATGGGTAGCCAAATGGCCCGGAAATTGCTCACCAACGGGTATGAAGTTATAGCCTTTGATATTAACCCTTCAGCCCTAGCTCGAGCCCAGGAAATAGGAGCTTCACCTGCTAGATCTCCCCGCCAAGTAGCAGAAATAGCCAGTATTATTCTGCTTTCATTACCCTTACCCAACGATGTGGAAGGTGTCGTCCAAGAAGCAGAAGGAGTGCTAGCAGGCAGTCAACCTGGTCATGTAATTGTAGATCTGAGTACAGTTGATCCCTTTACCACCCAGCGGAATGCAGCCTTGGCCAAAGAAAAAGGTGTAGGATATTTGGATGCTCCCGTTCTCGGGCGTCCCCAAGCTTGTGGTAACTGGACCCTCCCTGTAGGTGGTGAGGTAGTATATTTAGATAAAGTTCGGCCTATTTTAGAAAAGCTAGCCAAAAAAATTATCCATGTGGGTCCCTCCGGACACGGTAATATTATTAAACTCCTCAATAATATGATGTTTGGTGCCATTAACGCTGTTACAGCTGAGATTATGGCCATCTGCGCTAAGCTAGGGATGGATCCCAAGGTTCTCTATGATACCATTGCCACTAGTGGCGCTGCCTCGGTAAGCAATCTTTTTATTGAGCTAGGCCCTAAGATGATAAACCGTGATTTTACCCCTCTTTTCACCATTGATCTATTACATAAAGATTTAAAGTTAGCCCTTGAGATGGCTCAAAGGGCAGGGGTACCAGTTATAGTGGGCCATTCCAATCAATTAGTAAATGAGATGGCCCGAGCCAAAGGATTAGGAAACGAAGATACCAGCAGCGCGGTGAAGGTGTATGAAGAATTTATAGGCCGTACCATTTCTGGAGAAGTTAAAGGAGGGGGTAAAAAATGAAAGAAGTTCTGGTAGAATATGGTGATTCTAAAATGCTTATTGAAGTACCCGAGTCAGCTACTATTTTCCATTTGGGAAGGGACAACGTAGATCCTCCCGAAGTAGACCCTTGGGAGGCCACCCGCCACGCTTTAGCCCATCCACTAGGTATGCCTCCTTTAAGGGAGCTGGCTCGCAAAGCTAAGAAGGTAGTCATAGCTTTTCCCGATCGTGTCAAAGGCGGTGCTCATCCCCAGGCCCATCGTCGAGTATGCATTCCCATAATTGTAGAAGAATTACTTAAAGCAGGAGTGGAAAAGAAAAACATTATTTTACTCTGTGCCATGGGGCTTCACCGGAAAAATACCAAGCAAGAGCTCTACTGGTACCTGGGCCCAGAAATTGTGGATGCTTTTTGGCCTGATAGACTCCTTATGCATGATGCTGAAGATCCGGAAGGCATTGTAGAATATGGGTATGATGATATGGGCAATGTAGTAAATGTAAACCGCCATATAGCAGAAGCGGACTTGGCTATAATGATCGGCCATGTCCAGGGAAACCCTTACGGGGGATATAGTGGTGGGTACAAAATGTGTGTAACCGGGGTTACTACCTGGCGTTCTATCCGTTGCCATCACTGCCCCGATACTATGCATCGCGATGATTTCTTACCTGTCAATACAGAAAAAAGCTTAATGCGCAAGCAATTTGATTCCATTGGCCAGGCCATTGAAAGGGGAATGGGCAAGAAATTTTTCTGTGTTGATGCCGTCCTTGGTACTAACTCTCAAGTATTAGGAGTATACGCGGGCAGCGCCAAGGAAGTACAAGAAGCTAGCTGGCAGCTGGCTGAACGACGCACTAATGTTTACCTCGATGTTAAAGATAAATTTGATATTATGGTTTTCGGTTTGCCTCGTACATTCCACTATGGTCCCGGCATGGGGACTAACCCTATCCTCATGCTTCAGGCTATTGGTGCAAATGTAGTACGACACTTTGATGTATTCCAGGAGGGCGGGGTAATCATTGCCCCTTCCCTCTGCGACGGGTGGTTCAACGATGAATGGTTCCCGTCTTACCGGAAGGTATTTAATAAATTACAGGACATATCCGACTTTGCTGAAGCAACCCGTTTTGAAGATGAGATTTCCCATGACCCGGAGGATATATATAAGTATCGATATGCCTATGGCTATCACCCCTTTCACGCCCTTTCCATGGTTTCCATGGGTACAATTGCTTTAAAACATACCAGCGCGATTTTCATTCCCGGTGCCAGAAAACCAGGTTATGCCCGGGCTATGGGCTGTATACCTACTAATACTTTTAGCGAGGCTTTAAAAAAAGCAGAGAAGTACGTAGGTAAAAACCCTCGGATATTGGTTTTACCAGAGTTCTTCTTGAAAGTGGCCGTACACCTTAAGCGTAAATAAACCCCAGGCGGTTACTCCCCTGGGGTTAGTTACTTTATTATTAATTTATATCTTTAATATAGCTCCTTCATCCGCTGAACTAACTAGATGGATATAACGCCAGAGATAACCTTTATTTACTTTGGGTCTGGGGGGGCGCCAGTTAGCCCGACGGCGATTGATTTCCTCCTCGGGCACTAATAGTTCTAACTTACGTCCTGGAATATCAATTAAAATTTGATCCCCATCTTCTACCAGACCGATCAAGCCACCGCAAGCCGCTTCGGGAGAAACATGGCCCACTACAGGCCCCCGGGTAGCGCCGGAAAAACGGCCGTCGGTCACTAAAGCCACATCCTCCAGCCCCATTCCCACCAGGTAAGAAGTAGCCGTAAGCATCTCCCGCATGCCTGGACCACCTTTGGGGCCTTCATAGCGAATCACAATTACATCCCCGGGGTTAATATATCCCCCTAGAATAGCAGCGTTGGCCTCCTCTTCGCTGTTAAAAACCCTGGCCGGCCCCTGGTGGCGGAGCATAGAGGGCATTACTGCCGTTTGTTTTACCACCGACCCCCGGGGAGCTAAATTACCTTTAAGTATAGCCAAGCTCCCCTGGGGGCTGTAGGCACGGGAAATACAGCGTATTACTTCCGGATTCTTATTTTTAGCTGCGGCTGCTATCTGGCCAATGGTTAGCCCGCTTACTGTCTGCTGGGAACCGTCCAAGAGGGGCCCTAACTCCTTCATTAAGGCTGGTACCCCACCAGCATCTTCTAGGTCTTTTAAGGTGTAAGGGCCGCTGGGTTTGATTTTAGCCAGATAAGGTGTAGAACTACTTATTTTTTCAAAGTCATCAAGGGTAATCTCTATACCCAATTCATAAGCAATGGCCGGAATATGCAATAGGCAATTGGTAGAACCTCCTACTGCCATGGCCACTCGGATAGCATTGAAAAAGGCTTCCCTTGTTAATATAGAGCTAGGCTTAAAACCAGCATTAACCAATTCCACTATACGATAACCGCTAGCTTTAGCCAGGCGCCTTTTTTTCCCCTCTACAGCATGGGCAGTAGCACAGCCAGGCAAGGTCATGCCTAAAACCTCGGCAACAATGGACATGGTGTTGGCGGTTCCCATCATAGCGCAAGAACCAGCCACAGGGGAAAGGCAATCCTCCATCTCCTCCAATTCTTCCTGGGTTAGAAGGCCGCACTTAAGTCTCCCTGCAGCTTCCTTTAGTTCATAGGTAGCCCACTCTCGCCCTCCGTAGCGACCTGGTAACATGGGGCCACCCGTAACAACAATGGCCGGCAGGTCTAACCGCGCAGCTGCCATAAGCAAGGCTGGGACAATCTTATCGCATCCGCCTACTAAAACCAAACCATCAAACCGCTGGGCTTCCACCATTACTTCAATAGAATCGGCAATGACTTCCCGGCTAGGTAGTACGTAACACATGCCTTTATTAGCCTGGGAAAAACCATCACAAATAGCAATAGTACCGAACTCAAAGGGAATGCCCCCAGCTGCATAAATCCCATCTTTAACGTATTTAACCAATTCATTAAGATGAAAATGCCCAGGATGCATCTCGCTATAAGTATTGACAATGCCGATGAAAGGTTTCTTCATCTCTTCAGGAAGCAAACCTATGTTTTTTAAATGTGCCCGGGGGCCCCCGCGATCTATACCTTCTACTACTTCCCAACTGCGATATCTGCGTTCCTTAGTAATCATCTTGATTTGCTTCCTCCGCTTTCCTTAATCTAGTAACCCTAACGCTTCTAATTCAGCCCTTAGCTTTTGGCTTTCTTCTGGGGTAAGAGGACGTAAGGGTGGATGGGGTATCCCGCCATTTATTCCCCTGAATTTCAACGCTTCTTTATAAGGGGCAATAGGAGGATAGCTTCTAAAAATTGCCCGCAACTTAATGACTATATCCTGGGCTTTTAAGGCCCTTTCCATATCTTTGGCCTTAAGGCTTTCGTAAATTTCCACTACCGGCTCCGGGAACACAGTAGCTGTTGCCGCTACCGCCCCGCTACCGCCCATAAGAAGGGAGGCGTAAATCTGAGCGTCGTTGCCCATGAGAATACAGAAGTCCTCGGGCATCTGCTGTTTAAAATTAATGAAGTTCATGAAATCCATGCTACTATCCTTAATACCTACAATATTGGGATGTTCGGATTGTAACCTGGCCAAAATCTTGGGTGATATAGCGTTTTTTACATTGCCAGGTATGTTGTAAACATAAAGGGGGAATTCTGAAACCCGCTTAGCTATTGTACTGTAGTAATCCAAAATAATAGGGTCATCCACTGTATAATAGTATGGGGGAATCAGCGCTGCTCCGTCGGCTCCGATATCTCGCGCGTGAAGGGTAAGTTCAAGGGCTTCATTTAAGTCCAAAGAACCTGTATGGATAATAACAGGTACCCGTCCGGCCGCCTCCTTTACTGTTATCTCCGCTACTTTCTTTCTCTCTTCCAAGGATAAAAGAACCCCTTCTCCTGTAGAACCGCAGGGAAATATGCCATGAATCCCTTTTTCAATTAAAAAATTGGTCAACTCAACTAGCTCTTGGGTGTTAAGCTTGCCATCTTCTGTTAGGGGTGTAACTATAGCAGCAACAATACCTTCTACTTTTTTGTAATTCAAAGATATATCCCTCCTAAAAATCATTTTTGTTCTGAAGACTGGTAAAATGGCTTATTTAGAAAGGCTGGTACTGGTAGCGCCCTTTAACCTCTTCTTAAACCATCTCACTACAGGAGGCATAACTACAATAGCACCGGCCAGTATAAATAGGCTGCGGGATATAGAGCTGGCCAGGAATATGCCAAACTTCCCTCCGGAAAGCATCAAAGACTGGCGTAAAGAGTCTTCCAGCATGGGCCCAATGACCAGTGCCAAAACAAGAGGGGCCACAGAGAAACGCCACTTCCGTAGGATATAACCTGCAATGCCAGCTATAAACATAATCCAAATATCAGTAACCGAATTATTGACTGCAAAAGCACCTACCACACATAAAAGAAGGATAATAGACATTAACAGATTCTTTGGGATGCGTAAAACATTAACAAATAAGCCTACCAAAGGAAGGTTTAATACCAAGAGCATTAAATTTCCTATATACATACTGGCAATTACGCCCCAGAAGATTTCAGGGTGTTCCTTTACCAGAAGCGGCCCGGGAGTAACCCCGTGGATCATCATGGCCGAGAGCAAAAGGGCTGTAGGCGGGGCAAAAGGGATACCTAAGGACAGAAGGGGAACAAAGGCTCCTACAGCCGCAGCATTGTTTGCTGCCTCGGGCCCTGCTACCCCTTCCGGGGCGCCGTGGCCAAACTCTTTCTGATACTTACTTATCTTGCGCTCTAAAGTATAGGACAAGAAAGTGGAGATAACTGCTGCAGGCCCCGGAATTAACCCGGTGAAGAAACCCAAGAAGGAGGCCCTTATTATAGGTCCAACGGAACGCCTGAATTCCATCCGGTTGGGCAACAGTTCCCTCAGCTTGACCTTTATAATATCTTTCTTTTCCGCTAATTTTTCTTCCGCTACCTGCAATACCTCGGCAATCCCAAATAAACCCATGGCAATGGGAACAAAATCTATCCCTTTTTGGAGCTCAACAAACCCGAAGGTTAGGCGCGGCTGACCTGTAATAATATCTAGACCTATGGTTCCTAAAAGCAAACCAGCGCCTACCATGATGAGGGATTTCAATAATCCCTGGCCACTTAATTGAGACAACACTAGTAAACCGAAGACAGCAATAGCGAAATACTCAGGAGGTCCGAATTTAAGGGCTACTTCAGCCAGCTTAGGAGCAAGAAAGGTTAATATTACCAAAGCGATGGTCCCGGCCACAAATGAACCTACAGCCGCCAAAAAAAGGGCCGCTCCCGCCCTCCCTTTGCGGGCCATTTTATAGCCATCGATACAGGTGACTACAGAGCTGGCTTCCCCAGGTATATTTACTAAGATAGAGGTGGTGGAACCACCGTACATGGATCCATAGTAAATACCAGCAAACATAATCAAGGCGGTAGCCGGGGGTAAGCCATAGGTGACCCCTAGGAGTAAGGCCATAGAACCAATAGGCCCAATTCCCGGTAAAACACCGACCAAGGTACCTAGAAAAGCACCGATAAGGGCGAATAAAAGATTTGTGGGTGTCAAAGCTACAGCAAAACCATGTAACAATCCTTCCACTGCTTAAGTTGCCCCCCTATCCCAGAATGCCCTTGGGGAAATAAATGCCTAACCAATGGGAAAAAACGATATTAGCCACAACAGCTGTTAACACTGCCACTGCCAGGCATATCAACCAGTTCCGGTATTCCATTATCCTTAAACTGGTATATAATAGGAGGATACTGGATATGATGAAGCCTAAATAAGTTAGAGCCAAAGGGTAAAGCAACAGAATTATAATAAGCATTAAAGGCTTTCTATAACCCGAACTTTCACCTCCCTCTTCTTCCTCCCATAAATCCCTTTCCTGGACACTAGAGGAAGTGGGAGCTTGAGAAAATAAAAGTTCTTTAGCGAGAAGCATTAGACAGAGTAAAATCACGCTCATTCCTGTCAACACCGGCATAAAACCCATTCCCGGTGCTGCTGCCGAGCCAAAAGGTAGTTTAAACGCTTCATATAAATAAACTGCAGTTATTATTCCTATAGTCAGAGCACCGGCCATGTTACCTGATATTCTAGTCATACTCACTTAACCCCCTAAAACCTCCGGATTAACTATAGCTAAAGGAGGTTCACCTTTAAGCACCTTGACCAAATTTTGAGCAGCCATAACCCCCATTCTATCAATCGCTTCTACGGTATGGGCACCGCTATGAGGGGATACGACCACCTGGGGGAGTTCAAACAAGGAAGAGGAAGGATTTGGAGGCTCTTCTGCAAAAACATCTAAACCGGCCCCGCTTAATTTCCCTTCCTTCAATGCAGTGTAAAGGGCGGCCTCATCTATAATATCACCCCGGGCTGTGTTCACTAAAATGGCTCCGGGTTTTATAAGAGCCAATTCCTCCGCACCGATTAAGCCTTTAGTTTCGGGGGTAGCCGGTAGATGGAGGGAGATAAAGTCCGCCCGGCTTAAAAGTTCTTTTAAAGTTACCAACTCGATTCCTTCTTTTTGTATGAAGTCTATGTCAGGGCAGGTATCATAAGCCAAAATCCGCATCTCGAAACCCTTGGCCCGGCGGGCTACTGCCTTTCCAATCTTCCCTAATCCGATAATACCCAGGGTCTTCTTCCACAGCTCAAGGCCTACAATGGGTTCCCATAGACCCTGGCGAACTTGGCGGTCGGCTAAGGCTATCCTTCTCGCTGCACCTAAAAGCAAGCAAAAGGTCATATCTGCTACACTTTCACTATTAGCTCCTGGTGTATTGCAAACAGCAATTTTACGCCGAGTAGCTGCTGCCACATCGATTTTATCTACGCCGACGCCAAATTTAGAAATCACCTTTAACTGCGGGGCTGCAGCTATAACTCTCTCTGTGAGTTCATCTTCGCCGCAGATAATCCCATCTACATTTCCCACTAAGGATAACATTTCTGCCTCTTTAAGTTTTTTACCCGGCCAGGGGTTGGGAACTATTTGACAGTTACCTCTTTCTAGTATCTGGAACGGTTCACGGGAGTAACGGCCAAATACGCGAGCAGTGATTAAAATTTTGAACATACCCACCTTCCTTTATCGCATTTAAAAATACTTTGTTTGTAAGAAGGAAGGCGGAAATGTATCCGCCTCCCAAGCATAAAATTGTAAAATTATTTGGCTTCTATCTGGGGCATGGACTCGATTAATTTCTTCATAATCGGAGCTTGTTTATTAAAGTACTCCACAACTTCTTTCCCGCTCATTACTTCTAGCATTAGGTTATTATCTTCCATGGTTTTCTTAAATTCAGGGTCGCTAGCTACTTTTTGCAAAACATCTATCAACACTTTCCGGGCTTCCTCGGGCAAGCCTTTGGGAGCAAAAACGAACTTCTTAACACCCATATCGATATCAAAGCCTTTTTCCTTCATGGTAGGAACATCAGGTAAGGCAGGGAATCTTTGGGTAGAAGATATAGCTAAGGGCCGTAACTTACCTGCTTTAATATGAGGTATAGCCTCACCTGGATGGGAGGCAGCAGCATCCACATGGCCTCCCAAGATTGCAGTCAAAGCCGGAGCACCGCCTTTGAAGGGTACAGGTTGGGATTTAACGCCAGCCAATTGGAATAAATAATCCAGGCACAGTTGAGGAATACCCCCCATACCCGAATTGCTATAGCGTATTACTTTATTCTTTTCTTTGGCATCTTTAATTAAATCTTCCAGCGTATTATAAGGGGAACCAGCGTTTATAGTAAGTAAAATGGGTTCATTAGTAAGGCCAATCAAGAATTCGAAATCGTCCTGCTTATATCCCAGATTTTTTTGCACGAAAGGCTGGGTTACAAATAATCCGCTAGCCCCTAAGGCAATGGTATACCCGTCAGGATTGGTCTTAGCTAATTCGGTAGTAGCTATCATTCCGTTGGCGCCCTCGCGATTAACAACTACCATAGGTTTATTCAAATACTTGCTAGCTACCTGAGCTATGGCTCGTGATATTATGTCGCTAGATCCTCCCGGGGGCCAAGGGCAAATTAAGGTAATTTCTTTCTCGGGATATTTGGAAGTGGAAGCAGTTTGGCCACCACTCTGTTGTTTGGACCCGCAAGCTGTAATGAGAAGGCCCAATATTACAAAAAGACTCAAGAAAACCAATGCTACTTTATTCAAGCGTTTCATCCTCTATCCTCCTCTCGGTTTTTAGGGAAATTGTTACTTTGTAAATAGATTTCCTTTTATTCTCTTTTGTCTTCAACTTTGTCTTCAACCCCTTACCTTAATTATGCTTGCTATCCCTCCCTTTTATTTCCGAATAAGTGGTAAAATTTCGCTACCATTATGTAAAACGATAATCCTCTCGCCCTTGCCGATAAATTTTAAGGCTATGTCTAAAGCTTCTTGCGGGCTAGGAGCACTATAAAATCCCAATGTACGGGCCTCGAGGGCGGAAATTCCTTTGCTTACTAAAATAACTTTTACTTTGTTAACAATATTACCTACTCGAGCTAAATAAGAAGCTACATTTAAATCGGTTATTTCTTTATTAGCTATTAGTTTTTCTACCTCTGGTAAAGATTTAAATCCGTATTTTAGTATCAGTTCCCCATGGCTTTTAGATATACCTTCAGGGCATTCAGCTAGCAAAATTATAACCCCACCTGGCTTAACCACCATATCTGCCGCTTGCAATGCTTTAGTGGCCTGCCACAGCTCTAATTCAGCGGGAAAGGCTTCAGCTATTACTATGTCCGCCTTTTCTTTAATAGGGACTCCATACATCCTCTGAGCTAACTTACATCCTTCCCGATGGGCTTTGATAGGATCCCCGGCGAAGGCTCCAACTACCCGGCCGGTCTTATCTTGTACTACATTAAGGATAAATTTTAAGCCTGCTCTTAGGGCTACTTCTTCTATTTCCTTTCTTACCGGATTATCTGGCCTGCCCAAAATTTCGCCAGCCGAATAATAAGCGCTAAGCCAATGGGTTTGGCCCGTAGTGATAGGGCCGCAAACGCCGGGTTGAATAATCTTGCCTCCGCCGCTGTAACCAGCCACCCTATGAGGTACGATATGGCCTATACCGATTATAAAATCAGATTCCCTTAAGTGCTGGTTAATCCAGATATCAATACCTGAAGGGGTCCTACCAATATTTATTAAAGAATTCCTATCCTGCCAATTATGATTATAGACTAAATACTTCTGGCATATCTCTGACCCCAGTTTTCGGTTTAATTCCTCCTCCTTTAAAGGACGATGGGTTCCTAGTGCCACGAGAAATTTAATGTGTTCGGAGGGTACCCCTGCCTTTTTTATTCTATCTAACACGTGAGGCAAAATACGGTTTACCGGTGTGGTTCTGGTATTGTCATCTACAATAATCAATACTTGTTGATCAGGGGATAACCTCTCACTAAGAGCCGGAGTACCTATGGGATTATCTAACGCTTCGGCAATAAGGCTGTCTTCATCTACTACACACCACTCACCAGCCTCACGGGGATAAAACTCCTCAACTGAAATTTTTTCATCAATTAGAAGGGAGGCAAAAAGAGGATTGCTAAAATGAACTATAGGCATTTTTTGAAGTTATAACCCCTTTTGTATCAAATATGAAACAACGTTTCTCATTTAATAATTATATTCGACATAACCCGGATAATTCCTTCCCGGTTATTCCAATTGCATAGTGAATTATTTTAAACACTTACCTCTTGGCAGCAGTAAAAGCCAACAAGTAGATATCAAGGGGACCAACCAACCGATAAAATAGTAGGGAGCACTTACTATAGGGTTAATTCCTAAAGCAGCCTGGATCATAAAATATAAATTAGTCCAGGGGAAAAAGGGGGCTAAAACCAAGGTTTGCTCTAATAATAGGCGGGAGAGATGAGCGGTATCCACCTGGGCCTGCTTAAATTTTTCCCGAAAATACCCGCCGGAAATAACAACACTAGGGATAACGGCACAAGTGATAACTCCCAGCAAAAAAGCCATACCCATAGCCCTTAACATTAAATCTTTACAAGAGTTTCCTCCCCCTATCAAAAATCTTGCTAAACCCCATTCCACTACTCCTAATTCCTTAAGAAGCATACCCCAAGAGCCGGCCAGGAGTACCAACACACTTACACCCATATAATTGTTAAGATTGCCTCTCGAAACCAAGGAATCTAGGAAATCTATTCCAGTCAATGGAAAACTACCGGAAATTACACCTAGAATTTTGTCGATAGTAAAATAGGGCTGGGTGAGAAAACCTAGTAAAACACTAACAATTATATTTAAAAAAAGGCTTAACAACAGGGGCGTTCGGGTTATACTTAAGGCCAACATTAAAACTAAAGGAAATAGTAAAAGGGGGTTGATATTATAATTCATAAGCATCTGCTGCTTTTTCTGGAGTATAGCGTTTTGTATATCAACTTGAGGAATATATAAATTTAATACGCTATAAAGTAAAACAGCTATTAAAATGGAAATGCCTACCATGCGACCGGTATTAACTAAGTATCTCCGTAAATTACTTTGGGCGATGGATACAGCTAAAATTACCATTTCCGATAAAGGTGATAAAATATTACCAGCTATGGCTCCGGAGAGAATAACCCCTCCAGCTAGAGCTAAAGATATATTAAGCGTAGCCCCGATACTTAAAAGAAGAATCCCTGCTGTACCCAACGCTGCAATAATCGAGCCTAGAGCTACAGAGGTTACCAGGGAAATAATGAAGGCTTCGGTTAGATAAAGTTGAGGTGAAATATAAGTTACACCATAATACAACAGAGCAGGAAGTACTCCAGAAGCTATCCAAATGCCAATGGTGAGGCCAACAGCTAGTATCATAATAAAAGTACTAAAAGCTTCCGTTGCACAATAAGCAAGCCGTTTTTCTATATCATGCCATTTATAACCTAACCGTGTACCAAATAGGATGGTAAAAATAATGTTAAGTAAAAACGCTGGTACCAGATTTATATGGTGGTAAACAAATACTATAATTAGCAGATAGCAAACTACCAAAAGTAAACCTATTTGAATACCTGTAGGGGGATGAGCATTTTCTCTATTCATTTTAGGGTCACATCCTGAACTTCCGGTTAAAGGCCAAATTTCTTACTCTTCTCCCTTAAAATCCTCCTGCTAGTCCCCCGGAAACCCTAGTTTCCTGGAAATCCTCTTAGCAGCCTCTTTTACTACCGGGGCCAACTCTTTAGCCCTTTCCACAGAAAAGCGAAAACTAGGCCCCGAAATACTAACTGCGGCAATAACTTTGCCATCAGCTTGGAAAATAGGAGCTGCTACACATATAACTCCTTCACGATTTTCCTCACAATCAAGGGCAAAACCTTGTTCGCGCACCCTGAAAAGATACTCCCTTAGTTTCCCTTCATCTACAATGGTATGGGGGGTCAAGGGCACTAAGGGTACACGACGAAAGTAAGAATTTAACCGCTCTTCACTCATAAAGGCCAGCATGGCTTTCCCTACAGCAGTAGAATAAAGGGGTGCTCTTTTACCGATCCGGGATAAAAGCCCTATTGTTTCAGGAGTATCTATTTTTTCAATATAAACTCCTTCGTCTCCATCTAGCCAAACTAAATGTACTGTCTCTCGGCTTTTATTAGCCAGGTCTACCAGTTCAGCACGTGCTATTTGTCTTAATTCTAGGGAATCTAAAACCTGGCTAGATAAGAGAAGAAGTTTAAACCCCAGCTTATAGCGCCTTGTTACCTCATCTTTCCATACATATTGTTTATGGGACAGGGCCGTAAGGATACGATGAACAGTGCTTTTGCTTAAATTTAAAGTACGGCTAATCTCGGTAACCCCTAGTCCTTCCCGTGCCGAGGCTAATATTTCGAGTACTTCTAGTGTTTTAACTGGCATAGGATCCTTAGTAGTCATTCCGTTTCCCTTCCCTATTAATTCCCCTTCTTTTCTCTTTTGAAATGTTTTCGTCAGGTTTTTAATAATTCCTCCCATCCTTTCACTATCACAGCAATCCTACCAAACCCAGTTCTTCAAGCTTACCTCTAGTAGGATATCCCTGGCGATCCCAGCCCATAAGATCATAATACTCATCCAGCATGGCCTCAAGTTCAACCACTTGACCCTGGCTAGGCCCAGAAGGCATAGGCTCTTCTAACATCCTAGGCGGCAAAGTATCCTGTTTTCGATCGAAGCCTTCTCGCCAGTTAAAAAGGCGCTCTACATTCACTATTTTCTCAGCTAATATTAAAGCCTTGTTTTCATCTATATCCCTACCCGTTACTGCTTTATAGAGCTCTACCTGTTCCTTAAGCCCTAAAGCAAAACGCATAGAGGAGCATAGGGCCAAAGAGTCTACTATAGCCATAAGAAGCTGCATCTCACGGACCAAAGCTGCTTTCCCTTTATATTCTAAGCGTTTACTCCCATTTCCCGCTGTCTCCGGTCCCATGGTAGGAGCAATCATATGATGGGCTCCTTTAGGAGAGATAGCATAGGTTAATCCCATCCCTTTTAAACCCCGGGGTTCATAAGTAGCAAATTCTTGACCCTTTACTTGCATAGCTAGCTCTGGTACCCCTAGCTTTTCTGCTGCTCTCTTAGAACCCTCAGCCAGAAGATCACCTAAACCCTCGCGCTGGGCTATCTTTTCCAAAATAGCCACTAAAGCCTCTCCCTGACCGAAACGAAGATCGATTCCCCCAGTATCTTGTTTAGTAAGCACTCCCTTTTCATAGCATTCCATAGCCAAAGAAACTACCGCTCCTGCAGACATGGTATCAAGGCCATAGAGATCGCAAATTTCCACAGCCTTTACCAACGCCCCTAGATCATCTACCCCACAATTGGCTCCTAAAAGCCCTGTAGATTCAAACTCCGGGCCTTCGATTTTAGTACCAGCATAAGGCCCATATTTTACATAGCTTACTTTCCCGCAGGCTATAGGACAGGCATAACAAGAAAGATGGCCTACAAAGATATTCTTTTCCATACTGCTACCGCTGAGCTTTTCTGCCGCCTCGAAATACCCCGTAGTAAAGTTACGGGTGCCCCAATAGCCCATGGCATTAGTGCTATCCACTAGTTCTGGGGTGCCGTATCTACGCCGGGCTTGGGCTTTAGGGTTGTTCGCTAAGATTTCATAACACTTTTCAACCAAAGCTTCTAAAGAAGCTGGATCAGCTACTTCTATCCCATTAGTTCCCCTTATGGCTATAGCCTTTAGATTTTTAGCACCCATTACTGCCCCGGCCCCACCCCGGCCGAATTCCCGATGATAATCGCTTTGAATACACGCGAAGCGGCATAACCGTTCTCCTGCCGGACCTATACAAGCTATCCTTATAGACTTGTCCCTTAGTTCCGTTCGGATGGCATCCTCAGTAGCATGGGTCAACTTACCCCATAAGTGGGAAGCATCTCTTAGCTCTACCTTATCATCGTCTATAAACAAGTAAACTGGGTGGCTCGCCTTTCCCTCAATTATAATCCCGTCATACCCAGCAAACTTAAGCTCTGGGGCCAGGTGCCCCCCGCAGAGGGAAAAAGAATAAGTCCCAGTTAAAGGCGAACGAAAAGTTACTGTCATTTTGTTGGATCCAGGGGCCAAAGTGCCTTCTACTGGGCCAGTAAGAAAAATAAGCTTATTATCTGGTCCTAGAGGATCAGTATGGGGTTTTAATTCCTTAAACAGGAGGTAGGCTCCAACTCCACGCCCTCCAATATATTCAGCGAAAATTTCCACCGGAGTAGCTTCTTTAGCTATATCGCCTGTAGTTAAATTAACCCGTAATATATGTCCTGCGAGACCCTTTAAGGTTGCCACAGCTTCCTTTCCCCCTCCATGATCCTAACTACAACCTCCGTACATTCCTCCCTATACCCACGGTCAGCCAAGGCAAAGGGTATATATTCAATGGCCCTTTCTCGGCAATGGGCTACACACTGGGGGTCCCCTCCGCAGAGATCACAAATCAAGACTACTTTTTTAATTTTATCCAAGCTAATGGCCCCATAAGGACAAGCCCGGATACATCTGCGGCAGCCAATACATTTTTTTTCATTTACTAAAATAGCCCCTGTTTGAGGATCTTTAGTCAAGGCTTCTTCTCGGCAGGCAGAGATACAAGGGCTTTGAGCACATTGCATACAAGTTACCGGGATATTTAGATATTTCTCATGAAGCCTAAGTACATGAATACGGCTCTTAGTAGGATTAACCTGGCCTTCATGTTTAAAAGAGCACCATTGCTCGCAAATACGGCAACCCACACACCGTTCAGGATAAACCGTTAAAACCTTCATTCTTAAATCCTCTCCTCTTAGCCTCCTTCTAAGTAACTCGCGGTATCTATAACATCCCCCGGCTTAAGAACTACGCTATATTCCTTCGGGGATAAGACACGCCCATTTAAAATGGTAGTTACTGTAGGCGTTAATAAACCCTTACGTTGCAACAAGTCTTTTAAAGTAACCCCATTCTCAACCTGTAGTTTCTCTCCATTTATAGTAACCTCAAGCAAATTTTACCCCCTCCCGCTTCTTCAGTTGTTTACCAAATTTTTACCCTTTGGATTTGAAGATGGTCATACCTCTTACCATAAGGGTTTCGACTTCATTGTAGCATAAGATAAGCTAAAATTTAACGGGAAGGGTAAAAAAGCAAGAAAATCTAGAGAGTAGGACGGCCCAGATGGCCGAACCAGGGGCCTGCCTGGTCAATTATATCGCCTTTGCCAACATCATCCCTGAGGTACCAAAAGAGGAGGGAACCATTGACCTCATGCGACGCCAACCTGGGCCTCTGTCCCTTGGTCGGGGGTAGGTCAGGTTAGGTTAGGAAAGGAATAGTGCTTAGCGTGTTTCTAGCATATTCCTTAAGAAGGTTTATCTCCTTTTCGCTCACAGTTACTGCGCCTAGCTCAGCATGGTCTTCATCTTGTACACCGTGGAAATCTGAGCCCCCTGTAATAAGTAACCCTAAGTCTTTGGCCAAGTTAAAGTAATGTTCCGTGGTTTCCGCATTATGCAAGGGATAATAAACTTCTAGCCCCTGGAGGCCCCTACCCACCAGCTCCTTAATTATTCCATCATAACCAATAAGACCAGGGTGGGCTAGGACCGCCACACCTCCCCAAATCCGGATAAGCCCTATAGCCTCTCCTGGTGATAGCTTATAACGAGGCACATACGCTGGACGACCCCGTTCTAGAAGCTCGGCAAAAGCTATTTCTATAGAAGGAACTAAGCCCTTATCCACCAGAGCCTGGGCCACATGGAGGCGCCCTACTGCCTTCCCTCCTACAAAGCGCGTTACTTCCTCCCAAGTAAGGTCATAGCCTAGTCGCTGTAACCGGGCCACCATTTCTTGGCCCCGGCGGTATCTAGCTTCCTGCAATTTTATTAAAAACTCTTGGAGTTCCTCCCTTTGAAAGTCAATATAATAACCTAGTAGGTGAACATCGCGGTTTTCCCACTCGGTACTCAGCTCTATACCAGGGATGACCTCTACCTGGTAATCCCGACCAGCGTCCAAGGCCTCCTCCAGTCCATCTATAGTATCATGGTCCGTAATAGCGAGGGCAGCTAGCCCCTTTTCTTTAGCTAGCCGGACTAGTTCCCGGGGCTTAAGCTGCCCATCTGAAGCTGTGGTGTGGGTATGGAGATCTCCTTGACCTTTCACTTGTTAAATACCAACACCCGCCCTTCTTCCCTGAAGGCGATAAGCTTTTTCTGGGCACCCCCGCCCTTGATGCTTTCTAACATATGATCTATTATCTCCTCTTGAACCATTAGTTCTTCTTCGCCGAAGTTATCGTTGGCTTCCGCAAGTAAAGTATCCTCAAATTCCTGGCGTATTAAACTCATTATTAACCCGATCTCACCTTGAGAAAGAGTCTCTACATCCCGCTGTACTTCTAAAACCGTTAACCTATCAAAAAAATTGTACTTTAAGCTTATAACTCGGGGGGTATGCCCTTCAAGGGAGTTATAAATAGAAAGGGATTGGGTAAAGCGCCGGGAAAACTCCTTAAGATCCTTTTCCTTCAAGGAGGCAGCCAGCATAAAGGAGAACTTAAGGACCTGGGCGCTAGGATCATAATTGATGGTCCCTACCTCGGGGTAGCGGACCAAGATAGAAATCAAAAGCCCGATGCTGTCCGAAATTTCACCCTCATATTGGTATCTCAGGCCCATTCTCACTCCACCTACCTTTAAGCTTACAGCCTCCCACAAGGTAAGTTCGGCATGAATAAGGAAAAATCCTGCTTTAAGGGATAAGTTCCTACACCCTCTTCCTCCTTCTTACTTGGCATAATCTACAGCCCGCGTCTCACGAATAACCACAACCTTGATCTGGCCTGGGTATTCGAGCTCCTGCTCGATCTTTTTAACAATATCCCTAGCTAGTCGTACGGCCATTAGATCGTCTATCTTATCTGGCTTCACCATTATCCGGATCTCGCGGCCAGCCTGGATAGCATAAGCTTTTTCTACCCCGCTAAAGGAATCTGCGATTTCCTCTAGTTTCTGTAACCTCTTAATATAAGCTTCCAAGGTCTCTTTTCTCGCTCCTGGCCGAGCAGCAGAAATGGCATCTGCGGCTTGGACCAGGCCCGCTTCAATACTCCGCGGTTCAATATCGCCATGGTGGGCAGCAATAGCATGGATTACCTCAGGGGACTCCCGATATTTTCTAGCCAGTTCGACCCCTAAGCTCACATGGGGTCCTTCCACTTCAAAATCCACAGCCTTGCCAATATCATGAAGCAGGCCTGCCCGCTTGGCCACTTGTACATCGGCTCCTAGTTCGGCAGCCATGGCCCCGGCTAGCAAAGCCACCTCTATGGAATGTTTAAGCACATTCTGCCCATAACTGGTACGATATTTAAGCCGCCCCAAAAGTTTTATCAGCTCCGGATGAAGGCCATGGATGCCGAGTTCAAAGGCTGCCCTTTCCCCTTCTTCCCGGATTCTCTGTTCGATTTCCTTTTGAGCCTTCTCTACCATCTCTTCTATACGGGCTGGATGAATACGACCATCGGCTATAAGCTTCTCCAGTGCAATACGGGCTACCTCTCGTCGGATAGGATCAAAAGCAGATAAGATAACAGCCTCTGGGGTATCATCGATAATTAGATCTACCCCTGTTAGGGTCTCTAAAGTCCGGATGTTACGGCCTTCTCGCCCTATAATCCGGCCCTTCATTTCGTCGCTAGGTAGGTTAACTACCGAAACGGTGGTCTCAGTTACCACCTCTGGGGCACAGCGCTGGATAGCCAAGGTAATAATCTCTTTAGCTCGCTTATCCGCCTCCTCCTTAGCTTCGGTTTCTATCTGCTTAATAAGCATAGCTGCTTCATGACGGATTTCTTCTTCTACATTTTTAAGGAGTAAAGCCTTAGCTTCTTCGGTGGATAAGCCCGACAATCGTTCAAGCTCAGCCACCTGCTTATGCTTAAGCTCCTCCAGATTCTGTTTTATCCGCTGAATTTCCTCTTCTTGCCGGTGAAGACTAGCTTCCTTTCTTTCTAGACTTTCCGCCTTACGTTCCAGCATCTCTTCTTTTTGCAAAAGGCGGCGTTCAAGACGCTGAAGCTCATTTCTCCTTTCCCTGTTTTCTCGCTCTAGCTCATGGCGCAAGCGATGAGCCTCTTCTTTAGCTTCCAGCAAGGCCTCCCGTTTTTTGGCTTCGGCTTCTTTCTTAGCTTCTTCAATAATAGCCGCTGCCGTCTTTTGGGCAGAGGCTATTTTAACTTCCACCAAATATTTGCGAAGGGCATAGCCTAAAGCTGCGCTAACTATTAAGGCTAAAATCAGCTTTATAATTCCACCCAAATCCTTCTCACCCCCTTAACATAAAATAAAGCCGAGCAGAAACCCGGCTTCCGGCAAGGTATCCTACCAATTTTTTCCTTGAAGGATGCCTAAATGCACCCTCCTTGCTTACTGCCCCCTGCTAAAAAAGCAGGAAACCCCCTTGGTCCCTTACTTTAATACCAAACCAAAAACTTCCTGCCAGTGCATCTATTTCAAGGACTTGGTAGTCAGCCTAACACCCAGTTTCCCTCGATGGTATTGTAGTATGTGGTTTAGACACTGTCAAGGATACAAAACCTGTAAGAAAGCTTACTCTTCCAAGGTAACATCAGTAGCTATAAGTTTAAGGGAGCCTGCCCCGCTTACCACCTTCTGTTTAATTCTCTCAGTCAAGGTGGAAGCCAGCTCCGGGTGCTGGCGCAGATATTCCTTGGCTGCCTCTCTGCCTTGTCCCAGACGTTCGTCTCCAAAAGAGTACCACGTACCGCTCTTCTTGATTAAACCCAGTTCCACCCCTAAGTCTACAAGACACCCTTCATTATCAATACCACGGCCATAAATTATGTCAAATTCTGCCTGGCGAAAAGGTGGGGCTACCTTGTTTTTCACTACCTTCACCCGAGTACGGCTGCCGAGGATCTCTGCACCTTGCTTTATGTTGTCTACCTTGCGCACGTCTAGCCGGACAGAAGCGTAAAATTTTAAAGCCCTACCGCCTGGAGTGGTTTCAGGGTTAACGTAGGCCGGAACCCCTACTTTTTCGCGCAACTGGTTTATAAAGATAGCCACAGTACGGGACTTGGAAACCACTCCTGCTAATTTCCGTAAAGCTTGGGACATTAGCCGAGCCTGGAGGCCTACAAAGGCATCTCCTATTTGGCCTTCTAATTCCGCCCTGGGTACTAAGGCGGCCACGGAATCAATTACTACCACATCCACAGCCCCGCTTTTCACCAGTATCTCGGCTATTTCCAGGGCCTGCTCTCCAGTATCGGGCTGTGAAACTAGCAGGTTATCTATATCTACCCCTACCTTACGGGCATAAAAAGGATCTAGAGCGTGTTCTGCATCAATAAAAGCTGCGGTACCACCCTGTTTTTGGGCTTCAGCAATTATATGTAAAGCTACAGTAGTCTTACCTGAAGACTCCGGTCCAAAGATCTCCACTATCCTACCCCGCGGCACCCCACCGACTCCTAAAGCTATATCTAAGGTCAGGGCACCAGTAGGTATAACTTCTACATTAAGCCGCGCCCCGGCTTCGCCTAATTTCATTATGGAACCTTTACCGAAATGCCTCTCGATGAGGCTTACGGTATGTTCTAACATCTTCTGCTTATCCGTTAATGACACGTAGGAGTTACCTCCTATAGGTTGCTAGTTCCATTTTAGAAAATAGTATAGGTTTACGTCAAGGGAAAAGTCTCCATGACCTGGTAACGGGGGCCTCGGGGAGTAAGATGGCTTTGCATTAATACTACTTTATCTACCTTCTCCTCCCCCCATACTTTGTGCTGCCACCTAAGGAGGTTCTCTTTTAACGCCGGCCAATTAGCTGTAGATTTCATCCGCCCCAAGGTAATATGGGGGCTAAAACTTTCCGGAGGAAAACCCAAGGTTACCAACTCTTGTTCTAGGGAACGGTGTAACTCCCGCAGCCCAGGGTGAGGGGTAAGGCCGACCCAGATCACCCGCGGCCGGGCCCAGTTAGGAAAAACCCCCGCCCCTTTAACCTCTAACTCCAATTTCCCTATACCTTGGACTCCCCGGCTAAGGGCAGCAATAACCTCCCTAGCTGTTTCCGGAGGGACTTCGCCTAGGAATTTTAGGGTTAAGTGCAGATTTTCTTTCTCTACCCATTTTACATCTACTCGGCACTGGCGAAGTTCATCTTGGGCAGCTGAAAGCTTCTCGACCAGCTCCGGAGAAAAGGTTAGGGCGATAAACAGCCGCATATTTCCTCTCTCCCGCTTGAGGGAGGAAGGAGCGCAAAGTATCCCCGCTCATGGTTTCCTCCCGCGTAAGTTTTTGAGCAATCTGTTCTAGTAAGGCCCGATAGGGGGTTAAAACTTCCTTCGTTCGTTTTTCTAGGCCTGTAATAATACCTTTAATAGCCCGGTGCAACTGGGCAGGTGTTAAACTTTCTTCGTCTACCACCCCCCACTCAGACAGCCCCGAGGTTACCATAAGTTTGGCTAGTCGTACAGCTTCTTTAAAATCGTTTACCGAACCTGTGCTCTTGCTTCCCAAAAGCAAAACTTCTGCTACAGAACCGGCCAGGCAAATACAGATCTGGGCTTCCAAGTGCTCCCGGGTATAAAGATATATATCGTCCTGGGGTTTTTGGCGGGTATAACCCAGGGCCTGACCTCGAGACATGATAGTAATTTGGGTGACAGACTTTGGGTTTAGCAGCTCGCTCATCAACGCGTGTCCTGCTTCATGTACCGAAAGGCGGAATAGCTCTTCTCGCCTGGGTTTCCTAGGCAATTTTTCTCCCAGCATCACTTTGTCCACCGCCTCCCGCAGATGAACCTGACGTATAACAGGTGAGCGGGAGCGCAGGGCTAAAATAGCCGCTTCATTAGCCACACTTTCTAGATGGGCTCCTGAAAAACCGAAGGTTTCCCGGGCTATAGCTTCTAAATCCACATCTGGGCCTAAGGGTTTATTGGCTGTGTGAAGTTTAAGAATCTGCAAGCGTCCCTCTCGATCTGGAAGTTCCACCCGTACATGCCGATCAAAACGTCCAGGCCGTAGCAAGGCAGGATCTAAAAGATCGGGCCTATTTGTTGCCCCGATCACCAAAATATAAGGTGGAGCGCTGCTTTCCAGGCCGTCCATTTCTACTAAAAGCTGGTTTAAGGTTTGATCATACTCTAGGTGGGAGGAGTGGGTACCCCGTTTTCCCCCTAGTATTTCTAGCTCATCGATAAAGATTATGGCTTTGCTCTTACCTACCCGGCGAGCTAGAGTCCTAGCTTGGTTAAAAAGCTCCCTTATCCTCTGGGCTCCCACACCAGCGTATACTTCTATAAATTCACTACCGCTAGCGGCTAAGAATACAGCATCTGTGTAAGAGGCAGCGGCTTTAGCGAGGAGTGTCTTACCCGTACCAGGAGGCCCGCTCAATAAAATGCCTTTGAGGGGCCTAATACCCATGGCTTTAACTTCTTCGCTCCGCTTTAGGAATTCCAAAGCTTCTTTAAGCTCCTGAATGGCTAAAGTTTGTCCACCAATATTCTCAAAAGTTATGCTCTCCTGGGAATAGTAGGCCCGGTAACGGCGGGCCATAAAAAGCCCCCTTTTATCTAGTAGCCAATATAATCCCCAAAACATAGCGCCTAGTAAAAGGAGAGGCATCACGTCATAGCCCTGTAAAATTAAAAAAAGCAGCAGGCCTATTACGCTCCCTACTATTAGCTCTTTCAAGGCTTTACACACCGCGCTCCCTCACTTCCCTTTCCTCGGGAACCCGAAGGGGTGCAAGGGGTATAATCTCATACAAAAAATAGGAATCCTTATATAAGGCTACATAAATTCTCTTCCCATCTACTGCTAACCTAGCTTCCGCCCCACGTATCCGGGCCTTCTCTTCTACTTCTCGAGCCATGTCCGTAAAAGTCCCTCGGACAGCAGCTTCATATACCACGAACTGGGCCTCTTCCCACACCTTAACTAGGCTAGCCGAGCGCCGATCCCGTATCACCAATTGTGGGGGGTTTTGACGATAAAAATCACGCAAGGCTTCCTCTACTTGGAGATAAGTTTGCTTTAGATCAGGTGTGGGACCTAGCTCTACCTCTATCCTGTCTTTCTCTCTTTTTAGGGTCACACCCTCTACTTGGGGGATGCTTTGTAATCTCTTCTCTAAAGATTTCTCCCATAAGAACCTTTGATATAAAAGATGGCCTCCCCCTAAAAGGGTTAGGCTAAGAAAGCAAGCCAAAATCACATAATGAAGGCGCCAACCTTGCCCGAACAAGGGAAAACCTCCTTGTTAGGGATAGCACCTTCCATTATACCAGAAGTCTAAATTAGAAGCCTTAGTAATTACTTGGTTTTAGTGGGTTATAGATACTAAAGCCTTTGCGCCTAATCCTTTATAGAAGCAAAAACCCTCAGAAAAGCACCTGTCCCCAAAGATCATAAATATTTTTAACTGCTAAAAGCTTAGCCTTTACTAGTTCTCCAGGCCTCACTCCTAAGGACTTCTCTACTTTAAGGTAAATAACACCATCCACTTCGGGGGCCTGGCGGAAACTACGGCCCACCAGCACTTCCCCCTCTTCCAGGGAGGCTCTACCCTCTATCAAAACTTCTGTCTCACGGCCCACCCAGGCCAAGTTTTTTTCTTCTGTAATATGCTGCTGGTGCGAAAGGAGACGCTCATACCGCGCTTTTTTAATTTCTTCCGGTACTTGCCCTGGAAGACGACTAGCCGGGGTCCCTTCTTCTGGGGAAAAAATAAAAGCCCCTACCCAGTCAAAACGGATTTCTTCTAAAAAGTTGAGTAACTCACGAAAATGGGTTTCCCTTTCTCCTGGAAACCCCACAATGAAGGTAGAACGCAGGGCTATTTCTGGTAAGGTAGCTTTCAGCCTACTTAAGGCCTTGCGCGCCGCCTCCAATGTCCCAGGCCGCCCCATGGCCTGCAATATCTCTGGATGGGCATGCTGGAGGGGTAAGTCCAGGTAACGGCAGATTTTATCTTCCTCGGCCATGACCTCTATAAGTTCAGGGGTTATACGGGTAGGATAAGCATACAGGAGGCGCAACCATTTGACCCCCGGTAGGTGGGCAAGTTCCCGCAGTAGAACGGGAAGAGCTAAGGAACCGTATAGGTCCAGGCCATAGGCGGTAGTATCCTGGGCAACGAGTACCAGTTCCTGGGCTCCCCGGGAGATGAGAAAGCGGGCTTCAGTCAAAAGGTCTTCCAAGGGCCGGCTCCGGTAGGGTCCCTTAATCTGCGGGATAGTGCAGTAGCTACACTTATTATTGCAACCCTCAGCTATCTTAAGATAGGCCGTAGGCCCTATGCGTAAGCGAGTACGGGGAAGCCCCCTATAGTTTTCTTCTCCAGCAAGGGGAACATCCAATACCCGTTTACCCCGGAGCACCTCTCCAATGATATGGGCTAGACGGGGAATGGCTCCTGGACCTATAAAGGCGCTAACCTCTGGAAGCTCACTGAACAATTCACGGGCATGCTGCTGGGCTAGACACCCGGCAACAATTATATAGGGATATAGGCCCTTCCTGGCCTGGGCCACCTCCAGGATGACCTCCAGAGCCTCTTCTTTAGCAGGAGTAATAAAACTACAAGTGTTTACTATCACTACTTCAGCCTTATCCAGGCTGTCTACTAGCTCGTGGTCGCTCTCTTCCAGCACCCCCATCATGTACTCACTATCTACTTGATTTTTAGCACAACCCAAGGTGAGCAAAGCTACTTTAGCCATTCTTAGCCATCCTCCGCAACCGTTATCCATCTTAACTAGAAATATTCTATTAGCGGGTACTACTTACTCTTCCGGTATTATCTACTTTTTCGCTTGTTGCCCCTGAAGTAGTAAAGGTACGGGTAACCACTTCTCCTACCTTACCTAGAGGAGGTAAGATCTCATTATTCACTGTAACTTCTGCTACCCCAGCATTCCCTAAGGTGAGGGTGATCTCGCGTTCTCCGCGGAAAGTACGGCTCTCCCCACCTTTTAAAATTCCCGCAAAGACCTCCCTACCGTCCACCTTAACGCTTATCCAGCATTGCTTTTCTTTAATGTATATTTTAACTTCTACGCCGCTCACTTTAGGTAGGGAGGGAGGTGGCGGAGCAGGGCTGGGCGGCGGGGATACGACCTGAGACGGTTTTTCTTCTACCGGAGGAAAAGAAGTACTGCTTCCCAAAGTCAGGCGGTAACGGTTGTACCCTTGATTTACCGCCCATAACAACACTAATACCAGGAGGATACCTAACCACCGGGTAAGGAAACCTTTTTTAGGCCTTTTTTCCTGGATAGTGGAAGAGGGAGTCGGTTTAATCTCTTCTTCAGGAGGCCACTGGGCTTTGAGCTCGTCCACCAATTCTTGCCAATTAAGGCCCAAATACCGGGCATAATTACGCAAAAAACCTATAGCATATACCCGCCCTGGAAGTTGGGTAAACTCTTCCCGTTCTAGAGCATCTAGGTATTTAAGGCGGATCTTCGTGGCTTCTTCAGCCTGCCTTAAGGTTATACCTTTTTCTTCACGAGCTTTACGGAGCGCCTCGCCTATTCTTCCCATAAAGTACACCCCTAAAATGCATCCTTAAACATCTTCCCGCAACCACCTTCTACATTGTACCTTAAGAATCCTTCCTTGAAAATCGGCCTATCTGTTTTGTCAAGATTCCCCAGCTTCCCCAAAAAGGCGCCGGTATTCCTCCCAATTAATTAATATAGCTCTAGGCTTGGTTCCTTCTGGGCCGCCTACAAACCCCCGGGCTTCCATCATATCCATCAGCCGGGCGGCTCGAGCGTATCCTACACGTAAACGCCTTTGTAACATAGAGATAGAAGCTTGGCCGGTCTCCAAGACCACCCGTACTGCAGCCGGCAATAACTCGTCCTCTTCTTCATCGGTAAGGACAGTTTCCTCTTCCTTTAAAAAGTTGAGATTATATTCTGGTCGACCTTGCTGTTTAATGTAGGTAACCAAATCTTCTACCTCGCGATCCGAAACATAAGCTCCTTGGACCCGGATGGGCTTGGTAGCTCCTGTAGGTAAAAAGAGCATATCCCCACGACCTAAAAGCTTCTCTGCTCCTGCCATATCTAAAATAGTGCGGGAGTCAATCTGAGAGGAGACGGCAAAGGCGATCCGGGCAGAGATATTAGCCTTGATAAGCCCAGTAATCACGTCCACAGAAGGACGCTGGGTAGCCACCACCAAATGAATACCAGCCGCCCGGGCCATCTGAGCCAACCTACAGATAGCATCTTCTACATCGGCCGGTGCCACCATCATAAGATCAGCCAATTCGTCTATGACTACTACCACAAGGGGTAGAAATTCCCTACCAACATTTTCCCTCTGTACCCAACGGTTATACCGGTTTATATCCTTCACTCCAGCAGCAGCGAAGAGCTCGTAGCGTTTTTCCATTTCATTTACCATCCAATGTAAAGCGGCTGCCGCTTTTTTAGGGTGGCTTACCACCGGAGCTAAAAGATGGGGGATACCGTTATATTGGGTAAGTTCCACCATTTTAGGATCTATCATGAGGAACTTTAATTCGTGAGGCTTGGCTTTAAAGAGCATACTACAAATCAAAGCGTTAAGGCACACGCTCTTTCCTGAACCTGTAGCTCCCGCAATTAGGAGGTGGGGCATCTTGGCCAGATCCGCAATTACAGGATTCCCGGCAATATCTTTGCCTAAGGCTAGGGTCAGCTTGCTAGTAGCCTCAGTAAAGGCGGGGGTCTCCAGGACTTCCCTTAAGTGAACTATTGCAACTTCTTTATTAGGTACTTCTATACCTATGGCAGCCTTGCCTGGTATAGGTGCTTCTATTCTCACCTGAGGGGCTGCTAGACTTAAGGCAATATCATCAGCCAGACTAACTATCCGGCTAACTTTAATACCAGGAGCCGGCTGAACTTCATACCGGGTAACTGCTGGTCCACAGCTAACCTGGGTTACCTTAACTTTAACTCCAAAGCTTTCCAAGGTATCTTCTAGGATTTTAATTCGCTCACCTATATCTTTCTCCAGTCGCGGATTCTTAATTTTAGCTGGCTTATGTAATAACGACAAGGGCGGTAAAACATAATTATCCAACCCTTCTTCTTCCAGAGGCTCTTGTACTGGCGGAAGGGCCACCCGGGAACGGCGCCGACGCCTGCTTTCTTCTTCTACAGGTGGTAGAGGGGTTTCTGGATAAACTTTAGCTTGGACTGGCTCTTCCTTAATTACTGCAGTGAATGGCGCCGGAGTAGGGGTTTCCACAATAACCGGTACTGCTTCATGCCCTGAAGTATTGGCTGGTGGTATTTTTTTCTCTTCTTCCTCTTCGGCTACTTCTACTTCTGTATAAAGAAAATTTACCAGTCCTTGTTTAATTGCGCCTCCTAGACGGCTAAATTTTAAAACTAAGGAAGTTAAAATATCTTGGAGGGAGATACCAGTAAAAAGAAGGAAAGCTATAACCCCTGTAGCCCCCAATACGATCCAAGTTCCCACCCGGCCAAAGATAGCCATAAAGATAACAGACATTAAGCCCCCTACCACCCCGCCCCCCTGGCCAGTCAAGCCTAAGGCTAGGAGCTCCTTAGCTTTATGTCCAGGCACCAGAGGCTGGTGCAGGCCGGTCAAAAGTACTAACAAAAATAGTATAGAACCCCACAAGCGCGGCTTTAGCCCTCTCCCTGGTGCGCCAACAATAAGCCTTAACCCCCATAGGGTCAAAAACAAAGGCACCATAAACTTTCCCTGGCCGGTTAACCCTTCTAAAACCTTTACCATAAGATTACCCAATGCCCCTATAGTTGCGCTGGGGTTCATCCATCCTGTGGCAGTAGCATAAATCCCTGCAGAAAAAAGAAGGGCCAGGGCCAGTAAAGCGACCCCTAGAATTTCATTTTTAACCTTGTTGGTGACTGGCCTGGTAGGTGGCATTTTCCATCACCCCAGCAGCTACTATTTCTACATTGTAAAGAAAATTCCTTGTCCCTCCCTACATCAAAAAGGCAGCCCGTATAAGCAAGCTGCCTAAGAGGAGCCTTAAGTGTGTTAGAACAACTTTATAGATTTTAGGTTGCTCTAGGAGTAAATTCTAAAATCTTACCCGGCTGGTAAGGGCTATATAGGTAATCAGCCGGGTCGGTACTTATAAGCCGTACTACCCGGGCTTGAGCAAAGGTTAAGGGTTCCACCACTAAAGTTATGTGCCCGACCTTAACCTCTTGAAATACGGGGTGGTATTCCTCAGCCCCTTCCCAAACCAGTTCCGGGACCATAGGGCTATATAGAATCATGCGTTAGAAACCTCCTACCACTAATAATGTAGATATGTGCCTAAAATCTCCCTGTTTTTCCCTAATAAAGCAGCACTACGAGGGATTTACTTATACCCGGTTATGCAGCTACTGATGAACCGTTTCTTTTATGGTGTAACAGCAAACTACCATAAAATGTAGACCCCACTCTAATGTAAACCGCCTGGCCCTGGAGCACCTTCAGCAATAAGCTTACGCAGGTAGTTTACTGCCTGGGAGATTCCCCCCACTTCATCGATCAATCCTACTTCTACAGCATCTCGCCCTACCAGCACTGTTCCTATATCCCGGGCCAATTCGCCAGTCCGGAACATGAGCTCCCGGAATTTGGCCTCCGAAATCCGGGAATGCTCGGTAACAAACCGAACTACCCGGTCCTGCATTTTATCTAGGTATTCATAGGTCTGCGGCACACCTATCACCAGGCCTGTAAGGCGAATGGGATGTATGGTCATGGTAGCCGTTGCGGCAATAAAGGAATGGTTTGCTGCTACGGCGATGGGCACCCCTATCGCACCCAAGTAGCTACAAACTCTTCAAGGTTGGTATAATAAGGCTATAGAGACACTGCCACACGGAGTTCAACTGTTCCGTGGCCTTCTTCTCCAGTCGTCCGGGCAAACTGAGTAAGGTCCACTCTGTAGCTTATCTCCAGCCTGTCCTTCCAGAGTGTAACCTTATCAATTATCTGGGCGAGCATTCTTTTCTGGACTGGAACAGGGGCCTCAACAAAAATTTCGAACCACCGTGGAGCCATCCTGGCGAACTGCTGCAGCTTCTCTCGCTCGTAAGTACAGGCATTCAGTTCGGCCTTCGCCTCGGCTATTTGCTTTTCCAGCAGCGCTATCTCCTCCTGTGCTCTTTTTATTTCACCTGCCATGAGCTCCTCACTGTAAAGGCTTCTAGCAGGATCAGCAAAATATTGATTCAGTCGCTCCACCCAGTTCTTTAACCGCCGGTTGGCCTTTTCCAGCTCGGCCTCAAGTTGGCTTATCTGCTTCTGGAGCCTCATAACAGTAAATTGCTGGCGGCTGTCGATATATTTCTCCAGGTTGCCCAGGTCAAGGCTGGACAGAAACGTCCTGAGTTCACTCAAAAAGATGGAATCTATCTTCTTCTGGGAGTAACTTCCCTGTCCGGGGCAAAATTCCTTGCCTATCCTGGCGTGGGTTATGCAGCGGTAACAGGCACGCTCATAGACATAGGTCTTACCATTAGGCCTGCTTACCTTTGCCCTATTCTTCTTACTAGAAATAAAACCCCGCCCGCAATAGCCACACTTGAGGAAACCAGTAAGCAACGCCGGGCTATCCAGGGCCCTGGCATCAGGCTCCTGATTCTGGGCTGAGGCTTTCATCTTTTGCATCACTTTAAGCCAGGTTTCGAGGGGAATTATAACATACTCTTTAACTGGCTTGGGGTTACCATTCTCGTCCCTGGGGATGATTATCTCCGGGTTATTGAGGTCGTACCGGTCTCTAACTCGACACCGTGATGTAGGGGTATTGCCGGGCCTGGTACGGTTATAGGCGGGTAACCCGGCTATAATAGGGTTTTGCAGCACATCCCTTACCCGCTCATCCCGCCATAGTTTACCTTCTCTTGTCCTTATACCGCGGTTATTAAGTATCCGCGCTATTTTTTTGCTCCCTACCCCTTCTTCCAAATAGAGGCGGACCATTTCCTTCAGGACTTCAGCTTCCTTCGGGTCTATTTCCAGGGGCAGCCCGTTTTTACTGGAAGACAGCCGGAAGCCGTAAGGCGGCCTGCCGCCGCTCCACTTGCCCTGGCGGGCCAGGTCGAGCATCGCCTGGGAAACGCGGATTGAGGTGTTCTTGCTTTCCGTCTCCGCCTGCCACCCCTCGATAAAGCGGAGGAGCTTCTCCATCTGGTCGTCAACGTTGAGCTTCCGGCCGCCGGGCGCATCGGCCACGGCAATTACCTCTACTCCTGCCTGGTGCAGGCGCCACAGCACCATGGGGTACTCAAAGCTGTTGCGGCTGAGCCGGTCGGCTTTGAAAATGAGGAGCACGTCATACTTTCCGGCTTCAGCATCACGCAGGGCATCCTGTAGGATGTCCCGCTCCAGGGATGACAGCTTGTAGGCCGATACTCCTGGCTCTATATATTCGGCGACAAGCTCCCAGCCGCGCTCAGCCGCGTATTCCCGCAGCAGGTGCTGCTGGACGGGTATACTATCCTCTTCGGCTTTCACCTGTTTCTTGGTGCTCACCCGGTAGAGAGCTGCTGCGCGCATCGCTTGTTCCTCCAGTTTGTTCCCACAGCATCTGGGCGGCAAGGCGCCGGAAGGCCTCCAGCCTTTCCTCCGCGTCCGGGGCGTTCCGGGGAAACTTGTTTTCCACCGTAATTTCCCCGTAGTTGCGGACGTAAACCACGTGATCTTTCCCTTCCTTTTTAATATATCCCGAACCTGAGCAGTTCACAATGGCACCCCCTTCCATACACCTGAGAATAGGTTTCCGGTTGATTTCCGCTCTTATACAAAAAGCCGGGTATCGTACCCGGCCCGGGTCTCCGTATCAGGCGGTCGTGTTTTTCCCTTATGGACCGATATAGACAGGTGTTCTTCGCATAATCTAAGCGCATAAAGACGATTATGTCTTGAAAATCGGCTAAAAAAGAGCTAAACTGGCGGTGGACCCCAAATTATCCCAAGACCTCGATTCGCATTGAGCCCCAAGGTCTTCGGGTATCCCCACTCTTTCTAAGGGAAGGAGCCAGCACACCTGTGGATCAGCAAAGAAACTGTTCGCATAACGTTTTTGCCCCCTTTCTGGACTTCCTCGTCAGCCAGCACCTCTCGGAAAACACTATGGAGGCCTATTACTTCGACCTCCAGGACTTCGCGCAGTGGTACCTGCAGACCACCGGCGAATCCCCCCGGCCGGAGCTGGTGACCGAGTTGGATCTGGCAGAATACCGCCAGTACCTGATGCGGTGCATGAAGCCGAGTACGGTCAACCGCCGGCTGGCGGCGCTTAAAAAATGGCTCTCCTGGGCCCAGGATACTGGGCAAATTGGCCGCCTCCCGCGCCTACCCAAGCGCGTCAGGCAGGAAAAGCTCGCTCCAAGAGCCCTGAACCGGAAGGAACAAAACGCTCTCCTGCGTGCCGTTGAGCGCAGCGGTAACGCAAGAGACAAGGCGCTGGTATATGTGCTTTTGTTCTGCGGGCTGAGGGTAGGGGAACTGGTCAAACTCAGGGTCGAGGACCTGGAAATTAAAGAGCGAGTCGGAAGGCTCGCTGTGAAGGGTAAAGGCGACAAGTACCGTGAAGTTCCGGTACCGTCAAACGTGAGGCGTGCCTTGAGGGAATACCTTGGGGAAAGAAAAAGCGGCCCCCTCTTTCTAGGCCAGAGGGGACCGCTCACTGCTCGCGGTGTCCAACAGATACTAAAAAAGTACGCTTACTGGGCCAGAATAGGACACCTGACGCCCCATGTGCTGAGGCATACATGTGCCACTAACCTGCTTAACAAGGGGGTAGACCTTGTGAAGGTGGCCGCCCTGTTGGGGCACGAAAACCTGAACACCACCGCCCAGTATACCAGGCCGACCTTCGAAGAACTTGCCGGGGCAGTAGAAACGGATGACGATTAAGGGGTATTCGCCCAGCCAAAAATGTTTACGTTATCGCAACCAACTACCCCAAAGGTGTGCTCTTTGGGAAGCAACCTGAGCGTAAAAACCCATCCGGGGCGGCAGTATTCGGTAACACATTCCGGAAGCGCTACCTCTACTCTTGCATTTTTTACCCTAAACCTGAGAATCCCAGGAAGGATTTCGTACAGTTCGCCTCTCGCCCTATATACCGGTATTTCGTACCAGACATCGTACTGTATATTAATTGACGCCTGGGCAAGGAACGCGGGTACCAACTGGCGCCTTGCCGCGTTCCCCACGTCCCATAATAGGCTAGCGGCCCGGGAAGAAACAAAACCTTCCTGCGCCAGCCACCTCGCAAGTTTTCGTACGATAGTTCCTGCATATTCCACCAATTCGAGGTCGGAACCCACTTTCCTTAGAAAGTACTCGCCGAGAAACGGCACGGAACTGCGGACCAACAGTTGAGCTCCGAACGTTTCCGTAATTTCTGTCCCAGCCTTCCGGAGCCTCTTCCATAGAACTTTTTCGACGGGTAGCAAGTGGCAATATCCATGGTGGTCCAGGTAACGTTGCCATAACGAAACAAGCCGCCCGTACTTGGCGGCAGTACGCCGGCTCAATGTTTTCTCCCTCTCATCAAGAAAAGCGTCCAGCACCCGAGTAAGTGGTTTCCGCTCCGGCAGGGGAAACATCACAACGCGGCTATCAACCACTGCAAAGTCTCCTTCCCCTATGTTACACTTTAGTTTGACTTTTTCTCACGTATTCCCATTTGCATTCCGAACCACCTGTTCTACCGCTCTTGTAGACGCATCTAAAAGTATTCTTCCGGCTCGCCGCTCGCTGAGCCCTTCCAGCCGTGCTGCGCCTTTTAAGAATCGCCGCCGGGAATTCCCCCGAATTCATTCGGGGGATGAAAGGCGACTACTCCTGTATCACCCACGTCTGACTACTTCCCTTCTGGATAATCTCCAGAGCCTCCGGCCTGTAAAAACTAAAGTCCGTCTTGTACCCCTCGCGCTTCTTTACAAAATCAACCCTCACCGTGCAGTCGCTCATAATAGACGTGACGATGCCAACGCCCCCCTTCTGCGTCCGCACCAGGTCGTACCGCTCTATCACCCTCCTCCTATCAGGCCACGGGTGCGGGTACCTCCACTCCCTGATCCGCTGGTTCTTCACCAGCACCGGACCGCCCTCCGTCAAAAGCATGGCCCGGTTCACGGTGAATATCTCGTTAAGGTGCTTTCTCCCGGGCAGAAGGTCGTAGTTGAACTTCCCCTCCTCCTTCAGCTTCTTGTAGTACTTGTTCCTCACGTGCCTCCTGTAGCTGCGGTTCTTCCGGTTCCATTCGTGATTGTGGTCGTCTACCACCATCCTGGCCCAGTCTACATGCGGCTGACGGTCCGCCTGCCCCCGGTACGCCGCTACCCCCGGATTGGCATCAAATAGCTTCCTCCCGCCATGCCGGGCGTGGAGCTTAACCTTATACACGGTAGACCGGTCAATTAACCCCTTCTCAGGGTTGCACCCCAGAACCACAGCGTCGTTCCCGTGAGACTTCGGGAACCCGTACCTCTCCCGTAACTTCTGCGCCTCATACCCGTACTTCACTACAACAGGCACCCCGAGCTTCCTCAGCTCCCTCTCCAGGAGATGCCGCCCGTGCATGCACCGCCCCGCCGCACGAATGTTGGGATAGCTCTCCAGGTCAAATGCCAGGGCCAGTTCACCGGTGGACACCGACGTGTGGCACTCCTCGCACAGGGTCCCCAGTATGTCGTAGCGTTTGGTGCCCCCGTGCTTGCGCTGCACAAAGTGGTGTATCCTGGCCGTCTCTTCGGTCACTTCCCTCCCGCAGTATAAGCACCTGTAGCCGTCCCTCCTCAATATCGCCAACCGCCGCTTCTGGTTCCGGGTGTCCGCCTCAATGCCATAAGAAAGCCCGCGCTGGTAATCTTTGCCCCTGACACCCGGGTTGAGTTCTTTTACTATGTCCAGCTTCACCGGCTCCAGGACAATTTCGGTAATGGGGTACATCTTCATCAAGCGTTTTACGGCATTCACTTTGGCCTGGACGTCCGCTACAATGCTCTGTGGGTACTCCTGCCCCTTCCGGTACCTTATCTTGATCCTGCCTTCCCGGCCGCGCTTTTTGTTCCGCCGCCTCCGCCTCTGCGCCCGCAGCTCCTTCCGCCTCTTAAGGTTGTCGCTTATCTCCTCCCCGCGGGTCTCCATCTCAGCCTTGCACAGGGCCAGGTTGTGGGTCCTGTTCTCCTGTACCACGCCCAGGCCGCACGTCTTGCCGTCATCCAATACTGCCCTGGTAGGAGCAAACACGGGGTTTTCTACCTTGTAGGTTAGCTTGATGGTAAACGGATACGTGCATACTACCTTGGCCTTGCCCTTCTTGAGCATTATCCTCGCCCTCGCAGGGTGGCATGGTGATAAAGGACTGCCGTCTTTGTTCTGGACTAAGACCATCATGATATAACACCCCCATCATAGGGGATACTCCGCCTTGCGGCGGGTTGCCGGCGGTAAAACCGCCCGCCCCGTGCACCTCCCCCCGGGAACGGCCGGCCCCCCGTAAACCGGAAGGACCGGGCACAGCAGTGCCGCGAACCGGCTGGGACTAACACCATTCTTGTAGGCCTGCGTGCCTCCCGGAGTTCATCGGGAGCGTGTCAACACCGCCGGATTGCTGCCCCATAGGGACAGCACCGGCTCACACGGCTCTTCGCCGCATGCCCCCTACTTCAGTAGGGGGTAGTTGACACTACCAGTTTCGACGGCACGCCTAAAAAGCCGTAAAGCATCGGGCTGCAGGCCTTTTGCTATTTCTTCCGCATCTGGCAATATCCCCTCAGCCGGACGTCCCAGCAGCCATGATACCACCGTACCTACGTCGTTGCTGGCGGGCAGGCCAAACACCCGTATCCCTTGCTTCTTGCATATCTCGGCCAATACTTGTCGACGAGTTTGAACGGGAACAACACCCGGAGCTTTTTTACCATATCTGCTCCTTCGCCATAGAAAAGAAATGTTCTGTCGTGTAGCAGATGCTCAAAATACTCCCGGAGGCTTCTAAGGGCAATGTCTCTCTCGGGTGATTTTCTTGTCGGTAATCCTGCTAAGCCAGCTTTCTCCAGTGCTGTCTCCCAAGAGCCAAAAAGCCTCCGAATTGCTTCTATTGAGGCGCACCCGGCTTGACGCCCGAGCTTCCCCCGCACATCGCACACTATGGAGCGTGTTCCGCCCAGCATTTCCGATAGCCTTCTTAATGCAGCCAGGCTTTCTTCTTTCGTCCACGCCTTCTGCCCTGGGCTTTCCGCAGGTCTCAAGGGTGAGGACATGCGTGCTTCACGTGGAGCGCTTCCGGCGGTGTACACCTTCTTTCCCCCTATCATGCTTTAGATTGCAGCTGCGCCATGTTTACGCCAGTATGTTCTTCCTCACGCACCAAACTCTTTCATCCTGCACTACAGGGTCTAGCTCTCTCTGGGTCCAGCAGCGTCCCTGCTCACGATGCCGAGCAGATGAAGGCACATTTTTTTGTCCAGCGGCTCATTGTTGTTCCCACATTTCGGCGACATGATGCAGCGCGGGCAGCCGTCCTGGCAGTTACAACCCGAGACCAGTTCCAGCGCACGAGCCGCCAGTTCGCCATAGCACCGGTACAGCCTTTCGGCTATCCCCGTACCGCCGGAAAATCCGTCGTATATAAATATGTTCGGTTTCCCTCCGGGCCCGTGTGCTGTGGAGTACCCGCCTACGTCCCACCTGTCGCACATGGCCATAAGGGGAGTGACCGCAATCAGCGCGTGCTCGGCAGCGTGCAGGCCTCCTGCAAGAGAACCGCCAAGACTCGGGGGTACGACTATACGGCACCATACTGCAATTGTCTCAAACTCTATTGGGGGAATCCCGCGTACATCCTCCTTTGCCACCACCCGGTCGAAGCGCTTTACCAGATAGGCGTATACCTTTTCGGAAACAGCAACCTTTCCCCAGGCCAGTTCGACACGGCCCAGATGTCTGCACCCAAGCACTTCTTTTACTACCACTTCGGTTTCCGATAGCGTCGTAGTATACAGGTCCCCCGGCGCTGGCTCCACAAGCACGATTCCCCGGGTTAGATCCAGTTCCTTTATTCTGTACGGTTCTGCCTGGTGAAGGAATATGGCGCCCGGGTGCGCTTCGAGCAGGGCGCGCCTGCGGTCGATTACTTCAAGTATTTCTCCGTCGCACACTACCTTGAACTCACCCTCTTCGAAGGGCGACAGCTTTACTTCCTGGGCGGCGCTCCCCCTCGGCCGCACATAAATCTCTGCATTGCTCGTTTTCTGGTGACTGCCCGTGCCAGTCCTGACAACTGTAAGCTCGCCCTCTCCAACAAGCGCCTTAACAGCGCTAGCGTAGGCAGGGCCAAACCACTTTTCGTCCACCTGTGTCAGCGGTAATTCTTCTGCGGCGCACTTGAGGTGGTTCTTGAGGATGTGTTCGTTGTCCAAACTGATGACCGCCTGCTCAGATGGCGCGTCAAAAATGTACCGGTAGTTCCTCAGCAGGTAGCCGTCCAGCGGGCTGTTGAAGAACACCTGGACTACAAGAGATTCCTGCCCGGACCTTCCGGCCCTGCCCGACTGCTGGCGGAAAGATGCCACCGTTCCAGGCCACCCTGCTATCACCACAGCGTCCAGACCGCCGATATCTACTCCCAGCTCCAGGGCATTCGTAGCTGCTATCCCCTTCAGGTGGCACTGCTTGAGATCACGCTCAAGCCTGCGGCGCTCTTCCGGCAGGTACCCCGCTCTGTACGCCGCTACGCCCTCAACCTCCGCACCAGCCCACCTGGCAGTCAGTTCGGCCATTTTGCGCGAAGCAGTGAAACAGAGGGTCTGGAAGCCCTGAGAGACACAGAAGGCAAAAAGGTCAGCAGCCTGGCGGTGTTCCGAACGTGACGGGTGTGCACCGGCATCCCAGAGGACATAGGTCTTCTTTCCGCGCGAGCTGCCGTCCGCACTGATCAGCACGAAGTCTTTGCCGACCAACTTCCGGGCGTGCTCGAGCGGATCCGCCATGGTGGCTGACGCCAGAATAAACTGAGGGTCCGAACCGTAGTAGTCGAGCACCCGCCGCAACCGACGAATGAAAAACGCCACGTTAGACCCATACACACCCCGGTACCAGTGGGCTTCATCTATAATAACAAACCTCAGGTTGCGCAGAAATTGCTTCCACAGCTTGTGCCAGCTCAGGTACTGGTGGAAGGCGTGGGGGTTGCTAAGAATCAGGCGGGAACGGCGACGAATAGTTGCCCGCTCCTCTTTGGGAGTGTCGCCATCGTACACCGCTGAGTGGAGCCTGATACCTGTGCCATCCTCCAGTGCACGCAAGGTTTTGAGCTGGTCGTAAGCAAGAGCCTTCAAGGGATATAGGTAGAGAGCTGTGGCCGCCATGTCGGAAAGGAGGGCCTCTAACACGGGCAAGCTGAAAGCGAGGGATTTTCCGCTGGCTGTGGGAGTGGTAAGGACAACATTTAGGCCCTGCCTTACCTTCTCGCACACTTCCGCCTGGTGCCTGTACAACTGGATACCTTTCGCCGAAAGGTATCGCTCAATCGGCTTTGGGAGAGGGGGTTCCAGAGAGGCGTAGACCGCCTCCCGGCCGGGTTCTTCAACAACTGCGTATATTTGCCCACGGTACCATTGCTGGTACCTGACGGCGCTCAGAAACTGCTTTATTTTGGAACTCAATAGACATCCCTTCCGCCCGCTTCCGTTAGCTGCACGCAATTCTCTAGTGGATTAGTAACTGGCTTTACCTACTACAAACCTCCCGTCCGCCTGCAGAGGCCCAGCAGCCGCGACCAAACATTACCCATGCCGAGTCCGTGCCAGGAACCTTACTGCCCTCCTGCACGCCTCTACGAGCATGCGCCGGGCCTGAAAAACCTTCAAGCCCTCCGCCTGCGCTGCAGCCTTTAAGTTCCCGACCTCCATAATCCTTCTCAGTACCCGTAGCGCAGCCTCACCCAGGGCCTCCTCCACCTTCTCTTTCTCGGGCAGGACCCCTTCCGCAGGGCATCCCAGCAGCCACGACACCACAGCGCGAATATCCCGGTCATAGGGCAGGTTCAGCAAGCGTATCCCTTTTTCCCGGCACGCTCCTCTCAGCATCCGCCGTTTGCTCTGTACATAAAGCTTCCCGGGCGCTTTTTTTACAATCTCATGTGCTTCGCCACGAAACAGGAAGGATTTTCCTTCCAACACCCTATCAAAGTACAAACGAAGCTCTTCTACCGCTGCCTGCCGCGCCTGCTCCCTTACCGTCGGCAGACTTTCGAGACCCGCTTCCCTGATCGCTACCTTCCAGGAACCGAACAGTTCATGTATCACCCACTCCGGAGGACACCCCACCTCTCGACCCACTCTACCCACCAAGTCGCTGGTTGTGGGGCGACACCCGCTAAGTGCGGCCGAAAGCCTTTTTAGAGCAGCCACACATTCTTCTTTCGTCCAGCCTCTTGCTCTCTTTTCCATAGTCCGCGTCCTCACCCATAACCGGCAATTTCCGGTTATTCAGCACGAATTTGTCAAACTCTAGTGAGGAGCTGTCTCAGTATCTGGGTATTGAAACCACCCTCGGCACGAAAATGCTTATCAAATGCCAAAGACACCCGCTACAAATGACGGTCTAGAGATTTGATTTTCGCCACCCATCACAACAATTCCTCCCTAATTTTCCCACGCACTTCCACTTGGTAGCGGTAGAGCCGGCGGCCCTTGGCTGCAAGGTAACCCACAACAGGCCGCGAAAGAGGCGGTTCCGGGGAGAAAGCATAGGCCGCCTGCTGCTCGCCCTTCTCAATAAACGCGGGTGTTTCGACCGATACCAGATGTGGTATCTGACCGCGCTCAAAAACCTCCTCGGTTTCCGCCCCAACGCGCAGCGCTTGACCGATTGCCGGCGATCATACACTTGCTTACCTAAATTCAGTAATCCACGCCGAGGAGCTTTCTAAGCATCCGCGCATTGAAAACGGCCTGGGCACCAAAATGGTTGTTAAACGCGATGAAAACCCGCTCGGAGTTGCGCTCAAGAAATTTGATTTTCGGAACCCATTCGCAGAGTTCCTCTTCCGTATAGAGATAATCGTACCTCTGCCAGGCCTCTTCGTGCTCCCACCACATTGCGGCGTTCCGCCCGTGAAACCGCACATAGGCGACCGGGGAAGTCGCCTGCACCGCACCACCTGGCAGCCCCCTTAACCTGGGGGCGTCCACGCACACGTAGCCCATACCCAGGGCCCGCAGGGCCGACCACGTTTCGCTGTTAAGCCAGCTGTAGTGCCGAAATTCCACTACCAGAGGAGCGTCAGGGAAGAATTCCCGCAAACGCTCGAGGTAGTCCCTGTTTTCAGGTTTCGCCTTAAAGGAATAAGGAAACTGGAAGATCAGTGCTCCCAGCCTGCCTTCATTCACCAGCGGTTTGATGGCTTCTGCCATCTTAGCCGCTTCTTCCCTTACTGTTTCGCCACGCTGGTGCGTGAGGCCCTGGAAAGCTTTTACCGTAAACAGGAAATTCTGGGGCACCTTTTTCAGCATGCTCTCGAACATTTTGGCCGGCGGCAGGCGGTAGAAGGTCGAGTTTATTTCCGTGAATGAAAATTCTTCAGCGTAGAAGGCCAGCATCTGTTCCTGTCGGATGCCGTAAGGGTAAAAAGGCCCCACCCAGTCCCGGTAGCTGTAACCTGACGTGCCAACGTAGACCTGCGCCATACCTCTCGCTCCTCATTTCACCGGCCGTACCGGCGGGGGGCCGGGCGCTTTAACTACCCATTTCACCACCCCGATAATCTCGTCTCGCGGCCCGAGGGGTATATCCGGATAATCCTTATACGGGTTGTTGGCCCGGAGCAACCAGTGCCCGTTTTCTTCCACCAGGTGTTTGACGGTTATTTCCTCACCGTCAATAAGCGCCACCACGGTGTCCCCGTGCTTGGCCGCCTCATCACGCCTCACCCACACGGTATCACCGTCCTCTATGCCGGCCCCAACCATACTATCCCCTCTGACCACCAGGGCGTAGTCTACCGCCGCATCAAGGACGTCAGTGTATTCACCGGGCTGCTCGATGGCCAGCTTCGGCGGTCCCGCGGCAACATCGCCAGCGAAGGGAACCCGGCGCAGAGAGGGTACCGGCCTCAGCAGTTCCAAAGCCTTCCGCCTCCGGGCTTCCCGCCTGGCGGCGAGGAGCTGGCGCAGCCTGACCGCCTGCCGCTCACCCTCCTTGCCGCCCGCTGCCTGCGCCTGTTTCAGTTCCCTGCGGGCATCGCTCTCAGTTGGCACAGCCAGGTACACCAGCTTTTCCACGTCCGCCTCGAGGACGCGGGCCAGGACCACCAGGTCCTCCAGCGATGGCATCCGCCTGCCCTGCTCCCAGGCCTGGATGGTAGAAGGAGCGCGGCCTATGAGTGCTGAAAGCTTGCGCAGGGTGAGACCGCGCGCCGCCCTCCTGGCCGCCAGGTACTGGCCCAGCGCCTGGCTCCCAGTGTCTTTCTCCAGATGATATCCCCCCTTGACTCTTGTCTACGGATAGTGTACACTAGGTATTGCCTTCCTGCTTCATACAACTGGCTACACCACCTACCCTAATTATACTGCTGTTTACTTTTCGTGAAAAGAGCTTTTCGTCCCGGTCTACTCCAGCGTACCTGCCGGAGGTGTTTATGACATGGAGCCCGTGGCTGCCGACATATATTTGGGGAGCGCCACTTCTCTCGAAGCTCTTCTGTACGCCTGCCGCATCCTGTCGAGGCGCCTTTCCTCCTGGCTGAAGGAACGGAACCTAGTATGGCAGCGCATCACCGTCTGCCTGGACACGGAGGAGCGGCCTATCTCAGTTTCCCGCGAATTTACCCGGGCACAGCCGCCTGAAAACATCTGCCTTCACCTGCAGAGGATTATTTCCGGCATCCAAGCGGCTTCACCCGTAGAAAAAATCTCAGTAACGCTGGACTGGTTGGGCCAGGCCCCCGTGAGCCAGCTGGCCATCTTTGACGGTAAAGACACTGAAAGGGAGGACCGCCTCCGCAAGGCGGTCGCCGCGGCCTCCCGTGCCCACAGTGGAATCCTGACCAGGGCTTCCGACCTCGCCCCCTCACGCAGGGAGCTCATGCTCTCCTTTTACGACCCGTGGAGGAGCTCTATCCGTGACACGGGTGCACCGGGTTCTCTGGCGCAGACAGGGAAAAACCCTGCAGTTTAACTGCAAAGGGCAGTGGCATACGGTGAGGGAAGTCCTGGACAGGTGGAAGGACACGGGGGAGTGGTGGAACGGAGAGACCCCGAAGCTGTTCGTGAGGTTCCTGACCGACAGCGGTGTGTGGGAGCTTTACCGCGACCTTCCAGACGGTCGCTGGTTCTTTTACAGGCGGTACGACTGAGCAAGGAGGGAACCTGAAAGCATGCAAGCACCCGCCTTCGCTCACCTCCACGTCCATTCATATTTTTCCTTCCTCGACGGGTCGGCTTCCCCGGAGGAGCTGGTTAAAAAGGCCGCAGAACTGGAAATGCCGGCCATAGCCCTCACGGACCATTTCAATGTTTCTGGCGCCGTACGGTTTTACCGCGCTGCAAAAGAGGCAGGTATCAAGCCCATTCTGGGGGCAGAAGTGACCCTCGAAGGTGGGTATCATCTCACCCTATTGGCTATCGGTTTCCGTGGCTACGCCAACCTTTGCCGCCTCCTTACGCGCGCGCATCTATCAAACCCCAGGGGTAACCCACAGTGTTCTTGGGCCGACCTGGAGGAGCATACTCAGGGTCTGATAGCTTTGTCCGGTTGCCGCAGGGGAGAAATACCCTCTCTCATACTGCGGAGGCAATATGCCAGGGCAAAAGAGGCAGCCCAGCGCTATAAAGCCCTTTGGGGCAGCAACTTTTATCTAGAACTCCAGGATACTCTTCTACCTGGGAATAAAGCTTTAAACCAGGCGTTGGTTAAACTGGGGGAGGCTCTAAATATACCCGTCGTGGCAACAAATAACGTGCACTATACTTGCAGAAAGGACTTTCCCGTACACGACGTCCTCACCTGCGTCCGCCTGGGCATAAAGCTGGAGGATGTTCACCCGGAAAGACCTCTGAACGACGAAAACTACTTGAAGTCACCGGCAGAAATGGCGCGCATCTTTGCTTTCTGCCCCCAGGCCCTGCACAACACTATCCGCATAGTTGAAATGTGCCAGCCTCCTCTCGACGAGAGGCAAAATTTCTCCCCCAGGTTTCCTTTACCGCCCGGCCAGAGCGCCAACGCATTTCTCCGGGAGCTGGTCTACAAGGGAGCCGCAGAACGCTACGGCCGCATCACTCCGGGGGTCGAAGAAAGGCTGGAAAAAGAGCTGAACGTCATATCACGCCTGGGCTTCGCCGACTACTTCCTCATCACCTGGGATATAGTCAATTATGCCCGTGCCCGGGGCATACGGTGTGCGGGGCGCGGCTCTGCCGGGGCCAGCGCCGTGGCCTACTCCCTGGGGCTCACGGAAGTCGACCCCATCAGCCGGCACCTCGTGTTTGAGCGCTTCATGAGCCTGGAACGCGCTGAAAAGCCCGACATTGATATCGACTTTGATTCCCGCTACAGGGACCTTATCGCCGCCTATGTGTATAAGAAATACGGAGAAGACCACGTAGCAGCAGTCGCTACGTATGTGACCTACCAGGCCCGGTCCGCAGTAAGGGACCTCGGTAAGGTGTTCGGATATTCCGAGGAAGAAATAGACAGTCTAGCCAAAAGCATGCCCCACATACCAGCAGACCAGATTTTTGACGCTCTGGAGCGCTTCCCTGAACTCCGTTGCGGCCCCTGGAAAGAAGAGAAATACCGCCGCCTTTTCGGGTTCTGCGGCCGCATCGCGGGCTTTCCCCGCCACCTGGGCACCCACCTCGGCGGCCTGGTGGTCACCGGCCCCCCGGTGGTAGAGATTTCCCCCTTGCAGGTGGCCGCTAAGGGGATAAAAATCTGCCAGTTTGACCGCAATGACGTTGAAGAGCTGGGCCTGGTCAAGCTCGACCTCCTTTCTCTGAAGGCTCTCAGCGTTCTGGAAGAGGCTGCCGGGGGTATTTCCAGAGTAAATCCGGGCTTCCGCTACGAAGGCATACCCCTGGATGACGCTGAAACCTACCGGTTGCTCAACAACGCTCAAACGGTAGGAGTGTTTCAGTTGGAGAGCCCGGCGCAAAGGGCTCTGCAGGCCAGGCTTAAAGCCGAAAATATAGAGGACGTGGTGGCCAGCCTGGCGCTCATACGTCCCGGACCCATAAAAGGAAACATGGTGGAGCCTTTTATTGCCCGGCGCCGGGGATTGGAGCCGATCTCCTACCTGCACCCGTCCCTTAAGCCCATTCTGGAGAAGACCTACGGCGTGGTGCTCTTCCAGGAGCAGGTCATAGCCATCGCAAGTGAGGTTGCAGGGTTCACTCCCGGAGAGGCGGACCGCCTGCGCAGGCTCATGACCCACGCGCGCTCGCTCAGAGAGATGCGGGAGATAGGGGAAGAATTCGTGCGGCGGGCCGTAGCAAAGGGCATCGACGAAAAGACCGCCCGGGATATCTTTTCCTGCCTGGAGGGATACGCCTCCTACGGCTTCTGCGAAGCCCATGCGGCGGCCTTCGCTACCACCGCCTACTGGACGGCCTACCTGTCCGCCCACTATCCCGCCTATTTCTTTGCGGCACTGTTGAACTGCCAGCCGATGGGATACTACTCTCCGGCAACCCTAGCCAATGAGGCCCGCACCAGGGGGATAAAGTTCCTCCCGGTGGACGTGAACGCAAGCACGGACAGGTTCACCGTGGAGGGGGGTGCGGCCATCCGCATCCCCTTGAGCCGGGTAAAGGGGATGAGGCAGAATACGCTGGCCAGAATTCTGGAAGCGCGCCGGAAGGGTCCTTTCTGCTCGCTACGGGACTTCTATGTCAGGACGCAGACCGAGAGAGACACCCTGGAAAACCTCATCCTCTGCGGGGCCTTCGATCCCCTCCACCCCAACAGGAAGGCCCTGCTGGCCTGGGTGCCGGAAGTGGTTTCCGCGTCCCCCATACAGCCCGCCCTGGAACTGGGGCCGCCCACAGGCATAAAGGACTTTACCGCGGCAGAAAAGTGCCTTTTGGAGTATGAAATACTGGGGATGAGCGCGGATGCCCACTTCATGAGCTTTTTCAGGGACAAACTGGCAAAGGAGGGGTATCTGACTGCCGACCAGGCGAAGAAGTTACCGGACGGAAGGTGCGCAAAGGTGGCCGGGCTGCCCGTAAGGCCGCACCGGCCACCCACCAGGAGCGGCAAAATAGTTGTGTTCTTTTCGCTGGAAGACGAAACAGGGCTGCTGGACGTCACAGTGTTTGAAGACGTCTATAATAAGTACGGCCAGTTCCTTTTTGGGCCAGAACTGGGCCCCCTAAAGGTAGTGGGCACAGTGCAGCACAGGAGAGGAAACACTTCCTTTATTGCGCAGGAGCTTTCCCCTTTAGAATACGCGCCAGCCGCACCGCATCCTGAATCAGCTCTGCAGCTTCCGCACGGCCACGGGCAGTAAGCATATATCGCCCTGACGTGGTCTTCTTGACAAGTTCCCTACCCTTAAGGGTAGTCAAATAAGAATAAACCGAGGGCATCGTGCACTGAAACCCCGCTGCCGTGATCCACTCAAAAATCTGGGAAGGGGAGGCAGGCGTCCCGATAAAATACAGCGCAATCAAAGCAGCACTGTGACCCCTGAATTCCTTCCGGTCCGCAACGCACCGCACCGCTTCGATCTCGCTAAGCCGCGCTTCCTCCGCGGTCTGTGGCACGCTCTGTACAGGATTTCCGGCCCCTACCGCGCTGGCAACACTTTTAAGCACCTTTTCTACGACAGGCCCGGCAATACCTCTGATGACTTCTTCTGCCCCCTTATACTCCAGCTCCATGCTTCCAACCTGCACTCTAAAGTACGCACCGCTGTCTTTACGTTTCCGCCCTAACGGCGGGCCAAAAACCTCCCATACGGCATCCCACTCGAGCAGCCATGTGCCTCCGGATCTTCTGAAGCCGCCGGGAAACTCTCCACGCCCCAGTACCTTGGCCACTCTCCGCGCTGGCACCCTCCACAAGCGTGCCACTTCTTCCAGGGTAAGCACACTGGTCAGGGGCCCTGCAAACTCCAGCAAAGCACCTTGCGGACCCAAGTAACCCGCAAAATCTCCCTTCCACCTTACTCCGTCTTCTGACCTTTCCCATTCCAGCACACCGGGTAGCGGGAAGCCGCTTTCTTCCACAGCTTCTACTACTGCCGCCGCCAGATCCGAATAGACACTGTCCAACTCTAAGCCAGACCTGTCGGCCAGTTCTTGAAGGTACTCATGGCTCAGGTGAGCATCTCTTAACCCGGGGCCACTCTGCAAGAGCACCAGTTCCAGGACACCGGCATGCGGTACAGCAATGCTAAGGGCCAGGCTATTGGTACCGCGAAGAACGTTGTAAGCGATGGCAGCGCGGCCAATTCCGGGCACCAGTCGCCGGTTGCCGACGGTTTTCAGCGTTCTCAAACCTTCCTCGCGGGCGATTCGTGCCTCTTCTTCGCTCGAACGCCACTCCCACTGCCCGACACCTGTTTCCGGCCTTTCTAGCTGCAGCCCGTTTCTCGGCCCGCGGTAGAAAAACCACCCGCCCGCACCGGCTCCTATTGCCCACAAGTGGCCCTTCACCGGATAGTTGTCCCATTCTTCCACTATGTGGAGTGCAGGCGCGCCCTGCCCTGCCACTCCGCTGCGAATGTTCATGCTCTCAAGGCCATCCATATTCATATTATTTTCACCTCCAGTGCTGGCCTTAAATGCCTTGCTGGCTCCTGATAGGTTTTCCGACTGTCGTAACCGTAGAAGCAGGCGCTTTAAGCCGCGCCTTATGGTATCATGCACCCACTGCCGGGAGCACCCGGCGCTGAGCGCGATCTTTTTGGGGGAATCCCCCGCAGCGTACCTTGAAAACCATTCGTACGCCCGCTCGCCCATGATCTGCCGCATTTCATTACGGGTAAGTCCTTGAGCTTCACTCCCGAAGAATAAATTAAGAATACGCTCTATGGCAGGTACATTAATGCGCTGCAACACAGCTATTCCACGCTTGCGCAGTTCTTCTTTCACTAATTTTTGCTTCCTCCCGTATTTGCGCAGCTCGTCTGCAAACACATAGGGTTTGGAAGCCAATCCCTGAATTGCCTGCTCTAGCTCGAGGCTCTTCCTGTGCATTACAACCCGACAATTCCCCACCGGAAGGTCGGCTACCCCTGCCAGTTCCAGCGCCCGGGCCAGAGTGCCAAATCGCTTCAGAATCGTTGCAAAACATGGCGCCCGTGCCTCTCTCGCCAGGTCGCTGTTGAAGTCCCTTGACCGTGGCCGGCGATTCCCCAAGAGTCTGGCCAGCCTCCGTATGCTCTCAAGGCATTCCTCGTCAGTTAGGCGACGCTCCTTTCTCCTCTTATACCTTCCAGGCTGTCCGAAACCCCAGCCAACGTCGTCTTTATCTATGCCCTGCATTAGCTGTGCTCTGGTATAACCCACGTTGGACGTGTTGCTGCGGAGTGAATAGAAGCAGTCCTGGAGAGAAGCCCCTAAAGCCTCAGCGAGCCGCTCCGCAGTGCTGCCCGTGACAGGCAAGCCTCTCTCCGCGCGGTGCACCGCGTCCAGCGATAGTCCTGCTTTTTCCGCCAGTTCGGCCTGCGACATCTTCTTATGGTGTCTTAATGCTAGAATCGCTGTGCCCCCACCTTCATCTGGCCGGGCAACATACTCCTGCCTCTGAGCACGCCTTCCTTCGAAAAACCATTGCAGCCTCTTACCTACTATACTGTACAGCACGCCGCCCTTCTTGTAGCCAAACCTGCGGGCAATTTGAGTTAACGGCTCTCCATGAGCCAGGGATGCAAACATCTCGTAAGCCTCGTCACCCATGAACTTTCGCATCCGCTCCCGGCCTGCTGTGCCATCTCCATAATACACTCTAAGGGCTTCTTCCAGGTACGGGATTTTGAGCCGACGCAAAACAATGATCCCCCGCTGCTCAAGCTCAGTTTTAACATGCTCTGTGCTTGCTCCTAGTCCACTGAGTTCGTCGAGAAACACATATGCCCGACCTTCGAACTTGCGCAGAACATCTTCAATATCCTCATCCTGGCGCGTCTGCTCCCCCTCGCCTCTCCTGCTCCGTTGTCGTCCCTCTGCTTCATAGGTATCTGAGTTTACTGTAGTCTCGCATGCCGCCCCTTTAGCGCTTGCAATTACTTCACATGCATCGCTGCCAGCAGGGCAGAAGCACTCCTCAAGAGAAACCCCAAGGGCCTGCACTAGCTTTTCTGCAGTCTGAGGTGACACACGGCCGCCGCGCTCCGCACGGTTCACCGTAAATGCTGTGACACCGGCACAGCGGGCCAGGTCCACCTGGGACATCCCCCGTTGGCGCCGCAACATTCTTATCAGCGCCCGGCCGCTGCCGTCCCGCCTAGCGAGTAAGTAATTCCGCTCGCTCTTCTTACCGTCCTCCTTCTGGAACATCCGCCGGAATTTCCGCCTCAGCAGGGAAACCGCCCCGGTACGGCTGCCGTACCCCAAATCGCGTGCGACGCACCCGAGCACCTCACCGCGCGCAAACCTCGCAAACATTTCATAGGCCTTCTCCCCCATGACTTCCCGCATTTCTCTTTTGCTTTCAGCATCATTTCCATAGTACACAGCCAGGGCTTCTTCCAGATACGGAATATTGAGCCGGCGCAAAACCACAACGCCACGCCTCTTCAGCTCGTTGGCCAAACGGCGGCTGTTTACCCCCAAACCTGCCAGCTCATCAAAAAAGGCGTACAGCCTGCCCTCAAACCGCCGCAAAGCTTCCTGAAACCTTTTCTCCCTTTCCTCTATTTCTTGGGCCCGCACCGGGGGCAGTTCTGCCACTCCAGCAAGTTCCAACGCCTTTTCAAGGCCCCCAAATCTGGCGTAAATGGTCCCAATCGACGGTGCACCGGCTTTGATAGCCAAAGGGCTGTAAAAGTCCTCTGCCTTCGGCTTCCGGCCACCCAACATTTCGGCAAGCCTGCGTATACCTTCCAGGTATTCTGCGTCGGGCCTTCCGCGCCTCCCGGTAGGCTTCCTTTTCAAACCCTCTTCCGCACCGCTCATTATGTGACCACAACCTCCAGCACAATCCGGCCTCTACGGGCTTCCGGAGGTCTATTTTACACGTTTAAGCGTTCTCCCGCGCCTACCCGGGTCGTCCGGCGGCTCTTCCTCTTCATCCTCAAACAGTGCCTCCAGATAATGCGGCACCTGTCTAGCGGTAAGAATGGGCCCGGGCGGACCCGCCTTCTCTCCATGCCAACCTGCCGCCCTCAGAAATTCCCTCGCTTCCTTAACAAGGACGCTTTCCGGCCCGAACTCTCCTTCAAGCCATTCCCCCAGAAACTCAACGTCTTCTTCTGCACCACGCAGCACAACCGGCAATAACACTGCGACTAGCACCGGATAAACCTCTATTTCCAGCTCCGGAGGCTTAATGCGGAAATGCCGAGGAACTTTCACTATAGCCGTACTGATGTCCCCTAGAAAGGCCGAATCAAAGTGATCCTCCACCTCATAAGCATTTATGGGTTCAATCAGACGATCACCTAACATTAATGCCACGCCCTGGGCTCGCAGTTTAGACAATTTTCTGTACGGAGGCACCGCAGGCATGTGTTTCAGAATAGAACCGTGAAATTTCGCCAGCACCTCGGGGTCCAGCTGGTGCGCCAACCTCTGAACATCCGCCTCTTCTTCGCATACCAAAGGGCAGGGGAGGTACAGGGTCTCAATTACTTCCCTTTCCTCTTCCGGAGCCCGCGGCAGCACCGGCCGCTCTGCACGTAGCCGCTCGAATAACTCCGCATTCTGGACCACCTCAAGCGCCCAGGCAGAACGCGCTTCAGGACCATCCCGCCAGGAGGAGCCTTCAAGCCATTTCCTGTACATTTCTCTATGGAAGGGCACCCTTACTACCTTCGCAGGCGGATCAACCGTTAAAAGAGCATCTTCTAATTCGATAAGGTAGTCCAGGTAATCTTCAGTGCCCTTCCCATAGATTTCCTTATAGTCATCGAGCCCCAAGACGGCAGCAACCACCAGGTGGTCACGCCGCGCCACGCCATCAAAAAGCCCGTAAGTAAGCAAAGAGTTCTCTCCTTTCTTGCTGGCCGTAAGACTTTCTTCTCAGCTAACATTGTAACCTATCGCTACCAGGATTTCCACCGCGGTTTCTTCTTCTGGAACCCCAGTCGCATTTGTTCCACCACCCACCTGCCCCTTTCCTCTGCCAGGCGGTCGGGCGCACTGCCAGACCCGCGTAGTCCTCCTTCAGGCCACCGGCCAGGTTCTGACACGCTAAATTTTCCAGGCGGACCTACCATTCGCTGCACAGTTTCTCCTGTACCAAGGTTTTCGGCCATCATCTTTTCCGCCTCGACCAGTCGGGCCGCGAAAGGTCCAGGGGCTCAAAATCAGAGCGATTTCGCCGCCCTTCTCTCATTCTGTTAAAGTACTGAGCAATTAGAGTCAGGCCCTTCCGGCGCCCGTGCTTCCACCACGCGCTCCCCTTGTGCATGATTTTTCCCATTCGGGGCATACTGGTTTTCCCCCAGAAACTTCGGTTCATGTTAAATTTTCCATCAGGTACAACCTTGCCTTAACGTCTCGGAACAACAGAAAGCACCGCCTTCATAGGGCTTTCTTAAACCAGCATCATCTTCATAGGTTGCAGGGTCCGGGTGACCTCCTCCCTACACCTGAAGGTGTAGGGCTTCCCCTTTCACAGAAGAAAGCTTACGCGGATATAGGGATTGCTCCCCAGTATCCGCGCAGCGGCCTTCCTCTCCAGGGGCGTCAGTTCGGGCCGGTCCAGCCCTACGGCCCGGTCAGGGCCCAGGCCAAGCCCCTTCCTCAAAATAACTAGAGCAGCATTCAGGTTCCTGTCGCACTTCCACCCACAATCACACTCAATCGTCCTGTCAGACAGAGAAAGCCGGTGCCTCTTCCCGCAGGCAAAGCACTCCTGACTGGTGGGTTCGAACCTCCCCACAGAAACAGGGGTCGCAAGGCTGTCTCTCAACCTCGTCATCAGTCCCCCTATCCCCGAAGAGTGAACCTGCCGGCCAAAGAGCGCTTCCCACCCCTTCACGCAGTCCTCCTGGAACACCACCACACCGTACAGCCTGAGAAAGGCCAGGACCTTGTTCTGCGCGTCCCTCCGCCTGTTGTTCAGCTTTTCATATTCCCTTCTCAAAAGACGCCGGATCTTCTCCCTGTTCCTGGAGCCCTTCTCCGCCCTCGCAAGCCTCTTCTGGAGCTTCTTCAGCCTGGGCGTCTCGCTCACCTCGAAGTCTATCCTTATCCCATTGGACAGCGTTAATTTGGGGTTGACACCGGAGTCCACCCCCACAGCCCTGCCCAGCTTGTAGGGATAGCAGAAGTACTCCTCCGGAAGGTAGCAGGTCACGTGAACGTAGTACCCGCTCGGCTTCCACACCAGCACCGCATTCGCTATTTCCCCATCGGAAGGTATCTGGTGGAGCCCCAAGACGCGAAAATCCCCCAGCTTCTGTATCCTCACCCTGTTCCGGCCAAAATCCAGACTGTAAGTCACGCCGTACTGCTTTAAAGGGATTGAGTTTACGAACTTCTTGAATTTAAGCCTCCCCACCCTATGGCCGCTTTCCTTCAGCCGTGCCAGTGCCCGCAGGTTGTCCTTTAGCCGGTCGGCTATCTCCTGCTTGACCTGGGAACCGAGGACGTTGAGCTCCCTCTTCTCAAAAACTTCTCCCACCTTGACTTCTACTTCGTTTACCTCATTGGTCGGCAAATCAAGCCTTCCCAAATCTGCTACCAACCAGTTGTACAGCCATTTGGCTTCCAAGAAGGCCCGCTTTAACAGTTCTTCCTTTTTCCTGGACAGGTTCTGGAGCTTGAGCTGGCACACAGTGGGAACTAAAGTTTTCCGCCGTTCCTTTGTCTCACGAATGGTGTTCTTTATCTTTTCTGCCTTAGTCATGTCCACGTCGCCTTTCGAGTTTTACAGCTTTATTCCTCCACATCCGCCGCTTTCATCCCTACCCCTAAAGGGGTAGGGCCTTCCCGCGGCGGCTCTGTAACATTCTGATATGTTCCTATCAATACTGGTCCCATCAGCGAGAACGAAGGTCGCCCTGCGCTTGGGTTCAAGCTGAATGGCCTGCCAGACGTCCGGCGGGAGTAGTGAATGGGTTGCCCCGCTGTTGACGAGAAACCGGACTTCCCGACTTATTCCAGTCGGACCTATCGCCTTCCCCTCAATGTAAACAAGCCCCATCCGGTGACCACTCCCGTTTCCTGTTGGTTGCCATTGTATAAGGTTATTTTACAGCAGCTCCTACTGGGTCGAAAAGCTTTGATCCCCTTAAGAGGAATTGCAGGTAGACGTTTCAGGGTCTTATTAACGGGGTCCACCAAAATCCCCACGGACTCCAGAGCCGTCACTCCAAGCAGCGGCTCGCACCCAGGAGGACCAAATACTACCCTCCCGGCCGTAATCTCCCCCATAAACTCTATCCGCGCAAGCCCGTACTCATACTCCTCTAAGCGACCGTCAGTCAATTCAAAAACCATTCTACCAACGGGTTTAATCCCCGCTTCCCGGAGCTTATCGGAGGGAGCTACAGTGTCAGTAGCGCCAGTGTCCACCAGGAAGTTGTCTTCGTAGCTCTCAACTTGTCCCGTGTCTGTTTTCTCGCTAAGCGTACTGATCTTTACCGTGACGTACGTCAAGCCCATACTTACGCCCCCAGTATCGCTTCTAATCTCATTATACCATCCAGTCGACCGTTGGCCTATAACTCTCTACCTTGCCTGGTCAAGGTATAATAGAATCGAGCAGGCTGATGCAGTCAGAGATTTACAAAGATGGGAGAGGATAAAATTGCCCGGCCTATTGACCCGGCTGGTATCTGCCGTAATTTGCCTTGTTGTCTGCTCCTTAATAATTCCCTTAACCTTATTCCTGTTTACCAGGCTAGCTAAATACAACGATTGGGAAGAAGTTGCTAAAGGTAACCTAGGTACTGCCCTGGCGCTTGGTGAAAGGTATTTGGGGTGGCTAATATATGCGTTTTGCCATAACCACTAACAACAAAGCCTTCGATGTTATCTTTTCGGGTATGGTAGGGCTGGCCTTGCCAATGCTGATATACCTTGTCTCCGAACGGCTTACCCCCCCACCTGGATGCGAAGAGGAGGTTCGTCCAGGGCAACGTAGCCGTGGGCTTCATGTCTGCGGCTTTTTCTGTAGCCTTCAGCTACCTCATAGGCACCAGCATCTCCTGACGAGTGGCCCACAGGCACTTCCCAGTCCGGGTATGGCTTTTTTAGGTTTAGACTGCGCCACCGACAGGTCCCTAAGAGAGAAGGGGTCAATGCTGTATGGAATGGTTCAAAAAACTCAAAAGCCTACTGCGGAAAGGGCTCCAAGTTCCAGCACCTCAGGAAGAGGAACCGAAGGAAGTAATAGACCTCTACCTGAAAAAAGCCGCAGAAAAGCTAAAAATACTTAACTTAAGGATAAACGAGGCAGTGGCCGAGGAATTGCGCCTGCGGCAGAAACTAGAAGCCTGCCGCACAGAAGTTGATTCGTGGAGCAAGCAAGCCAAGGCAGCGATAACTAGAGGCCGGGACGACATGGCTAGGATAGCCCTAGAACATAAGTACTTAGCCGAAAGAAATTTGGTAGAATATGAATCTAGGCTGGCGGCACAGCAAAAAATGCTCCAAGAGATGAGGGAAACCTACCGCATCCTGGAAGAAAAGTTCAACAGGCTCCAGGCGGAGAAGGAGCGACTTTTGGGACACATCCAAGCCGCCCAAGCCGTAAAAGAAGCGGCTGAAGCCCTAGAAGGCACGGTTCTGGATTTCCTGGAAGACAAGTGGCTTCAGGCTGCAGCCGAAGCCGAGGCAGCGAAATTCCTAGCTACCAGGCAGATACCCTCAAACCAGGCCATCGAGGATGAACTAGGTCGCCTTAAAATGCAAACTGTTAACGTGGAAACTGGAAAGAGGGAATAAAATATGTTCCGCAAAGATATGCATCGCACAAAGCGAATACTGGCGGTGCTTACCTGTGTAATATTAATCCTTTCCCTCTGGCCGGCGCCGGTTTGGGCTAAAGGTGGTGGTTTCTCTGGGGGCAGGAGCTTCTCCAGCTTCGGAGGGGGCCGCAGCTTCTCTACCAATTTTAGCCGTGTCGCTCCTGCCCCCTCGTCCGGCTCTGCCAGTTTTAAAGGTAGCTCTGGTGGCAGGTCTTTTGTTACGCCCCGGCCGAGCAGCCCGCCTAGCCTACAGCAGGACTATACCACCGGCCGTAAAAGTTTCAGCAGCCCCAGGACCTCCTTCACTACCAGTCAGCCCTCTTATACAGGGACCTGGAACCGCTCAACGGCCGGAACAAATGACAAATATCCTGAGAAACCCCAGGTGCGTGTATATGGCTCGCCGCCACATCCGCCCTACTATTATCACAATTACTACTGGAGCTTGCCCTGGTATTATCACCTCTTTTTTACTCCCGACTATTATTACACACCGTGGGGCTACCACTATTATGCTCCGCGGTTCTTGACCTGGATAATTCTCTTCCTTTTATTGGCCATAGGGATCATGTTTTTATCCCGGCTGTTAAGGGGCAGAAGTAATATCTACCAATGATACGCTTGGCGTGACTTCCGAAGTGTCCAGGCAGGAGCTCCCGAATGCAAGAGCGCAATTCTAAACGAGCCACTCTTCGAATGTTACCTGAGCGCAGGTTCTCCGCTATGAATTCTGAAGGGAGGTAGAAACAATGGAATGGCTCCAAGGTAAACGGGTGTTTATCCGCAGGGATGGGGAGGATCAGGGTTTCGATGGCGTCGTAACCGAAGTAAGGGGGAAGTGGATTTACGTAGCAGTATCCGACCCTGACCCTTCGGGTTTCGAAGGGATCTGGGTCAACACCGAACTCCAGAGGGAAATAGGGATCCTAAAGTAAGGGCCAGTCCTTCTTTTGAACATGTTCTTTCTGTGCCCGGTACAACGCACTCTGGACTGGCTAGGATATGGCATACAGGCTATGAACCTTCGCCCCCATCATCCTAGCGGAGGTTCACTTCTGGCGTGCCTCCTGCGTCACCAAGGGAAGTAATGCTGACTCTTTCGGCCACCGAAAAACCGGCTCAATAATTTGGCGCACACGCCGGACCCATCTACCCCCTCCTTTCCTCGTTTCTAAAACCGGGTCACCATTCGATGGGTTACGATTGACCCGGTTTAACCTTTCAGTTTGTGTAGCGATAGCCGCTGTCACCGGCAGGAAGCTCACCAACACGCAGAATTCGAAGGCTTCAGTTTATTACATGGAAAGGAATCTAACCTGAGGGGGAATAGAGAAACCAGGATGAAAAGGCATTATGTCGTCTTAATATTCTGTGTCATAGTTTCTATGGTGTTAACAGCACAATATCAAGTATTAACCAACCGCCACCCTAGCGGAGAACGCCCAACAGCTCATGACCGAAGCCACCCAGCACATTCCATTCCGGCCGGAGATCAAGATGTTGTTCCTATTGGACCCCCTGAGGGCACGGAATCTCGTAGACAAGTGACAAATACCGCAGAACATCCGGTCCTTTATCGGGACAAGGTAGTGGTCTTAATATACCACCACTTTGCTTCGCCAGAGAGCGATATCACCATTTCCCGCGAGCGTTTAGCTAGCCACTTGGAGCTTTTGACGAACAAAGGGTACCGGGTTATCGGCCTGGAGGATCTCGCTGGGTTTTTTGAGGGACGTCCCCTTCCGCCTAATGCTGTGCTCATAACGATAGATGACGGTTACAGCAGTGTTTACGAGGTAGCTTTCCCTGAGTTAAGGCACCGTGGGATGCCCGCAGTAGTGTTTGTAATTGGGGCTTACATGGGAAAAACGATAAATGGCTTGCGCTACTTCGGTTGGCCGGAAGCCAGAGAAATGAATGCTCACGGGATAGCCATCCAGTCACACACTTATAACCAGCACCATTTCGGGCGGGGAAAAGACGGCGTGCGGCGTCCCTTCTTGGAAGGCCCCTTAGAGGAGGAGACAGAACAGGACTTCGAGAAGCGGGTTTTTCAAGATCTTACAGCAGCTAAACGGGATTTAGAAAGTAATCTGGCCCGCCCCGCCTATGCGCTAGCCTGGCCTTACGGCCGAGCTTGCAGCAAAGCGCGGGACATAGCAGCCCGTTTGGGCTTTAAGCTTATATTTACTACCCACTATGGGGTAATTACACGTCAGAGCAATCCTTTGAATTTGCCGCGCATTAATGTGGGGTCGCCCAGAGTTACCGCTGCCGAGCTTGACTTACTTCTCCGACGGGCAACAGCGGTAACCGGGGACACCCAAACTGCAGAAACCCGCAAATCTCAGAATACTCGTCGCCAGGGGCAGTAAAAGGGTCAAAGGCAAGGATACAAACAGGGGAATGATCTGGGAGTACAGGACGGTAAGACCTACGGAAAGGCACGGGCAGAAGCGGTAGGAAAAAGTTCTACAACAAAAGTTGACTCCAAACAGGGAGGCCTCGAGCGAACGCTTAAGAAAGGATAAGTAAAGAAAAAGGGGTAAAGACTGAGGACTTTAGGGAGCGGGGGTAGAAAAAGCCCTGGAACTCAGTCGAAAAAGTGAAGAAACTTTACCGAAAAACCGGCCGCTGAAGGTCCGGCCTTCATATTCAGCCATGGGGTGCAACTCAGTTTGGACCCTGCGGGAGCTCTGTTCTAACATGTCACAAAAGCCAAAGCTGGCTAGCGAAGCAGGTGGAGGTTAGCCAGGCGAACCCGAGTGAGGCCTGCCTCCCGGGCCACATGATAGCATTCTTCTGCCTCTTCCCGGGTTACCAAAGGCAGATCGTCCAAAAGATGGCAGGGAGCAAAGGCCAGCAGAGTGTAAGGAATAGAAGGGTTGAGGTCGGCTAAGAAACGGGCTATACCGGCAACCACTCGCTTACCTACGTAGCCCGGTACCAGGAGGGTGCTGGCCACCAAGAGGGGAGGGTCAGGGCGCTGGTCAAAGTACCGGGAAAGATACCGAAAATTAGCCAGAGTCTGCTGGTTGCTTACGCCTGTGAGAAAGCGGTGGAGGTCGTCATCCCAAGCCTTAATATCAAACTTGATCACTCCGCCCGAAGCCAGGGCCAGTTCCACCATGGGTTCGAGGTAGCGAGGGTGCAGGTTGCCGTTGGTTTCCCAGCAGACGCGCATTATCCTACCCTCCGCCTTCTTGAGAGCCCGGCGGGCTACCGCCAGGGTGAAAGGCATCTGGGGTGATGGATCGCCGCCAAAAAAACAAATGCAAGCTGTCCTTTCGTCCAGGGAGTTTACAAGATCCTCTACGGTTAGGAGGGGCTCTCCCTTCTTAGCCATTTCGCGGTAGGTGCTATTTTGGCAGTAAAGGCAATCGAAAGAACACGCTCCTAAAAATACAGCTAAATTTTGGTAGCCCACTTCGGGTCCCGGCCGGTAGGCGTACTTAGGGTAGCCTGCACCAGTACCCCCCGGGCAAACCCATTCAGCTACGCAATTGGTGGGAAGGGGATCGAAATAAAAACTCCCTAGACCGATTCGAGCAGTCCCGGCCCTAGAAACAAGCTTGCCGTCGCTACAATAACGCAGGCGGCAGAAACCATCTTCACCTTCACCTAACTGGCACCGGTTGCCGCAAAAGACGCAGATAACCCCTCTCGGGGTACGTGGAGGTGAGAAAGGAGGGAAGATACGACTGCGCCTGTGGGCAGCTTCTGCAACTTCTTCCGCCAGGCGGAATTTTTGCTTCAGACATCCGCCACAAAGGTACCCCAGAACCCGGGCTGCCGGGCGCCCTGAATTACAGTGTCGGCACTCTACCCATTTTTTTCTGCGCATTTCGTTGCGACTCCTTACCGTCCCTACGCACGTAGACATACGTACCCAGAAGTACGCATGCCTGCCGCACCCGAGGCGATCAGCTCAACCTCCGGCCGGAGTTTCGTTAAGCGCTCGCCACATCTCAAGGCCGACGCCTGCTTTCTCCGACCGACGCGGGGCGAACGGCGTTCCCCACAGTTGGCGCCGGGGACTCCCACCCCGGAAGGAGAGCCGGAGCATCAGTGCCGCCCAGGTAAAACCGTGGCGGACTTCATCGTACCCAATCACATCCAGGGCCGTGCCTCATCAGACTGTGCCCAAGGCACAGCCCTCCACCGGTGCCTGAAAGGATAGGAGGGTCTATCCCCTCCCGCCCTCCTGCCCCTGTTAGGGGCCGCCCGTGACCTTGCACCGGCGCAAGCGCGGCCCATAGGGGAGTGGTACGTGGTCCCGGGCATCCTCACGGGTCCCCGGGAGGCGTTGCCGCTGCCCTCACCCCACCCGCACCGGTGCAGGAACCGACCGGCTAAAAGCCGCCGGCATATAAGAGACCTATACGGTCCCTGTAGTCTATTCTCTTCAGAACGGTACAGACCCGCTGCCAGTAGCTCCTCCTCGCCGTCCTCTTCCTCTCGGGAAGCCTTAAAGCAGGCGCCCTCCCCGCCCTCTCCAGGCCAAACCCCAGACCCCGCCGCGCTATCACGCACGCCGCCGCACCGTGCGGGCTCAGCCCATACCGGGCCATGAACTTTAACTGTCCAATAACCGAGGTGGCAAAGGGGTCAACGTTCTTGCCATCGGGCTTCAATATTCCCACGCCCTCACGGGCCGCACACGGCTCGACCATCGAGCGGAACTTCTTGTAGAGAAGACCCGAGAGCACCCGCCGCTGCCGGGGAGCAAGCTCCCTTAACGCGCGCTTCTTCGCCGCAAAGTCGAGATTTTCTATCGCCACCGGCTTACCCTGCGCCTTCGCATACAGCACCGCCTTCTTCACCGCCTCACCCAGAGCAGCGGCCACCTGCCCCCTGCTCCTGTCCCTCATCGGGACAGGGAGTCTAAACTCACGCACCGGGTTCCCAAAGCGGTCAACGTCGCCCACCTGGAGGAAGCCGTCGTTCAGGTCGATGCCCACCGCACCGTTCCACGGGCTGGTCGCCGGAGCCGGGTCGTCCCTCTCCACAGTGGCATGTAGGTACCAGTAGCCCTTGCGCCGCATAAAGCGGTAAATTATGGCCCTGTATTCCTTCTTTCCCTTCTTTAACCGCACGGGCTCCTTCGCTTTGTCCAGGTGCTCCTGGCCGTAGGGGAAGGCAACGCCCTTCAGCACAATGTACTTCCCAAACCGCCCCTCAAATTGATCCGCTACCCGGATGCGCAGGGTGTTGCGCTTCGTATAGGTGCAGGTCTGGTTGCCGCACGTCTCATCCTTTGACCCCACCACCAGAAAACTGCCCGACCTCGCCTGCCGCCAAGCTTTGAGCCATTCGCCGTGGTCCCGGTAGCCGTTGGCTCCCAGGTTGTGCTGGGCTTTGAAGAGCTTTCGCGAGCCAAAGCAGAGGCGGATTATCCCTTCTTCTATGTCTCTCCGCAGGTTCTCCAGCCTCTGCCGCAGGTTCCTCAGCCGCCGCTTCTTCTGGTGGAGAGTGAATTTCACCTTCTTCAGCCTGTCAATCTTTTTCTGCCACTTTTCCGTCCGGGGTTCCAGCTTCTCCAGGGATTTCAGAATGCTTTCGCGCTCCCTCTCCTTCCTCTTTATGGCCCGCTCGACGGACTCTATGCGCCCCAGCAGGTCGCGCTCTAAGTAGCGCAGGCTCTCCTGTACCGATTTCAATTTCCCGGAGAGGCTGTTGTATATGGAGTTGAACTGGCGGGCAGTAATGCCGTACTTCCGCGTATACCGCTTCTTCAGCTCCGAAACAGATACTTTTCTTATGTGTGTATCTACGTAGAGCTTCCTCTCTAAACGGCCGAAGAGTTCCCCCATGGCCTCAAAGTAGGGATAAGCGCCCTGGTCTTCAATCCGCGTCTGGTATGTCGCCAGCAGATGAAATCACCTCCCTCACCCTTTGAATTACTTCCTCCTTCCTCTTGCTCCTTGTGCCGTAAAGCCTGCCCGCAAAGCTGGTGACGATACTTAGCAGGTCCTCTACCAGTTCCTGTCGGGCTGTCTTCCTGTCTTCTTCGCCGCTTACTACATGCACCTTTACGCCGTGGCTCTCAAAATACGCCCTGAGGTAGTTAAACCCGAACCGGGTCAGCCTGTCCCGGTAGCTGACGGCTACATCGGTAATCTTGCCTTCCCTGGCCAGGTCCATCACCCTCATCAGGCCCTTCCGCCTGTCGTTCAGTCCCGACGACACGTCAGTTATTACTTTTATCTCATCAAACAGTCTCAGGTCGAATTTGGACCTTACCCGCTCTACCTGCCTGTCCAGGTCACCCTTCGCCTTCTGCTCATGGGACGACACGCGGGCGTAGATAACTAACACCCGGGAGGGCGAAGTGCGCAATTCCGTGTCCCCAGTTAGTCTTCTCACCTCCGACTCGGGAATTCTCCTCCTGCCACCAGGTGTCCTGACCACCTTTATCTTACCCGCTTTGTCCCAGCGCTGTAACGTTTTCGTGCATACCCCCAGAATCCTGCTTGCCTCGTGTAAGGAGTAAAGTTTCTCCATAAGCTATATTATAACCGCCAACATTACTTTCTGTCTATCTTTGTCTACTTAACCCGTAAACTGCTGGCAACCCTGCGGGAGGATAAAGGACCCTCCTCTTATCCGTAAAGCTGAGCTTCCCCATGGTAACTTGACCAAATCAGTGGTAATTACTACTTCCCCCTTCTGAGCTTGACTGCTACTCTTAGCCGTCCATTAGATGAGTTTCCCTCCAGGAGATATTGTACCCACCCCTACCAGAACTTCCACCAACGCTTCTTTTTCTTTTCGAGCGCCTGTCGCATTTGTTCCACCAGCCATCTGTCCCTTTCTTCGACCAGCCGGCCGGGTCTGTCTCCAAACGTGCGGCCTTCCCCTGCATGCTCTTCAGGCTGCTCCCGGACTGGGCCACGCCTGCTCTGAAACTCCTTCATTCCCCATCCCAGCCTTCCCCAAGTGCCTACCGCTTCCGGCTAGCCCAACCCGGGCTCGACAGGCCCACAGGTTCAAAATCGGGATGACCCCGGCGCTGCTCGCACATTTTGTTGAAGTACCGAACTAGGAGCATCAGCCCTTTGCGGCACCCGGAGTTCCACCAGCCGTTCGCTTTATACATTATTTTCCGGACGACCGCCATGTGCTTCCGCCTCCGGAAGACCTCGATTCTACTTTGCACTCTTTCGGCCAACCCGGGCCGGTATCGGGATGTTCTTCCTTTTTCTTACTTTTTCTTATCCAGCCAGATACACAACCTTCCACAATTCCGCCGCGAGTTCTTCCACGTAACGTCTGCCTTTGGACCCGTTTTCTAACTTGTCTAACCATCTCGGTGGAATTCCGTCCTTGCCGTGATAGGCGCCGCTGATGGCTCCGGTCATCGCTCCGATGGTGTCTGTATCGCCGCCCAGGTTTACCGCGTATACCAGGGCTTCCTCAAAACTTTCCAGATGCCGTAGAAAAGCGTATATGGCGGTGCAAACGGAGTGGGTGGCCCGAGAATCGTTGCCCAGCCGGGCGATAACCTCATCGCGGGATGGTGTCGACCGGAGCAGTTCCTCCACACAACCAAGCTTTTTCCTGTATTCCTCCCCCTCCGGAGACAAAAAATCCCTTAATTTCTCCACGAACTTGAAAGCATCTATGGGACCCGTGGAACTCAAGCTCAACGATATCGCATAAGCCTGAAGCGCCGCACCTTCCATCGCTAGAGGGTGAGCATGGGTCACCCGGGCAGAAACAATGGCTGCCCGTCTCAGTTGAGCTGGCTCCCGGGCATAAAAACAGGCTACGGGCGCCACCCGCATAGCCGCGCCGTTCCCGTAAGACCCGCCCGGAAAAACCATCTGCGAAGCTTCTTCCCACGGTTTGCCTTGACTGATCAAATCAAGTACAGCCGCTGTCCCAGGACCATACCCGCGTCTAGTATTGAAGTTACGGCAGAAAGTCCGGGCTAAGTCGTCCCCATCGATACCCTGGCAGCGGAGAAGCGACTCGGCAAGGCCGATCATCATTTCCGTATCATCGGTATACGTCCCCGCCCTCAGCCGGCCCGGGAGCATTTCCCGCACTTCGCCGTAATGTGCACAAATTTCTTCAGCAGTCCAGCCCTCAACGGGCATGCCTAAGGCATCTCCTACAAATGTTCCCAAAAAGGCACCAATGACTCTATCACGGGAACCGGGCTGAAAAGGCATGCAGTTAGCCCTCCTTATCTCAGGTACCCACACGCGAAAACGAGTACCAAAAATGACCGGCTAAAAAGATTCGTGCTGGAGAAGGAATTACAGCTAGCTATTCTTAGAGCCGTTTTGCTGGCTCAAAACAGCCGGAGCTGCTCTGGTTCGCCGCCGTCTTCGCCCTCTTCCCTGCGCTGCTTGCGCGTCATGCCATCAGTCACTTTGCCTGCTTCCACTACCCCGGGTCCATCTTCGTCTTCTCCAACGCGGGGAAGTGCAGTGCCCCCGGCTACGGTCAAGACTTTCTCCCTCGGCCCCACGAACTGCCAGCCGACCAGCTTCCCCTCTTCTCTCAGGTTGTAGTACTCAGCCATCCTCAGCAGGCCGACCTTGTTCGCGGCCTCCGCTACCGCCGCATCGCGGGTATAGAGCACCCAAGCGCCCCCCGTAAGGTACCACACTATAGTCTTGCTGCCGGAAGACAGTGCGGACACCTCCGGCTATGGCAGATTGCCCCAGTTTTCTTTTCCAGACACCCGCCCCGGTTAATACGGACGCTTGACAATGATGCCGATGAAATAAAAATGGTTCCGTCCATCAGTCTCTTTACTGATTAATATTTAGACTTTTCGCATACCACCCTATTTTTCCCTTCCCTTTTCGCCCTGTACATGGCTTCGTCAGCCCTGGCTATGAGGTCGTTCGCCGAAGGAGCCCCTTTGCCGCTGAATTCGATGGCGCCTATACTCACAGTCAGACGTACATTGGCATCGGGTAAAAAGCGGTGCGCTTCTATTTGAGACCTTATCCGCTCTAACGCAGTATAAGCGTTATTCATATCGGTATCGGGAAATATGATGACAAACTCTTCTCCACCGTACCGGATTACCTTGTCAGTAGTTCTCACTCCTTTTTTAATGATACCAGCCGCGGCACGTAACACTTCATCGCCCGCCTGGTGACCAAACTGGTCGTTGATAGCTTTAAAGTCGTCCAGGTCCAGCATGGCCACTACTAGAGGTTTTCCCTTTCTCCGTGCCTCCTTGAGCAGAGAGCCTAACACAGGGTACAAAGCAAACCTGCTATACAGCCCTGTAAGCCCGTCGTGTTCCAGCCGGTCTTTGAGCTGCAAGAAAAACGCATCAACGACTACCAGCATTTGGGCCAGGAACTCCGTAGCACGTTCGATATATATCCACTGGATGGAATCGCTGTCCCGCCTGACGCCCATTACTTCCCGGAAGGCCCTGGTATGTACATCTAAAATATTTGCTGCCTGCACCTGGTTCTCACCCAAACTGTCGGCTAGGGCCCGGTAAGCTTCCAGCAGTACTGCTTCCGTACCACCCTCGCAGACGTACCGTTCCAGGTAATTCTTGTAAGCTGTATAAAAGGTTTCTGAAGCCAATTTGACCCGCACCTCCTCATTATGTGCACCCAGGCGTTTAATTTCCCGGATATTTGGGTTAAGCGTAGCTGCCACACAGCCTGACCTATGCTCACACGGAAGCACTTGTAATCCGAACACACACAACGGTACGTCCTCTTCTGAGGTCTCCGGGCCGGTCGCCCGTAACACTCTTCAAGCCTTTTTCTAATGCTTATCCGCCGGAATTAGAATTCTTATCCCTGTCCGTTATGCGCGTACGCTGTCGCTCCGTCAGCAAACCCACTAAAACCTCCACCAGATGGGGGTCAAACTGGCTCCCTGCGCACCTCTTCAGTTCCTCAAGAGCTTCCTCATGCGTCACGGCAGGGCGGTAGGGCTTGTCCGTCGTCATGGCATCATAGGCGTCGGCTATAGCCAGGATGCGGCTCAAAAGGTGAATCTGCTCTCCCTGCAAGCCCTGGGGGTAACCCTGCCCATCCCAACGCTCGTGGTGCTGGAGAATATAAGGAGCTACTCTAGCCAGCTCCCCGGAAGAGAGGGCAATGCGGTACCCCACCTCAGGATGCCGCTGGACTTCTTCCCACTCTTCTTCTGTAAGAGGACCCGGCTTTAACAGGATATTGTCCGGTATTGCGAGCTTCCCGATATCATGTACGTCCACCAAAAGCCTGAGGTTATCTATCTCTTCGCGCGTAAGCCCCACCGCTTCTCCCAGCAGGCAGGCAACCTCTTTCATGCGTTCCGTGTTGTGGAAGTCCTTCTCCGCCAGGGCTGCTTTAAAGGCGCGGATTACCGCCGCCCGCGGGTCTCTCCCACTGGCCAGCTTGTTCATATACATCGCATCGTCTGCCTCTTTGTAGACTTCACGGAGGGGCCGGGAATTATCTTCCGCTGTTGCTGCACCCACAGAGATGCTTAAAGGAAGGTCTGGGTGCTCCGCACTATCCCTTTCTGCAGCTTCAATTATACGCCTGGCCACTTCTTCAGCCGTCTTCCGCCCTGTTTCGGGAAGGATTATGGCAAACTCGTCTCCACCAACCCGGGCCACTACATCAGAACTCCGGACACAGCTTGTGACCACCTTTGCCGCACGACGCAAAAGCTCGTCGCCCCGCTCGTGCCCCAGCATGTCATTGACTATTTTTAAGCCATCGAGATCGCAAACAATGAGGCTTACAGGAAAAGAGCGGCCCCTTTCCAGCCGCTGCAGTTCTTCCTCGAAGAAGGCCCGGTTGTAAAGGCCGGTGAGGGCATCCCGCGTGCTCCACCGCCTTAGTTCCTCCTCCATCTTCTTGCGGTCGCCAATATCGCGGATGCACTGTACCGCACCTAAAAGGTTCCCCTTGTCGTCGTGAATTGGGGCTACAAGCGTCCAGAAGTGAAGCCCTTTTCCGCCATAGGCACACGGGGCAAAACCTTCACCAATAAGAATCTGGCCCTTCCTCTCCACCTTTTCATATTCTTGTTCCCATTCCTTACCATTACCGAGCAAAATATCCACAAGGATGGGCCTCTGAGTCCCGTAAAAGGGGACGGCGTAGGCGTATTCCCCCCTGCCCAGGATTTCTTCTTTTTTAACGCCTGTCATTTCCTCAATGGCCCGGTTCCACACTAGCACCCTTCCGTCGCGGTCAACGGCAAGGGTGGCATCCGGGAGGCAGTCGAGGATTCTTTCGAGAAGATGAAGCCTCTCCACTAAGCCTTCTGGCGGAATTCCGGTGCTATCACTCAGGAGGAGTTCCAGAAGCCTCCTCGCCGTCCCGGTTTTCTCCTCCGGTAGAGCGTCCACCAGGTGGTACAGATCTTCTTTCTGCTGGCTTGGATTCATGCGCTCCACCGTCTCCTTCGCGCATCTTTTTTGGGATTATTTTTCTTTTTTTCTGGAAACAGACCCCGTCACTGCCGTTATGTCCTTGCTGAGTTGTACAGCCTTTTTGCACGTAAAAGGGCCAGCGGACCCCGAAACGTCCGCTGGCTTGAGCTACCCTCTCTTTCTAACCAACAGCCACATTATTGCGGAGCCCAAAAGCCATATCCCAGAGGCTGACAGAGCCCACAGAGGGCCTTCCTTAAACACCAGCCAGACTATCCCTGTGCCCAGAGCCCCACCAAGAGCAAAACCTAAGAACTCTTTTTTGCCCAAGAAAACCCATCCCCTTCCCCCTCAGGCGCACCGGAGTGACCTCGGCGTCAACATCACCAGCAGGTAACTGCTACCTCCGCCACACTAACTTCCTTTCCCCTCCACAACCGTAAAAACTCTTTTCCGGGTTGTTCCCCATTCCGGCGGGTTGCTGTTTTCCCCCAAGAGCCTAAAAGCATTCGGGTAGTGCTTCTTTCCTTCTTTTTCGGCGTACATGCGCGCGTCAGCAGCCAGGAGAAGAGAACGGGCGTCCCTACCATCTTCGGGGTAGGAGGCCAGCCCGGCCGAAATGCCAACTTTTATATCCCTAGTATAAGGCAGTTCTGCCAGCAGGTTCTCTTTAAGCCTGGCCTTGAATTTTTCAGGTCGTGGGCCCCGCCCGGCAAACAGAACCGCAAACTCGTCTCCCCCGTACCGGGCGGCTATGTCTTCCGCCCGCGTGCTCTTCCTTATTGCCCTCCCGGCCGCTTCCAAAACCGCGTCCCCCACTTGGTGCCCAAAGGTGTCATTTATCTCCTTCATGTTGTCCAGGTCCAGGACGGCCACTGTAAAGCTCCCGCCTCTTTCTAACCTGCGGTCCAGTTCCCGGAAGAACGTCCTGCGGTTGTAAAGACCTGTTAGAGGGTCGGTATCTGCTTCTCTCTTGAGTGCCAGGGCTACCAGGTGGAATTTTATAGTCAGTAGGTACATGGCTACTACAGTGACCGCTGTGCCGGCGTTCACCAGTACCAGGTCGCCCAGAACCTTTCCCCAGCTTTCGGAAAGTCCAAGTTTCATGTAATACGCATTTAAAAAAGTACCAACACCCATGGTTAATAACCCTAGAAAGAGCAGTTTTTCAGGCCAGCGTCCTTTCCGGTTACGCCCTCTGTAAAGGCAAATTCCCATACCCAGGGCGGACAGAAGATATATCACGATTTTACAGAACTCAGACAAATCCTTAGCCCGTTCTACACTCATTATCCGATGACCTCGCAGCCTCCTGCAGCAGACTAATTCGGCAGGGTACGCCAAAAACTTAAGTCTGTTTTCGAGGGTAAGTCAGCGCGGCCGCCTAAGCAGGAAAAGTATTTCGCCAAGCAGGGCCATTAGGGTACCCCCCCCCCCCGGTATAGCAATATCTTCCATTTCCGCCTGCGGTATTCGCAGAAATGCCTCCACCACCTGGGGGTCAAATTGCCGGCCCGCACACCGCTTCAGTTCCTCCCTCGCCTCCTCCGGGGTAAAGGCCTGCCTGTAAGGCCTGGCGGAGGTCATGGCGTCGTAAGCATCGGCCACACGAATTATGCGTGCGAGAAGGGGGATTTCCTCTCCCTGAAGGCCGGCCGGATAACCCCCGCCCCCGTAGTCTTCATGATGGTGCCGCACGGCTAGAATGACCTCCGCAGGGAACCGGGCCGGTTCTAAAATCCTCGCCCCTATTTCTGGGTGCCCCTGCATCTCTTTTCTTTCTTCCGGAGTGAGGGGGCCAGGTTTGAGAAGGATGTCTTCTTGTACACCAATTTTGCCCAGGTCGTGCAAAAGCCCGGCCAGGTAGACCTGTTCCTCTTCTTCCTCGCTAAGTCCCAGTATACGGGCGCAGGAGCGTGCCCATTTAGCTACCCGGACGGAGTGCCCTCTCGTGTATACGTCCTTGGCCTCCAGGGCCGCCGCCAGGGACCGCACGGTAGTTAGGTAGTATTCTCGCAGCGAGGAGTAAAGGCGGGCGTTCTCCAGGGCCAGCCCGGTCTGGCTTGCGATGGTCACTAAGTAGCCAATTTCCTCGTCACTCCAGCGCCGCGGGACCGAGGAATGAACTGCCAGCGTCCCCAGGAGCTTTCCGGCAGCGAGCACAGGCACCATGGCTATGGCTCCCACCTGCAACCCCTGAGCCCTGCACGGCAAGTCCAAACCGGCTGCGCTTATGTCTTCTACCACTGCGGGCTCTTTCGTCCGTACCACCCGGTCGATCAATGGACAGGTGGCTTTCTCCGCCGGCCGGAGACGTACTTCGTAACATACCCCTTCTCTCAGCCCTTCGCCCGCCTTAAGCACTACCTCCCCGGCCCTTTCTTCGTAGAGCCGCAGCGCGCACCACGGCGCCCCAAAGAGTTCCTTCAGGCTCGCCAGGGCTCTTTCAATTATCATATCCACGTCCAAGCTGCCCGCTATCGCCTGTCCTATTTCGATTAGCCGTTCGAGCATCGCTGCCCTTTCCTGCACTTTCCGGAAAAGCCGGGCATTTTCTAACGCCAGCCCCAAAACGGCACCCAAGGTGGTCAGGAAGATAGCTTCTTCTTCGGTGAAGCGCTGCCCCCCTGGCTTGCCCGCTAGGGTGAGTACCCCAGTTACTTTACCCCCAACTGTAAGCGGCACCGCAACTGCCGGCCGCCTTCCTTCGGGGGTGCTCTCACCGGGACGGCTGTCAAAGTGTGCGGCGATAGCTTCCCGCCCAACGGCGGCTATTATTTCCCCTGCTGGAACAACCTTTAACTCGCTCGAGGGCTCTATGGTAGCCGCCACTTCGGGAGCCGCCGCCCCTAACTCCTCTTCGCTAAGCATCACCACCGACCCGCTGGTGGCACCCGTCAGTTCCAGCACCGCCCGGAGCGCCTTCCGGGCGGCTTCGGCCACCTGAAGGCTACTGGAAACTGTTTTGCTGAATTCAAAAAGGGCTGTGAGTTCGTCTACTTTTTTCTGAAGTTCCTGTCTAGCGTACAGTAGCTGGGCCACGGTTTCCGTTACTGCCCGCATCATCTCGGTCGCAGTCCGGAGCTGCTCTTCGGACCATACGGGTACCCCTTGGGCCGCTGCCCAAAGCTCTTCACGGTCAATCCCTGTTTGCCGGGCTAGCTCAGCCACTTCCTCTTCTGTGAGGACCTTAAGCGATACATTACCGCCTAGCAGTACCGCTACTGTTTCTCCTGCCACCCGAAGGGGTACTGCCAGGTGCACCAGCCCGGCATGGCAGGTGTGGAGGACCAACCTCCCCGCGTCCACGGCAGCCCTGGCAGAGACTACACGTGAAGCTGCACACCTGGCCCTTCCTTCCGGATTAGCATTGAGGAGGGCGCAGAAAGAGCACAGGTTGGAAGTGTGGGTAAGGAGTTGTCCATCCGGGTAGGTGACCGAAGCTGAGAGACCCAGGGCGTGGCTCATGCTGTCTTGCAGTCTTTGTAAGCCGATCTGCTTCAGCGCTTCGTAGTATTGCATCAATTTCCCTCTTTCCATGAAGGAACCGCATACCTCCTGCTGGCAGTGCTCGCCAGAAAAGGCTTACTTGCCCTACCGGCAGTCCCGCAAGAGGGTTAAATGCCGCTCCTTTTGCAGTCACGCTTTGCCTCCTTGTCCGCGTACATCCTGGCGTCGGCCACTGCGAGCAATGTATCTACGTCCTTCCCGTCTGCCGGGAACCGCGCCAGCCCCACCGAGAGGCTCAAGGGTATCTCTTCGCCCGAGAAGCACACCGCCTTCAGGTGTTTGTCCAGCCTGGCCCGCAGGGTCTCCTCCCGGGGCCCCTTACCGGGGAAGAGGACGACGAACTCGTCGCCGCCGTAGCGGGCCACCACGTCGCCGTCCCTGACGCTCTTCAGGACGGCCCCGGCGGCCTGCCTCAGGGCCTCGTCGCCGCACTGGTGGCCGTAGGTGTCGTTTATGGCTTTCATCCCGTCCAGGTCGAGGACCGCCACCGCGAATGTGCGGCCCGACGACCGGGCCTTCTCCAGCGCGCGCTCCGCCGCATCAAAGAAGGCCCTCCTGTTGTAGAGCCCTGTGAGCGGGTCCCGCTCGGCCTCGTGCTGGTACCTGCACGAGGCCCGGGCCAGCTCCGTGAGCATCGCGGCCGCCGACCACGCGATGAGGAGGGTGCCCAAATTGAACAGTATAAGCTCTCCGACCACTCTCTTTACAATGTAGGGGATTGCGAAAAATTCGCCCAGGAGGTCTACCGACAGCCCGGTCAGGGCGAGTGCAAGACCGGCCATCATGCCTGCGAGCATTGTTCCTTGGCAGCCGGGCCTCGGCCTTCGGGAGAACCAAGCCAGCCAGATCATGGAAGCTAAATAGATAACGAGCTTGCTGGCCTTGCAGGCCACGCGCAGCCAGTCTACAACCTGGATCCTTTCCAGTGCCACTATTTATCTCCTCAATCGTGCTTTATCGTTCTGGGCCGTAGCGGATAAGCCTGTCCACCAAGAGTACCAAGTCTTCAGCCCCGAAGGGTTCGAGCAGGCAGCTCGCGTTCTCCCTCTCCGCGGCCCACCTGCCCAAGGCGGCGTCGCCTCCCCCGGCCAGGACGACGATCGGCACCGTCCGGTAACCGGGGAGGGCCCTGATGGTCTCCAGCAGGCCCAGGCCGCTCATTTCCCGGAGGCGGAGGTTCAGCACCACGGCGGCGTACACCGCGGAGACGGCTTTTGCCAGGGCCTCGCGGCCCGTGCCGGCCTCATCCACGGTATAGCCCCTCTCCTCCAGCGCGGCCCTGGTGGTCAGCCTGGCGAGGGTCGATCCCTCTACCAAGAGTACGGTTTTTGATGGAGAACGCGATATTTCCTTTCACCTTTTTGCGGTTATCGTCCCGGTGCCGTACCTGTCTTCGCGGGTAGCGGGATCGGGTGGGGCACCGATGTGCACGGATATTCTTCAGATTCGACGCTGGATGCTGTTGTTCCTCTGTTACTCTCTTTTTCCTATGACGCGCTTTCTTGGGAAGGCGACGCGAGACGCTACCCGCTTTGCCGTATAAATGGCGCCAAAAACGGTGCAGAAGCCAAAGAGGTACTGTAGTAACCTCCCCAGGGAAAGTACCTACCTTGCACCAAACGACAGTTGGAGAGATTGAGAAAAGACGGGGTTACTATGTATTTTCTTGTCCTTTTTTACTACACTTGAAAGGCAACTGGCTTGTGAAACCAAGAACCAATTTTCCTTCCGCCAGGGATGGGGTTTCTGACGACAAAGTTTTTGAGCCATAAGCTCTTTAAGCTCGCGTTGAAATGTATTAGATGTATGCATAGGAACGCAGAGTTTAAGGCATTCCAAGGCTTGTTCTAAGATGCTCTTCAGAACATCATAAGACCCGGTTGGCTAGTACATACTTATCTTGGGAGCTTCCCCAAACAAAAAGCTCCTACCCTGGAAAGGTTCCAAGGTAGGATTATCCAACCCCTACAGGTAATTACGATGGAGTCCGTTACTATTACTGCCAACAATTTAACAGTTTCTTTACTCCAATGTCAAGTATGAAATACCCCGGCTACGCATATTCCGGCCTTGCACAAAACTAGAGTATTGCGTCTTAAGCACGAGTAAGGAGGAAGAGCCGGGTGATATGTCGCAAACTTAAAGCTTTAGTTTGCTTCCTATACAGGCCCTACACCCTCCTTAGCTCGCACACGCCTGGCCGAAAAAACCTTTTAGCAACATTTAGGGGATACTCCGCGACTCCTGAAGAAGCGCTTTAGATTTTCCGGAACCTCGGATACGGGTTTCCTTTCCTCGAGAGTATGAGGCTGAGGTCCGTAAACTTCACGCAAGATAGCATCGATGATCATGGCCTTAGGCGGTACAGAGTATTCTTTACCCTCCCACAACCACACCCGGCAGTTCACGTTCTCCCCGGATAGGTCGCTACAGGGTTCGCAAGGACTTTCGATTACTTCCAGCTGTATATCCCGGCCGTTTATGCGGATAGTGGGAGAGCTCACGAAACCTAGCTCTAAGGCCTGGTTTTCATCTTCTACCTGGATCTTTTCGACCTTGACATCTACTCCGGCAGCTTCCAATACTCGGGCGACGTCAGACACAGCTTCTTCCAAAACTTTTTCTGTTCCCTGACAGCGGGTGCACTTACTGAGGTCTAGATACAGAAATTGGATATTTACTTTTTTCCCGAAACTTACCGCTTCCCTCTCATGCTCTGAGCCCTGTTCGGGTGATGGGTTACAACAGGAAGCCTGTGCAGGGCTACAGCAGGAAGCCCCTGGCGTAAAACCGCTGGAGATTCGCGGCGAACAACAAATTGTACCTGTAGATTTAGGCTCCATAAGTTTATCCTTCATTTAAGAAAAAACCTCCCCCTGTAAAAGTTTCTTACTCCTCATAACCGGTCATGCCTGGTAGGCACAACTAATCATGACAACTAGTAAAAGTAATTGAAAGGGCTATAATGTACCAAATGACAGGCGCCTTCTGTCATTGTTCTTGGAATTGCCTCAACCACCAACTGTTAACCGATTACCCTCGGGTTTACGTGCCCGAATAAAGGCGCTTGCTAGAGAGTCAATATAGGATGCCACCTCTTCTTCCATTTCACAACTTAGAAATCCTTTGGGTAGATCAGACCGGCCAAAGACACGGATTATTTGCAGTTCTACATTGATAAAACCGGCTTCTTCCAGCAGGCGACGGTATTCCGTCTCCGTCAGGGCGCCGGCAATGCAGCCAGCCCAAAGGTCAACGTTTTCCCCAAGACGGGAAGGCTCAACATTTTGCCTAAGACGGGTAGGTACCTCTTTCTTCCAGACCATATCGAAAACGGCAAAGCGCCCACCGGGTTTAAGAACACGGAAGGCTTCCTTAAACACTTTAGGTTTATCCGCAGCCAGATTGATAACACAGTTGGAGATGATTACATCTACGTGATTGTCCGGCAAGGGGATGTTTTCTATATCGCCTTTTAAGAACTCCACGTTGGTCAGCCCGCTCCGGCGCCGGTATTCTTCGGCCAGGGCTAACATTTCCTCAGTCATGTCCAGGCCGTATACCTTCCCCTTCGGTCCCACCCGCCGTGCACTCAGCAGGACATCCAGCCCGGCCCCGCTACCGAGGTCCAAGACCACTTCACCCTCATTTAAATCTGCCAGAGCGACGGGGTTACCGCAGCCAAGGGAGGCATTGAGCAACTCGCGGGGCAGGCCTTTTGTTTCCTCCGGGGTATAGTCACAGCTCCCGAAGCATCCTCCCGCGGTGCAGCAGCTTCCCATCTCGCCTGCTTGTACCATCCTGGCCGCCGCAGCATATCTTTCTTTTACGGTCTTTTTTAAAGAATCACTCACTGGCAACAGCCCCCTTCTAGTTTTTTTACGGCTGCCACAAGGAGGTCTAAACCCTCGAGGACTACCTGCCGTTTTTCCGCGGGTATCTGCCTTAAAATCCTATGGACGTACTCGTTCATGCCTCGGTTGATAACCTCCACCAGTTCCCGGCCGGTGTCCGTTAAAAACAATGCTAACCGGCGGCGGTCCCCGGGATCGGCTTCTCGTTTTAAAAGCCCTCTGCGCACCAAACCGTCGGCCACCCGGCTGACGGTGCTTAAATCTAGCCCCAGTGCTGCGGCCAGCTCGCTCAAGGAGGTTTCCCCTTCCTTTCGGCGGGAGACTTCCAGCAGCAGGTGGCACTGCGAAAGGGTTATCCCGCAGCAACCTACTTCGCTTTTTTCCAGCAACTGCATAGCTCGGGCTAGTTCAGCTAGTAACTGGTGCAGACGGACTACTGGTAATTCATCTTGCATATTCTCTCACCCAGAATAATTGTATCATACATGTGTTGTGTTATGCAAGGATTTTATACAGATATTACTGTGGGCTCGACAGAAGAGTAACTTCTTCCCTTCCCTTAAAAAGGTAGGACTTCAGGCTTGCGACACCGGCCCCGCCGAGGTGGTTGCTAGGGACCTCTCGTGTTGCCTTGAGGACTTTCTACAGTCTTAGCAGGCATCACGCAGACCTTTCCCCGCCTTTTCAGGTTTCCTTTTATCAAGGCAAGCGATATTACCTTGAGGCGTTACCCTGTGTTTTCTATGCTCAAGCTTTTCACCTTATCAGGTTATCAGGAGAGAAAAGATAGACACCTATATAAAATAAGAGGGAGTGAGGTATAAGGAAGTATTGTATAACTCTAAAAATCTAAAAAATAGGCCGGGCTAATATTTTAACCCGACCATTTAGCGGAAAAGTGCACCTGCAAGCTATAGTATAGATTAAAATGGTAGGGCAATCATACGAACAACTCCGATTTGCTAGGGCCCTCCATTGGGGAGGCTACTTTTTCTGTGCCTCATCAGATTTATCCTGATTGTTTACTTCATCTTTGGGCACTATTTTAATGTTGCAGCAACAGCCACCTCCCAACAATCCGCCTAAAAAGCCTCTCTTGCTCTTCCCTTCCTTTTTCTTTTCTGCCATGGAAAACACCCCCCACTTTGGTTTATTTCAACAATCCTCCAGCGTAAATGTTAACCGCAACATCCTGATCCGCGACTGCCTCCAAGTAAGCGGCCTAGAAACCCTTTTCCGGTAGAAAATGGTGTTATAAGCTGCTTTAGGTTTCCGGACCCGCACTTCGGACATACAGCACTGCTTTTTTCAGCGTTGGATACAAGCAGCGTAAACTGATGCTGACACTCGTTGCACCGGAATTCAAATAAAGGCATACCCTCACCCCGCCGAAACAAGGAAGTTAAAGAGATAGCCAATTATTGTGGCAATGAGGAACATAGTGATGATATAAGCGATCCAGAGTCTTCTTTTAAAGACTCCCGCCAGCATAGACAGCTCGGGAATGCTGGCACCCGCACCTCCGATGGTTAGGGCCATAATGGCACCTACACTGACGCCCTTCTGGATCATAGCAAAGCCCACCGGAATCATGGTTTCTGTCCGGACATATAAGGGAACCCCTATTGCCGCAGCTACTGGGATGGCAAATGGGTTATGCGGTCCAGCAATGCGGACCAAAAAACTCGCCGGTACGAAGCCGTAGATAAAGGAACCGATGGCCACACCTACCAGCAGGTAAGGTACCATCTGGCGAAAGAGCCCCACAGCGTTCTGCGCCGCCGTTTTGATCCGCTCCTTCAACGTGACAGGTCCGCCCTTCTCAGAATTTTGCAGAGCACCAATAATACGCACATCTTTTACGTACTTCGCTAGGCCCAGTGCATCCAGGATAATACCCGCTAAAACGGCCGCAATAAAGGTGGTAACTATATAAAGCACAAGGACGCGCCGCCCCAGCAAAGTACCGAAGAGAGAGAGTACAACCGGATTGAAGACCCCCAGCGGAGAAGCTATTAAAAACGACATGGCCACTCCGAAAGGTACACCCAGTTCAAGTAGCCCCATCAGCATGGGAACCGCAGAGCAGGAGCAAAAAGGTGTGACTCCCCCAAATACCGCGGCTACGATGTTCCCTAAGCCAAGCCGTTTCCCCTTAAGAGCGCTCTGTACCCTTTCCGGAGAAACGTACTGCAGGATGAGGCTGACAAGGAAAGTAATCCCAATAAAAAGTACTACAAGTTCAAGGGAAATCTGAATGAAGAACCTCAATGCTGTAACCAGGTTGTTGACCTGTTCGCTCAATACTACAACACCTCCAGGAAGTCATAATGCTACCTGCCGTTCTTCCCCCACCTCTTGTTTCCCCGTGCTACCTGTAGCACATATTTCTGAACTTTGGGCTTTAACTGCTTCTAATATATAGCACGCCACCTCCGCCCACGCCCGAGCCGCCACACTATAGGCACGTTCTCCCAAGGGAGTTAAGGTATATACTTTCCGTTCGCGTCCCGATACTACCTGCGTCTCTACAGTCACCACTCCTGCCTCCACAAATTCCCTCAAAAGTGGATATAGGCTCCCTTCCGTAGGGGCACAGCATCCTCTGGTCAAGGCGGCTACCTGCTTGGTTATTTCGTACCCGTGTAAGGGACGCATGTGCAAAGCGTGGAGGATGAAGAAGCGTGAAAGGCACATCCTAATTAAGCTAGTCCAGTATTCTACGGAGTCGTATTTCGTACCGCCCACCCCCTTTGATGACAGAAAAATGTATCTTCCATCAATGCATTATACCCCTATATATTCTTCCTGTCAATGGCATAAGAAATCGCCCCAAAATGAAAAGCCCCCTTCTTTAGAGCGAATCTATTAAGTTACACCAAGCAAAGAAGGAACATTCATGGCTATTATTGTCACAACAGAGGGTTTTTGAACTGGAGGGAAATCGAAAATTTAGAGGCAGCTCTATTGGGTCAGGCTTAATACTTGAATACATGCCTGACGAAAAATTGGGGGCAAAACTGGAGAGATAACGGGATATTTGGGGATAACTATCCTAATAAGAAGTGCGCCGAACCCTGACCCTTAGGGATAGTATGTCAACGTTCTTAACCCCCCGCAACTAATTGCCTTAAAGCCTCCCGCAACACAGTATATTCTTCACGGGCTAAAAGCCCACATTCGTCTAAGGACCGGTACCCCATAAATATCTTACCCGCAAAAGCCAGGCAAGTGGGCTCACCGCATTGTTTGCAATTTTTACCCGGGAGATATTTGTATATCTCCAAGGCTGTGGGTCGCCGGCGCCGGGTGTAAAGGGGTTCAATTTGGTCCCGGCGGGCATAAGTGTCGTTAACTAAATCTTTAAACCAATCCAGAGTCTTAAACGCATCGGTAGTATTAAGCGCTTTAGCTATAGTCATCTCTTGGGGATAGACTGTCAGCAGGCGAAATTCCTTAGTAAAGGTTAATGTATGGATTTCAGGATTATAAACAGCGTGGGGAATAACCGCGTTAAGATAGGGCATTAATTCGCGGATATCGCGGGAGAAGCGGGCCTTTAGGCGTATCTTCTCCGGGTCAGCCAGGCAGGGCTCCATGTAGATTATACGTATATCTTGTAAGTACATAGTTTCACCTCTCGGGCCGCATCAGCTGCCCCGCCAGACAGGGCATCGGCTTCTTAAGCTTTTGAGCCACGTGCTTTAAAATAAACTCTAAGGCCTCTTCCCTATCTTTATCCAGGCATATCCTCTCAAGTTTCACTTGCTCCTCTTCATCCAACACTATAAATACTTTGCTCATTAAACTATCACCCTCTTAAACGTCCAGAAATATCTCGCAGGGCCGCTAGAAGGGTATCAATATCGTCCCGGGTGTTAAAATAACCCAGGCTTACCCGGACTGCCCCCCGTTCTAAAGTGCCTATACTGCGGTGAGCGCAAGGTGCGCAGTGCAGCCCAGATCTTACCATGATCCCATAAACCTCGTCTAGCACATAAGCTACTTCACCAGCACTCACAGAAGTTAAATTAAAAGACACTACACCAACCTTGGAGGTAACATCAGGAGGGCCATAAATTTCTAAGCCGGGTATTCTTTTTAAGCCTTCCTGCAGATAACCGAGAAGCTCTAGCTCTTTTTTCCGGATGTTTTCCACGCCAGTCTCCAGCAAAAATTTCACCGCCGCTTTCAGGCCCGCTAGCCCCGCCACATTCTGCGTACCTGCCTCATATCTGTCAGGCAAAACCCGGGGCTGCTCTTCTAAGATAGACTCGCTTCCTGTCCCTCCCTCGATAAGGGGCTCCGGCTCAAAGCCTTCCCTGATATATAAACCGCCTGTCCCTTGAGGTCCCATTAACCCTTTGTGACCAGTAAAGGCTAAAAGATCGATATTCATGGCCTCCACATCAATGGGGTAGGCCCCTGCTGTCTGGGCAGCATCCACCAGAAAAGGTATACCCTTCTTGCGCGCTATTTTCCCTACTTCCTCCACCGGCATCAAAGCGCCGGTAACATTGGAAGCATGGAGCATGACTATCATTTTGGTCTCTGGCCGGATAGATTCCTGTAAATCGCGCAAACGAAAAGAGCCTCCTTGAGGACAAGGGAGGGCAGTTATTTTAATTCCTCTTTCCCGCTCAAGCCTTTTTAAAGGCCGCCAGACGGCATTATGCTCCATCGAAGTAGTTATAACGTGATCCCCCTCTTTAAGCAATCCCTTTATGGCCAGGTTTAAGGCTTCAGTAACGTTAAAGGTAAACACTATGCGGCTTACATCTTTTATGTTGAACAGGCGGCCTAAATGAGAGCGGGCCTCATATACAATTCTATCAGCCTCCAAAGCAAGCTTATAGGCTCCTCTCCCAGCACTGACCCCTGTATGGCGCAAATAATCATCTATGGCCTTATATACTCTCTCAGGCTTAGGGAAAGAAGTGGCGGCATTATCCAGATAGATACCCATAAATAAACCCCTTCTCCTCTTTTTAAGAAGGCCACGGGCAAATATCTCCTACCCGTGGCCTTAAAACTAATACCCCAGGGATTCCTTCACCGCTTTTACCACGCGCTCAATTTCTTCATCCGTCCAGACAAAATCGTGGTGTTTTTTAACTCCCAATTTGGTCACCATAACATAGTCGGTCACCGGAAAGCCAGCATGTTCTACTGTAGCTTTAGCACAAGCTATGGGACAGCCGTCAATAACTACGATCCTTTTGGCCACTTTGGTGGATTCCACAATGCTCTGCACATGACCCCCGAGGCCGGCCAAGCAAAAAAGCTTGCCTACTCCTTCTTGGTCCAGCTTTACCGCCGCCTGGTTGGCCAGCTGCCCTACATTCGACCCTCCGGCGCAAGGGAAAATCATAATTTCTGCCGGGTCGCAGGTGCACTTTTCCGCCATACACCCCACTCCTTTAGCTCATTTCCTCCTGGACCCACTTCTTAATCTCCTCTTTGTCAGGCACCCGGCCGAAGACTTTAACTTTGCCGTTGATGACCAGCCCGGGTGTCATCATGACCCCATAATCAGTGATCTTGTTGATGTCAGTTACCTTTTCCACGTCAGCCGCAACACCCATTTCGGCCAGAGCGTTTATAACATTTTGTTCCAGCGCCTTACACCGGGCGCAACCCGGACCTAAGACCTTGATTTCCATTATTTAACGTCCCCTCCTTCTTTGGGAGTTGAATTTAAAAGCATTTCCATGGTAGGAATGGCGGTAGCAAATACGGTAGAAGCGCTGACAAAGCGAGCAATCAAGACAGCCTCCATAATCTCCTGGACGGTAGCCCCTTCCCTCATGGCCCGCTGGGCATAAACCTTAGTGCAATACTCCGAACCCAAGGCTGCCGCAGCAGTTACGTACATCAACATTTTATACTTTATGGGAATAGCAGGCAAGGTTTCAACAAATTGGCTTGACCTGGCCTGGTCCATTACTCCCTGAGGTACCAGCTGGCTGAGCAAGCGCATAGGATAGGGATCGCCGCCCAATTTCTCCTGCATCTTCTGCAATACCTGTTCGAGATTCATTTCACCGGGACCCATAAGTAACGCTCCCTTCCCTGTATCATTTTTACTATTTTACTATTGTTGCCCTACGAAACCCTTATACACGGACTTACCTCTGGCTCTAGGCAGAGCTTTGGCCGCCAGTCTGCTTAAAGAATCTACCACCTCCTCGAGTATACCCCCAGGAAACCCCATAACGGTTTCTGATAGGTCAATGTCGCTCGCCTCCCGGCACCCATAGCAGCCAAAACAGGCATTCACCTTTTGTTTCATAAAGGGAACTACCGTGGCGTCAACACAGGTGGCCTGGAAGACCCCGGTTTCAAAGTTTAGCCTGCCACCAGTATTAAAGACAGAAGCCAGGATAATCCACATAAGCTGTTCCGGTAGCCCTTCTACCACCACTACATCCGGCACCACACCTTCTGCCTGGGAAAGGGGGAGCAGGCGCACAGCCTGATATTTGCCCCTCTCTAGTCTCGGCATAAGGGACATGGTATACTTGGCTGCAGCGGGCTGGGCGAACAGTCCCAGGTTAGCTAGCATGTCACCTTCGGCAATCTTTTCCGGCAAAGGTTTGAAGCCGAAGGCTGCCGCGGCTGCCGGACAGGCGATGTTTTCCGCCGTCAAAACAACCTCTTCTCCGTGCCTGGCCAGCATCAAAGCCTGGCAGTAGCGCATCTTCCTCTGCTCTAAATGATCCCCATACGTCCTTTCACAAAACTTAACCGCTACAGGTTGAGTTTTTAATCCCAAAATGTCCACCATCTTTTGCGCTAATTCCCTCAAGGACACGGACATAAATCCTCTGACCTCCCCCAAGCAAATTTTTTACTCCTTTAGCCGACCAGCGCTCCAAATACCATGCCCGTTAGGGTGGCCATTATGACTACCAGAGAAACATAAGCGAAGGTTTTCTTAAAGCCCAGGACGCTGTTGATAACCAGCATATTGGGCAAACTTAAAGCCGGCCCTGCAAGAAGCAGGGCTAGAGCAGGCCCCTGGCCCATGCCAGAGCCCAGAAGCCCCTGTACAATGGGTACTTCCGTTAGAGTGGCAAAGTACATAAACGCTCCTACAAGGGAGGCAGTAAAGTTGGCTAAAAGCCCGTTGCCCCCCACCACCATGGAAATATACTTGGCCGGGATTATCCCTGTATCCACGCCGGGTCTGCCCATGAGAAATCCGGCCACCAGTACCCCTCCAAAGAGAAGGGGTAAAATCTTAATGCTGAAATCCCAGGTGGAATCCACCCAGGCGGCTAATTCTTCCCGCGTAAACCAGGCCCGCAATATCAGGGCCAGGGCTATGAGCAGGCCGATCACCAGATACCACTTTACGCTGTACACGGCATACCAGAAACCTACCTTCTCCGCAGGCTTACCCCAAGCGGCAAAGACGAGTATCAACACCAGGACCAGGAAGTACAGCGTAGTCTGGCCTAAAGTCCGCCTTGGTTCGCCTTCACCTTCAGGCATGAGCAATCCTTTGGTCCTCTCCTGCTCTTCTCCTCTAAAGAGAAGGGCCATAATAAGGCCTATAACTACCGAAAACAGGACCGCTCCCAGGGCCCTGGCCAGCCCTATTTGCCAGCCCAGAACCCGGGCCGAAAGGATAATGGCCAGTACATTGATGGCTGGGCCGGAGTAAAGGAAAGCTATGGCTGGTCCTAAGCCCGCTCCCCGCTTGTAAATACCCATAAATAGAGGCAGTACAGTGCAGGAACAGACAGCCAGTATGGCCCCGGAAACCGCTCCTACTCCGTAGGCCGTCACCTTGGGGCTGTCTGGGCCCAGATACTTCATTACGGCCTGGGAAGAAAGGAAGTTGCTCATAGCCCCCGCGATAAAGAGGGCAGGTACCAGGCAGAAGAGCACGTGCTCCCTAGCATATTCCTGTAGCATGTAAAAAGCTTCTAGGATGGCGCTCTGCATCCTGGGATGGTGGAAGGGGAGAAAGTAGGCTGCTAGAAATACGGCTAAAATTAAGAGCAGCTTAATTTGCTTGCTCATAGGAAGAACATCTCCTTTTAAATTAGCTTTAAAAAAGCTGTACCAAATTTGAACTAAGCTAAGTCGTTATGGGTATCTTCTATAGGCGGTGGACAAGAACTCAATACTTTCCCGCTGGCTACGAGGGCTTCAAAGCGCTCCCACTCTTCTTTCATTTGGGGGATATCTTTGATGGGAGTAGCCAAAAATATCTCTAGTTCCCTCTGGCATTCAGCCAACACCTCCTTATTCACCCGGTAACGGACGCGCTGGCCTTCTTTCTTTTCCTCCGCCAGTCCCACCGCTTTTAATCTCCTTAGATGCTGGGATACAGTGGGTTGGGCGATATCCATCACCGCCACCAATTCACAAACGTACATGTCGCGCTCTAAAAGGAATTTAATTATTTTCATGCGCGTGGGATCTGCCAGGACTTTGAGATATTCGATTAGCCGTTCCACGCCTTCACTCTCCTTAAGCGGTGTAATTTGAAATACGGTGAAATACACGGTAACGCAATAGAATTGGCTCTTTATATTACTATATTGCTATATTGCAATTTAAATTTTAAAACAAACACCCTCGGGTGTCAACCTTTTTGTAACCATCCCCAACAATTCCTTGACAGAAATTCAAAGGTAAAATAATATATAAGCAAATGATTATGCGCAACCAACTGCAAATAGGACCAAATGTTCAGGAGGTGAAGCAATGCTTGGAAATAAAAGAAGCTGAAAAAATATTTAAGGCCCTGGGCCAAAGCCTGCGCTTAAAAATCGTCGCCCTTTTGGCCGAGCAGGAGTTCTGTGTATGCGAGCTGGAGGAAATCTTCAATGTTTCTCAGCCAGCTATCTCCCAGCATCTGCGTGTTCTTAAAGAGGCTGGCCTGGTAGAGGAAGAAAAGATAGGCCAGTGGGTATTTTATTCCTTGAGAAGGGAGTTCCTGGAGAGGTTTCTGCAAGATTTTTCCTCCTATCTGTTTTCTCCTTTACAGGACAAAAAGGGGTTGGAACAGGAAAAGCTCCAAGTTGAAAAGCTAAAGCAAAACCCCAAAGTTAATTGCCGGCCGGTAAGAAGACAAGAATAAAAAACTAACTGTAATCCGAGTGAAAAAGCAATATATGAAAAGCAGCGTGCTATCTAGAAAAGCACCAGCAGCCAAAATAGTAACCTAGAAAGGGAGGTCAAAACTGGTTATGCCCAACGGCCAAGCTGCAGCACGCCTTTCCTTGCTGGACCGCTTCCTTACTCTATGGATTTTCCTGGCCATGGCTTTCGGTGTAGGCTTGGGTTATTTTGTGCCAGGGGTGGCTACGGCCCTGGATAAGCTTTCTATTGGAACCACTTCCATCCCCATAGCCATAGGCCTGATTGTTATGATGTACCCTCCCTTAGCCAAAGTAAAATATGAGGAGATGGGCAAAGTTTTTAAGAACTCCAAGGTGTTAGCCCTCTCCCTCATCCAAAACTGGGTAATCGGCCCTATTCTGATGTTCATCCTGGCCATAATCTTTCTCCGGAACTATCCTGAGTATATGGTAGGGCTTATTCTTATAGGCCTTGCCCGCTGCATCGCCATGGTCATTGTATGGAACAGCCTAGCCAATGGCGACAGTGAATATGCGGCCGCCCTGGTGGCCCTCAATTCCATCTTCCAGGTCGTGTTTTACTCTATATATGCTTATATCTTCATTACCGTATTGCCTACCCTCATAGGGCTTAAGGGTATGCGGGTGCAGGTGTCCATTGGAGAAGTAGCCACCAGTGTAGCTATTTATCTTGGCATCCCCTTTGTGGCCGGCTTTCTTACCCGGAGGATACTTTTACCTGCTAAGGGCAAAGAGTGGTACGAAAAAGTTTTTGTGCCTAAAGTAAGCCCCTTGGCTCTAATAGCTTTGCTCTTCACTATTGTGGTCATGTTCTCCTTGAAGGGCAATTATATTGTTAGCCTTCCCATGGATGTCGTGCGGGTAGCCATACCCCTTATCGCCTACTTTGTAGTGATGTTCTTGATATCCTTTTTCTTGAGCATGCGGTTAGGAATAAATTATGCCCAGACCACTACCCTCTCCTTTACAGCAGCCAGCAACAACTTTGAGCTGGCCATAGCCGTAGCCGTGGCCGTCTTCGGCATCAACTCCGGCCAGGCCTTTGCCGCGGTAATCGGCCCCTTAATTGAGGTACCGGTAATGATCGGCCTGGTCAATGTGGCTCTGGCCTTTTCGCGCAAATATTTTACCCCTACGGGAGAGCCCAAAACGGCGAGCAACAGGGAATAAAGTGTGTTAAAAAGAAGGGCCTACCATCGGGGCCCTTCTTTTTAAAATAGTGGAAAGGGGAAACTATCATGCGCGTGCTGTTGCTACAACCTCGCCCCAAGGGAGGTCTGGGATTCCAAAGCACCATCTGCGTTGAACCCTTAGGACTGGAAATTGTAGCAGGTGCCTTAACAAGTGCCCATCACCAGGTCAAACTTTTAGACTTGCTCGAAGGAGAATTGCCGGTTAACGCAGTAAAAGAATTCAACCCCCAGGCTATAGGGATAAGCTGTTCCTTCGCCGTAGATACATACCGTGTGCTAAATTTAGCCCAAGCGCTGCGCCAGATCAATCCAAAGTTTTTCATTTTCGTAGGGGGACACCATGCTTCCCTTACTCCCGAGGCTTTCTTCCACCCTGCAATAGATGCGTTAGTAATAGGAGAAGGCGAAACCACTACACCAGAACTGATCTCTGCCCTAGAGGGCGGGCAAGATTTGTCCCAGGTGCGCGGCTTGGTATTAAACTATCCTGACGGCCAGGTCTTTACCGGTATCAGGCCATTGTTGACAAATTTGGACCAAGTACCCTTCCCCCGCCGTGATCTCACAGCCCCCTATCGTCCGCACTATTTTTTAGGTTTCCGGCGCCCGGTAATTACAGTAGAGACCTCTAGGGGTTGCCCTTACCGGTGTAATTTCTGTAGCGTTTGGCGTTTTAACCGTGGAAGGTTCAGAACCATGTCACCAGAGCGAGTGGTAGAAGAGCTAGCCCAGCTTCCTCCTGGAGATGTCCTCTTCACCGATGATAATTTTCTGGCAGATATTCCCCGGGTACTGCGTATTATAGCCCTTATTAAACAAAAACGGCTCCCCCGGAGGCGTTTCATTATCCAGGCCCGAAGCGATACTATCGTCGCCCATGCGGACTTAATTGCTAAGCTAAAAGAGGTAGGTCTAGACCAGGTTTTTATAGGATTCGAAAAAACAGAAAATCAAGACTTAGAAAATGTAGGAAAGCGAAACACCGTAGAAAACAATGAACGGGCCCTGAAGGTATTGCAATCCCTTAACATTGGGGTGTATGCCTCTTTTATTGTAGACCCACAGTTTAATGAAACCGACTTTAAAAAACTCGCTGAATATGTCAAGCGCTTACGCATAAGCCAACCTTACTTTAGTGTGTTAACCCCTTTACCCGGTACCGAGCTCTTCGAAAAAGTAAAGGAACACATAACAACTTTCAACTATGAGCTATACGATCTCTTACACGCTGTACTGCCTACCAAACTCCCCCTACCCCGGTTCTACCAGGAACTGGTCAATTTATATCGTTCAGCCTATCTAAAACCCTCTAATGTCCTATTTACGGTTTGGTGGGCACTAAAACAGCTTCTACTTGGAAAAATTTCTTTAAGTCATTGGCGACGTCTCTGGTATGGAGCCAAGCTAACGGTCAACCCTGAAGCCTATTTTAAACCATTAAATTAAGGAAGGGGGTTAAAAATATGCCTCTGCGCCTTAATTTGGAGTTCGCCAAGAGGTTTGTGGGGGAGAAGCTTCTCGAGCAAGTCTTAAACTATCTCGAAGGTGACCCCAAAGCGAACATTCCCCGCTTTCTTCAGGTTCTCGAGCTCCTTACGCGCGACCCAAACTACAAGGAGCAAATCAGGAAACTAAAGGAGGTCTACGAAAACGACGCAGTTGTCCACGAGTACCTCAACAAGATGTTTTCCGAGATTGACCGGGGAATGCGCCATAAGATGGTGTGCAACGTGGTGGTCAACAGCCTGCTTGTCGGGGCCGCGCGGCGACAACAGGTCAAGGAAAAGGAAGGCATACACATTCCTTTTACCATCCTTATCGACCCCACAAGTGCCTGCAACCTGAAGTGCACTGGGTGCTGGGCCGGAGAATATGCCAAGCACGACCAGCTTGAGCCCGAACTTTTTGACCGGATCATTCGCGAAGCTAAAGAGCTCGGGATTTACACCTTCGTCCTTTCGGGGGGTGAACCCCTCCTTTACCCCCACCTCTTCGAACTTGCTGAAAAGCACAATGACGTTGCCTTTATGATGTACACCAACGGGACGCGGATCACGGACGAAGTTGCCGAACGCCTGCAGGAACTTGGAAATATCTCTCCAGCCATCAGCCTTGAGGGATTCGAAGAACTTACCGATGCCCGGCGCGGAAAGGGCGTCTTTGGAAAGATATGTGCCGCTATGGATCGCCTGCAAGAGCGCGGGGTCCTATTCGGTGCTTCAGTAACGGTGACCAAGGACAACATCGAAGAGGTAGCAAGCGAAGCCTTTATCGAGTTTCTCATCACCAAAGGAGTTAAGTACCTGTGGTCTTTCCACTACATCCCCATTGGCCGCGACCCTGACGTGAGCTTGATGATCACTCCGGAACAGCGCGCTTGGCTCTATAAGCGCTTCAGGTACCTACGTACCCACAAGCCCATTCAGATTATCGACTTCTGGAACGACGGGGAACTCACCTGCGGGTGCATAGCCGGAGGCAAGAGCTACTTCCACATTAATGCTCGCGGGGATGTAGAACCGTGTGCCTTCGTGCATTTCGCGGTGGACAACATCAGAGAAAAGTCCCTTAAGGAAGTTTTAAGTTCTCCGTTGTTCATGGCCTACCAGAAGAGGCAACCTTTCTCCGAGAACTACCTCCGCCCTTGCCCGGTAATCGATGTGCCGGAAGCCCTCCGCGACATTGTCAGGGAGACCGGGGCACGCCCGACACACCCGGGTGCCGATACAGTGCTGGGAGGAGAAATTGGGAGCTTTCTGGACCAGCGCTCTTCTGAGTGGAAACGCGTCTCTGACAAGGTCTGGGTACACCGCACCTCTACCAAAGCCCCAAACTAGTTACCTTGCGCCCGACTGTTCAGACCGAAATTCACAAGTAAAAATATTGGGGGCTGAGAGTGGCACCAGAGGTGCACGTAGCGATCTACCGTTTCTTGGCTACCCTGATAGCCTGCTCCGGCTACGTGGAGGGTATAGGTTATACTGGCTCGACGATCCAAAGAGTATCCTAGAAAGAGTTACCCATTATTGGTTCGTTACATCTCGAGCTCCAAACTCGGGTCCGCCATTCCGAGTCTTATTGCGGGCCTATCTGGTAGCACGGGGGAGTGAGTAAACCTGCGTAGCCGACTGACCCCGTTAAGGTTCACCCACCTTGCCGTCGCCCTGATGGTCCTCGCGCTGGGGGCGCTCTCAGGCTGTGCGTCGGGAGTACTGCCCCAAGCCGCCCCCGACAAGGCGCAGGCGCTCCAAGAGCAACCTGCCGCCCAAGCCCCCACCCAGACGCAGCAAGCGCTACCCACATCGGCCCCGGCCGCCGTGCGCACAGTTCAAGCCACCGTCACCTCCGTCTCCGACGGCGACACCGTCCACGTGAACCTCAACGGCCGCGACGAGCGGGTGCGGATGTTCGGCGTCAACTGCCCGGAGATAAGCCACCCCGACCTGGGCATAAAGGAGGAGCCCTATGGCAGGGAGGCGAAGGCCTACACCGAAAGGCAGCTCACGGGGAAGAAGGTCTGGCTTGAACTCGACGTCCAGGAGAGGGACAACTACGGCCGCCTGCTGGCCTACGTGTGGCTGGAACAGCCCTCCTCCGGTTCCGAGGAAGAGGTGCGGACCAAGATGTTCAACGCCCGGCTCCTCCTGGACGGCTACGCCCAGGTCATGACCGTCTCCCCCAACGTGAAGTACGCCGATATGTTCGTCAAGTTCCAGCGGGAGGCCAGGGAGCAGGGCAAGGGGCTGTGGGGAGCGGCACCCGTCCCGACGCCGGGCGGCGGGGCCGGGAAGCAGGGCAGCGGCAGCCACTACATAGGCAATGCCAGGTCGAAAATCTTCCACCTTCCCACCTGCGATTGGGCGCAGAAGATAGCGCCGCACAACCGGGTGGAGTTCGGTAGCAGGGAGGAGGCCCTGAACGCCAGGTACAGGCCGTGCAAGGTGTGCGGGCCGTGAATGTGTATTGAGCAGGTTGGTAAGGTATTTGGATATTAGTACGTAAAGGGTTAATTTCTGCCATAAAAAGGGAACCTGCCAGAAGGGTTGAGAAATATGCGTAGAACTGTTAAGGCTTTGGGGCTAACTATCTTATTTGCGATAACGTGTGTTGAAGTCCCTATGCTAGGGTTACCGCCACTCGCCACTAGCACACTGCTTAGTACTATACTTCTTCTTGCCACCTTGGTCATGGGTATCGCAGGCGGGCTTGTTGCAGGGACGCTGGGGCCCGGGTTTCTACTCCTAAAGGGAGCCCTTTCTACTCCTAAAAGGAGCCTTATCGCTAGATGCCCGGGCCGTAATGCCTCTTATGATACCGGCCAACACAGTCCTGGTAGCGACTTTCGGCCTGCTTACGGACCAGAATATTTGGCTCAGTATCCCCGTGGCCTCAGCGTGTAAATGCGTACTCCTTATGATACTGCTCAAATATGCTGCCGTCCTGACCGCCCGGCGTGCCCAGAGTTTCCTTGCCTCCCAGTTCTTTGGCACCATATTGGGCGGGTTTGCAGCAGTTTGCATTTATAACGCATTCTCCAGACGGTATAATATCTCATGAGGCTATAACTTACCATGTCTTAAGCATGCCAATAGGCTGCTACCATTGGCGATCCTTACTGAGCTTGACCCTTAGAGGAGGGACTTTTCCGTGAGAGTCTACGTAGACCAGGACCTCTGCACCGGCTGCGGGGCCTGCATAGACCTGTGCCCCGAAGTTTTTGACTGGGACGATGAGGGCTCCTCTCGTGTGATTGTAGATGAGGTGCCCGAGGACTTGGAGGATTGCGTCAGGGAAGCCGTTGATACGTGCCCGAGCGGAGCGATAAGGGAAGTATAGACCGACCAAACAAAAAGGTCGGCCCCTTTCCCGTGCCTTATCGCTCAACTTTGCGGCTAAAGGGACCAACCCCGATATTGTCTTTACTGACCTAAAAGACTTTTATTCCCCCACTACTTCGACCAGCCGGATCCCTGGTATTTTCTCATAATGCTGGCGGTTGTCCGTCAGGATGACCAGCCCATATTAAACTGCTGTACTCCCGATCAAAAGGTCCATGTCGGCTACTGTTATTCCCTTACTTCGCAGTTCTGCCCGGAGCCGCCCGAAGGTGCGGGCTACGTCTCGGGTTACGTCAACCACAACCAACCCCGCCAGAAAGTCGTTCAGCGTTTTCTCTTTGTCCTGCTGGTCTGGTGCCCGGAACACGCCTTCATAGAGCTCGGCCAGGGAAACTACGCTGACGCTCAGCCGTTCTTCACGGTAGACCTTCAACCTGGTTACATAAGGTTCTCTGCCGCGGAGATAGTATACTGCCCAGTCGGTGTCCACTAGGTATTTTGCATGGACTACCACCCGGGTACCGCCCTTCCCTCTCCGTGCCGCCGCGCATAGACTTCAGCCACAAAGCTATCGGCGTCAAAGTCAGCCCAGGAACCAGCAGCCTTTTCGAATTTCTCGACAGCTTCGTCTTCCGCCCTTTCGCGCTCTAAAGCATTCAGCAGTATTTCCTTCTCCTCCTTGCTGAGACGCCTGATCTCGTGAAGGATTCTCTCAACCGTAGCCACCACTATCCCTCCCGCCACTATTATATCCTGAAAGCATTGATCTTTTCCAGCATTTTGGATCAATATTTAAGGGCCGGACCTAGCCTTCGCGCCTCTATCACGCCGCTTCTTGCTCACTCCCGGCCCTTTCGATGAGCCGAATTAATTCTAACGCTGCCTTCCGGATCTTTGCGACCCGGAACCAGCCCGCTTCGACCGCCCTGACCACTTCCTCGCTCCCCGGGGAGCCCGTCATCACTTCCTGGTAAACGGCTTCCGGTATCGCCACCGTACCCCACAGCCTTTTCAGTAGCCACAAGAATCCTATCCGGCTGAGGCCGATGAGAACGGGAGCGTCACTCACCACCAACGGACCTCAACCCCTCCAGGGTTTCTAAGTCGCTCACCAGGTCCTCCTCGTCGTAGTCCAGCTCCACCCCAAAGTCGGCAAGGGCTTCCAGGAAGGAAGAATAACTGGTGCCCGAAAGCTCCACCGCTTTGCCCAGGGATATCTTCCTCTCGGCGTAGAGGGAGACCGCGAGCCTCTTCATTATTTCCCTGGCCGGATCGCGGCGGGGCCCCAGGGCCTCCCGTATTTCGTCCGGTATGCGCAGGACCACCTCTGTCACTCAGACCACCTCACAGTGCGCCTCTGTTTGGCCTCAAAACCAGTATAACCTCTGGTACCCGCTTTTACCATGCTTTTTTACTTCCTACGGAAAAAATCAAAATCGGCCCGAAGGTGGGGCCGCAGGGAGAAATGCGTTCACTTCGCCAAGGCTTTCAGGAGCGGGTACACCACGGCGGCCTCCCCAGCGAGGAGCGCCAACACCTCCCTCATCAGGCATGATTGCGCCGCGGCGACCTGTTTGATTATCTGTGTCTTGGCTTCGGCTATTTCCGCTTTGATCTCGGCTATCCGCCACTCAATCCTCTCCGCGCTCGTTTCACTGATATTTTTCCGCAGCCCCTTCACCGTCTGGTCCAGGAAGGCGACGAGCTCTTGGGTCGCCTCCTCGCCCAGCTTCTCGCGCAGAGCCCCCGGAACGTGGCCGATTATCCCCATTTCGCTCACGCCCTTCCACTCTCCATTCTACGCCCTGGAATCAGGCCGGTCATAAAAAGGCTCCTGAGTGAGAGGACCCGGACCGTCCGGGGCAGCTAGCTGGCTATCCGGCCAAATTCGGACAAATCCATTCAACACCTCGCAAACCCCACCAGCTTGCCGGCCAGTTCTATCGGCAACTGGTCACGGTTGTCCACGCCGACCGCAATCACCTCCACATCCGGCCTGGCCTTGATCCGGTCGACAAACGGGTGCGGCGCGAGCATTACCGTAGCCACGAGGGGCCGTGGACCGTCCAGGCAGGCCAAGACCAACTCCGCAAAGGAAGGAGCGAGGAGCTCCATCTTGCCTATCTCGTCGATTACCAGGAAGCGCTTGGACGGGTCCTTCAGGGCCGCCGCGAGCGGCCGCAGGACCATCTCTTCGAAAGCCGCAACCTCCACGGTGTAGCGGCCAACACGGTAGCGGCCAGTGCCAGACGCGCGGGCAAGGATGATCCTTGGGCCTCCCAGGATCTGGGCCGCAAACCCGGTACGCTTTCCGCCTTCCCTGATCTCCTCTGTGTAAAACCCGGCCGTGACCCCTGCTGGCAGCAGCTCGAGCAGGCGCCGCACGACCGTTGTTTTGCCACAACCCGGCGGGCCGGTGAGAAGGGTATTTTTCTTGGCGCTCATCTCGTAGAGGCCCACCCCCTTGAGTCGTTACTGTGTAAGCTTGACTACGACCTGCTGCCTCTTCTCCACCCAGCCTACATCATATCCCAAAGCCTCCGCCACATAACGGGCCGGCAGGAAAACGCGCCCCTGCCTCTCCACGGGCGCCACGTCCATGGGTTCTACCCGCCCGTCAACTTCTATTTCCTTCCTGCCCACCTGTAGCACTATGGTGTGGCCTTGGGAAGAAATCTTTACGAGACGCTCTTTCTCATCCCAAAAAATACCTTCGCCAGGCACTCCCAGCGCTTGCGCCAAAAACCGTAAGGGCACAAAGGTGCGGCCTTCCTGCGTAAAGGGAGCCACGTCCATCTCTTTTGTTTCACCCCGCGAAATGTACTGTTTCTCGCCCAAAGTGAAAACTGCCGCCGGGATACCCCCACCTTCTACCAGGTAGGCCCGGCTGAAGGCTTCCCTCCCCTGGCTGTCAAAAACCTTAACTTCAAGAGACACTGGCCCATAGGCCCGGCTAAAATCAAACCTGGCCAGGTAGGGAGGGGTGCTGGTCCGGGCTATAAGCCTGCCGTCAAGATAGTATTCAACGCTGCTGATAAAGGGGTCGTAAATCTTGGCATAAGCGCCAAGGATAACTTCACCGTTCAGCTTCTCCCCTTCATTGAGCTCACGGTAAGAAGAAGCCGTGCTGCTCTGGCCAACCTGCTCTAAGTAATAAGGGCTGGCTATGGCTTCCCGGTAGGCCTTCAGCACTTCTTCTTTGTCGCTGAGCCGGTAATCGCTCACTTTAGCCTGGGTGTAGAGAGGGTCACTTTCATCAAGGTCAAAATACACAACCGCCTTAACGCGGGGATAAAGCAGGGGCAAGGTATTATAAAACTTACGGATATAGTTGGCCGCCCACCGCGTTACATCCTCCTGATAGGGTTTGAGGGCGGTATGGGCAATCCCGAACTCTCCCACCATAAGGGGCTTGCGGCCGGCAAACACGCGGTACCAGTAGTCCAGACGCTGCAGCGGGTCTATCCCTGCGCCGGGCTCGTCTGCCCTACCGCTCAAATAGTAGTCGCTGTAAAAGTTCACGCCCACCCAGTCCACGTAAGCATCTCCCGGATAATAGGAAAGGGCGCTGGCCTTGACCCCTTCCGGCTGGACTATATCAAAGGGATTCCAGACCATGGCTACATTAGGAGCAAACTCCCGCATAATGGAAGCGACCTTCCTGAACCAGAAAACATATTTCTGGGGATCGCCGTGCCACTGGTTGGTCCCCTCCATGTTCATTTCCGAGGCAAAGCGAAGGAACACCGGTATGTTTAACTCTCCCAGGCGCCAAGCAATATCCAGTATATCTTCTTCCCGCAACCCGTCCAGCCCGCAGTTCGGTTCCAGCGCAAGCACCAGCCCGGCTCCCGGGACCTCCCGCACCTTATGTATGGTATCCCAGGGTAGGTATACATCACCCGGGCCATAGATATGCGCGTAGCTTAAGAAAAGGGCGTGCTGCCTACCGTAGAGATCTTTCACCCGGTTGTAGTCGTGCCTGGCCTGCCCACGCTCTTCGTAAAGCCCTAAATAGGCACCCCTGGGCGGCTCAAACTTGGCCAAGGGAGGAACGTTCCCTGTCTCTGTCTGGTAGAAGAGACGCACCACTGGCCGCAGCGCTTCTCCCCGGGCCGTCTCCCCCCAGGCCCAGTCAGGCCTGCCCGCCCGCTCAAAAAGGGTGGCCTCTCTAGCGTAAGCTTCTCCCGCTTCAATGAGCTTCCCCTGGCGCTCACAAAGGTAAAATATTTTCTGCCAGGCCAGCCCGGCATTAATAAGGTCGCCCTGCTCTTCGAAATAAGCAGCGGCCCGCCGGTAAAGGGCTTCCGCAGCAGCCGGATCGCCGGCCTCAATCTCCCTGGCCTGCTGCCAGTCCGACCACGGGTCGTAACCTGCTGACGCTGGCGGAGCAAATAGTGCCACCAACAAGAGTAACACTGCTACCTGAGTAACTCCGAAAAGTCCTGCCTTCCCCCACCATTTCTTCACTTGCTATTCCCCCCTTCACGTGGTGGAATTTCCACATCCAATTCCCAACCAAAAATCAGAATAATACGCGGCGGCACCCCTCTTCAACATACGTTAAATGACTTCCAGTTCTGTCAGCAGCTCAGTCTCTTCGTCCACAAATACTATAAGCTGGCGCCCATCCAACGTATTTGTGTGAACCAGGGCAACGCTTTTCCCCGGCCGGTAGTGCTGAAAGCGCACCGTGTGGCAGCCCGGGTCGCCACAGCGGCACATGTCTACCACCTGCAGCCGCTCAATCTGTGCCAAATAGGGCTCCGGGTCGATGGGAGGGTCTAGGGGCAGGACCTGCCCCGTCTCAGCGTCCACCCAGCGGCCGCCGCCAAGATATTCTCCCGTAGAGAGCAGTGACAGGGCCTGCCGCAACCACTCCCTTTCTTCCTCGGTTAACGGACGCGGTACTTCACGCACCAGCCCTCATCTCCTTTCCTGGCCGCACCGTGGCCTCACCTGTCTGTGGGGCCAACGCTGGCCGACTCCTTCGCGTGCAGTAGCTTTTCCCGGTAATACTGCACAACCAGCCCGTCCAACTTCTGGCTTATGGCCAGCAGCGTCTCCGTGTCCGCTAGGTCCACCGCCATGAGCTTCCTCCGCATCCTTTCTATCTGTACGAGGGTTTTACCAATGCTCATCCTCGCCCTTCCTTTCCGCTATTTTTTCGACATTTTCTAGCTTAACCGCAGCTCAAGCCAAAACTCAAGGGGAAATTTGTCGAAAAACTGGACGCCTCTGGAGCCGCTGGTGCCGGTAAACGCGGCCCGCTTCGTAACCAGCCTACCAGACTGGTACCTATGGGGTTCCTCCTGCTCTCGCCCCCGCCCTACCGGAAGCGCAAAGGCGCCCTCACCCCCGTTTTCACTGCTCCCAGCCTCGAGTAGTGAAGGGCGTCAAGGAGCAGTGGCTGGAAGTTGCGGGACATCACCAGTATCTTCCCTTCTGGTATCGTCCGGAGTTCGGCTGCGCTGAAAAGTTCCACCCTCTGGCCAGTATCGCCGTACCTGTCCCTGGCGGTAGCATATCCCGCAAGCGTGCTCGCATACTGGCCCGTCTCCCCCGATGCCCCGGGAAAGTATATCTTGGTCTTAAGGTTGTTCAAAATGTCCTTCTGTTCCTGCTCGGAATACTCCCGGGCCAGCTGCTCAACCCCCTGAAGCCCGATGCACAGGCTTATTCCCCGGGACCTCAGCGTGGCCGCCATGTTCGCAAAGCCCGGTATCTTTCCGATGTTTGGGAATTCGTCTAAGAAGAAGTATACAGGCCTCCCCGGTGCGTCCGCAATGTGTTCGAGCAGCTGCCAGAAAAAGGTCGCCGTCAGCGGCTTCAACAGGTGCGCCCTGCGCTCCGGTATCCGCACAAAAAGGACAGAAGGCTTTTCCCTGAGAACCGTGAAGTCAAGGATGCTGCTTTTACACGCCACTTCAGCGACATCCGGCCGGTCGAACACCCGCACCGAAGCAGTGAGGATGGTTCGTATGGAACCCGCGGTCTCCGGAGACTGGATGCTCTGCAGGTACGCTAAGTAGCGGCTGAGAGCCCTGCCTCCCACCTGCTTGAAAATCTCTGCACGCTTCTCCTCGTCCATCTCGCTCACTATGGTAACGGCTTCCCTGACCGTAGCACGGATGCCCAATAGTTCCCTTGCGGCATACAGTACTGCCTCGAACAGCGGAGCGCTAAAGTTTATCCATTGGGTATCAGTACCGCGTCCCTCCGGATCGTAACCGTTCCTCAGTATAATATCAGCAATGTCGCTGATTTCGACTTCATCCCTGGCGCAGCGCAGCGGGTCGTAACCCAACGAGATAGCCGGTTCCGTGGGAGCAAACGTATACACATCCCAGCCCCTCTTTCGCAGGACTGGAGCCGTTACCTCTTCCAACTCTCCTTTCGGGTCCGTCACCACAGCTGATGCGCCCGGCGCCAGTTCCAGAAGGTTGGGTATGAAGAAGCACGTACTCTTACCGCAACCTGTAGGACCGATCACCGCTACGTGCTCGAACGAATACCGTGCAGAAAGGCGCACTGCTTTCCAGCCGCCCAGCCCCTTCTGCCCCCCGATTATCACACCGTCGTTACCCAGCAACTTTTTCACTTCTCCCAGGCTGCCCCATTCCGCGGAGCCCTGGTGGGATGCGTAGCGTTTCAAGAGTAGCGACTGCCTTTTCTGCTGCTTCCAAAATGCCAGCACGCGCGGGCCCACCGCAGTAACGACCGCCATCACTACGAGCATCAGCATACCAAAGTATACTGCAGCCCTGATTTCGTAGGGCGCCCACGGCCGGCCTTCAAGCCGCGCCAAAAGGAACGACTGGCCGGCAGTTATCACGTCTCCCGGCGCCCCCGCCAGCTTCAAAAAGGCCGAATATACCAAAATGAGCCCTAACACAACAGACAGGAGCGCCAGCCAGTATAAGGATGCGTCTTCCTTACTGGTGCCGTCGCGGGACATATCTTCTTCCCCCTCCTTGATAACAAATAGTCTGCAGGTTTCCCTTGTTGCCACAAACTGGCATCTGGTAGGAACACACCGCGCAAATTTTCGCCCAAGGCTAAAATTAAAAAGGCCCCGGGCACAAACGGCCCGGGGCCAACCACCGCTACTCCGCTGAAGCTTCCTTCCACAGCCTCGCAGCCTTTCCTGACGGCCACAAGGCCGCCGCAGTTGCCAGTGCTGCGCGGGCCGCAAACACACCCTGCCCAGCCATTTCCGCCAGTACCTCCCAGTCCTTCCTTGACGCAGCCTTAGGAACCGCATCTTCCTCCACATATGTCGTGGTAAGTACCGCACCGCTTTCCTTAAGCAGTTCGGCTACCGGCCCCGACACCTTCAGCACGGGAAGCCCATAGTAGCCCTTATAAGTAACCTGAAGAAGCCCCTGCCGCGTAAGCCACGAAATTACCTCCACAACCTTCCGCTGGGAACACCTGCTTTTTAACAGGCCATATTCCGGCAGCTTAGTGTAGCCCTCCTTGACTATCTTTTGCGCCCTGCTGCCCGTGAGTATGGCAGCTGCAGTGGTAGCGCCAACCTGGTTCGGGTGCCGCATAAAAAACCTGAGGGCTGCTTCTATTATATCCGAGGCCTGTGGTGATACAGCCTGTGAAGCCTGGAATTCAAACCGCTGCTTCAACTGCTTCAGTTCCGCCAGAGCATTGTCTCCGTAAGGCGGCGCGATCCGCCTGCCGCCCATTAAGACCGCCCCGTCTTGGAGCGCAAGGTTTCCTTTCTCCCACTGCTCCGCGAAAGCCGCAGCCTCCCCGTACGCGTTCTTCACCAGAGGCATAATTTTGCAGAGCTCCGGGAGGGCTTCCCACCTGGAACGCACCTCCTCCCATAACTCCTTTCCTGAGTTTTCCCACGCCTGACGCAGAACCCCTTGTATTTCACCAGCGGGAACTTTGGGCGCATTCAGTATCTCTTCCAGAGTCGAACAAAGGTAATCTTTCACTTCATATACACGCACAGGCGGCTGAGGCCCGGGAACAGCAAGAACTTCACCCCGTACAACTAAGTTGCCCGCTCTCAGGTTCCGGACCAGCGCCTCCAGCTCAGACACCTTCTTCGCAACAGCTGCCGGATAAAAGTAACCTGCTAAGCTTTCCCGAACTCTTTCTAAACACCTCTGTGCGCTGTCTACAATGCCATCCCTGCTGAGCTTTTCTGCCCATACGGACTTAGCGAGGTTTACTATAGTGGCCTTGTCCTGTTCCAACTGGGCTACGCCGCGCTTGTCAACCTGGACGTGCCCCTGAGAGGAAACAACGGCTGACACACCGCATGGACACCGGAAAACCCATGCTCCCCCCACGGTACGCACAGCCACATACTCCTCCCGAGACACCTCGCAGAGCGCCCTGGAAACGGCCCCGGAACTTCTTTCAGGAACAATGCCGGCAAACCGTGCCTCCAGCAGGCAGCGCAGCTCGGACGAATACCATTCGTGGTGCTTTTTAAATGCCTCCACAAACGCCCCCAGAGGTCTCTCCTCTCCTGAAGCTTCGTACCCCAGAAAGTCCAGCTCAGTCAACGGCATTACTGCAACCTGCCCCGGCGCACCATCCAGAACCCGCTTCAACCATGCCGCCGCAGTGGGGGCGAGGCGCGAAAGCAGTTCCCGCAGTCCTTCTGCGGATCCAACGCCACAGCGTTCCAGCAGTTCACGCCCCACCAGCAGCTTGTCGTCCAGCACGATGTTTTTCTGGCTGCTCACCCGGATGCGGCTCAGGCTTTCCGGCCTTGCCGGACCGAATCCGGCCCTTTCGAGGGCGAGCCGAAAGGCCTCCCTGACCGCCGGGCTGTCGCCCTTGGTCAGCACGCCACCACCACCCCCGGTAGTCTGCTGATAAATTCCAGGAGCTTCCGGAACCTGCTGATGTCCACAAACTCAGCCGCAGCCCTGTACACGGCAACCGCCGAATCTCCTGTATACCACTCTCTCGGGTCTTCGGGGTTGAGAAAGAAGGTCCTCTTGACCACAGCAGAAATCTCCTCCAGAATGCCGACCTCCGGGTCGTACCTGTTCGTCCGCGCGTCCCCAAGAAACAGCACTACCGTCTCGTGGTCGAACGCGTCCCGGTACCTCCCCCACAGAGATTTCAGCATCTTCCCGTAGTTGGAGTAGCCCCTGTAGTCTACGGCGGCTGCACTGACAACCCTGTCAAAGCACTCCCCGTAGGTGGGCAGAGAAAAATATCCGGTCACTTCGTCGACCTCAGACACGAACACGAAGTGCCTCACCCGCCCACCGAACGCCTGGTGAAGGCCATACATAAATGCCAGAAAAAGCCCGGTGACTTCTTTGACCGACCCGGACACGTCGCAGACCGTCACCAGCCTTCGCAGCCGCCGGCGTCTAGCCGAACGGCAGAGCCTGAAAGGCTCGCCAAACGTAGCCAGGCTAGCACGCAGTGTCTTCCTGTAATCCAGTACCCGCCTCCGGTTCGCCGGCCCGGGCAGCCCGCCGATGAGCGGCTTGAGGGCGGCGGCAGCTCGGCTAATCTCCTCCGTTAGCAGGGCAAGCCGTGCCCTATCAAGCCGCTCCAACCGCGCATCAAGCAGGTCAGGTGGGATGCCCACCAGTTCGGTAGCCAAACCATTAAAAGGAGTTCGGCCCAATGCACTAAAATCCGACCAGCTGTTCTTGCGGGTCTTATACTTACACCGCGCCTTTTCTACCGCCGAGGCCAGCTTTATAAACCCCCGTAGGGCGTCCTCTACCGCCGGGAGGTCACTTTCGCACAACAGCTTCTCTACAGCCAACCTGCTTACGGCTACCACAATATCCCTGCGATCTGCATCGCTTAACGGGTCACGCACCAGCTCAGATGCGGCCGAAAACACCTGGCCCGCAAGGTAAAGCTTGAGCGATTCCGGAATGGAGCCACCTTTACCCGACGCTAGCGCTGATGCCCACGCCGGAACCGCCCCGACAGGCGTACCCACGGCCTCAAAACTTTTATTGCTGGCGCCATCCTCCTCAACCGCTTTCTGTTCCGTGCGGCCCGGCGGCGGTTCCTTCCGCCGCCCGCCCGCACGCCTCCCTTGCCCTTCCAAGGACATAACGGCAACAGTGGCGACTACGTCAGGTCTGAGCCCCAGAAAATACTCGTCAAATGCCTCGTTAAACTTCTCAAAGTCCCCGACACTCTTTACCATGCAGAGCTGGAGAGCCTCTCGCAACCCCGTAAGAGACATCGGCCCTAAGGCAGCCAGACCGGCTACAGCATCACTTACCTCAGCAGTACTCACCCTAAGCCCCTTTTTCCTGGCATACTCGCCAAAACCTATAATCGACCGCAACAGGGTATCGTTTTTAAGCACTCTCCGCACCCCTTTCTTCTCTTTCGCCGCTGTCCTTAAACAGCTTCTCGGCGGCACGGACACCCAGCCGCACATCGTCTTTGTTCTTAGCAAACACCGCCAGCGCGGCTTCTATCTCACTGGCACCGAATTCTTCGCCCGACGTGGCCAGAAGGGCGGCGGCGAGCTCTATAGCCTCAGCTACAGAGGGCACGTGCTTCGGGGAAGCCTTCCTGTATTCCGCCAGGAATTCAGCTACTTTCCGGGCAAAGCGCTCGCTGGCCCCCGGCACTTGTGCCCTAATAATTTTCGTTTCCCTCTCTCTGTCAGGAAGATCGAGCCAAAGATAGAGGCACCTGCGGCGCAACGCATCCGACAGGTCCCGGGTCCTGTTAGACGTTAGCAGCACCAGGGGTTTTTCACGGGCAACAATCGTTCCAAACTCGGGTATCGATACTGCCCAGTCGGACAGAGCTTCCAGCAGCAGGGCTTCGAACTCCCTGTCTGACCGGTCAACTTCGTCCACGAGCAGCACACGGGGCTTGCCGTCCACCGGTGCCAGTGCTTCCAGAACAGGCCGCCGCACAAGAAACTCCTCTCCCCAGAAAGGGGCCTCGCGGTCAAGCACGTCTACAGCTTCTGCCAAGCTCTTTGTGCCGTTAAGGACCTGCGACACCCGGTCCCGCAGGGCGTTCAGGTAGAGCAGCTGCTTACCATAGTTGTATTCGTACAAAGCCCTAGACGCGTCTATCCCTTCATAACACTGGAGCCGCACCAGCTTGGCCCCCAGCACTCTGGCTGCGGCCTTTGCCAGGCTTGTCTTGCCCGCCCCGGGCGGCCCCTCGACCAGTATCGGCTTCTCGAGTACCTGAGCCAGCGACAAAGCCGCACAAATTTGCTGCGTGGGAACATACGAAATTCCCTGCAGCTCTTCCCACCATTCTTTTGCGCTCAGCTTGCGCATTGTACGGAGCGAACGTTAATACGTCCGCTCCCGCACCTCCCTTCCAAAAACTATCTTTAGGGGGCTAAAAGGCCACGCACCGGAACGTCGCATTCCCGCGCGGCCTGCGTTTCATCTTCGGCCATAACCATACCAACTGGCGATGGAAACAGGTCAAACACCGTGCAACGACAAATGTGGCTTGCTTAAAGCGCTACCGCCAGCAACAGTGCCGCTCCGTTCAAGAACCTCGGCCAAGGGCGCAATGCGACTGCCCCGGTCCGGTGAAAACAGCACCGAAATTCCTACCGCATCCCAGACAAATAGTCCGGGGGCCGTCTCCGATATGCAGGGGTATGCGTATGACAAAGCTGCTGCTGCACATGGGGCACACCCGTGTCACCTCTTCCACTATCAGATCAGGGCAAAATCCGGCCCCGCCCACTCTTTTCAGGAAAGAAAGCTTCCATGTTTTCCCCTCAAGCCACCTTTCCAGGGCGCTCTCCGCTACCCCAGGATCAGGGGCTTCAATGATGTAACTAGCTCTCAATCCAAGGTCAAAATCTATTATACCGGCTTTAAAAGCAGCCATTTCATCACAGTGAGCCGTTGCAGGCCGCCCCCTCCCTCCTTCAGAACAGCTGTCTCCTGATACTCAGCCAGCACAACTATATATCCACCACTTCGGCCAAAATGATAGGCGTACTCACCACTTTGTCCAGCTCCTTGCGCTCTTCTTGCGCTTCAACGTCTACTACAAAGCCACACATCCCTGTCTCCTCATAAATCTCTTTGAGCAGTGCAGAGATTGCACCACTGTTCCCTTCCACAGCGAGCTCGATGCAATCCCCTACAACGGTGTATTCTGTTTTTAACCCGAGCTTTCGGGCTCGGGTCTCTACAAAGGCCTGCTTCAGCGACTCGAGTGTCGCTTTGAGCGGGTCGGGCTCGTTAAATTTCCGCGACACCCAAAGGACAGCCATGAAAACCCCTCCTCCCATCAGGTTTTAACTTTCCGGGTGCGACAGTTTTTGCAGGCGTGACTGTATCGCGTACAGCACGCCGGTTTTCGCGCCCTCCCCGCAGCCCTTCTTTCCGCTTAAGGGCCCCGGGCAGGGCACTGGAGACCTCCCTGCCCTACACGTCCTTCTGAACCCTAAATTTTACGTCGCATTCCTGGCACTGCACCAGAAACCAGAACATCCCCCTCGAGCGGTTCTTGGCCAGGCCGTAATCAATAATACAGAGCGTTTCTCGCTTCATACATTTGGGGCACACGTACCTGCCGTCGGGCAGCCATGCCGGCTCCAAAAGGGATGTTCTGGCATCCACACCCTTCTTCTTGTCTTTCTTGCGGCGCCTCTTTCCGGTCTTGCTGGCCACGCCAGGTCCCTCCCTGCCACGCACCTGCAGGCCTTGCGCCCTGCCGCAGTCCCCGTACAGCAGGGACCGGAGGCAGGGCGTAAAACCCCTGCACTGTCCGCTCCACTGCCAGGCTTATGCCTCTTCCCTGCTCCCAGGGGGCTTCTCCCGGTGGGTGAAATAGTGCCGGGGCTTCTCCTCCCCGATCTGCCTTATCCGCTCGCCCAGCGGGCCCTTCAGCAGCTTCTTGAGCTTGGAACCGTTCACTTCAATGTAGTCCCAGGGGTCTTCCCCCGCTCCGGCGAGCAGCTCCATGAACGCCTGGATGTCGGGGAACTTCCAGATGCTGTAAGAATAGTCCCCCCAGTACTGGTCGCTCACCTGCAGCGGTCCGTGCTCGCTTACGTGCTCCTTAAGCCGGGTCTTCAGCACGTCCAGCGCGCGTTCCAGCCTCAGGGCCAGGGCCCCCGCCTCCACTATGTCCTGCGGCTCGGCAATGTCCAGGCAGTTGAAGGAATAGCCGCAGGTCTTGCACCACGACCCCGGAACCGGGTCAAAACCCATCCACCCGGGAAGCTCCAGGGCGTCCCTGATCTCTTTTATTATTCCTTCAGCCCATTGGACCGCTCTGGACATGTGCTCCGGAGTGAGCGTTTCTTCCGCCACGGGTTCCCTCGCGTGCCTCAGGAACCACAGCCTGGCCTGCACCGGCCTGGGCTTCTCGTTCATCATCGACAAAAAAAGGTACGCGTACAGCGGCAGCTGCATCTTTTCGGTGGGCATGTACTTGTCCCAGTCGGTCTTAAAATCGGTGATGGTGATAATCCCCGTGGTGTCACCGGTCTCCACCAGGTCCAGCCGGCCGACGAACTCCTCACCGGCTATGACCCCTTTTACTTTCTCTTCCACCAGGTACACCCCGCGGGGCGAATACCTCCTGAGGAACCGCATCGCAAGGTCTATTGCCTCTTCCAGCTTTTCCCCGATAACAACCTTCAGCGGCATCTGCCTCACCGCTTCTTCGGGGTCACGGCCGCTCAGCCCAGCCGCCACGGCTGCGTGAACCGCGCTGCCGAACTCTACTGCCTCAGAAGGTGGCTCCGGTATCCGTTCAACGTACCGGTAGTAAAACCGCCTGGGGCACGCCTGAAAGCATTCCAGCGCAGTGTAAGAGTACACCAAGAAGGTCTCCCCCTCTCCCTGTGTCATCCCACCGGAAGGCACCCCTGTTGTACGGCTGTGCCACGGCGACAACCCTGGCACCCGCCCGCTCCAGCCGCTCTATTTCTCCCGGTGCGTCCTCAAAGAAAAGGTCAAGGCCCAGGTTTTCGTACACCCGGGCCTTGTCGGCTTCCATTATGAGTTCCCCTTTGGGGAAACTCCATTTCTTTAGCCAGTCTCGGGTTATTTCCCTGGCCCACACGGGCCTTGAAGTAACATACCATATCTCGACCCCGCATGCCGCCAGTTTTTCCAGTGTTTCCACAGCTCCTGGCAGTGGGAGTGCCTCCACAAATACTTCAGGGTGTTTCCTGAACCACCCGACCTTATCGCGTACACCTACTGCCCGCATGCTGTACTCCCGGAAGGTATAACCCTCCGGGAGCCCCAGGGCAGCCTTTATGCAGGCGTTTACGTCCGCAACCGTATTGCACAAGTCCACACCTACGCGCATTTCTCAGCAGCCTCCGTTTCCGGGACCCTCACGGGCAGCACCAGGGCAAGGTAGTCCTCACTGCCGGCACGCCTCACCACGACCGGCTTCAGCGGTGCATAAATGTCAAGCACCACCCTGTCGCTGGCACCCCTCAGGGCGCTGAGGAGGTACTTGCTGTTGAGATATACCGGGAACCCGCTTCCGCCCCGGACTTCAGCTTCCAGCACCTCCTCCAGCGCACCGTACTCGCACCTGACGGTCTTGACCGTCAACACGTCAGCCCCTGCTACCGGCGCGATCATCACCACCGGGTCGTCCTTGCTGCCCTGCTTAAGAACTCTTGCACGCTCCAGGGCTGAGCGCAGGACGCCAGCATCGACCACTACAGAAACCGGGGCGTCTTCTCGTGGAATTACCTGGCGGTACGGAGGGTAGGAGCCTGACAGCAGCCTCATGTAGAACGCCCCACCAGCGGTGATAATCCGGGCAAAGTTCTCGGAAAACCTTACGGCCGCATGCCCGGTAGAACCGCTGAGCACGCCCGCCATCCTCGCCAGACCAGCTACGGGAAGCAGCCAGGCTCCGCGCGTCCCTCCCGTTTTCACTCCCGGCACCCTCCTCACGACCAACCGGTGTGTATCCGTGGCGACCAGGTTCAGCACGTCCTCTTCTTCTACCTCCCACAGCACGGAGCGCACGTAGGCTTCCCACCCCGAGGGGTTCGTAAAGCTGAAAGTCTCCCGCAGGGCGGGCAGGAGCTCTTCTAAAACAACAACGACCTCTCTGTACTCCTGCTGGGAAGGAAGTTCGGGGTACAGGTCCGGGTCCATTCCTGTCAGTTCGGCCCTGCTGCTCCCGCACTGTATAGTTACGTTCCCGTCCGAGGCGTCTATCGCGGTCTCCTCTGCAGTAAACTTTTCCACCAGAAGGGAAAAAGCTTTGCCGGGGACAAGTGCCCGGCCCTCTTTTTCTACTCTGGCACCGCTGACTTTTAAAATCACGCCGCACTCCAAATCATGCGCCATTATTCTGAACTCCCCGCCCTGCGCTTCCAGCATAATGCCTTCCAGCACCGGCAGGGTTGTAGCTTTGGGCAGCATCTTTTTGGCGAAGCCCACTGCCTCTCTGAGCTCACGAGTCTTACAAACTATTTGCATTAGTTATTCCCTCCCTAAATTTTTGGTAAAATATAAAAGCCACCCAATACGGGAGGCTTTAGTATTCCTTAGGCACAGTATTCCTCAACTTTTCCTTCCTGTACTCCGCCAGTGCTGTGGCCAAATCCCTCAGCACTCTCTCAAGCTCCTCCTTCCGGGGTACCAGGTGTTGCTCCCGGAAGTCCATATACTGTTCCAGGTTTTCCCAGCCATCTGGACCGATGTGCGGCCGCATCACTACGCTACCGTCGTCTTTGACTACCAGCAGCGTGCCGGCACACCGGAAGCCGTGCAGCACCCAGTATAGCCCCGTACCATAAACATAGTGCAGAAGCACTTCCCACAGCCACGAGTCCTTTTTCAGGTCTGGCCTCGGGTCTAGGCGCTCCCTCAGCATCTGTTCACCTAAAGTTTCCATTACCTCCCACCTCCGGGACCTCTGGCAGTCTTACGATCTTCGTCAAGAAGCACTGGGCAGCAGGAATTACGTTCCCTGCGGCATCGTATGCCGATATCTGGTGCCATACTCCCTCAAAGGTAATAAACTGCCCCTTCTCCAGGGCCACCGCCTCGTGGGCCATCTTTCCCCACGCGGTTAGCGTTATAGCTTCCAGCTTCTCTTTGTCTTTATTTAGCACCCAGACTACTACATAAGCCATGTCGTGCGTCTGGCCCGTTTTCTTGTTCGTCCTCCGCTGGAGTACGGGCTTTGCAGCAACCCAGCCAACTCCGTGCGTCCAGACCATGCCCTGCTGGCCTCCCCGCATGGATAATTCCCTCAAGCGGTCCTTGTACTCCCTGACGCTTATGACCTCCGGCGACCCGCCTGCATTGAGCAGGTCATCCAGCCCTTTGTATTGCGGGTTCCACCAGGCATAACGGACCTTAAGGCCCGCCCGAAAAATTTCTTTTCCCAGCGCCAGGGAGGCCTTCGCCACGTGGACGTTGGCCTGAAGGTCCATATCATACGCAATGATTGCTTCCTTAACCTCCTTACCTCTAAAAGCGTCCACCAGCCCGGTGCTCGCCCACGTGTTCACGCCGGGAACCGCAATGACCGTCTCACCCAAAAAGTGGGCCGCGACGTCGGCCTTCAGCGGCCCCTCCGTGACCCACACGCGGCGCATGTCCCCGGCCGCCGCCACGTGGTACCGCACCTTCGCTTTAGGCCCCCTCCCCTTCCTCGAAGAGAGCCACCGGTACTTGCCGCCGTCTCCGGGATCGTCCACGCGCACCTGGACGCCCCATATCTTCCCCTCAAAGTTTTTGACCGGTATGAGCAGCCCAGGCGGGCCGCTCAGGTACCACCCCCGGTCACCAACGCAGAAGCCCGGCACACCCGAAGGGTCTGTAACCTCTATCACCGCACGAACCGCGTCACGCCTGCCCTCCGCGGGAAGCGTCGCGTACTGCCGGTGCTTCTCCTCCGGCAGGCCCCTCCTCAGTAGCTGCTCCCGGTGCTCCCGGGACAGGGGAAGGTGCTGGAAGAGCAGCCTGTAGACGCGGTCGAGCACTTCTACTGGGGCGACGTTTTCCTCGGGCAGGGGCGGCATCCCCTGCCAGTCACAGCCCAAAAACCCGTCCCTTATCTTGCCCGAGAAACCGCACCTGTGGCAGTAGTAGACACCCTTCCTGAGGTTCAGGTACAGGTGCCCCTTGGTGTCGCCGCAGGCCGGGCAGTTGCCGCGCCTCTCGTCTCTCCCCGCAGGCCTGAGGTCCAGCCCCATCAGAACATCGGCATCCAACACCTTCACCCCCTCTTCCATAAGGGTACTCCCGGCAGACTGGCTAGACTGCCTGGGCCTGCCTGTTCTTGAGAATTCCCACCAGGCGGTCCACCTGCCCGTACAGGTCGGCCAGCGTCCTGCTGTTGTCCAGGACAAAGTCCGGCTTCGGGCAGGACCACGCCTCCGTCTCATGTGCGGCTTCCCGGAGCGTGGGGGCTACGCCGTCGCGTACATAAAGCCGGTCCAGCCGCAAAGGATCCGGACACCTCACCTCAACTACCGCGAACCCCGCACTCCGGCAGACGCTGTATTCCTCCTCCAGGCGGCCGTCGGTTATCACCACCCGCTCCGGCCGTTCCTGCTCTATCTGCCGGAAGACGTAGTGGACCCACACCAGCGGGTCGATCTCCCTCAGCTTCGAACCCACCTGCTGGAGGAGCCACCGCGGCTTCCTGTACCTGAACTCCTCAGGCCACAGTTCCATCGCTATCTGCTTTATCTTATCGGCAAACGCGTACCGCCTGAAGCCGTGGCGCTTCACCAGATACTCCGCTACCGTATCCTTCCCGGCGCCCGCCTTCCCGATCAGCAGCACTCGCACGGGAACCACCCCCTACTGGAGCACATTGTCGTCTGCTCCGGAATCGGTGGAAGAGGAAACGGGTATATCAGTCTGCAGTTCCTTTTCGTATTCGGCCACCGCCTGGCTGAGCACAATAGCCAGCTCCTTTGCCGTGGACGGAGACAGATAAACAATGGCGTTCCACGCCACTTCCTTGTTCTCCGGGAACGCCACCCCAAACTTGATGACAAAATCGGATGTTTCATTGAAGACCATAAAGCGGTTGGCATAGATGTTTACCGTACCCATAAACGCCCCTCCTTCCGCTATGTCCAGTACTGGTGGGGGCTGCCTTCTGCCCCACCAGTACCCCGCACTCCTTTAACCGGGAGAACACCCACTGCAGTATGCCCAACCCCCGTGCACCTGCGTGCCGCCAACATCGGCTATGTTGCGCCCGCACCCGGCACAGCAGCTGCTGCTGAGCGGTCTGCCGCATTTCGAGCACAGAAAGCCGTTCTCATCCCTGGGCACGTTGTTTGCGTTGTAGTATTCCCCGTCATTGCACTCAGGACAGTAAAACTCACGGCATTGGGCGGCCCAGTCTACCATTTCCGCGATGTACTCGTCTATGTTGGCTGCCATCACCGCAGCCAGGAACCCCAGAGATACGCCGGCCCTCCTGGCCTCCTCCTCATAGTTCCTGTCGGAGCGCAGGTATTCCACGAAAGCCTTCAGCAAAAGCCCTTCATTCATAAAACCCGCTCCTTCGTGGATTTATTTCAGGTCCTTCTGCAGCCACCCCGGCAGCAGTTCAACCATTCCCGGCACTTCCCCGTCGCTGGAAGGTCCCTGGTTCATCCACAGGAACCCCACTTCCAGCGCTATCCTCGACCGGGGAACCTGCGGCCAGTAGTGGTACGCCCGCTCCATCTCCGCCTGCACGAGCCGGGTAAAATCGTCCCGGTGCATCTTAACCTTCGTTGGGTCTACCACCTTCTTCCCGTCCCACCCGAGCTTGCGGTAGAACTCCCCGAGTCGCTCGGCAGGGTGTTCCTTTTCAAGCACGGGTATCGCCTTTAGTACCTTAAATGCTGCAGGGGAGCACGCCATGCTCCCAACCCCCTTTTGGCAAAAATTTTGGCTCCCTGCCGGGAGCCCGCTCTTTGCTTATACTGGGGCCGTCATGCGGTCCCAGTACTCAGGCTTTCACACCCTCCCCGCAGCCCCCCCCTCATAGAGGGGCTCCGGGCGGGGCGTGCCGCCCCACCATTACGCCGTTTCCTCTTCCCGTTCCCTTTCCCGCACTATGATTACGAAGTCTCCTATGTTCCCCTGGTGCCCGCAGCTGCCGCAGCGGCCGGGAACGCGTACGTCGAGCCCCGCATCAAACAGCGGTACCGACCGCCCTTCGCCAGGACAGCAGAAATATACATTGCCGTTATACCCCTCAAGGTACCCATCGACCAACAGCACTCTCACACCCTCCACCCCGCATGCGGGGCACCGGGTCTCCAGTTTTGCACCGTTAAAACTGACGCCGCCAAGGACGTCCATCGCCTTCTCTATTTCCAGGACGTCACCAAAAGACAGCAGGTCAGCCCCGGGATACTGGCGCCTCTTCCCGTTGCTCGCCACCAGCACCACTTCATCTACGTCTTCCCCCAGGCAGCCCAAAGACGGGATAATGTCGCCGGCCCTGAGCCAGGTGCTGCCCGCCCTGTACGCTACAGCAGCATCATCGTCCACGCTAACCCCGGCCAGGCACTTCTGACCGTCGCAACTCAGTTCGAAATCCCTCACAGCCATGATGATTCCGCCGCCACTGTGCACCACCTCCCACCCCGGCAACAGTCTGGTTATTTTTGCTATCTCATCCGCCAGCTTCTTTACCATTGCATGCGTCATAATGTTATCTCCTCCCCAATCGAAACCTTAATTTCCTCTATAGAGCCGATAAGGTTTTGACAGGCCTTTGCGGGAGTTACAGAAAGTTGATCAGAAAGGCGGGCTTCTCAAAGCCCGCCTTTCTTTTCCCTGTTCTCCGGCGTAGTTGTCTATGCCCCGCCTACAGAAGCTATCTCACCTACCCTGGCAACAATGTCCTCCTTCCTTACGCCGTCCGCCAGGTAGGGTTCAAGCAGGCCAGCGATTGCCTGAGCCACCGCTTCCGGCGTGAGGCGCACATACTCTTCTGACACCTCCCACGGCAAGTAAGGCGGCAGGTAAAGGTAGACTTCGTCGTCCATTTCGCCCTGGCTGGTGTACATGAGGTAGTGCACGGGCCCTGGAGGGAGTCCGGGAACCACATCATCAAACAAAATTTGCATGAACTCGTATATTCCTGTTTCGTCAGGCTCTAAATCGTAACTGCGCAGCAGATGGGCTGCTTTCTTAAGGTCAAGAAGTTCTGGCTCAACCACAAGGCCATAGCCAAGTATTGGCCAAAAATCAAAACTCATGTTTCTCCCCTCCCTCTCTTATTCTCTCGGCGGCCATTTCCGCCGCAAGGATGTGCTTGCAGCGGTTCCCGCGCACCGCATGGTCAGCGCAGGTGCACGTCCCCGCTAGAATGTCCACTGTGTACTCACCCTCTCCGCTCTGGGAGGGCACACTGTATATACTCCCACCAGTATGCTTCACCAGCGGCACGAGTTCCCGCGCCCGCTCCAGCCTTGCAGGGTCAGGCGGCGCCGCCAGGGCATACGCCCTGCGCGAAAGTGCGTCCGCTTCCTCGTTCAGCTCCCGCGGCACCCACCGGAACCTCACTTTCTTAAACTTCAGCACCAGGGAGACCGCTCTTTCGTACAGCGGCAGTATCCGCGGCGAACGGACAGCATAAAAGCCCTGCAGCTGATACATGCACAGCTGGCTGTCGGAGCGGACTTCTATTTCTTCCCCGGCAAAGCCGTTCTCCAACAGCCATTCCAGCGCTCTGATTACTGCCGTGTATTCCGCCACGTTGTTGGTCGCCTCAGGACCTGAGCAGACAACACCATAGCCCTCTCCTATCTTCTCTCTGCCCCGGTAGGCGACCCACCCGTAGCAGGCTGTTCCTCCCGGATTGGTTGGTTCGCATAACCCATCGCAGTTAACTACTACCGCCATAGACGCTCACCGGGTACCGCTCCTCCGTGGGAATGCATTCTATGCGTTTTGTGTGCAGCGCCGCTATAGTCATAAGCGCTGGAGCGGCTTTTAAAGCCGCTCCCCTCCCCCCTTCTTCGATCGAATACTTTAAGCCCCGAGATGCCTGGCACAGGCGTTCGCGGCCGCCGCCGCGAATTCAAAACCCCGGAAGGTCTTGCCCAGAAATACTGGCACCGGTCTGATTACACCGGAATCGCCTTCGACAAATGCATCTACGTGGACGTAGTGACCTTCGGACCTACCGGTGACCGGATAACAGGCCAGCACGAGGTACCGGGGAAACTCCGCGTCCAGCCTGGGCCTCACGGGGCTTTCGTACACGACATCAAAATACTCCTCGGGCAGCAAACCGTCTGCCTCCAGCCGCTCCACCAGTTCCCGGTAGACTTCGCCCACAGTGCGGTTGCCCAGATAGCGCAGGTATGGCGGGTTCTCCGGGTCGGGTTCATATTTGTAAATTTCTATAGGCTTTATCCGGTCAGCCACTGCTGTCATCCCTCCTCGGGAAGCCAATCTATGTTTAAACGCTAAGGCCGGGCGTTATTTCCCGGCCTCGCAAACTTAATTAAGTAAGCTAAGCGGCTAACCGCCGCAGTTCGTTTTTGTACACCCATACCAGCCCCGAAGCCGCTGCCACCGGACACGGTCCCCGGGCGGCTAGCGTTCTGCCTTTGACTTTTACCTCCACGCGCCAGTAATTGCAATTGACCTTGGTTACTATAGTCCTGCCCAGCCTTCTTAGAAAGTTGAGGGAATGCGGGGCATTATATATGAGCCGCATCAGTCGGTCTACTATTTCCTGCCGTGCCCTCCTTTTTTCTCTGCGCAGTTGTCGCCACCGCTCGTGCTCCTGATTGTAAATAGATTCGATACTGCGGATTAAGAGGTACGTTTCCCGCCGCGGCCTTTTGGCATGCTCTTCTAGTGCCTTTTGTAAGCTTTGGGCTGTGAACACGAGCGGCCATTCGGGGCTCAACAGTATCTTGTCTCGTACTCTGCAAGCCATATCGAAAGCACGGTCCCAAAACAGCGGATTGGTCTCACGATCTTTCGAAAAGTCATAGTAGAAATCAAAGCTTATGCTAGTGTGCCCGCCAATGAGAACGTCGGCTCCTAGAAAACCGTTGCTGTCAATTCTATACTTAAGTCGATTGCTTTCATCCACTACTAGACGTGGGCTAAACAGGTTTTTGGTTAGTCTTATCCCGTTGCCGTCGATTGTAATGTACACGTGCATAAAGTCTTCTTCAATGCTCGCTCCCGCTTTCATAAGAAGCCGACATAATTCCGCAAGCCTTTTGTCCATAAATATCAGGCCGGGCGGGTTAATATCCCGCCCGCACCTTCTCCACCCCCTTCATGTTATTTTCGGAAGCCTGGCAGTTCCCACGGCCAGACAGCGTCCTCCCGCCGCTCGCGAGCACAGTCGTCCGTATAGGGAAGGGCCAAATGCTCCCAGCCCTCCGGCCACGGTTCGCCCTTTCGCAGGACCACTATCGTATAGCCCTCTCCGTCGGCAGTGTACAGCTCCGCCTCCCCGTGGCCGCTCTTTATCGCTTTTTCTACAGCTCTGGCCAGAGCTTCCAGTGCCTCCTTGTTGCCCAGAATAACTGCTTCATCATGCCAGTAGCGCTGGCCGTAAACGTGCAGCAGTGGTACTGGGTCCAGCTTTTTCTTCTTCTTGCGGTACATATTCGTTCCCTCCTGGCCCGCTAGTTAACCAGGCGCTCCAGCAAGGACAGTATTTCCTCGAACGCATCGTCGCTTAGGTCCATTTCATCCAGAATCTCCCCGGCAAATCCAAAGTCCTTTGCGAAATTGCAGAACTCCAATACTCCTACCAGAGCACTGCGGACCTCGGGAGTAATCAGTTCCGCCAGAATATCAACAGTTTCAGGGCCGGGATCTTCATTCCTGCCCTCCCAACACCTCGCAAAGTCCGAACCGCACTCCTCTGGTCGCCCTTCCAGTGCCCGGTCAATAGCAGCCCGGATAACAGCTGCTATGTTTTCGAGACTACTGGGCTGCGGCATCCCGAGAGCGCTAGCAACATCTCGTACGTCGAACGAATTTTCAGTGTCCGAACACTGGGGAGATAGACCGTACCAAAAAAGTCTTACCCCTTGATCCAGGTCGTCGTTCTTGTACACGTGGTACGCCTTCACTCCTTTGTGTTTCAAAAATACCTCAGGCGGCATCCATATTTCTTTGTACGGCATCAAATATCCCTCCGTTAATTCTTTATTCCTGGGAAACTGCGGCTCTGCGGCCCAGAGGAATGAACCTCCATCTGGTCCATCCCCAGCCTGCACCTTCAACGTAATGCCCTTTCGCAAGTACGACCGTGTACTTCCCGCTGTGCCAGCGGGTTTTCCCCCTGTGAAGGACAATCCAGATGGAAAACCTTTTAGTGCCTATGCGCAAGGTTATCCCCTTCCCACAACGTTCCGATCAAATGCCAAGTTCCCTCTCCAGCGCCTCCTGAAGGTCCCGGACGCTCCCGCAGCACTGCACCAGATATTCAAGCTGGGCCTCAAGCCCTCCGTTGTTTATTTCCGCCGCCTCCGCAGCCTTGAACTCATGCACTAGTTCATCAAGGTCCTCCGGCTTTATGCCGCATTCCCTTGCCCAACACATTAGTTCCTCCATGGTTTCGCATTTCATTTGGTGTTACCCCCTTCTACCATAACTATTTTTTTGTGCCCGCCCATCGCGTGGTCGGACACCCGGGCATCGTACCCTCCCCGCACCGCAGATGCGTTCCACCTGCGGTCTGGGCAGGGTACGCGCCCCGCCCGTTCAACAAAACTTCGGCACCGGAGTCCCCTGGCTTCAGCTGTGGGAAAAAAGTGCCACACTTAAATTACCCTCTCCCAAAGAATGTTGTGCCCCCGTTGCAGCAGGCGCACCTTCCTAGGCGCAAACTGGCCAATACGTACACCCCTGGCGTCCATGACCCCCACAAGCGGGGTCGTCTCCGTGGGTAGCCCGCACACCCAACCGCGGTTAACTTTTCCCGCTCTCTCCACTTCTACGTAGTCCCCCTTCCTCAGAAAATCACCGTTGCTCGTCCCACCAAACAGGGGTCGCACGCCGCCTTTCTGGAAGTTCTGCCGGTGAAGGCTCCGCCTTGCGAATTCCGGCCGGCGCAGCACGTAAAACGGAGCACCCTCGTTCACCCCGCAGCCAGCCAGCCCCCAGAGCATGGCCACGGCGTCGTTCGCATGAGAACCGAGAATTAACGCATCCTTCCGGGTAACCTTCTCCAACCCGACACCCTCACGCCACAACTTTGTCTGCCAACCTTCCACCCGGACCAAAACCCCCAGCCCGCGGAGTTCTGAATAATACCGCGTCTTACCAATTTCTGCTGTGGAAAAATGCTTCCCGTGCCGGAACCGGAAGTGGTTGAACCGTACGTCCTCCACGATAAAATGAGAGATTGGAAACAGGCAGCACAGTTCCCTTACTACCGCCAACCGGAAGAGGACCTTAGCCAGCTGCGTAGGACCTATCCAGTACGGTCCGGGGCTCCTCGGCCGGTAGGGACGCCTGCGGCAGTTGCGGTACCTCCTCCCCCGCCGCAGCTCCCGGCGGTTCTTCATCTTACCCGGTACCTTTTGCGGCAGGATGACCATAAACCGCAGCTGGACGAACTTGCACCCCAGGGCCATCCCGTCGAACCTGGAACCAGGGTCGTGTGCCAGTACGAAGCTCTGGCCGCCGCCATTGTACTCTGATTTGACGTCTATTCTGAGCTGAATGTAAAACAGCCCCAACTTGGACCAGCGGGGCTCTGCCTTCCCGGAAGAAAGCAATTTCCGTGCCTTGGCCGGACGGCACGGCATCAGCGGCCTGCCGTCCTTCGACACCACCGGAATGCGTTCCGAAAAATACAAGGCACAGGCTTTGCTTATTTCGTTCCTTGACACTCCGTACTCCATTTCGTTTTCCCCCCTTCCGGGGTGCCGATTGCGGCCCCCAAAGGGTTGCGGTCGCATCGACGCTGCCCGGAGAACTCCCCTGCGGTTTCCTGCCGCAGGGTAACGTTTCAGGCATTAGGCGGTTCTGCCGCGGCACCCCGAGGCTTGCGAAATACCCCGGACCGCTTCTCAGTTCCCCGGCGCGGCTGCGCCCCCTAAGATGGAGGCGCCGTCTAGTCAGCTGTTGCTGGGAGTACCGCCATCCCACCCCACGCTTAAAGCGGAAGCTGCCAGGTTATTACCGACAAGCGCCCGGCTTTAGCCGTGGGGTCGCTGACAATGGTCGGCCATATGCAGAACGAGTGGGTCATGAAGGAGCTGGACACCACAGTTGAGTGCCCCGGACTCCTCGAAGTAGTCGAACCAGCCCTCGGCCCACTCGTCAAATCCGTACCATCCGGCGGGAAACATGCCGCCATCCTCCACAGGAAGGTAGATAGCGCAGCACCTGCCGCCGCAGGCGCTGCACCGCTCAGCATTCCGGTACTCCATGAGCGCCACCCCGGCAGACGTTCTCCGGCCCTAGATGGCAACAGGCCTTCCCTGCCTGCCCAGTACTTCTTCCGCAGCATCCAAAAACAGTCGCTTGAGACCATAGTAAGACTCTGGAAGAGTATGGCTAACGAATACATCGTCAGCATAATTGTCCTTTTCTAAGCGAAGGGCAAACCACGGATTCAGCACCGGTTTCACCTTGCTCTGTTTGAGGAGCCGCACCAGAGGCCGCGGGATGAGTTCGTTTTCATAAATCTTACCACGCCATTCAACCCGGAACCCGCCGGCAACCTCATAGCGGAAACTGGCCTCCGGGAGCTCAAACACTGCAACAATATCGGTTCCCCAGACATCGCTCTTTTCAGACCCCTCTTCGTAGTAGTCGTAAACGTCGGCCCCGGGGCGAAAGTCGTGCAAAGAGAGCACCCCAGGGCCGAAGGGTGTTTCAACTTCTACCACCAGCGGGCTCCCACTGAGCCAGCACTCGTACTCCTCACTGGCCGAATGCCACAGGCAGACAATGCCCGCCCTGGCAGCCGGAGAACCCGCAAACGCATCGAATTCATCGTTACTCACAAGGCCAGCACTGTCCAGGTATTCCCAAACAGCACTGACCGGCAGCTTTCTTGGACGGCCGTCGCTTCTCGCAAGCCGCTGGTCGCCGTCTATCAATCCGGCTGCCAGAGCTTCGAACCACCGCGTCATCTGGGGCCTGGTCCAATACATTTCAAGTACCCTCCTGATGATACCATGTTACACGGCGCCCCTCCGCCCTGCCGCGGACCAGGCGTCCGGCCCCATATCGACGGCAGCGTCAAAGGGACCCGGAACACGCTCTGCCTCCCGTATCTGTTTCTGGGCGCCGGGACAATACGGGTTAGCCACGGAAAGAAGTCCGTTCTGCGCGTTCCAGAATACCCGTGCGCCAGGAGGCAAAAGTGTTGCATACGAATCGAGGTCGGGAAAAAGTTCGTACTTCTTTCCTGCTTCAAATGCCGCCCTGTCCGCCACCAGCGAAAGCTCGTAAAGCGAAAATACCGCCTGGCGGCGGTTCTCACGCATATACTGCTCTACAGCTTTTTTAGCTATCCTGCGGTACTTGCTCGGCATCTAAATGGGGACGGGCCATCAGAGCCCGCCCCAATCACCTCCTTCTCTTCATGAATTTCTCTGGACCCGTTTAGTCAAAATGTTTTTCTACCAGCCCCCTCAGCCGTGAGGCCAGTGATGGGCAACACCATTTGCCCAACAGCGTAGCAGGTCTAATGGCCCGCTACGCCAGTCCTGCCTTATCGCACTAACTCCTTTGTATGCCGATTACAAAGTCCGGACACAGGTACACAGCCCTTTTCTCCTCTCCAATCAAATGCTTCTCCCGCCAGCCTTCCGTACGCTCTATCCTAACCCCGCATGCAACCTCAACAATGGGGACGACTCCGTCTGATATATCACGCCACCCGTTTTTGCCTTCCATGCAGTCTCGGTATATCGTGCTAGCAGCAAATTCCGCAGGTAAGTCGCTATCGTCTGCATAGTCTCCAATAATCGCTATCCGGTCGCCGGCCCACCGGCCAATGTATTCCTTCGCCAAACGCCGGTACTCCCGGTCCGGAACTACCTCAACTACTTTGTTCTTCCTTTCGTCAAACTTGTAATCTACGCCATCAGGAATATCTCCCCCACCGCGGCCGTTTGAGCACGCCAGCAGCACCCAGAGAGCGGCCATCGTCCCGCCGTGGCTGTTCATCTGCTCCAGAAGTTTAAGGCCGTCCCCGAGTTTATGCGGGCTGATAAACTCTTTCTTGTCTAAGTTCACCACAATGTGGTACTGACCCATCTTTGTCCGGGTACTCGCGGGCCCCCGGCGGCCCGCTTTCCCCAACCCTCCTCCCAGTTTGGAATTGGGTTTTCTGGGCCTACCGGATGGCCCATGCCTTAACTTAAGCCGGAAAGTTCTCCAAGATCCGGTACGGAATCCTTTCAATCACCCAGCGGCTCAACTTGTACCGCCACCCGTGGCGGTCCGACACCCAGAGCCGCCGGGGGTCGTCTATGCGGAAGGTGCTCTCCCTTAGCCCGCTGGAGAAGGTGATCGGCTCTTCAAACTGGATGACCTTCCCCTTCTGCAGGCGGGGCCTTTCCTTCCTCTCCCGGAGCTGCTCCCAGCACCTTTCCCTCCACTCTCTCGCCGACGCGTTGTCGGTCGGAGTGAGGAGCCTGAGGATGCGTTCCGGACAGCTGTAATAGTATGGGTGCATATCTTCGCTCATGTCCTTATACCCGAAGTTGTAGTAGTCGTTCGGGCGGTACTGCAGAAGGCAGACCACCGCGAACACTTCTTTCGGACCGGAGGCGTCGCCACTCTCGACAGCCAAGTACGCCTCGCAGAGGCGGACTATCGCGCAGTCGAGGACGCGGCAGTAAAGGCCGTCCTCCCTCTCCCACGTGAACTCCTTCTTAAGAAAGTCTTTTGTGGTAACGTTGTGGGGCTTGTGGACAAACGTCCAACCCATACTTATGAGAAAGCGGCCCGCTGAGGGCCCGCTTTCCAAAATCACCCCTTCCATTGTATCATTGGAAATTTCGCGGGCCTGCAGGAAGGCCCGGCTGTCCTTCACTTTCGCTCTCTACCTTGCTCTGCAATCGTGCGCAGGGCGTCCCGTGCCGTCCGGATGACCCTCTTAAGCTCCCCAACTGTCCGGCATCCGCCGTTGGCTGCCCTGTCCAGGTAGTCGGCCACGTCTGCGATTGTCTCCAGTCTAGGGGGTTGCAACATCCTGCGCAGCTCCTCCAGTACCAGATCAACCGCCGCGGCCGACACCGCCGATACCATCTCAAACATGTCTAACAGAAAAGCGGGCCGCTACAACCCGCTTCTCCAACCCCTCCTTCCCGGTTGGTAGGATGCACCCAACGACCCCACCCGGCAAATAAAATTCATCACCCCTTTCGTTTGATATTTTTAGCACCCCTGCTCGACGGTAGGGCTGTAAGAGCTTTGTCAGCACTCCAGCGGTCATGCCGCCAGGCGCACGCGGATTGACGACCTTCCCCCGGTACTCCATACTTCTCCTGGAACACCCGGGGAGGGCCGTCCTGCCCTCCTGCTCAGACTACCCCAGACTTCGTTCACGCAGACCAGCCAATCTAATCTTGTTCCCTAATCATCGTAAGTCAAAAAAATGTCCTCTCCATCCGTTGTCCCAGGGTATGATTTCAAGCCCGGAAAAGCGCACTTGAGAAGCCTCACGGCTTCCTCCAAGCCCTCCCGGTCACCAAAATACGCTCTGACTTTAACTCCTCCCCTCCAGGTATAGTCCCCTAACGTTTTTTCAGACAGAAAGCAGCGGATGTCCTCCGCTTCCCGGCAGTCCTTCGCCCATACTGTAAGCCCTAGCAAACGGTTTTCCATTTGTCCGGGGAGGGGCTACCATGGTAGCTCCTCCCCAACCCCCCTGTTCCAAATTTCGCCGGGTCAGCGTTCGTTAGACTGGTGCCCTCTGAATAATTCGTCGAAGGCGACCCATCAGAAAGGAAACAACTTCGCTATTTCGTCATCTTCCTCTGCAGGCTGTCTCCGAACCTCTAACCCTGCCGTTTTTGTGTCGGCCACCTTCAGTCTCACCAGCAACAGCAACGACACCGGGTTGGCGCCCCAGTGCTTCACCCAAACCTGCTCGGCCCCCTCCAGCCCTGCCAGCCACTCGTTGGCCTGCCGCTCAACCTCTTCCGGTAAACCCACCAATAAGCGGACCCTCCAGGACAAGCCTGACAAACCGATTCCCCCCTTCCAGGCCTAGAACGTTCCGGCAGGATCCTTAGATTCAAAGTTTGTAAGGGCCCTCGAACGGGTCATAGCTCTTTTCTGCCTTCCTCCTGAGCCACTGCACCAGACTTTCCTTCCTTTTTGGGAGGGTGTCGCCAGCCCACACTTCCTCCATTACCGCGTCGTCCACCACGAGCCTCAGCGCGAACCGGGGAAAAGCCAGCGGCTTGACTTCCCCCTTGCGCACGGCGTCCGCTACCGGGGGAGGCAGGTAACCCGTATATTTCCTTCCACCGAACTCTACCTCCAGCTCCCCGACCAACTCCAGGCTCAGGTCGATGTATTCCCCTTCAACGTCGGCAATCTTAAGGCCCGGAGTGTAAGGGCGGTCCGGACGGGTCACGTACTCCAGCACACTGCCGCCGGGTATGAAGTCGTGGATGGTTATCTTCATGTACATCAACTTCACCCCAAACCCAAGAATTACTTTTTATGTACTGGCGGCGGCATCCCGTAATTTGGGATGCCGCCCCCACGTGTTAAAAGGGTTCGTTGTTAAATATATCCTCAAAGCCAAAGTCCTCTTCGGTCTCAGGGCCCTCGACTTCCGTTGCCGGTACCGCTGCCGTAATAGCGTACTTCCCGTTCTTCGCCTGCTGGACGGTAATAAAGAGTTTGTCTCCCTTCTTTGCCAGCTTCAGACCGTCCACCGCAGGCGTCCCGGGTACCGCCCACACCTCGGTGTTCCTGCCGTCTTCCAGGGTCACCGAACAGTAGACCCAGACACCCCTCTGCGTCCTCGCCTCCCTGGGGCCTGACTGGACGGTCACTACCATGTTCTGGCCGCTCTCTATTTTCCTTTCTTCCCGGCTTGCGGGTTGTTCTACAGTTTTCTCAGGAAACATGCCTGCGGGTTCCCCCACCGCTTCCTGTTCAGGCTCCGCCTGCTGTACGGCGGGTTCGGGTTTCTCCTCCTGTGCCGGGACCTGAACGGCGGGTTGGGCTTTCGGCACTTCCGCAGGCTCCGCGGGAACGTCAGCCTCCTCTTCAACGTACAGGAGCTCCGGCTTTACGTCTTCGTTGTAGGGTTCCAGCTCAATGGCGCTGGTGAGGCTCGGCAGCGACGCTACGGCAAGCAGCTTCCGCTCCCGCGCCAGCTGCAGCACTTTTTCAAGCGTCAGGTCCCCCATGTCGATGTACATAATGGGAACCCTCCGCTTGATCTGCTTGCCATTGACTTCAGGGTGCACCTCCTGCATGCGGACCTTCAGCTTGAGCGGGATGAAGCTGATCCGGCCCAGCATCTGCTTCAAAATCAGCAGGCTGTTCATTATGTTCGTATACGAGTGGAACGACCCGGTGTCGATGCTGTAGGCTCCCAGCACCCCGGGCACGCGCGGTAGAAGCACGGAAAGCACCGCCACCTCCCGGCACTTTTTGTTGATGTAGTGCTGGCAGCTCTTATAGGGGCACGGTATGCGCACCCACCCTTTGTCGCCGGACCTTTCGACCAACAGCACCTCACCGGTAGCAGCGTCTACAAACTGGCCGTCCCGGTACGCTATGCCGTATTCCATGCCGCTGCTCCGTGCGTAAAGTTCGTTGACCGTGGCTGTCTCGCCGTCGCCCCGGCAGATTAGCCCGAACTGGTCGCCGTATCGCTTCAGGTATGCCGGAAAAACGGTCTCAAGGTCGTCGCTGGGAAGGATGATGTCGAGCTCCCGCGGCTGGGGGCCATACACTTCCTGGACCTCCGGCGGCACCACAAAGTAGTCAAGGGAACGCGGCGTCCCCCTGTCGTCCTTCTCCCCCAGGGCAATAGTGCCCAGCCTCGGAATCCTGACTACGTCGCTCCAGCCTTTTATCATATAAACACCCCTCCTCACGAAATGTTTTCTGATGGGGATAAATGCCCCCGTAAATTAAAAAGCCGGGAAGCAACCCCGACCTTCTCCTGGACGCAGCTTTACGGTTTGCACTGTCAGATCATTAAATGGTGATGCCCTTCAGCAAGTCTATCACCTGTTTAAACTGCTCCACGCTCATCATCACCCCCTTGGGGCTGGGCTTAAACACGTTTTCATTCTTGTCCCAGTAGAACACCCGAAGGTCGTAGTAGACCTGCGCCCCCTTCGTAAGGCGCCGTATCACTATCGCTTGCCTGTTCCCTTTAGGAACAGCCCCCAGCTCCTCCTCGTTATCGAACTCGGGCTCCCTCTTCCTGGCGTTCCCCCTTTCTATTTTCTGGCGTGCCAGTTCTTCTAAGGTCGGCATGAAAACCACGCCCCCTTCCGGAAATTTTTAAAGGCACCCGCCAGGTGCCTTCTACTGCCTTTTCAGAACCTCTGCCCGCAGAATCTTTAGAAACCGCGCCCGGTCGGCCTCATCCCACACCGGCTTTTCCCTCCCGTCCAGGTACACTACCGGCACACCCGCCTCCTCCAGCAGGAAACCAATCAGTATCGTGTGGCAGAACAGTTTCTCATACCCCTTCTGGCGTTCCGGATTGCACCAGCAGCACAGGGCCGCGTCCACCTTCTTAAGCCAGGATACAGTTTTCTTTACGTCCTGCCACCTGGAGGCCAGCGCCCCAGCGTACAGGTCTAGATACTTGTCCGGCGAGACCCTCTTTATCGGACGTCCGTCCGGCAGCAGCGGCGCAAGCACCCTTAGCTCGGGGTACCTGTAACCCCGCGGCTGCCAGCGCGCCACAGAATATGGCGTGGCACGCGGTTCAGAGAAAAAAGACTGTAGGTATACCACGGTTCACCCGCCTTTCTTTGTTTTTTGACGCCATGCCAGCCGCTGCTCGCATCAAAGCCTCTGTCACAGCAAAAATGCACTCACGCAGCAAGTCTTTTTGGGGAACCCGTGCTTATTAACTCCACTGATCTCGGGTACAGTTTGCTTTTCTCTGGTCTGTCATCAGGCGACAGCCAGCGCAAAAAATTCTGCCCTACCCGCAACCCCCGCTTTACAGGACGGGCTCCGGGCAGGGCAGAACGCCCTGACCACACCAAAACTTATCTTTTTTCGTAATACCATTCCCAAAACTCTTCTTCGGTTATCCCAGCGTAGCGAAGTATTTTCGCTAGCTTTTGACGGTACACTTTTTGGGAGGGGTGCTGGTGAATAGTAAAGGAACGTCCATCGCGACCTACTCCGACAATAACAGGTGAGCCTTCTCCGCGCAGTTCCCTGCTATACTCACGGAGAAGGCTCACCAGCTCCCGGTAACTAATATCTGGCAAGTGCGGCATCTACGCACCTACCTCTACGACCAGGCGCTTTCCCGGCCGTTCGTGTTGTAATGGATAGTTTCTTAGCAGCTCTCGTACCGCTTCCTTAAGGTTAGCTACAGCTTCTTCTTCTGTTTCCCCATCAGCCACAGCATTCAGTTCATCGCACGTCGCAAGGTACCTACCATTATCCATCTCTTCGACCGTAAATATAAACTTCATGCTGCCCACCCCATAGAAAACGATGTCGATTTTCCCTTAACTATAGCTACTTCCGAAGTTATTATACCACAAAACCTCTTGTGTTCTTCATTACCAAATACGCATACCTGGACTACGCGCCTTGAACACCGAGCTTTCATCAGCCAGTTTCTCTCTAACCTGAAAGTTAAGTCGCGTCGGTTCACCCCGCATCCCTTGGGCTACGCTGTTAACTATTCAGTGCGGCGCCACCCCGGTTACGCCATGGCGCAGCGCACCACACCGCGCCGATGCAACCTCCTTAAGGTACTGACATCGCCTCTTCCCCCGAGGAGAACGGTAAATCCGCCCAGACCCGTCTGACGGTTCAGCTCTTCAGCAAACGCCGCAATCTCTTGCGTATCCCCCTTAATTGCCAGGTAGACCTGAGACCCGAATTCCACTGTTTCGGCATCCAGGCCTCTGGTTGCTGCCATCGCAGTGACCACCAACTGCACTACAGCGCGGAACGCCCTCAGATGGGGGCCGTCACCAGGACTGAAGACCAGCACGTAAAGCTCACACATCAGCGCCATCCCTTTCTTCGGTCTCTTCGACAGCGCACTCCAACGCTGCGCGAAGGTAGTCCCAGTAGCCCCCTTCAAGAATGGCATCCCGGGCGATCTCCGCCGCACGCCGGATCACCTGGGGCGTGACGAGACCAGCCCCGATTGCCCGGCGCACCTTTTCCGGGAGGGCGCTGCGGCCATCATTCCCGACTAACTCTTCAATATCCCCCTGCACACTCAAAATCACTTCGGGCCCCGATGGAGCGGCAACCTTCGGCAAAACGTCCCTGTGCCAGTCCCACCCGGGACCGTCTACGTCCACAACAACATCCTCCACCGGTACCTCCAGCGCGGCCGCCAGCCCTTCGGCTATTTCGCTCATGCACGAGCTGTAATGGGTGTCGTCAAGGGCCACCAGGCGGCCGTTGACCACAACACCCCACCCGACGTAGTTTTCGTCCTCGGGTAGGGTCTTGTCCCTGACCGTCACGCAGATAATTTTAGCCATCTCTCCGGCAGGCAGATGCGCCTGCCATTCACCTCCTCATTGTGTTTTCTTATAAGCCCAGCGCGGCAGCCACTTCCGGTGACTTCCAGCGCCGCACGCTCTCCCTTGCCCTTTCAAGCAGGCCCCGGGCTGCACATTCTATACCGGCATCCCGGGGCAGGTCGGAAGGCCACACCTTGAGGTTGTCAATTTCCCACCTGGCGACTTCCGGGAAAGCCAGCACAAACACGGCCCAGTCGCAGTCCTCTTCGAAAACGTAAACGCCCAAGTTCCCATATGCTTCACCCAGGTCTTCCCATTTAAAACGCTGAAATATCTCCGGGACTTCTGCTGCCGGCGCAACGAGGATATATCCTCCGTGTCCGGAGCAGGAGAACCACCACGCCCGGCCAGGCAAGCCCTTTACCCTTACCGCTTTTTCCCAGTTGATGTCTCCCCAGTCCCGGGCGACCGAACGCGCCCACTTCCGGGCGTCTTCCGGGAGAATCCTCCCGCCGCGGAAGCGGAGGGTCAAACACACCGGCCGCCCGGACCTGGTGTACCGCCAGTAGCGCAAATATCTGATTTGGCCCTGAGTACCGATCACTTTTCTCAATCCCTCCCGGTAAAAAGCTGAAAAGCCGCCAGCCCCGTTCAGGGCGGGCTACCCCGCCTGCACGATTTCGCCCGTTTTTCTGTTAAACCACCCGTGCCGGCGGACAACCCCTGACGGCCCAGGGCAGGTAAAATCAAAGTACCTCTCATCGGCGGGGTCCTCCGGGGCGTCACCCCACCGCTCTTTCACCAGGAGAAGGCTTTCCTCCAGCCCGCAGACGCCGTACAGGGCACCGCATCTCAAGCACTCGTGCACACCAGCCACGGCAGCCGGCTTTCTCTCCCTGTGCCCGCACGCGGGGCAGCGCGGGTACTTCCTCGCCATCCGCCCGGCGTCAACCCCCCTCCTGTGGAGCTCCCGGGCCGTCCCGACCAGAACCTTAAGGTCGGAACCGCCAAAGCATTCCGCTCTGAACGATTCCAGTGCGCTTTTGTACAGTTCCAGCAGTTCTCCGGTCCCCATGTCCCGGTAAAGGCGCACAATCAAAACCTCCTTAAGCAGTTTTCAGGCTGCTCCAAAATTGCATCAAGACGGCCCTGCCCTTCTGGCAGGCAGCACATATTTGCTCAAAGGAAAGGCGCAGCGCAATATATGCTTTGAGAAGCTGGTCGTCCTCTACTATGCCGCGCCAGAACTCCTGCCGTGCGTACTCCAGATAATAGGCGAGTTCCCGCTCTGTGACGTCCGGGTTCGCCCACCTGTAAAACCTGCAGAACGCCCTCTCAGCGAAGTTCATTGTAATGTTTCTACCTCCTCCTTTTCTAGTTTGGCCAGTCTCCGCCGCACGGGAGACCGGTCCAAATTTTTGGGCTGCCGCCCGCATCGCGTGCGGACCGGCACAATCAACTGTGCCCTCCCCGCGGCCCCACTGAGTACGGAACCCCGGGCAGGGCACAGCGCCCCGCCGCGTCTGTTACATCAGCACGTGCCCGAGACCTATCTCCACCCTTATGAGGCGTTCGCCCCACCCGCGCAGGTTTTTAACGTGCCCTATCACCGGGTAAACGCCGTCTCCGATACCCGACTGGAAGGCAACCGCCATCCCAGAGACTCCGTTCGGGAAGTTCACCTGTCCCCCCAGGTGCTTCCCGGAAGCACACCGGTAGGCTATGTCCAGCGCTACCTCCGACACCGTTTTCCCGGTGCCACGCGCCGCTTCCTCAAGCCTGCTAATATATAGCGGGTCCATAATCAGCAGGTGCCCGGAATCCACGGCCACCTGCCCGAGCAAGACCCGCCTGATAGAGTCCGCCACAGGCATGCCCTCCTTTCTAGCTACTCGCGGCCATGCCGCACTCGCCTGCAGCACGGCCCAAACCCACCCCAAAACAAATGATCTTTGCAATACATTCAGCCAGGTCTTTGACCAGAACGGGGTCTGTTATTAACAGGCTGAAGAACGCATCGTGAACATATGCCCCGACTGTTCCGGTTATCGAGACGTCTCCCAGAGCAGGCAGCTTCTTTCCCGTCCCCCTCCCGGGCACCAGCGGCCCCGGACCCACGGTGATCATACCCACGTCCCGGGGCCACCCCAGACAGGCATCGACCGCTACCACTGCCGCACCCGGACATTTGCGCTCCAGTTCTGCCAGTTTTTCCCCGAGGTTTACGGCGTGGACCGGGTCGCTGGCAGTACCGTACAGCGCGAATGGCAGACTACCTAGCCCTAACAGTATGCTGCCGACCTTTGGCCCCAGGTCGTCGCCCGGGCAGGCCGCCGAGCCCACACAGACTACTGCCAGCAGCCGCCCGTCAAAGCAGCCGAGCCGCTCGAGGTAACGATGAAGCATTCCCCCAAGGACCCCGACCGCATCAGGGCTGCGGTAATGACACCTGCCCGGCAATTCCTCACCGGGAGCGCTGCAGGGCTTTACCGCCACGGCCTATCCCCTCCCGCCAGTAAAATTTCCTGTCCGGTTTTAGGCTGCGGGGCCCTACACAGCCTCCCTCAACTCCTCGGGCCCCGCATCCACCACGGCGATTTCCAGGTCCTGGCCCGCCTCCACCCGCGCCGTGAACAGCTGGCCGGGAGGGGCGCCAAACTTTGTTACGCTCTCCGCGTTGTCCACAAACGTGGGTCAATCCCTGCCGGTTATCTGCTTCACTGCCGCGGCCACTTCCAGACCCAGCTTGACCCTTTCCGAAGCAGACAGCACCTGTACCGGCTTCCCGTCGTATAAAAGCCTGAACACCGGCCTGATCTCGCCGGTGCTCTTTACCACGTCGAAAAGCTGGACGGAAACCCTTTTAAGGTAGCCCGCAAGCTGGGACGCCATCAGTTCGGCCTGCCTTGCAGCATACTGGGTAATGGCCTGCAGCCGCGCCCGAAGTTCCTCAAGCCATTTCTCCTCGCGCTCCAGCTCCTCCTGATACTGCCGGGCCTTCTCCACCGCCTCCGCCTTCTGCCGCAGGATGCTTTCCCTGGCGGCATTGCGTTCCCTGGCGGCTGTAATCTTTTCCAGGAGTTCTCTCTGTCTGACCGCCAGTTCCCGGGTGTCCTGGCCCCGTTTCTCTTTCAGTGCCTTAAGCTGCTCCTGCAGGGCCTTGCCACGGGTGCCGACCTCCCGTATTCTCTGCTCAAGCTCCTTTTTCGCAGCCTCCAGGGCCCTTTCTGCTGCGGCAAGAGCTTCCGGACCTATTACCTGCCCGCATGTCGGGCACCTATCACCGGGCTTCCACCTCGGAGTGAGCGACTTGTACTGCTCTTTTAAGTGTTTGAACTCACCGGCCAACCTTGCCACTTCCCGCTCAAGCACTGCAACTTCTTCCTGTGCTCCCGTTTGGACAACAGCGGACAGCGCCTCATATTCTTCCTGCAGCTTCCGGATTTTTTCGGGGGCTACTCCTTCCGGTACCTCTACCGACGCCGCGCGCAGCGCTTCGCTCAGTGCCCCCTCCAGCCTGGCAACTTCCTTTTCGGCCGCCTTTATCTGTTCCCGCACCCTCGCAGCTGCCTTCTGCGGGTCGTCAAAACCAAGTCCGGCCAGGGCATCCCTGTATTCGGGTTCCATTTGCTCCAGGACCTTTTCAAAAGGCACGGACTGCAGCAGGCCCACGAATAACTCCCTGGCCTCGGCATCGGAAAGGCCCAGCACGTACGTCGGCCAGAAGGCCGCCATAAAGGCCTTCCTGTCGCCTATCATGGCGTCCACGTCCGGCTGGGTGACCGCCCTGCCGTCTAAGGTCAGGGAGAGCTGCTTGCTCTTCCCCCGGATCCGGGTCAGGACGTGCTCCCTGCCGGCACCATCAACAAACGCAATGCTGACGCTGCACTTCTCCTCCCCCTGCAGGATGAGGGCTTCGGTCTTGTTCGACCCACTGAGGGTCGTACCAAACAACGCAAAAACTATGGCTTCAGCTATCGTGGTCTTTCCCGTCCCGTTGTCCCCGGTTATTTCGTTCACCCGGCCGAATTCATAGCTGGCCTGCCGGGTGCCCTTGAAGTTCTCCAGGACCAAACTTTTTATAAACATCCCCTATAGCCTCCTTTTGAAGGCGGCTTGTGCAGTCAGACCCCCATGAGCTTCCACCACAGCCGCCCCACAGCTTTCTTCCACCAGGGAGCAGGTTCGCTCCCTACCCGCGCGCCCAGAGACACAAAAAACTCAACCCTGTCCGACCAGAATTTGAACATCCGCTCCACGTCCCGCCGCTCGGGAGTGGTTACCTCCAGCGCCGTGGCGAACCCGGGCTGTACCACCATGTGGTACCTCCCCTGCGAGCGCCAGAACAGCACCTTGAACAGCGGAGCGTCCGCCATTACAACCTCGCCCCTGTCCAGCCAGTAGAACAGCTGGACAGGGGTCGTAACCAGAACATCCTTCACCGGCGTCCCCTCCAACGCGGGTATTACGTACCAACACGGGATGCCTGCTGGGCGCAGAGCTCCCTTTGTTCGTTAATCCCGTAGCCCAAGCCGTAACCCAGCTCAATGGCGCACAGCAGCCTGGCGTCTGCCCAGTGGGCATCTTCTCCGTCGGTGCGTACCACAATTCTGTTCTTAAGGTGGTGCTTGGCTATAATTAGGAACGCAGTCACCGCCAGGTCGTACGGCCTGAACGCGGTCTTGCAGAAATCGAACCAGAGCCCGTTCTCCTCCGGCTGTTCTCCTTCATAAAGGAGTTCACGCACCCGCGGGAAGTAAAACGTTTCGTACGAGCAGTCCCCGGGGCACGCCCGCGTCATCAACAGGTGCCCCGCGAACCACGTTCCCGCCACCGGCTCCCCGGCAAACACCCCACCAGCGCCCGGCGCCGGCCACGGGATAACGAGCTCGTGCTCGGCAGGGTGCCCGCAGTGCCGCGAGCCGTTGAACTTAACGATATCTGTGGTGATTACCGGTTCCCCTTCGCCCAGAGGTCCCGCAAGCACTACCCCGGCCTTCTCCAGCGCAGGGATAATCTTTTTAAAATCCCTGACGATTGCACTGAAGGCCTTCTTCCCTATAACCTTGGGTCGGTACCAGTAATGCGTATAGCCCACAAGCAGGGCGCCCGGGATTAACCCGAGCGCTGCTCACCTCCTTATGTTTGTTTGAGGGAAAGTCTCTCGGTTCATCGGTTGAGCAAATCATAGTAATCGGTACGGTTAAGGAGAGTATCTTCCTCGACAGTAATCGCCTGCATAAACGCAGAAAGGTTTTCTCGAAGACGGCGTTCAAACTCATCACGAGCGCGTTTTATAGCATCCTCGGCAGTCTCAACCTCAACTTGAATGCTTCCCATGACATAGACATTAAACAGCAACAGTACCTCTCCTTTACCTTACAAGACCTTCCGCGGACTTCGCGTCCGCAATCCTCTTCCTCAGTTCGTCAAGGCTCTTGGATTCGCAGTGCAGGGAGCCGCAGTAATCACTGAACAGCCGGCATTCCCCGCACGACACTTTTTTGAGCGGTTCTACAGTGATTTTTACCAAATACTTCGCGTAGTTTACCGGCCCCCCAAATGCACGCCTTATAGCGTCCGCCACCAGGTCCTCGAGGGCGGAGCTATTTGAAATGAACCCCGCCCCGAACTCTATAAACGCAACATCTTTCGGCCGGTAGTACGCCGGCAGCGGCCCCAGCCCCTTCTCCGGCGTCCACCCGTGATAGAAGGCCAGGCGCTCGAGCGCCATCATCCTGTTGGGGCCGCTCCAGTAGCCGTGCGGAGACCGGTAATATTTCTTCCACAGCAAAAACAGCTCTTCCGCTTTTTCACGAGAAGGCTCCGCCATGAACTCCCTTTCCTTCCTGCGGAGTTCCCTTCTCAGGGAGGCCAGCACTTCATCCCTTCGAATATCGGTCAGCGCGTCGCTCAACGCAGCCCGCCCCCTTCACCAGCAAGCAGTTTCGCTATGCAGTAGCGGAAGTACTGCACATACCGCTCCTTTACGCCTTTTGGAACCGGATACTCTTCAGGGCTCCTGCGCCCGTAGACCCCCACTGCCTCCCGGGCCATCTCCTTTATCCGGGCGGCTGTCTTTTCCCGGGGGAAGTACACATCTTTAACCACAAAGCCCCCGACTGTGACGGTGCACGGCAGGACCTTCCTTTCGGTCGTGCGCAGGTCCCACATAAGGTTGCCCGGCCCTATCTCAAAACAGTCAGCCGGGTCGTCATCCATCGGCCACCGGCCGAAATAGGGGTTCCTCCCCATCTTCCTCAACCGGCCCATAAAACCGGCACCCGGGTTTTAAGCCCCGGGTGCCATCACCTCCCGTTCGGTATTCTTCCTTGTGTTCCCGAAAAAACGTTCAGCTTTTAGATAATAAAGCCTGGACGCAGCCTGCCTTTTTATAATCTGGCACGTCCTGCGGCAGGCGCTCAGCACCAGCCGCCGCCAACCATTTGCTCTCATTCCCGGATATTGGGGTAAATCACAGAAATAAAATGGTGGCAAATAGCCCGCCAGAATGTATCCGAAGCAAATTTCCCACGTGAGATCCATACCGCCCGCCGTGAGGGCTAACGCATAGCTCTTGGTTTCTGGGAAACATACCAGCGCTAACGGAAGGTGTTTCTGATGCAGGATATTTGCAAGCCGCTTCGGGTCTCCTGCAACACGCGGGAGTGGATAATAATAGTTCATCATCGGCTCGTAAACGTTTTCGTCCTCGAGTCCTTCACCGTACACCGGATATACTACGTACCACTCCCCGTCGTGTTCGTCCCAGTTGTAATACGCCGGCTGGGCATAGATGGCCGCAGCCGACAGGTTTTTAACCTTAAGGTCTTTAAGGTGCACGACAGTTTGCTCCCCTCCTGGTTGTTTTTACAGCATGCGGGGCGCCGCCTCCACCACTCAAGCAGCGCCCCCGCATGCAGAACATCCTTCCCGTATCAGCCTGTTAGCCTTACCTCCATTTCACCAAAAAGATCATCTTGGGAAGTTTTGCTTCATTCCACGCGCGGCTACCAGCGCGCGGTGGCCCGGGTATTTTACCCGCCACATAACACCACTGCCCGCAATCAACGTAGTACCGCCCAAACCGACCCGGAATGCCATCATTAAGGTCCATATGGTCAAGTTTATCTATGCCATCTATATCTTTACAGCGCGCTAGAAGTCCTACTACCCTATCAAAAAGATTATCCCGGGTAGTATTGCTGCCGCGGACGTACAGCACCCCATCGCGGTACGCAAAATCAAGATACTCCCCTACCCCAGTGGATCCGTTGGGCGTTACGACTTCTCTTTTAATAGCCCTTCTAAGCCTTTCGTATGCTGTTTTCGTCATTCTGATTGTCCCGCCCAGCAGAGAACGGTAACCCATCAGGTTCGTCGTTGGCATTCAGAATGCCTCCCTAAACTTTCTGCCAGCGCGGATCGTCTCCAGGAGGAACCGGAGGAATTTCCGCCCCCACGTAGCACCAGCGGCCACAGTCAATATAAAACCGCCCAAAATCTTCAAGATCCTTCCCTTTGCAATCAAGGAAGTCTATACCCGGGCGATCCTTCAACCGCGCTATCAGCGCTACCAGTTCCTCGTCAAGCCACTCATCCCAGCACTCCGTGCCTTGCCTGAACAGATATACCTGCCCTTGGCCGTCGAGATATTCTATCTTGACATACTCAACTACCGGAATAGGGTCGTCGGGAAAGCCGATTGTACTTTCCTTAAGAACTTCGCACGCCCACCTGCTCATCTTGATCTTCCCTGAAAGCGTGTAAGAGCACCCCATCCTTAAGGTCCCCCCTAAAAGACTTACAGCCCCAAGACTTCTCCCTGTGATGCTTCCCGCAAGCCGTCCGGGCCCACAACGTAGTAGTCGCGGTGCTCGTTTCTCCACGACCCGCTCCTGATGCGCGCCTCTATCCGTGTCCCGGGCAGCGCCCTGAACACCCACTTGGCGCGGTACTTCCGGCGCTTGCTGTCATACACCTTCTGAACTGGGTCTACAAATTCTCTTTCTACTCCGCCGCCGGGCCTGTCCCTGACAATTGCCACGTATGCCCCGCCGTTCTTGCGCGGGTCGTACCACCCGTCAGTCTCCAGCACGATTTCTATTCCTTCTCCGACCCTTAAACGGCGTTTTATTTCTTCCGCTACAGCAGCCGACAGCGCCTTCAGTTCGTCCAGGCTGAGTTCCGCCAGGTTCAGGTTCAAATTCATTACTGCGGCGCCCCTGAAGGAGCGCCCCACCTCCCCCCGACCAATCTGTCTGTTAACCATCTACTCGACCAGAGAATTACCACTCCGTGATGACCTCCACATTTTCAAAGCCCATAGCAGCCAGCTTCTCGCGGACAGCGAACTGCAACCGGCAGGCATCCGGAGCGGTCTTTGCAACAATTACGACCCAGCGTTCGTTGTCAGGCTCACTGCACATAAAAGCATCTATACAGTGCAGGTCTCCCCAGTCGACGGCGTCATCAACAGAACCGGGGCCCAGTTCCCGGAGCGCCTTCTCAGTACACCATCCCAGGAGCTCCAGCTTGTTTTCGCCCTTTAGTCCCACTTTCTGCCAGCACAGACCACCTTCAGAAGGAGCCGGAGGAACTTCCCCTGCGACGTAGCACCACCGCCCGCGGCCTACATAATACCGGCCACAGGCATCCAGAACCCCGTTCCAATACTGCGTACAGTCCAGCTCGTCTATGTCGTCCACGTCTTTGTGCCGGGCTATTTCTTCTACCATTGCGCGATAAAGGTCGTCAGGCGTAGCGCACCACCCCCGGACGTATACCCTGCCGTTGCAGTAGGTCAGCTCCAGATATTCTGAAACCCCTACCGGACCTTCATTGGTCATCACCAGTGCTAGCTCCAGCTTCCTGCAGGCTTCTTCACTCATCCTCACTGATCCGGCCAGAAACGACCGGTATTGCGTGCGTTCCACCACCGTCACTCTCCTTCCTGGCCGCTCTTTCCCAGTGAGCACCACTTCCGGCTTGCTATGTAGTCCGCCAAGTGTACCAGCTCGACCACACTAAGTCTGGAAAACAAACCTATCCGCGGCTTCACCGGCCCCCATATGCCCATGTGCCCTCTGATAAGGGCCATTACCTTTTTATACGCCCTGCGGCCTATGAGTTTCGTGTGGGCCCTGTAATACTGCTCCGGCAGCAAAGGGTGCTCCTTCACCGTACGCCCTTCGCCTGTCCCGTGCTTGAGAGTGTCGTGCAGGAGCAGGGCCGCGACGATAAAGTCGCGGCTCTTTTCTAAGTGGGGGTATGCGCGCAGCAGGTCTAGAGCCACCCTGACGGCCGCCTTCGTGTGCCTCACCAGCCCGCCCTCCCCCTGCGCCCACCCAGGATGATACTTCCCGGAGGAAGAAGCGGGGACGCGCCAGAAATACTCCGGCGCGTCCCTTAAACAGGCTTCTACAAATTGACGCACTTTCGCATTTTTTACCAGGCTTAACTCTTCACCCAAAATTTCGGGTCCCACCAACATCACCGCTTTCTTTAAGCTTCATAGTGCCGGCCTGTGTAAGATATGCAGCCACAAATTTTCTGATTACGTCTTCACACCCCGGAAGCCGAAAAGCTTTTACTTCGTAACACGCTCCGAGAGCATCCTCTTCGAACGCCAGCGCAAATTCTTCCACCCCTTCCGGCTCAGGAACGTCTTCTCCTGTCTTTTTGTCCCGGTACATTATCAAGCAGGGGTTGTGCATCCCCGGCCGGTCATACTCGTATGCCTCTACTTTTGAGTCCGGGCCCAAATATGCGTTGATGGCTTCCACGAGAATGGAGCGCACCACTTCCGCTTCCGCGGGCACCAGCTCCCCATCACTGAACCCGTACTTGCTCCGCATTTCCAGGTAGTAAGACACGGCAGCATCCTCCTTCGACAATTAAAAGTGGCAGTCCACGAACACCAGCGCGTACCTTTCGGGGTTCGCCAGGGCCTTCTCCAGCGTCTCCCGCCCAACTTTCGTGCTGTCATCCGGTACGCTGAAAAACCGGGCGTCGAAAATATAATCCCCTGTCACAAGCTTTAGAGCCGTTTTCAGGCACCATCCAGCGTAGCCGTCCAGCACGTCGGTCTTCCAAATCCGTTCGAGCGTTACCGCGTCCATTACCAGAGGCCACTTCCAGTCTTCCGCCCACACTTCTATCTTGAGGTCCCACAGCAGGGCCTCCGCCGCCCTGAGCGGGGCGTCCTTATACTCATTCAGCAGCTCCCGGAACCGTTCGGGTTCTTCTGCTCCCAGGACAACACCCCTGCCGGGGAAGTCGTCCTTCCACCGCCCAGCATCGTCCCGGGAGCACCAGTCGAAGGCGATCCCCCTGTAGCGGTTCATCGCATTCAACGCCACCGCCCGGGTCTCCTTTTTGACCCTGTCAAGCTCCCCGGCTGAGGCTCCCGGAGAAATCTTGACAGGTACCTCTACAAGCAAGCAGTGCAGGGCGTGCATTGTTACCCCTCCCCACAAAGAGTTTTTGGCCGGAAAGATTGCCCGGCCCCTCTTTTTGCTGTCCGGCGGCGGTCATGCCGCGCCGGACGACATTCTCGTGTCCTCCCCTTCGCACCGAAAGGCCCGCCATCCGGCACAAAGGGCAGAACACGCAAAAACTTGCTGAAAGGGGCCGGACTTGCCGGCCCCAGCCGCCAAATCAAAAATGACAGTCCACAAATACAAGTGCATACTTCGCCGGATTTTCCAGCGCATTCTCCAGTGTCGAAGCCCGTATTTTAGCGCTGTAATCCGGAACGCTGTAAAACCCCGACTCGAAAAGGTATTCCCCTGTAACCAGCCTAAATATTTTTGCTAAGTGGTCGTATACGCTGCCGCCCTTCTCCCATATCTCTTCAATTAGCTTCCGCGTAACCCCAATTGTAGCCCTGCGCCGCCCGCTCCAGTAAATAGGCTGGCCAGAAGCGTTTACTACATCTACGGGTTCCTCCTGCTGGAGCACTTCAATGTCTCCTTCGATTTCTTCCCGGGTACGCCACTTCAAATCACAGTACTCCACAAAATCCATCAGGCTCAGCGCCCTCTTTAAAGGCATGTCCTTGAACTCCAGCAGCAGTTCCTTAAAGCGTTCAGGGTCTTCCGCCCCGAGGACAACACCCCGACCGGGAAATTCGTCCTCCCAACCACCGGCCCCTTCTTCTTCGTAATAGTCAAATACCTGGCCCTCGTAGGAATCCAAAACCTCGAGTGCCTTCTGCCGGACTTCCCACTTTACCTCGTCCACCTCCTCAGCAGTTAAGGCGGACACGTCAATCGGCGCGCCCACTTCGACAAGAAAGCAGTGCAGGGCGTGCATAAAATCCCTCCCCTAGTCTTTGTGGGGCTGGCAAATATCTGCCGCCCCCCTCTAAGACCAAAATGAAACAGAAGAGGCTGGCGCTTCCGGTTGCCAGCCTACTCCTGTAGCAGCGACTCTTCTCGCTTAGCAGGTCCCTGCTCACGATATTTGATAGCCTCACGCACCTTCTGCGCTGCTTCTCCCAGCGTCTCAGCCAGACTTGCTATGCCGAGAGCAGGTGCTTCATAAAAAACGTTGCTATTACTTATCCAACGTGAAGCTCTAACCGTGTTGTCCAAACCTTTTAGCCAGCAGTCCACTTTGCCATACAAAGGAAAATTCTTACACTCCAGTGCGTCAAAAGGACACGGTGTGAAACCCAATGGATGTCCAGCTTGTATATCAAAAAGCCGGTCAACGGTATTACAATACACTGATGATAAAAGCGCTTGCTTCAAATGTGATTTCTGGGGCCATTATTTCTGCGGGTGGCAGGGAGTCAGGGGGCAAACCTACGACACATCGTTAACAGCCGGCCCTCTATCGCTGAGCTACTCCCCTGCACCCAACAACCCGTGGCGCTCAATTACCAAACTATTTGTTGCCTTCGCCAGCTTTCTCCCCCCATTGTTTACGTTTTTTTTATCAGCTCGTCCAGCCAATCAGGATGGTAAGCACCGGGAAATTCGTATCCCAAAAGTTCGTAAGTATCGTCGGGCATTAGTCCGCGAACTATATAGCTTCCATGAGGAGCAGGAATTATGCCAACTATTTTTTCTTCTTTATCTAAGTGGATAGAGAAAAAATCTCCACCCTCCCAATTTGCTTCAAGTGGCCGCACGGAAATCCAACAATTACCATCCACTTCCCGGTTTGCAGTTACCAGAAAGCCTACAACGGGCTCTTTGGTGATCAGGATGTTGTACTCTGAAACTATTTCTCCACTTAACTGCTTAAATCCAGTCATCCCCCAATACCTCCTCCCTTCTGTAGAGTCGGTAATACGTCGGGGCATGTTCTCCCCGCCAACCCTGTATAGTCGGGCCGCCATCCCTCAATCTTGTAGGAGTCCATAAAAGGGTTATAGGTTCTTTCTGCCTGCCTTCTCAGCCAGCTGACCACCGCCTTTCGGGTTTCGGGGAGGCAATCGCCAGTCCAGACGTCGTCCATTACGGCGTCATCCACAGGATGCTCCGCTTGCTCCAGCTCCAATTGAGCATTGCAGACCCCGCAGCAAGCAGTCTCGCACTCGCGCTCGTCCCAGCAGGCAACGTACTCGCCGTCCTGACCACGATATACGCTGAGACGCAGGTAACTTAAAGCAAGAATGAAATAAAAGGTCGGCTAAGTATGGGATGCCGACCTCTTTAGACCGCGATATTTATTATTGCCACTAAACACTGGTTTCCTGCCTGTACCTAAAACCTCGTGCCTGCCTTTTATAAGTCCCGGAAAGCAGCGGCTTACACAGGCTCGCCAGCTGCCTCCAAATATATTCGCAGACTTTCAATAACCCGCTCCGCGACCAGTTCTACAAACGGTCCCAAGTCTCCGCCCACAGATGCTGTCTCAAGGGTCTCTAGGTACCGCATCCGCTCTTCTTTCCTGATTACTGCAGGCGGATACCCGTCCGTCATCAAGGAAAAGTTCATGAGCAGCCGCGCAGTCCGCCCGTTGCCATCCATAAACGGGTGTATCCACACCAGCCGCCAGTGTAGCCAGGCGGCGCGTCTTATCGGGTGTTCACCCGCCATCCCCGCGTACTCCTCTACCATCCTGTCTACCAAAGCAGGTACATCCCAGGCCGCCGGGGGTACATGTTCGCTGCCTGCTATTCGCACCCCACCCCGGCGGTACCGGCCTGCTTCCTCCGGGAGCGTCGACTTTACTACCAGACGATGCACCTCACGCACCAACCCTGCAGTCAACGGGGTTCTGCTCCGTACAGCTTCCTCCAGCCACAAAATCGCATCCCGGTGGTCGACCACTTCCAGGTGCTCTCTGAGCGTCTTACCACCGACCGTTAAACCGTCCAAGAGCACAAGGCGTGTCTCCCTAAGGTCCAGCGTATTACCCTCGAGTGCCGTCGAATGGTGCGTCCATTCTACTGTGAAGTATTCCCGGAGCCTCGCCAGCTGCGCACTTGACAAGGGGCGGAGGCCGTCCAGTCTTCTCTTTAGGTTGAAGGCCATTTCAAGTTTCTTTACTAAGGAACTTTTCATGATTTCTCACCTTTGGAGTACAACCGTAACACTCGTTTAACTTATTTTACCACAATGGAGGTCGCTTCCATCAGTACCACCCCACAACCGCATTTGTGAATCCTTCACAAGCGGGCTCTAGACAACGTCTTCCTGGAACAGCCACGTTCCCCCTCCTCTTAATCTTTGCGGTTCCGGCACGCCAGAACCTGCTCTCTTACTCGTCCCGGCACATCACGTGTTGCCGGAACACCAGAACTGCTGCCTTGCCTTCTGTCCGGCTATTCCCTCCGCCCAGAAGGCAGGGCAGCAGCGCCCCGCCGTCCCGCCCTACCGCTTCCGGCACAGAAAAGGAACTTCCAGTCTTGCCGCCCAAAAGGCCACCGGACATCGGTCCGGTTCCTCAGGGCACCCACTACCACACGACCTTTGTGCCGCCTCTACCAGCGCCACAAGTGAAGTGTAATATGGCTTCTCTTCAGCTCCGTAAAGCATGGCCATCACCGGCCAGCCGCAGCCAAATTCCTCTATGTCGCCCTCGCCTAAAAGGGCGTCAATTATTTCGTTGGCCCATTCCCGGGCCCGGGGACCGGTGTAGGAAATACCATTGCATATGAACCCGGCACCCTTACCCCGGACCATTTCTCCAAGTTCGGAAATGCAGTCCCTGCAGACCTGTTTTACTTTTCCATCCACCTCAAGGAGCAGTAGGTTGCCGTATCCCCACGGGTCGTTTTCGTTAGGGGATTCCGGCACGCTCTTCTCGCAGACACCACAGTGCCATAGATAGAAACCATCAATGTTCACCAGCGTTGCCCCCTTACTCAATTGTAGAGTGAGCATAAAGATGCTCCGCCTGGTCCAGCTCCAGCTGGGTATTGCAGACCCCACAGTAGGCAGTCTCGCACTCGCCCTCGTCCCAGCGAGCAACGTAGCCGCCGTCCGGACCGCGCTCCACGCTGAGACGCAGGTAGCTTAAAACAAGGGTGAAATAATCCTTGTTGCCGCACTTAGGGCACGCTATTTTCATCAAAATCCGCCCCCTTCAGCAGCCAGGCTGTTGCTCTAGCAGAAATACGCCGTGGCGCTCCGGGTCCTCCCTGAAGCGTATCCCCAGTTCCTGGCACACCTGCCGGGCCTGCTCAATGTCGAAGCCCTTCCACACGTTCCTGCAAGCGCACACGACGCACTTCTCCTGCAGCAGCGGCAGGAACTTGTCCATAAGATTTCCCACTATCCACCTACTAGCCTCCGCCCCGTGACAGTCGCCATAAAATCGCGCGTGGATCAAAGCGCTGAATCCCGCACGCGCGACACCAAGTTCCCCGCCGCCATGGACCTTTACCCGGAACTCCCACGTGCGCCGGAAGAGTTCTTCAGCCGTCTCGGGGTCGCAGTACGTGTCTACGGCGTTGCCGTAGCCGTGCAGGACCATCTTCTTCCTCGTTAAGCGCGAACGGCCGACGGAGAGAAAGTCCAGGCCGCTGTGGTAGAACCCCAGGGGTCGTACGCTATATTCTTCATCAAATAACTCATAAAAACCGGCCACTTCTCCGGCTTTGACTAAACCGCATGTTTCTTGCTCAATCAGTCCCTCCGCACGCTTTCTCTGCTGCCGTCTTTCTTCCTCCCTCTTTTTCTGCTCCTCGACAGCGGCCATGTACCGCCTCCGCCGCTCCGCGGCCTGCTCTTCCAGAGTAACGACGTTCACGTCGTACCCGGCAGCACGGAGAATATCAGGAGCATCCCCAAACAGCCTCCACCTGGGCAAGGCAAAAAACATATCGAACTCTTCCAGGACATCTTCGCCCCAGTACTGCTTGTTCAGCTTGTTCCAGGTGTCCCGGTCTATCCTCCCCTCATCACCACCGGCCAGGCGGTAGCGCGCCTCTACCGGAGGAGGGCTGTTCCAGAGCTTCTCTTCTGCTTCCTCAAACCTTATTACATCTCCGGGGCTTACTTCTTCGATAAGTGTTATAACCATAAGACCGCAACCTCCCCGGTTCTGGTACATTAATACCAGCCAACGACTGCATTTGCGAACTCTTCACGCGCAACCTTCAACTCGTTCGCCAGCACAGTCCGGTACTGCCACGCCTTCTCCCACTGCATCAGAGAAAGGTCGCGGCCGCACACCTTCCAGCTGATTTCCCGGGCCAATGGATAAAAATCATACACATCTCCGTCTGCCTCCCACAGCCCCCTGAACCACGGCGCATAAACTGGACTGTGGGTCAGAAGTCTCACTATCTTTTTGGCTTCCTCTATTATGCGGTCCAGGCCCTCTATGAATTCCTCGAACGTCATCACGATGTAGCCCATTTTATACCCCCCTTGTTAGAGCGCCCCGCACGGACAGTCCGCGCGGGGCAGCGCCTTAACTAGCCAGCACCTTTCTCGACGCCTCCAACATGACCTTGCGGAAGTGCCTCCGCGGGACCCGGATGCCGGCACTGCGGAGGACCTCCCGCGCCAGCCCGTACGGCTCCCGGCCGCGCCGCGCCGCACCCCTGAACCGCCTGTCCTGAACCAGGACTTCCACAGCGGCCTCCAGCGGCACCCGGGAACCATCGCTCCGGTAGGCCGCAGCCTCACCATCTACGTGCTCAGCTGGCTGGCCAGCACGGCCACCACCGCAAAGGCGGAACATCGCTTCCCTTACATCCTCTGGGATCAGCTCGGCAAGGGCAAACACGCTTTTTCGCCCTCCTTTTTTTGCCCGGCATGCCCTGGTTAAAGCTGGCAGGCCAGCGCATGCCGGGCTGCTTTCTTTTCCTCACAAAGAAAAGTCGTTAACGCACACCGCGAAGAGGACTTCCAGTAGAACCCGGTGTCCTCTCCCTATATCTTCTGGGAGAGTGAAACTCATGTCCTCCAGCTCTTTCTCCCACTCCTTCCGCCGGCACGCGCGCCGGCTCTCCTCCTTCTTTCTGTCCGGCACCACCCGCGTCGCCGGCTTCCTCAGCCACAGCGACCTGGGCAGCCTGAACTTCCTTTTTGTGCCCGCAAGCGTTATTGCGCTCACAGTCGCTCCCTCCCGGGCGGTCAGTTTTTTGCGGCCCATCAACGGGCACCCCGACTACCGCACACAAAAGACCCTTGCAACCTTACGCATGCACCAGCTCACACGCAAAAGCAGAAGCACCAGCCGGAACACCGGCTCAGGAGCGTTCCATACCCACTCAGCCAGGTGGTCCCTCCAGGTTTCCTTGCAGCACTTCTCCAGCACCCGCTTCTTCTTTCGTCCCCCACGTGCGGTCGGCTGCAGCGCTGGCCCCAAGGGCCGCACCGCCCGGGTGAACTCCACCGTCCGGGCACTCATGCCTATCCCTCCCAGGACAGCTTTTTGGCAAGGAGAAGGCTGTCGTGCAGCCCCCTCCACCAGGCGTTCCCGCCTTCCCCTCTCCCCTGTGCACCCCACAGGGGAAAGGGAAAGGCGGGAGAGCCCCGCCAGCCCCTACAAACAACTGCCTTACTCCGCCCCGAAATGCCCCGAACAGCGCAGTCCGTCCGCCGCCTTCAAGGGGTCGCCCACGCGCCTGAAGCTCTCGTAGTACCGCCCCGACCGGCTGACCCGCACCTCGAAGCCGAATACCTTCGGGTCCATCCCCCGCCCGGCCGCCGCCCCGGCGGCACACAGGTCCAGAAGGTACGCAACGCTCTGGGCGTACACAGTCGCCGAAAACACGTCCGGCCCCGGGGGGATGCCGCCGCGCACGTGGGGCCGCACGAAGGTAAACCCCTCCGGCAGGAAAACAAGCCCCGCATAAAGGAGCGCGTTCTCCAGCGCTTTCTCACTCGCCTTCTGCCCCGGCAGCAGCCTCCGGAAGTGGCCGCACACCTGATGCGCCCGCTGCTTCTGTTCCCCGTTCCCGCACCGGTACCCCGACCGGCCTTCATCTATTTGCACTTTCGCGCTCCGGGGATACCGGGGCCGCAACGCGCTAGCCGCAAAGCCACCCTTCCTTGCCGGTGACCCCGGCGGGCTACCCTGGGAGCGCTCACGTGTGCTGTTGCCGCCACCGGACCTTCCCGGAAGGAACCTGCAGCAGGCGTCTGCCGCCACGGCGAGAGCGTACAGGGCCTGGATTTCCTCCAGTGGGTTATTCCACCTCGGATCCCGCGCTGGGACGAACCTGAAACCGGTGCTCCCGCCGCCGTTCAACCACCACCTGGTAAGCAGCATACCGCCCTGTTGCTTCACGCGAACCGCAACGTAACCGCATGCCCTCAAGAACGAACTGGCCACCCGGGCGACTATCCCCTCCGGCGGCAGCCCGAACTCACGCCCGAGCCAGGCCCTCAGGCACACCCCCCACGCACGGCGCACCGAACGCCCGGTGTACGGATTAGAGTACAGGAGCTGTATTAGCGTTTCTCTGAAGCCAGCCTCCTCTTTCTTCCGGCATTTTTCTTGTTCTTCCCTGAGACGGTACGCCTGCGCGGCCAGAGCCGCCAGCCGGCAGAGGAGGGACCTCACCAGACCGCGCTCCCTCTCTATCCGTCCGGCGGTCTCTACTCCAACAGGAAGCCCGGCTTCTTCCATGTCCGCAAGCACGGCCGCCACCCGGTCGAGCGCCCACCCCGCATCCCTGAACGGACACAGGGCGCGCACCTTCTCCAAAACGTCCCCTACCAGAGCGTCGAAGAGCTTCAAAAGTCGCCCGTTATGAAAGTCCTTAAAAACTCCGCCCAGGACTGCCTCCGCCCGAAACCCGGCCGCCGCAAGGACCCCTCTGACGCCGCGCACCTTTGCGCTGAGCGACTGCAGGACGCCTATCGCTTCCGCCGGCGTCCCGCACCCTACCACTCCCGCCTTCGTCCTCTGGAACCAGTGCCTCAGCACATGGTATGTTCCCGCTCTGGCTATACCCTCTTTGCCAGGGTTGCGGCTGATTGCCGACAGCACGTATTCTGGCCCGTGCCTGTAAACCGCCTGCCTGAACAGCTTGTCCCAGTACCCAGCCTCCCTGCTGCCCAAATCCTCCTGCCGGCTACCGCTGTAGACGTTGAAGCAGTGAGCGTCAAGCCAGACCCGCCAAAACCTCCGGTACAGCAGCGCTGCAAACTGCCACATCTGGCTGTAAGCCTCGCTGTCGCTCACTAGAATCGGGAAGCTTCCGCTGGCCAGCATCTCTAGTATCCTTTTGACCTCCGCCGCCTTTTGGCTTACAGCCGCCTCTTCTGCCTTCTTTAGGTACTGCTCCCTTACAGCAGGGTCCAGTTCCATCCACCTCACGGGCCGTGAAAACAGCTCCAGCCACATCTTCGGAACATCGGGCCTGAGCAGGTCTCTGCCTTTCCCTGACTGCGCTGCCTTTCCCTCGCTCCCTGCATCCAGTTTCCTTTCCTGTCCGTTACTCCAGGCAGGCATCCCCTCTTCGCAAGCTCGCCTATTTTCCCGACTCCTGCCATCAGGCCCGGCAAGCGGTCTGCTGCCGGCCGGTTTCTGCGCGGCATCAGCCAAGGTCACCCCTGCATATTCAGCTAAACATTTCCTAATTCTGCCCGCACGGGTATGAATGTAAGTGGTCCAGTTTTTCTGGTCCCATTTATCGCCAAATTTGATGCTTGTTTTTAATACGTCCAATACCCGGTCCCATTCGTTAAGAACGATATTTCGCAGGGAATCTCTGCACAGACAGGCAGAACCGTGGTCCAGCCTGTTTTTCAACCCTACTTCAAGCCGTACCCCCGAATCATCCCAATATAGGCTCCATAACAGTAACAGCAAAACAAGTTCTTGGTGCTCCCGCAGTAGCGCGGTAGCGTATTCCCTGACATGTCCGTGCAGGTATTTCGCATAAACAAACAGCCAGTACTTGGGTACGAGGTACTTGCAGTCCCATAAAGCTTCCACGTCTCTCCGCGTGAAGAGCTTCCCGGTTCGCATAAAAACATCTTCAACGACTGGATAGTCAGCCAAATTTCTTATCTCGGCTGTAAAGGGGAATTTGTTCTCACAGAGCTTTTCTAACAGCTTTATTTTTTGGCCTTTCTTTTTCCTGGCCCTGAATATTTGGAAAAACTGTTGCCAGACCTCAAGGTCTGTACGGCCGGCACGGGACAGCGCTTCCGCTTCCAGGTCCTCCCATGCCGCCGGCCCCTTCCACTGATTCGTGCTGCCGGATTCCATCCCCCATCTCCTCCTCAGGGCCTGCCCTAATTCACCAAAATTGGCAAGCAGCCCCGATTTTAAACATCACCGCCCTGCTGCTCCCTCCGGGAAAGTGTCGGGAAGGACAACAGGGCGGTAACCCTACCGGTAGCACACAGAATGGTTCATCCTCTTATCGCATCGCAAAGGCGTCCTAACAGCTGAACTCCTGCCTGTACAGCACCTGAAGGCCACAGCAGGCCAGGAAGATGATCCTCTCGCACAAGTCACCATCCGGAGAGCCGTATACTTCCTGGTACCACTCCATCACGGGGCGGGGTTCCCCACAGTACCGGCACGTATCGTGCTTTACCTGCTCAAGAGAAACCACCGGCACTTTCAGTGCATGCTCCATGCGGGGGTCAACACCGGTGAAGTATTCCCGCGGCACAACATAAGCGCTGCGCCCCCGCAGAAAGGGCACGTCCCTGGTGTAATCCCCGACCCCTGCCGAGAGGAAGTGAAGCGTGCCGTCCTTCGGCCTGAAGCAAGGGCTCCATTCCGGCCACCTGCCGTAGCCGCCGTCAGGCGTGACCACTACCCCGCGCTCGAGCAGCTTGAACACGCCTATCAAGAACTGGATTTCTTCCTTATGCTCCCGGAGCTTCCTGAGCCGCTCGCCGAGCCAGTCAATTTCCCTGTCTAGTTCCGGCAATAGCCCGGAAAGGGACTCTGAAGAGGGCGGCCAGAGCTTCGGCCCCCGCACCCGGCCGCCCTCCGGAAGCATTTCTTCCAGCCCATATATTCTTCCGGTGTCGACTTCGTACAATGCCACCCTGCAATGCCCGGTATATTCCTTCACTGCCTGCTCCGCTCGGCTCCCGATATAGAGCCCGGCGGGGACATCCCTATCAAACACGACAGCCACTTTGGCCAGCCTCATCTCCCAAACACCACCTCCAGTGCCTCACGGTCGTCCCCCTTCGCACTGTTAAACAGCGCCACCCGGTCGCTGAAGGGCAGCACACCGCCAGGGTCTTCGTCTACAACAACCGAATACACGCTGAACTCCTTCTCCTGCTTGACACGCTGGAAGCGGGTGATAAATTTTTCACTCACGGCACACAGCCCGTCAGTAATAAAGACAATGTCGCCTTTTTTGTAGGCGCTTTTCCCCATCAGTTCCACTGCCCTGCCCAGCGGGGCTTCAAAATCGGTGCCCCCACCGAAAAAGAAAAGGGCCGCTTCTGCTACCTCCACCGGAGACGCCTTCCCGGGCTCAGGAAATTCGAAGACCTTCAGCTCCTCCTTGTTCCCAAAGTGGATGCAGGCAAAAGCCCTCCTCTCACGCACCGCCACCTGGAACAGTGCGAGCATCACGGCCTTGGACCAAATCTCTTTGACGCCCTCCATGCTGCCCGAGCTGTCCAGGCAGCATACTATCGGGCCCCGCCCTTCGCTCTCCTTCGACCGCAGCTCGTACTGGAGCAGCTTCCCTTCGGTAAACCGCCGCAGAAAGTCCTTTTTCAGCAGGGGATGGCCCAAATAGCACAGCTCCGAAGGCAGCACCCTGGCAAGGCTGCTCCCCAGCGTGATGCCCACCAGCTCGGCCGGCTCCTGGCGCTTCCTGGTCTTCCTCTTGTGAAGGGCAATCCTGATTATCCTGCCGGCCATGCGCGCTATCTCCCTCAGCCGGTAATCAACCGCCATCCTCTGAGCCAGCTCAAATTTTTCCCGGGAATTCTTCAAGAGGTGCGGTTGCCCCGGGGACGTCCCCCAGCTAAACGCCTTCACGCTTTCCAGGCTCTCCTGCGCCTTCTCCGCAGCACGGCCCGCGACCACCCTCACCCGGTCGGGGTTTATCTTCCTCACCGCAGCCGAAGCAGCCCGCTCGGCCTGCGCTATCAGATTTTGCCCTTTCTGCCTCAACTGCTGGGCCCGCTGCATCATCTGCTGCGCTGCCTGTCTCTGGCCCGCCTGTTGTGCTGCCTCAGCAGCCATCTGGAGGTTGGCTGCCTGCCTCAGGAACTCGCTGGCTTCCTGTTCGTACCGGAAGGCTTCTTTCGCCTCTTCAGGTATCAACCTGGCAAGCTCCGGCGCCAACGATACCGCCCCCAGCGCTGAACCCCATTCGTCGAACCTGGTCGTCTGCCGCAGGTCCTCCACCTTCGGGAGGCCCAGCACTTCCTTCATGATGGCCTGGTTCACCCTGAGAGAAGGCGGCACCTCTTCCAGTACTTCGGGCCGGGCTTTGTACAGCCCGGCCCACACATCGCGCAGCAGGACATCTGCCGTGGGCACCTTCTCCATAAGCTCTTTTTCTACTTCCCGCAGCCGCTCCGCCTGGCGGTATACTTCCCCGTACAGCCGTCGGTCGTAGCGGTCCGTGTTCAGCACCGTATCAGCCCTTTCAGGGGCCATTTAGTTCACCCCCAAACCGCTCTGGCAGCAAGTGTCTTCCTAGCGACACACTACTACCCGGCGAAACTTTATTGAGTCGCCGGTTTGAGCTGACGCCCGGCACAGCCTTTCTAAACCATGAATAATCTCCCGGAACACTTCCACGACCGGCATCCTCGCAGCCCTCACCTCCACACAATCCGGAGGGGCACAGGGATTTATCCCCGCCACCGTCACCGCAGTCCCGTCGTCACGCCAACATGTCCACGTCTTCTCGCAAACACGCCTCATGAAAGCGAATACCCACCGGTACAGCAGGTCGCCCAGTATGTCTACCCTTTTTTCGTCTGCCGGCAGCGGAAGCTCATTGGAAAACTTCGACTCCACGAACAGCCCCTTTTCCGTTACCCCGAAAACAATACCCCGGTCGCCCGCGGATAATACGCCGTTTGGACTATGCTTTATGTGGAAACCCAATACCTCGCCGTCTTTAGCACAGTAGAGCGCAACCGGATGCATTACGGACTGAAACTCCGCCTTAATGACTTCCAACTCCTGCAGCAGTCCCTCCGCATCCCTTGCAGAACATTCCCCGCTAAAAAACTTCTCTAACCGGGGAAAGCTGCTCCTTCGCGTGCCGTCCTCCGACCTTCCGCATATCACCTCCCGGAAGGCGTCGCAGTAAGCATAAGTGCCCAGCACTACAGAAATACCGGCGGCGTGCACATATGCCTCAATTCCCATAGCTTGACCCCCTATTCCGAACATGGCTCAACCGTACCGCGCCAGTAAAAATCAGCAAAACACTATCGGGTCCCCCGTTTCTTCCGATGCCCTGCAAAGTTCCTCCATGGTGTCGATGAGCTCCTTGAATACTTCCGATGCCGGCATCTCACCCTTCTTTATGACGACGCATCCCGGAGGAGCCCCGGTCGGAAGCCCTTCTATGGTTACTGTGGCGCCGTTTGCCCGCCTGCACTCCCAACTGTTCCCACCCTTCCACTCCATCAAGGCAAAATACCACCGGTATTCAGGCCGGCCGAATATGTCCCGCCTTATGCCGTCCACCGGAAGGTCAACCCTGGTCGGGTCCTCCGACTGCACCACCAGGCCTTCTTCGGTCACGCCAAAACCAAAGCCGTTGCCGTAAATGAAAATACCCGCTTCAGAGTACTTCTCGCGGTAGTCGAGGACGCTGCCCTGCCCGTCGCAGTACAAAACAACCGGATACATCACACCTTCGAATTCTTTCCTGATGGTCCGGAGCTCTTCCAGCAGTTCCACTGCCTCTTCCGGAGAGTAGTCACCGTCGCAGTCCGAATGGTTCTGAAGCAGCGGGAACCGGCTGCCCCAGTCCCCGTCTTCCAGTTTGTCGCAAACGGTGCTGCGGAAGCTGTGATACCACCCGTAGCTGCCTATCTTCACAAACAGGTCGGCAGCATCCACATAGGCCTCAAGACCCATAACAAGACCCCCTTCTTACATGTTTGCACAGGGCGGGCATAATGTCGCCCAGTGCATCCCGGCTAAAATGCAAAGGGGGTGCAGTTCGCTGCACCCCCTTGGAATCTTTGAAAAAAGCAAGGAACCGCGTTCTTACATTTTTAGGCGGTTCCTTTCGCTTATCGCTTTTTTCTTAGCCAGCAAGTATTTCACGTCTTTTTCCCGCAGTCCCGGCTTCGTACGTATCATCGTGTCCAGATCAGCCACCACGATTTTTACCCCGTCTATCTCGTGTGCTTCAGTACCAGCGTTTGCTACAGTAACATCTCCAATCTTCGCCATCAGGTCTACGACAATTTCATCTGCGACTCTTACTACCGTGTAGTTCTGTACATCCTCGTCCCTGAGCTCTCTTACAGCCCCATCAGGCAGATAAGCCAGAGCTTCCTTTATCTTCCGTACGTTTTCAGGAGAAGAGTCTATCAGCAGGTCAATATCATGCGTCATGCGTGGCAGCCCGTGAAAATTTATTGCGATCCCCCCGACCAAAATATACTTTACCCCGGCTTCGTTTAGCGCCTCACAAAGCTTCTTTATGTCCTCTTTGCCGGGAAGCCTGCTGTAGGCCTTTCCCCGAGAAGCATTCTTATCCTCCACTGTTCCGCCTTCTCGAATGTTTTAAACCGGTAAACTCCCTTCGGCACAAATACCTGATCCTTGCGAAAGCTCCACGCCAGTTCGCAAAATTCGTCCCACTGCTCCCACAAATCTTGTCCCTGAGGAGGTCTCCTGCTGCCTATAACCTTCATATCACTCGCTCCCTTCTGCCCGCTCAGCCAACTTGTTACCTTATTTTACCACAACACCTGCGTCCAAACAACCCAAAGACCTCTATTACCTTTCCTTAAGGACCTTACTCCGCATGCGTGCCGGGCTGTCGCGCACCCCGGCACTCCGAGGCCCATACCCTCCCCGTGACCCGGCGCCCCTTTCACCGGACCACGGGCAGGGCACGCGCCCCGCCCCTTCTCTTACACTGTCACACTGTCCACTTCGCTCGCCAGCCTGTCAGCCAGCACGCATTTCTCTAAAACGTCCGGTTCGTCAAACCCAACAAACGCACCTATTTCGTGGCGCCCGAACGGCCCCGTGGCGTAGCCGCCAAACACCCGCAGGCCGTGCTCCCGCCACTTCTTCAAAACGGTTTCCGCGAACCGCCACGCATCCCCTGACGTCACAAATCCCCATTCACGCGCTATTCGGGCGTCCTCTGGGCATTCGGACTCAGGATTCACTATCTCTATAGCCAGAAGGATCCCCCGCTTTCCGTCCGGAAGCTGGACAGCATAAGCAAAAAGCGAAATCCTCTCCTCCAGCTTCTGCAACCACGCACCTTCGCTTTCGGAAACAGGAATAACGCTATCCGGCAGACAACTGATAGGTTCACCAATGCTGGACGTTAGGTAAGTAATTCGCGTAATGTCTTCCCAGCCATAACGACACATATGCATGCCTCCTATAGAGTAATCCTGAGGCACTTTGTAAGAACGTCCTTGATGTACGCCTGTATCCTCTCTTTGGGGGCCTGCACGTCCACGTTCAACTTCTCCAGTTCGTCCAGCCTGTTGGCTATATTCTTCAGCTTCCCGTGCGCCTCTACCCCAACGTTCGTGTCCCCACTGTTAACTGCGTTCTCCCAGACCTCCCTCGCCTCCGCCATCAGCTCCGCTACCTCTTGACCGTATGGGTCGACCGTCGCACGCACCACCCGCTGGACGATGTCCCTCTGCTCCGGCGATGTCCATAGGGTGTGCATCAGGACCAGCATGTCCCGCTGGACTTCCGCCCGGGAACCACCGTTCAAGAACGCTTTCGCCTTCACCGCTGACAGCGACTGCTTCCACCTGCGGTCGGATACGATTATCCCTTCGGCCCGCAGCTTGCGCCGCAGCTCAACCATCGCGTCTATTATGTCGTCCCCCAGTTCTACTTGCTCCGCTGCCATGGAAGCTACCGCTATCTCGTCCACTTTCACCGAAGGCCGGGACCCCGAACCGTCCAGCCGCAGCATCTCCGCAAAAGCTCCGTCTTCCTCCAGGTACTCTACCTGGTACCAGAACAAGAACCTGTCTGCAAAGGCCGCCAGCGCCGCCTCCTCCTCACCTTCCGGCACTTCGTTGGAAGCACCAAACAGAGTGATAAGGGGCACCTTTACCGGCTGACCGTCATTGTAAAATATCCGCTCGTTTATAATGCTGAGCAGGGTATTTAGTATCGCGGAGTTGGCTTTGAATACTTCGTCAAGCAGCGCGGTGGTCGCCTCCGGGAGCTTCCCGGCGGTCACCCTCCGGTAGCTGTCCCTCTCTAAAGCTGAAAGGGATACCGGCCCGAAAAGTTCCTCCGGCGTCGTGAACCGCGTCAGCAGCCACTGGAAGTGCTGGCCCCCGTCAAGGCAGGCCGCCAGCTCCGATATTAATTGCGTCTTGGCCGTCCCCGGGGGACCTAAAAGCAGGACATGCTGGCGTGCCACCAGAGCAGTCAAGCATACATCGATTAGCTCTTCACGCTGGACAAACCTGCTGTTGAGGTACGCGCGTACCTCACCGAGTTTTTTCAAAAAGTCCATTCTGGCTCGCTCCCAATTAAAAGATTTTGAGCGGGGTTAGCACCCCGCTCCTCCCGGTCGTTTCTCCCCTATGCCGCCGTTTTTCTATTTAAAAGCTCCACTGCCTGCATTTTCAAAAGTCCCACCTTGTGCCGCAGGTCGCTCAGGTCTTTTTCCAGTAATGCTTCGTATTCCTCAACGTCCGCTATCAGCTTCTTTGTCTCCTCCATCAGCGCTACTACTTGCTTCTGGGTGAGGTCTTCCTGCCTGAGGGCGTCCGCCAGGCTGGCTATCGCAGCGAGCACCTGGTCTTCCAGCTTCTTCTTCACCATCTCCCTGGTGTCCACGCTGTCCACCACGGGAATGGTGAAAAACTCGCACCCCAGCAGCCGCACCAGCCGCTCCAGGGCAAAAAGTTCCTCCCGGTATTTCTCCGGGACGAAGTAAACCCCGCCTGAAGGGCGCACTCCAGTCGGCCTCATGGAAGATAAAATGCTGCTCACCATCCGGCGGACATGGTCGCCTTCATATTTGCCCAGAAGCGCTTCGTACAGCTCCTCCGCCTGCCGCGCAGCCCCCTCCGCAGCCGGGTCGGATACGTGAACCTGCGTGTTTATCCGCCCTGTCTTGCGCACAAATAGAAGCGTGACCGCAGGCTTATAATCCAGCCGCACGTTCCTGGCGTCCACTATTTCTATCACTATCTGCCGGGCTACCCCGTCCCTCGTACTGTTCACTTCCCGTACCAGCAGGTTCATCGACCGGTCCTTGTCCAGCGGTATCCCGCTCCTCTCTACCCTGCTGGTAGCCCTCCTGAAAACGTCCACTTCTTTTACCGGGGGCGGCAGGAATTTCTTGTCCACTCCGCTCTGCTCAAACAAGTCTTCCAGCTGCTGCCTGGTAAGATTGAGCTGTTCGTGTATCGTGTACCAGCAGAGCCGTCCGAGAAAGTGGCCGTCCCTTTCATCTATGGCCACCTTGTTTTTGAGGTCCATCACTTGGACCGCCCTCCTTTTTTGATTTTTGGGCTGCCGCCCTTTCTAGTCCACCAGTGCCCTGACTACCTGGACCGCCAGGTAGCCAAACGCAAAATAGAAAAACCATATGTACCGCCTTTCCACCCAGGCGTCAAACCGCTCCCACAGATCCAGCCAAACGTCTTTCTCCACGCCCTGTTGTAAAGCATCGGGGGCCGCCTGCGCCCCGTCCACCTTCCGCAGCACAACGATGACCCCCTCGGATTAAAACATGGACAGCAAGAAAAACACCGTCGCAGTTACCGCCCTGTCAACCTGCCTCCAGAAACTCTCCCGGCGGACCACAGCCAGCACAGCGCCCGCTGCCTCTATCACCCCGACTGCCCTTAAAGCCCACGTGACTGGTGGAAAGCTAATGCTGGGGCCGCCGAACACAACCGTAACCGCCGCAAACATCGCTATAAACGCCATACATACGACCTTCTCTTCGGGATGGCTCTTCCGCACAAAAAAGTAACGTACGGCAAAAAAGCATCCCGCCAGCACGCTGAACGCCTGAATTGCAGTAGACACAACCGACAGCATTGACTTTCTCCCTCCGGCCCTGTATAATTGGCATGAGAGAGTTTCCAGCCTACCTAAGAGGAATTGAAACCGCTTCCTCGCAGAGGTACCGGAAAACTTCCAGCTTCGTTTCCAGCCTACCTAAGAGGAATTGAAACCCCTATCTCCGGCAGCATGGTACCACTCCTCAAAGCCTTGCAATCTGTAGAAAGGAAGAAGGAGACCCGTTAAGGGCCTCCTTCTTACCACTACAGCCTAAAACGCAAATACCGCGCGAAGCTCTTCCAGCGTTTTGCGGATAGATGCAACCATCTCTTCTCGCTCGCGAAGCGCGTTTTCCAAACGCTCTCTTTCCTCCTCCAGCTGACGCAGCTTTTCCTGTACGACAATCACCTGGTTACGTAACCCCCTTATCTCTTTGACTAACCAAAACTCGTGGCTATTGATTTTGCCCCAAAATGACAGGACCTGGGGGTACTTCATCCGCTCTTCCCGCGCTATTTTCTCTAACTGAGCAGCAGTCAAACGGCCCGTCGGGCTCTGCTCCGCCGCGGCCATCAGCTTCTCGAACACCCTGCTCATCTTCCCCGCTACCCCGGCGGCCTGGCCCGTCATGTGCATCCGCTTGCATAAGCGATAGTACCGCCGTTCTACTGCCTTGGGCGTCCTGCCCAGCATGGCAGCCAAGTTCTGGACGGCCAGCACCTTGTTCGTTGCCCGGGCCATCCCCTCCAACACCTTTTTATCCTCTTCTGCCGTCCACCGACGGCTGCTGGTGATGTTTTGAATCATGTATTATACCTCCTTCTTTTTTGGGTTTTTTAGGCCGTTGCGGCCTCAGATATTTTTTTGTTTTTAAGGGCAGCCCCCGAGAGGTTATCTCTTCGACTGCCCTTCCGTGCGTATCCGCTGTAGGTTGATGGGCCCACTCAGTCTGTACGTCCCATCCGCCTGCTTCACCGCAAACCTGATGCAGGGAAGCGCCCCGCACCGGTTGTCCAGCACGGCAATAACCGCTGCCGCCAGAGGAGTCATCCCGGGAAGGATGACCTCAAAGTCGCCCCTCTCCAGGACGTCCCTGGGCAGGCTGTCCACAAGTTCAATAGCCTGCTTCCGTATCGCCCGCGGCACCGGCGGAATCGTCGGGTAATCCCTGTTAATTATGACATCGTACCTTTCGTTCTTCGCCGGAACCGAGTGGCCCGATAGATTGAACAGGTACATGGCACCCCCTCCGCTCCTTCCCCCGAAAAACTGTATCTCTGTTTGTGCCCGCTATATCTCCGCTTGTGCCAGCAAAAACTCCCGCAGCGCCCAGGCCTCCGGGTAGCCGGCCTTTTCAACTTCTTGACGGCTATCCGCGTATTTTCCACTATCCTTCAGGTAAATCCCCTTCACCGCAACTATGTAGCCGCGCCCCGCGGACTGACCACATTTTTGATACCTGCGGTATCTCCGCACGACTCTCCCTCCCCCCTTTTGACCCCTCAGGTTGACCCCTCGGAGTCGCCATTTTTTCCGGAAGGCCGCAAGTCGCGCCCGCAGCCTTACTCTTTCTCCTCAGCACTGGTGGTCGTGTCACCAGTACTACCAAGACCTGGACTTGCGCCCTCCCCCAAAAGCAATCTGGTCTATTGCTCTAGGGGCAGGGCGCAAGCCTGATAGCCAAAGAAAAAGGGCTGCGCCTGCTCCCCCTGCTCAGCAAGCGCAGCCCTCTTTTTATCCTGTCAGCCGGCGCTGCCCTCTGTACCAGGCAACCCGAACAAAGCCTGTATCTTGCCCGCCAGCCTTTCTTTACCAGCTTTTACCTGATAACTGCGGGTGTACATAGCAGCAGCACAGGAACGCAGCGAAGAAAGCCAAAAAGCCGCGCCGGCTGCACACCCAAAAACATACCGCAGCCAGCACGGCCTTCCCTTCCCCGCAGCGGCCGCCACCAGAATGGCCGCTCGCTAAAAAATTCTTTTCTTTCAATCCCAACGATTTTCACTGCCAACGATGGGCAACACCAAAGTCCATACCCACTACGCACCGAAACTTCATCCGCGCCCCGGTCGCGCCGTACGCGCGTGCGCTGCTCATGCGCAGTATTATCCACCAAAAGCCACGAATCGTCCGTAAACACCCTTAGCCGCCCTGAAGGGGCGGCTAACTCCATATTAGCACGCCCGCGGGACCCTGTCAAGGGTTTTTATCCCGGAGCGCGAAACCTTCTCGGAAGGCTCCAGCCGCGAACCAGTCCATCGGTAGAAAAAGAACTCCTCCTCCCGCAGCAGGTCGTCCCACACATACCGGGCCTGAAGCCCGGCCCTTATCCGGGACGCCACTCTCACCGCTTCGTCCTCCGTGGCCGCCACCACGACTGGCCGGCTGCCCTCAGGCACCAACCCCAGAACCAGCACGCACCGGTCCACCTCCGCTTCCCCAGCCCGCGGGCACACAACCGGATACTGTATCCCCTTTACCTCCAGCAGCGCGTCCCAGCCGCTCCCCGGGTCGGCACGGTACTCAAATATCTCCGGCAGCCTGAGATAAAGCTGGTGCGCCATCACCAGGCGGAACGCCCGCGGTGCGTCCCACTCCTCCAGCGGGAGCCTTAAAACCCGGCTCCCTTCCGGGCCCAGAGTGTAAAGCGGCGGGGTGCACCCCGTCACCAGCCTGTCCAAATACCCCCACCGCACCAGCTTCGACAGCGCAGCCCTCACCTTCTCCCGCCCGGCCCTGAGCGCCAGGGCGGCCTGGTTGCCGCTGTAAACCTTCCACCTGCCCGCCAGCTCCACCAGACCGCCCTCCAGCCCGCTGCTTATTACCCCGCCGCGGCCCCCGTGGCTCTCACGCCGCAGCTCGTAAAAGGCCCGGGAAAAAGGGCCCATGGGCTACACCGCCTTCTTGCCCAGCACCCTTATTATCTTCCCGGCCAGGCCGCGCTTCCCCACATAGCCGACCACCACCATGACCTCGGTACCTACTTCCGGCCGGTCAAAGTACAGGAACGGGGCCGTAAGCCGCACCCCGGGCTCAAGCTCCACTATATACCCCTTCGGGCTGGTGCCTGCTATCCTGCCCAGGTACACACCGCCCTTCACGTACTTCGTCTTCGCCTTCTCCCACGGGTCGGGGAGAAGCACGCGGTGGCTGGCCCTCACAACGCCGTTCTCCCTGTCCAGGTAGTACACCCGCACGTCAAAGCTGTCCCCAGGCGATACTACATCGCGAGCGTCCTCCACCATGCTCCAGCTGAGCTCGCGCACGGGTATGAACGCTATGACGCCGCCGATGTCGCCGTAGGCGCCTTCCTTCACCACCCACCTCACCGTGCACGTGCGCACCGGACCCTTCTGCTTGGCCTCCTCCCACAGGGCCGACCGCTGGACCCTCAGCTCCCGCATCTTCTCCGCATCGGAAGTCTCGCTCAGCTGCTGCGTGAGCTCGTTTATCTTCGCCAGTATCGGCTCGATTTCAGCAGACGCTTCTTCAAGTTCCTTCCAGGTGACCGAAGCCATCTGGCTCAGGGCGCTGTTCCGGTCGAGATAGACTACGCCCTTGGCCCTGTCGATGGCCTTCACCCGAAAGGCCACCACGGAGCCTATCATGGCCGACAGCCTCTTCGGGACGCGCCCCATGTCCTCGGGCGGTATTATCCCCTTCACCGCCCCCAGGTTCACCACCAGGCACTCGCCCAGTTCGTTCTCCTCAACACCGGTCACCCTGCCCTGGAGTATGCTCTTCTGCTGCAGGGCGGCATAAAGCTCGTCCCACTGCTCCTCAACAGCCTCAAGCTTCTTCTTTACGCCAGTGTAGCCTTCAGAAAGTATCATACCGCTCATCCCCCTCCATCAAACATAATTTGTTCTGTTGCCGGGTTTTGTTACACTTTTCTGCGCCAGCACTAGGCCAGCACTCCCGGATAACTATTTGACCCGCCTCATTTTAGACTGAAGGCGCTCCTCTATTAAGAGCGCCGCCTGCCTCAACACAGCCGCCCACCTCAGGGCATAGGCCCGGAACGCTTCGTCCTCCAGACCCTCCCCGAGGTAGTGCTCTATGTCCGGCAGGGCCGCCTGCACCGGACGGCACAAACGCTCAAGCAGCTCTATCAGGGCCGCCCCCTTCTTCACCGCCCGGTTCTCAAGGGCCTTAAGGGCGTTCTGCCGGTCGATGATGTCGTACTCCAGCTGCTTCTTCTGCAGCCGGAGGCGCGCTATCTCCTCTTTCAGGTTCTCCTTCAACTCTTCTGCCTGGGTGTATTCCGCAAGCCTCGCTTCCACCTCCTCCAGCTTCCTCTGCAGGATTCTCAATACAAAGTATCCCCTCTCGCTCTCTTCTTTTAGCTTCATCACCTCCTTTACTTTAAGCTCCGCTATCTCGTCCCCCAGGGCTTCGTACAGGTCGCGCTGCGCCTCCGGGGGCCAGGACGCTATGTGGACTGCTGTTGTGGGTTTCAGCTTGCCCCTCTCTACCAGAAGCTGCAGTTCAGGAATCAGGTCGTTGAGCTTGTCGTAGTTTTCTATCTGCCGGGGACTTAAACCAAATTCTGATGCGAGCAACTGACTCGTCTTCCCCGAATAATTAGCGCAATTATTGCGCTCTTTTCTTCCCCTCCTCTCCCCCATCAGCTCCTTCTTCCGCCTTATCGCCCTGGCCACCTCCATCGGAGATAATGCCCTGCTCTCCAGGTTAGCATCTATCAGCATCAACTCCGCTTCAACGTCGTCTACTTCAACTACCCTTACAGTCGTTTCTTTGACACCCAGGTACTCCAGCGCCTGCTTCCGCCGGTGGCCCGATATTATCTCATACCCACCCTCCACAGGCCGCACCACTATCGGGTGCAGCAGCCCGTGCTCCCTTATGCTCAGCGCCAGCTCTCTCACTTCCTCCGGGTCTGCCGCCCGAAAAAAGTTCCACGGGTTCTCCCGAAGCTCATCAAGTCGTACTTTCATTTCAGTGTATGACAATTGCGAAAAATTCATTCATTTACCCCCCCTTTTCTCTTTGAGCTTTCCTGCTTGCGCCCTCGGGAGTAACGTATTTCACAAACGCGTAATCTCTTCCATACACCAGGCCGAATACCAGGCCGACTGCCCCGCGGCGTCCCAGGCGTCCTGGCCAGGTCACCAACAGCCGTAAAAATAATTTTCCCTGCCGCTCAGCCAGTGATTAAGAACACCCATAAAAATCCAGTTCCAGCTTAAAAGCCATTGCAGAACAACTCATGGTGCGCGGGGAATATCCTTCTTTAGTTATCAAAATCTTCACTAACTTTTGTTTACTAACAAGCAACGCTACCAGTCTGCTGGTAGCTACCAGACGATTTGGGGCTACTTAAATTGCACCTGCGTTTCGGAACAGACCCCAAAACAGTTAAAAACGTAGTCCCCGTTGCCGTATCTCAAGAAGAGCCTCCCTCTGGAGCTCCGTAAAAAATTGCTTTATTTTTTCCCACTCTTGCGCAGTCATTTCTTTCATCTCGCCCGACACTGTTAGTACCGGCATGGGATCTTCTTCGGCATCGACAAAGTATCCGAGACTCCGAACCAAATGAAGCCAGTTATAACGTACACCAGAGTATTTCTGCTCGACAATACCTTTCAGCTCTTCGAAAGTCACCGAGTTGCACCGCTAAACCTGTACCGCCCGCAAGGTAAAATCCCATAGAGCGAAAACTTTCTGCTTTCTCTAACGTCTCCAGCAAACTTAGGGCCTCGGAAGAAATACACTCCGCAAACATGTAACTTGCTCCCAAGGAATAGCGTAAAAATTGGCCATCATAACTGCCGTCCGCGGAGATATCTGCCTGCTGGATTTAACTACCGCAACAATCTCTTCGTCTGTATAAGTTGCAAATAACTACCGATAGGCATCCTCGTCGCCGAATTCCAGCACGCGCTCTATAATGTACCTTTTGTGTTTTTCCGTGTCCAAGCTTTCGGGCACGGTGTCCCAAAAAAGAGAGCGAAAACGTACAGGCACAGAAGCCACACAGGCCACTCCCTTTTACAAAAAAAATAAAAGCCGCCGCTACAGCGACGTCAAAAAACACAAAAACCTCTCTCCCCGGAAGGTGTTAACGCCCAATGTCACCCCCTCCCGGGGCCGTGCGTGCGACCTGCTTTCGGCTTTAAAAATGCAAAAAGCAGTACCTAACCGTCCCTGGGAAACCTGTTAACGCTTGATGTCACCCCCGGGCTTCGCTTACTCCGCTCAGGTTCAATTATATTCGAACCATCCCAAAAAATCAATGCTCTACTATCAACCCAATAGCTTGCTTTTCTAGAGACTTATCCGAACGCTTTCTTCGCCTTATCGTATCATATCGCAGTCCCGCGACCCTACCCCTGGCCCTCCGGTCCCCGGGCGACCCGCCGTAGACTGCACGGTCAAGACCGCCCACGGAAACCACGCCGCGCGCCAGGGCTTCCATGAGCAGTGCGCTTTTTAGCTTTAGCCTTTTTCTCACCTGTGTCACACCCCTCTCCGAACTCACCTAACCCAAATTTATTGCCCGGGCGATAAATTTTAAGACTTTAAAAACGACGAATAGCACCGTCCGGTACCGATTACTGATGTGTGGGCTGTGTTGACTCAGGAAATGTTATCAAAGACGTATTTGAAGGCTATTGTAGACGCAGTTGACTTGAGTCAACATGCCCCGCTCAAACTTTTTGCCAGGCGTCCCCATTATTGGCCGGCTAATACTTTCGGCTAATACCTTTTCGCGGCTAAAGTATTACTCGAGTAATACTTTTTGTTACTCGAGTAACACTTTAGCCCCTGAAGTTGAAAAATATTGTTACTTTATCAATTTTGACAATCTTGCCGAATTTGATAAACACCTTTTACCAGTACTGGAAGTTCCTTACCGCAAATTTCGGCAAAATTACCGATTTTTGCGGGTAATTTTTGGAAGCAAATTGTTTATGCATTCCGGCAAAATTGCCGATTTTCACAGGCAATTTCAAACAGCAGCCCTCGCCCTCCCCGTCCGGGCCAGGCCGGCCAAAGTATCGCGCGCGCGATACTTTCCGCTACGCCTCCCCCTTTCCACCGCCTGGGCCAGGTCGGCCTCGGAAGATATACATCGATGTATAAAGTGGGTAATTAAGCGCAGAAGTTGCTCCGTAAAAGTCCCTGAGGTATGAAATACTCCTTTCCCCCGACCCTGCGATAGGCCGGGGGTGAAAAGTATTCCGCGTGGAATGAACCGCTAATTAAGCATAAAGGCTGCTTTGCGAGAAATCCTTGAAGAATAAAATGTCCAGTCGACTGGACACCTTTTGTAATTACCCCCAGGTTCCTTCCAGTAGGGATGCCTGACTGGACATTTCACGCCAGGCTACGCCTCCCCCCTCTCCACCGCCCGGGCGAGGTCCGCTACGGAGGGCCTGGTGTAGACCGCCGTGCTGTCCAGCCTGGCGTGGCCCAGCACCGACGCCACTTCGACCAGGTTTGCCCCGGACCGGAGCATGTTCGTGGCGCAGGTGTGCCTCAGGGTGTGGGGGTGTAAATCCGATATCCTGGCCTTCCAGGCGTACTTTTTCACAATGCGCCAGGCGGCCCCGGGCGTGAGGGGCCTGTCGTCTGTGGCCCCGGGGAACAGCCAGGGGGACCTGGGATATTTCTTTTCCCTGACCGCCAGCCACTCCCGGAGGGCCCTCCTTGCGGCGGGCGGTACAGGTACTTCCCTGTACTTGCCCCCTTTCCCGCTCCGGACCACGATTACCCCGTGCCTCTCCCCCACGTCCACGTCCTCCAGCCTCAGCGATACTGCTTCGGACACCCTTAACCCGCAGGAGAGCATCAGCCTTATCAGTGCGGCGTCCCTGGGGTCGCCCTCCCTTTCGACCTCCCTGAGCAGCCTGTTGACCTCGGCCCTCTCCAGGGCCTGGGGCGCCCGCCTGGCCTCCGGGACGCCCTTCGGGAAGTCCGGGAGCCTGGGGGCCAAGCCCTGGTTCACGCACCAGGACAGCCAGGACTTCACCGCCTTCATTCGGCGGTTTACCGTGTTGGGCTTTAGCCCCTTCACGTTCCGCATCCAGCCCTGGTACTCACGGAGGTCTATGCTGGTGATTTTCTCGGGCTCCGGGTCCTCCCCGAAAGTGCCCCGGTACCAGGAGGCGAAGGCTAAAAGGTCCTTGCGGTAGCCGGAGACGGTGTGCGCGGAGGAGCCAGTGTCCTTCAGGTGGGAAAAGTAGCGGTCAAAGGTTTCGCTCACTTAAGCTCACTCCTTTCATGGATTTAATTAAAACAAGGCCCTGAAATACAGTACTGGCTGCCGAAGTGCTCAAAAACTTCTACCGGTAGAACTGCGCCTGGAGACCTGCCCTGGCAGCCCTCTGTTTGCCTCCCTGATAGAACTGCCCGCGGGAAGTGCCCTTCAGACGGAGGCCTGCTCTGTGTAGGAGTTTCTTAACTCCGCCTCGGACGCAAATACTAACCAGTTCGTAAGGTAGTAGCCCAGACCGGAATAACCCCTCAAAAGGCCACCACTGATTTACAAAGCAAAAACCCCGGGAGAGTTTATAACTCCCCGGGGACCGAAAAGGGGGTAAGGAGTTATGAAGGTGTCCCGCCCTGGTCTGCATTGACGCTCACCACGTCAAGAGGCGCGGCGGGCTCTGTCATCTAAAAGTATATCATAGCGATACTGCTGCCGGCGGGTGAATTTGTCACGCGCGCGACAAAATTGTCCGCGCAAGCGGACAAAATGGCTGATCCCGGTAGAAGGCTCCGAGCGGAATCCTGATGGCGGAATCAGGCAGGCTCCCCTAAAGCGTCCAAATTTTGCCTTTCACGGCCGTGAAAAATTTTTTCACGGACCCCCGCTGCCTTTCTTCACGGACTCACGGGTTAGCGTGAAAACGTTTTCCGTTTGTGCGGCCAGCAGCATATTGGTTTTAGAACGAACGTTCTAGAGAAATAGAACGATGTCTTTTGCCTGCTGCAGAACTGAGTTTCATATCACCGTTCTAAGGCTGCCAAAAAAGCGGGGGCCCCGGAGAGGCGAATGGCCTTTCCGGGGCCCCTGAGTGATGACCTGCTTGTAGTCCCCGAAGTTATTATATACGCCTGCGCCCGGGAGCGCAAGGTGAAGCCCATGTTCACTCGAGTGAACGCCGGTCGATAAGATCCTCAAACCCATTCTTGCTACCGACCCTGAATGAACAACCCCTTAACAGGCGTCTAACACTTTGTTGACGGACTTCTGCCAATTGCGGCACGCGGAAGCCCCGGAAGGGTTTCTCACCCCTCCGGGGCCCCTTGGGTGATGACCTGCTTGTAGTCCTCGGGGGTTATTATATACGCCTGCGCCCGGGAGCGCAACCGGATTATGCCGGGGTTCACAGTGTAGTTGACGGACATACACCATCTCACGCACCGTGGTCCGGCAAAAGTCCGTCAACGCACCAGTTGACGACGTCAACCCCAGAATTTGGCATTCTGAAGCGGACCTTTTGGGCCCACCTCAGCCGGTGCGTTTACGGACTCTCACGTCTCCGTAGACCGCCGCCTTAAAAAGTCCGTAAACGCAACAGTTTACGTCGTAAACCCCAGAATCTGGCACTTTTGCGGTCGTTGTTTTCTGGCACCAGGCAGGGCAGACCCCGATTTTTACTAATTTATTCCAACCCGCTTTGCCTTGATTTTCTAGGGCTGATTATTTTACCGCTTTTATCCACCCAAAAAAATAAGGCCAAAAGAGCGCGTCGCGGGTGGGGGTACGTAGGGTAAGTACCGCCGGTAGGGACACCCAGCTTGCACCAAACGACAGTTGGAGGAGTTCGGGAGATTAAGAAATTATGCAGTTAATACATCTTTTCTTTCATCAGCTGTCTTTTACGCAAGGCAACCTGCTTGTGAAGGTGGGAACAAGTCTTCCCCGCCGCAGGAGTTTTTTATACATCGATGTATACCGCACCAAAACTTAATGGGTCAGGAAGGACCAGGGGAAAGTTGATGTATATATGCTCCCCAGCTGCCTCAGAAAAGACCCGCTTCCGCGTTGCCTTGAGCGCTTTTCGGGGCCTTAGCGGGCGCCTCCGGGCCCTCCCCCGGCCTTTTCCGGCCCCATTTCATCAAGGCAAGGAACATTGCCTTGAGGGGTTGCCTTTTAAGTGTAGACGGCCTAGTGCTAAATAAAAAGGCCGCTGGGGAATAACTCCCTGCGGCGGTTTTATTCCTTCCTAGACCAGGCACTTGTTTGCTATATACCTGAACGATATACTTTACTGCAGGTAGTCTTCCAGTTCTTTGATATCATTGATATCAAAGATGTTGTCGATAATCTGCTGCAGGACATAAACGTCCTGCTCTTTAATTCGGACCAGATACTCCCGGGGTATTTTGCGGAACTTCTTGCTTAAGAGCCTGATGGTTACGTCCATCAAGGATTCTTGCTGTCCTTTTTCCATACCCTTTTCCATACCCTTTTCAAATATCCGCTGGTAGCCGGCGGATTCCTCTATGTTAAGCATTTGTTCCACCTCCCGGAAAACAAGGTCAATTGTTTTTTGGTCAAAAACTAGGCCGGCGAATATCTCCGCCCGCAACAATACGGTTTTTTTAGTTTCCGGGTCCAGGTTGCTGCTGAGAATATCTTCCGCACAGCGCCGCAGGAATTCTTTACCACTTCTCTGGCGCTTTTCCCTGTCTACTACAGGTAACAAGGAAAGCAATCGCTGGTGGGGACTGTTTTTTAGTTCTTCATAGGTTATATTACCCACATCGATAAGGTGGTATCGATAATCCAGCAAGTTTTGGTCGCTCAGTCGATACTCAAGTTGACTGGTCATGGTCGCAGGCCACTGGCCAAAGTAGATTACCAGCTGGTAGACCGGCAGGTGGTAGGTTTTGTAGATTTCCAGGGCATAGCGCAACATACGGTAGGGCATCTCATCGTCATTACGGCTTTGGAATTCCAGGTGGACGGCCACAGGTCCTTGCAGGCTTTCAGCTTTTATTACCAGGTCGGAAACCCTGGTTTCTATATGGGGAAATTCGATTTTCAAGTCGCCAGTTACCCTGACCTCAAGGGGACCAAAGTAGTTGATGAGTTCCTGAGTTTCGTCGGCGAAAAGGTCCTTGATGGTGATATCGTACCTGTTACCGCTTTTCGGCTGCAGTTAAACCACCACCTACTATCTTAAGTTTATCAATGAATTATTGCAGGGGCAAGTCTGTTATGGTCTGGCGCATTCCCAGTTCTAAATTTCCAGCAGCAAGGAAGGTAGGAAATCTAATAGGCGGCAGCAACCTACTCTGAAGACTTTTAGCACATAAGCTCTACGGGTATCCTGGTCCCGGCAATCACAGGCTTTCCCCTAAGCGCCTTGGGATCGGATTTAGTCAAACCACCTACCATGTACACCTTCCCTCTTTGTCAAACATCCTGCTTCCGCCGGTCGATAATTAAAACCAAGTCCTGAATTACTCCTGTCAGTATTATACCCGGCAAAGACATATCTTTTCCAGCACTCCCAGAAAATATTTAAGGGCCGGATTCCCAGGCCCCTCTTACGCTTTACGCCGCCTCTTCCTCCCGCCCGGCCCCTTCTATCAGCCGTATCAGCTCCAGCGCCACCTTCCTCACCGCCCCCCCACTCCAGGAGCTTCTCAGCGTCCCGGACCCAGCCGGCCACGTAGTCGAAGCTGTAGCCGGACGTGTCCAGGCCGAAGTGGTGGGCTGCGATGTAGGCCGCGCCTTCGGCTATGGCTTCTCCGCGCGCCCTGGCGTCTCCCCCGTACTTCTGCCTGACCTCCGGGCCGTCCACGCCCATCCGCCAGGCCAGGCCGTGGGCCACTTCGTGGAGTAAGACCTTCGCCCGCATGCCTTCGTCCAACGTGGGGTCAAGGTGTATTTCTCCGCTTACGGGGTCGAACTCTCCCTTGGCCCCGGGTATCAGGCAGCCTCACCTGACCGAGAAAGGGCTGACCTTAAGCAGCCGGTCCCATATGTACCGGGCCGCCTTCCCGCCGGGCACTTTCTTCTCCTCCGGCGGCTGCGGCAGGGGCTTGCCTTCGGTCTGGGACACGTCGAAGACGTAGGCCACGTGGAAGCCCACGACCCTCTCCTCTTCGCGCTCTACTACCCGGACCTCCCCGGTCTCAGGGTCAGTTTCTTCGACTGCGACTCTAACCTTCCTGATTGTGGGGGCAAATATCGCTATGCCCTTCTCACCCTTCTTGACCCTGCGGCCCAGGGAGTTCCAGGTCCTCAGCCCGGCCACCATCGTCGCGTGCGGGCGCTGCCTGTAGATAAGCAGGGTGTTGTGCAGGCTGTACTCCCGGAAGCGGGAGATGAACTTCAGGAACTCCGCCAGCTGGCCCTCGGCCAGCACCTCTCTGACGCCTTCAATGAGCCTGTTGTAAAGCTCCCTCACTTTTTGGTCCTTGCTGTTCGCAAGCCTTTTCATTGTACTGAGGGCGGGCCCTTATCGGCCCGCCCCACTCCCTCCTTTCTGGTGGAATGGTCTTGGCGGGCCGGCTGTTGGCCCGTATAAACGAAAAGCGGCCTGTCTTTCCAGGCCGCTCACGAAAGCTCGCTCAGTCTTTTACTCTATGCTCCAATCTCCTTCGGCAGCTCAAGCGGGACGCTCTTAGCGTACAGCACGTCCGGGCATATGTCCGCCCCGTTGGGCCAGACCACAGTGCGCGCGTCAGGATCAACTCTCACCTGGCGGAAAAACGCCGGATCCCTCAGGGGTTCAAATACCGGCCCCTTTATAAAGGGCCGGATATCAACCACCCGGTACTCCCCATTCTCGAATTCCAGAATCAGGTGATGGTTCCCAACAGGGTACACGCTGCGGACCTCATGGCCTGTGCTCTGAATACTTCCGCCGCACATTCTCGACCTCTCCCGTCCGGCCAGCTCATGCTCTATCCCCGGGGTAATCCGCAACCGCACGAGATACTGATAGATAGTATTCGCATGCCGAGAAGCAGCAGGGCTGCTGCCGGCCGTAAACGTCGAACCGGACAAAATCACCCCTGCACTCTTTCAACAGCCCAAGGCGCCGGTACGTATACGCATCTATTCCCACCACCGCACCAGCAGTCCTGCCAAGGTAGGCACCCACCGCCAGCATCAGTGCCAGTTCTTCCCGTGAAGGATAATACTCCTGCTGGTCCCCTTTGTATGAAGTGAACATGAACCTGCGGCAGCCAAGGGAATACGCCTTGACAGCTTGGTTTCTCAGCGCTTCTAGACCGCCTTTCGTAAGGAGAACAACCGCCGTGACAGCAAACGGGGCCTCTCTCCCCCAGTCCAGAACAGCTTCCCACTCCCCCTTACCGCAGGACACTCCCAGGTAGTCCAGGTTCTTCAACCGGTATACCCTTTCAGGTAAGGTTGCATTCGTGGTCAGGGCGGTGGTAAAACCGGCCTGCCGGGCAAGGTGTAAAAAGTCGTTCACACCGGGATGAAGCAGCGGTTCACCGCCACCAAGGGCCACCGCCCGGTACCCCGCCTCCCTGCATGTTCCGAGAACCTGCCTGAAGGTGGTTTCGTCCATGAATTCGCCCGTGTGCGCCTGCTGGCAGTACCCGCACGCCAGGTCGCAGGCGGTCGTTATCTCGACTGACGCAACTTTCATGGTTTATCCCTTTCTTCTTGTTTCTCAGTTTCGCCCCCGCTCTCATCGGCAAACAGGCCGGAAAGTTCGTCCCGCATCTTTGTAAGTATCCCTTCCAGGGCCTCAATCCCCTCCGGAATATAAATGCTCCGTGCTTCTTCGACGTATTCCTTCATCTTCCCCACAAGCCAGTCCCTGAAACACCGCCCCGTCCGGTAAAGCGTCCAGCAGTAGTGGGCTTTCCGGTGAAGGTAAGGCACTTTCTCTTCTAGAGCCCCGTAAAGCTCGTAGAACCGGTCGTGGCACGTCTGGGAAGCAAAGACGCACCAGTAGAACAGTTCTTCTTCGTTTTTTTCTGAAGGAGTTATCGTCTCCAGCAGATACCGCCCTACAGCCCGAATTTCGCTGTCTACTTCCTCGAATATTTTCTCTACCTGCTTGGTTTCTTCTTCCACCCACCAGTGGCCGACCAGATAGTGATCCACAGTAAGCCCTTTACATACTGGCGGTATCCTCTGTTCAAGCAGGCGCCGCCGGTGCTCCCTTAGTTCAGCAGGCAGAACGGGGTCCCCATAGTCGCCGTGCATGATTTCATCCCTGATGTCCTCAATGTAGTCCCGGCGTGAGTATCTCCCTTCCAGGAGATAGCTCATGTAGAGCTTAAACTTCCATCCGAATTGCTCCTTTGCCCGCTCCAACACTTGTTCAACATATGTCTTGTCGACATCTTCCAACGTGGCTAAAGAGGGAATGGAAGCTCCAACTTCGCTCGGAACCTCAACGTGAAAAGCCTCCAGAGCACGGCCGCACTCCGCTGATATCTGGCGTGCAAGAATCACTAGCTCCTGCCGCAGCTTTTCTACCTGCTCCCAAGAAAGATTGCGTAAAGTGTTTTCCAGGTCATCGGTTAAGGTAATGACAAAACCGGGTTCGGAGTGCTCAATTATCATTTGCTTGGACATTAACTACACCCACCCCTTTCAACGGACCTTGTGCCACCAATACTCTGTTAGCCGACCAGTTAAGAATCATGTACCCGACATCTTGGTTCTTAAGTTGCCCTTTTTCCCTTAAGTCCGCACGAGCACGGAAACCGCCACCCCCAACGTTTTACCTTTTTGTCCCTAACCCCCGGCAACGAACATTAAACGTATTCTATAGCTGGGTCGCATCTTCCTTTTCCCTTCGAAGCAATGCTATAATTCCCGTAGAAGGAAGTGGTCCCGTGCCTGGACATGAACAGCAGCCCAAACTACCCCACCACCCGCACGATAAAGGTTACAAACAGCTTCTGGCTTACAAAAAGGTGTTCCTCGAACTCCTGAAAACCTTCGTCCGCGAACACTGGGTAGAAACAATAGACGAAAACAGCCTTATCTTAGTGAACAAATCATATATCCTCCAGGACTTTCAGGAAAAAGAAGCCGACATCATCTACATGCTTAAAAATAAAGACCGGAGCATTATCTTTTACATCCTTTTGGAACTCCAATCAACTGTAGACTACCTCATGCCTTTCAGGCTGCTGTTATATATGGTGGAAGTCTGGCGGGACGTTTACCACAACACTCCCCAAGCTGAACGGGAACGTAAGGACTTTCGGCTACCGCCCATCATCCCAGCAGTTCTGTATAATGGGTCCACTCAATGGACAGCCGCCCGTACCTTTAAAGAAATGCAGGCCGGTTACGAAGAATTTGCTAAATACCTTCTCGACTTCCGCTATCTTCTTTTTGATGTAAACCGCTACAGCGAAGAAGAGCTTCTTAACGCGGCAAATTTGATAGCCAGTGTTTTTTGCTAGACCAAAGAATTAGTCCCCAAGAACTTGTGAAGCGCCTTCGTAAACTGGCCAGGGTAATAAAGACTCTTACTCCTGATGAGTTTCGTTACCTAAAGGCGTGGCTATTGAACGTTATAAGGCCCAAGCTACCTGTGGATGCGCAGGTGAAACTTGAGAATATCCTATCAGTAAGTTATCCCTGGGAGGTGGAAAAGATGATAAGCAACCTGGAATTGGTGCTAGAAGAGATGCAGCGGGAGGCTTGGTTAAAGGGACTGGAGAAGGGTAAACTAGAAGGCGAACTGGAAGGCGAACGTAAAGCCAAACTGCAAGTAGCCAAAAACTTACTGCTTCTCAATGTCGACGTTGACACCATTGCCAAAGCTACGGGATTCAGCTTAGAAGAAATAGAGGACCTTAGGAAGCAAACGGAACACTGAGACCTAATGCATCTCTAACCATTTCAGCTTCGTGGCCTAAATTCTTTAAGCTTTCGCTACCTGCTTGCTAACATTCTCGTTCAACAAAAATTCATTATCTCCCTTTCCACCTTCTAAAACCTCTGCTGCATACTCGAGTGCCGCAGCAACATCTTCTCTGGTCAAAAATGGATACTGCTCCAGAACCTCCTCAATGTCCATAGTAGCTAGGCATCTCAAAATAAATGCAACCGTTAACCGCGTCCCTCTTATTGTCGGTTGTCCCAACATCACTTCAGGGTTGCAACATATCCTGCCTACTGCCCGCATTTTCCACCTGCCTCCCTTTGGAACGTAACTAAAAGCCCGGCTTCCCCCAGGTAGTGCCTATTACCCTTGCCGGTCGTACCGAGACGCACATTTCGCATTTCATCCCAACCGATCACGCTGGCGAGAAAACTTCAGCAATCATGCACTTCCTCGCTTTCGAGATGGAGTCTAGCAAAAGCTTTAGTGGTCGTCAACAAGTCGCAGGCTCCAAGTCCGTGTCAAGATACAGTAGGTGCGTCTAGAAAGAATTTCTCCGGATGAGACCCCACCATTTGACAGTATGGCTTTGTCGTACAGGTCAGCCAAATAGGGAGAAAGCATTTAAGAAGGTGTTGGATTGTTGGCCGCCTTGTGATATACTGGCATTGGCCATGACGTTTCGTATGCTGTAGAAGCCCCGGTAACTACTGTTTTCATTCTCCTCGCCTCCCGTATTGTCAGCTCTTGCAAAATGGAGTGATGCAATGTGTTCAACAGAATAGACGATTTATTGGCCGATATCGAACTACTCGGCAGTGTAAAAACCTTGTCCCCTGATGAATTCAGTGAACTCAAAGAGAGACTTAGAACTCCTGATGCAGAGAAGTACGTAGATATAATCCTTGCCGGAGGGAAACCAGAAACAGCCCTTTCCGAATATGTTTTTCGTCCTCTCCTGGAAGGAAAAGAGTACCTCTCCCTCAACCTTAGCCCGCAAATAAAAGCAGGCAAAGGCTGGGTAGACTATCTGATCCAGCATTACACAGGCAACCCTGTCGCGGTTGAACTGAAACCATTGCATGTGACCAGGGCTGGCAAAATCGTACTTTCTCAGCTGGAAGCGGAATTTTTGCGCTTGCTCCAGGACGACAAAAACCAGGTCAAGCAGTACCTCCGGGATTATGACTACGTTTTGTTTACCAACCTGAAGGAAGTCTATTATTTTAACCGGGAAGCCATTTTTGAGTTCAAACCGTTCTTGAAGGAACCATTTGTCAATCTGGTGAAAGATTTAACCAAGAACCCTGACTTATGGGATGTCGTAAGACGTAAGGAAGACATCACGCCCAAGCACGACCTTGACCAGCGCTTCTTCGCAGACCTTAAAAAGTGGTATGCAGAAATGGAAGAGGTGGAGTTCACATCCAGCAAAGAAGAGCAAATTGTTCGCATCCTAAGCAAATTTATCTTTGTGAAAACACTCGAAGACTACGGCCTTATCCCTTTCAATTTTTTGAAAGACACCTTCGCAGACAAAGAAAAAAAGTGGAAAGCAAAAGGGTACGCGAAGGTCCTGTCAGAGTTTCTCCAAGAAGTCGATAAGTGGTGCTACGAATATTACGACACCGAACTGTTCCGGGAAGACACCTTCCGCTACTTGGTCCAAACAGAAAAGAACCTTGCCAGGTTCCGGGCTGCCATCGAACGGGTACTCGGCCTCTCCGAATGGTCTGCAACCTTCGGAATTGGCTTGCTATACTACAACTACCGGAGCATTGATGAAGATATATTTGGAAAAGCTTATGAAACATTTCTCGCAGAACAGAAGAAACAGCAGGGAATATACTATACTCCGGCTGATGTTACGGAGCACATGAGCCGGATGATAGTTGCAGAGCTTTTTGTGCCTATAAAGAACGACCTCCTGAATGCCCTCGAAGCAAAAGACTACGAACAGGCAAAAAACCTAGCACTCAGGTTGTCCAAAATCCGGATCATTGATCCCGCCTGCGGTTCTGGAAGCTTTTTGATAAAGGTGTTACGGCATATCTGGAACGTGTATCAGGAGATTAACCAAAAAACACTCTGGGCGGTTGATTACACGACTTCCCAGACAATATTCGAACCTGACCATATAAGGCTGCCAAGGGAAAAAACAATAGAAGTAAGGGAAATCCTCGGCCTGGGAAAAGAGTCCCATGATGGTCGCCGTCTCATAGCACTGTTAATCTTGAGACACCTGCACGGTATAGACCTGGATGGGAAGGCGTTGGATGTAGCCAAGGTCAACATCTGGAAAGAAGCCCTGAAGCTGGCCCCAGAGCACTTCAGGTACAGCGCACTGCCCCGGAATGTCAGCCATGTTCTGCCGGATCTCGAGTCTAACTTTATCAACGCGGACACGTTAATCGACCTGCCGACAGAAAAGTGTTACGAACTGCTTGCAAAGTATAGAGACAGTATCAGGAAAATGCAGGAATTAAGGAACTCTTACCTCTCAAACCCGTGGAACCCTTCGATAATCGAACAGTACAAGAAAATAAAGAACACCTTGCTGGCGGAGCTGTCGGCGGCTTTTAGAACAGAATACGGACAGGCCCCTTCAATTCCTCTCTTTGCCCCTCTGAATTTTCACTACTGCTACTTTAATGACGCAGCGGACCCCGAAGAGGACCCCGGGTTCGACGGTATCATCGGGAACCCGCCTTATGACGTCTTTGAGGAATCGCCATTCCACAAGCTTTCCGACGCAGCCGGGACAAGAAACCTGTTCGCTCATTTCATTGTAAAGGGAATCCAACTGAATAAAAAGCGCGGCGCCCTCTCCTTCATAGTCCCACTTTCATTCTCCTGCGGAAGCACTTTTGAAAAAGTGCGGAGAGCTATATACCAAAACTATGGAAACTTAAAAGCCGCCCACTACTCCATAAGACCATCAAAAATATTTCCGGAAGCAGAGCAAAGGACTACGATTTTCTTCGCACGGAATAAAGGCGAAGGGCCGTGTGTCGTAGAATCGTCGAGACTCTACCGCTTCAACCACTGTGATAGAGAAAAAGTAATATTTACCCCGGTGATGGGATGTGCGGGCGTGCTCAGTGAGGGTTTTATCCCTAGAGTAGCGGATGATACAGGAGCTTCTGTCTACAAAAAATTTAACGCCATAACAAAGACTGTCGCTGACTACCTCACAGAGGACAACAAAGGTTACCCAGTTTTTTACCACTCTGTCGGCAGATACTGGCTCAAGGCTTATGATTTCATTCCCTACTTTACCAGAAACGGAATCCCCGGAATTTCTACGAATTTGAGGCAACTTGTGGCAACATCTCCTAAAGCTGCTAAAGCTATTGTCGCCGTATTGAACTCCAACCTTTTCTACTTCTGGTGGATTATCCAGTCTGATGAATTTCACGTACTCAATAACGAAGTGCTTTCTATGCCGTTGCCCGAAAGCGTGCTTTCCGATGAGCAGTTGATAAAAGCGACTGAGGAATTGATGAAAGAATATCAAAGGAGTGCCCTGCGCAAGAAACTCCAAGTAAAAGGAGTAACCATCGAAATGGACGAAATACACCCCAGAAAATCGCTACCGTTCATCCTCCGCATCGACGCATTTCTGGCACCCCATTACGGATTAAGCGAAGCCGAACTAAACTTCCTCCAAAATTACGATATGGAATTCAGGCAAAATGAAGAAGACCCGGAAGACAGAGAACCCGCTTAACAACATCAATTAAGCATAAATAAGCAGTACCACCCAAAAGTATTCTAGACAGTTAGGCTGCACACTAGGGCCATATTACAACCTACGGACGCACCGGTAAAACTTGAGGACATCCTGGCAGTAAGTTATCCCTGGGAGGTGAAAAAGATAATAAGCAACCTGGAATTGGTGCTAGAAGAAATGCAGCAGGAGGCTTGGTTAAAAGGATTAAAAGAAGGTGAAGAAAAAGGCAGACTTGAAGGTAAACTTGAGGGTAAACTGGAGGGTAAGATCGAAGCTAAACTGGAAGTAGCAAGAAACTTGCTCCTTCTTGATGTTGACCTTGACACTATTACCAAAGCTACAGGGCTTAGCCTGGCAGATATAGAAAGCCTTAAAAAGCAACTAGGGCATTGAAGTGCTTCTATCGACTTTTTCGCGACAGGCCAATATCTGACTTCCCTCCTCCAGCCGGGGCGGATGAGCTACCGATTGTTTTCATTAATAAATCTGGAAGGGGTCGGTAAGTATCTTTTCGACTTCTGCTATGGGCCAATCTAGTAGCCAGTTATTTCCTTCTAGAGTAAAAAATTACCCCACGAGGCTGTAAAGCGCCTTTGCAGGCTGGCCGAGGTACTGAAAAGGGCTTACCCCTGGTGAGTTTTGCTATCTGAAGGTGTGGCTGAAAAAAATACCATGGCTGCATGCTCCGGAAAACCGGCCAGGCATTCTTCCCCCGAAACTTTAAACCCAACTCTCTTATCAATGCCTTGTCTTTGTTGCTCACTTCATTGCTATTGGCAAAAATGAGGGATAAAGCTTCCTGGTGGGACATAAAGTGTAAGTCCCGGGGGTCTTGAATCTCCTTCATCATGACATAAGAAACCAACCCTTCGCTGCCCGGATAAACTACCAGCCCATAGGTTTCCTTTAACTCTCCAATTACGGCGCAGTAGCCTACCTTTCCAGTTTCCGGGTCCTGAACGCCAAATAGACTGTCCTCACTCATCCATTGCCAGGGGCCTACCTCCCGAAAGGCCTGGGCCAGGTTGTAAAGGACCTGCCACTGAGATATTGTAGCTTCTTCAGCCATTCTTACTTCCCCTTTCCTTTGCGCCGCGTAAGCGCATACCCATCTTTACCTTCCTACAATCATCCATAACCCGCCCTCAGTACATGTCTCGCAGCAACCCGATAATTTAGCAGTCCAGGCCAATCTCTTATCGCCTGCCTCCCCTCGTCTACGCCGAAAAACCACCAATAATTCGGATTACACATCTATGCCAGTCTTACAAACAGTTTTAGAGTTCGAATGCCCTCGGGAGCACTACTACCCATCGGCAATCATCTCAAAGATTTTTACAAAAGTAAACCCCTAGAGCCCGACCGCGCATGTGGATGTGGAGCTTCTTCAATGCTCCACACCCAGGAATTTCCTTAGGTCACTTCCACTGGTCACCTCAAATATCTTCTCCGCCAGCTCATCAAGCTCCCTCAAGAAAAAAGACTTTATCCTCTCCTCTGCCTCCGAAGAAAGGAAACCTAAACGCTTCTTTAAAACCTTTGTTAAATACTTCCCTGCGGCCTCCTCCAGACCCTGCTGGAGCCTTTGCTGTGACCCCTGCTGTAGGCTTTGCTGTAGGCCTTCTTGCAACCCCCTGTGCCACCCCTCCTACATAAAACTAGGGGCCCGAGATTTTAGTCCCGAGCCTTCTTCTAAGCCCGCTCTATTATCGATTTCCTGCCCGCTACATCCTTAACTTCATACTAACTGTTTAGCGGCACTTTATAAAAATATATCACCGTAGCTTTCCAGTTTCCTTCCATTTTTCTCAAATAAACAGTCAAATATCCTTGATTTAACATCTTATGGATTATGTGCCAAATAGGACTCGAGCGCAATAACATTTTTCTATCCTCATCGCTGGTTATATATTTTTCCTCCAAACCTACGTTCAAATCCACACTAACGTAAGCTACTGCCGTATTTCTGTGCTTTTGCGCTATCGTAACGCCTTTTATAGAGCAAGGGAATCTTCGTGAAACCGTATGCAAAAACCCAAATCTGTTGGGAAGATCTAAATCCAAAAACATCCTTCTGCGTAGCTCAAAATGACTAGGAGTAACCCGTCGGTAGGGTAAATCTTTGTACGAAATTTTTATATCGTCCTGGTGAGCATCAAATGAGGTAACAATCTTATTCAGATCTTCTATAGCCTCACGAGCGGCATTAGTTAAATCTTCATCGGAAGCTAAATCTATATTAATCGCTTTATTTATCCTGTTTAAAAGTACTATTGCCTGGGCACGATTGAGATTTTGGTCTATCCCAAGTACTCCATCCTCTATGCCTTTAATAAGCCCGGTTTTACCCGCATACAGGGCATCAACATCCTGCGTATCCCTAAAAACGATTTCCGGATCCGTTACGGGCAGGCTATAAATCCTGGCCAGCCTACCCAACCATTTAGCAGCTTCTAACCGGGTAATAGCCGCATCCCAATTCCCGGATTTATCGGGTATAATTCCTGCCTTCACTAAACCGTCTACGACGGCATCATACCAGTTTGGCCCCGGAGTGCCGACAACATCTATTACCCGACTTAATATGGCGGCAAATTCGGCCCTCGTTATATTGTTGTTTAATCGTAAAGTACCATCAGGATAGCCACTATATAGCTCATAGTCTATCGCATCAATAATATCGTTTTTTCCCCAGGAAAAATCCTGGTCGATAGTATCCTTATCTACAAAGAGGTATTCCATCTGAGCATAAGCTGGCAATGGCAAAATTAACGCTAATATTGCTCCAGTCAGAATTAACACTGCAGTTTTTTTCATTAAAAAGCACCTCCCGGACGCTCTTTTCTACCTGCTTTGCAACATTTGTTCAAGAAAGTTTGCCCGGCGCTGGTTGCTGTATCCCTCTATTTCGATATAAACTAACGCTCCGGTTGGGCAACCCCTGACACACGCGGGAGTTCCTTCCTCATCCCGATACCCCCGGTCGCACTTTAACTTATTTGTCCCAACTGCCAGAGCCGCAAAATCGGAAGTTCTTTCAACCGGCGTTCCAAACGACGCTTCTCCCGCGGGTCGCTGGTCGCCCCTATCTGCTCTAGCAATTCATGAATTTTCTTCGCCGTACTTGCGATGGCTGCCTCCAGCTCTTCCGTCGCCATTGCCCTCACCCCAGATAATTTATTCGACATTAACCAGTTATATCCTGCCCAGACTGCTACAACTTTGATGATCCGCCTGCCCCAGGCCCCTCTGCCCCCAGAACAGCCTGTCCGTCGATTCAAAGAACGGGCTCTGGCAGTACCGCACCCAGGTGACAGGGTGCTTCTACTTTACCGCCTATGCTCGGCTTGTCGCCTACACCAATGCAGGCTTCGCCTGCTAGGAGATTGCCAAAGCTGCCAGGAATGGTATATAAGCCGCTATCAACGTATCCCCGACGCCCTTCAGGGGAAACGTTAATTCGGTCCCTGCAGGAGTGTACAGCATGGCCTGCCGGCCTTCCGTTAAGAGATGGGCATAATAGCCACATTCCGCCGCCATCTTTCCGTAATCCACATTTAGAACATGCACCAGCATCTCAACCGTCGCCCCGAAAAGACTGACTATGCGTGCCCCAGCCTCACAGGCTTGGCGCCTGGCCCGAGTGTGGAAAAGGAATTTCGAAGTCAGCATCACTACTACCTGTGCCCCTGCATGTCTTGCGCTACTACCTGGGACGGTTCCCCACGGTTGTCTGATGGCGGCAGCAACAAATGCGATGCCTCCGCCCCCAGTTTTTAGGCTGCCCTGTACAAGTTTTTGCCAATCTCCTCCACAGTTTCATCCATGACCACTAAGACTTCTTCACAGCGTTTTGCCTCTTCTTCCTCTTCGTAGCTCACTACATACTCGATTTCCCCTCGCTTCTCCTTTTCCTTCTGCAGCCGTATTATCACTCAGCCAACTTCTATACATAGCTCCGGCCCCACTTCTTTCCCTCCAGGCACTTCACCATTCTCAGAAACTCCTGCCCTCTTCCCCTTCCTGCTCTAAAGCTTCGTCCACTTCTTGCAGGGCTTGCCATACTTTCATGCCGCTTACCCCAGGTGCAAGATACCCCAATATCTCCGCTGCCCGGCCAAAGGATAGTTCACTACCCGGTTTTAGAAATAGCTCCTTTAGTCTTGGGGTAACCTTCGCCCGAGAAGGCCAGCCTAAAACTTCGTCTACAAAAAATTTCCTCTCCCCAGTTTCTTTGTTCCTGTACAAGCGCCTCCTGTAAATAAATTCCCCAAAGGTGCTTAAAGCTGTCTTGGCCCGAAATCCTACCACTTCCCAAAGGCTCCGGCTACGTTCATTCATCAGCCAGCTATCAATCTGTCTAGCGCCCAGGTTAACATTTGGCTACAAACCTTTTGCGTTAGTTCGTGTACCCCTTTCTCCAGGCCATAAAAACCCTTACGTTTCCCAATCAGTTTTTCTAGGCCCACTGGCAAATGGAAGGACTCCACCTATTTCCTGCCGAATATCTATATATGAAGGTTTGTGCCATGGCTGCTTTAGCTTGGGCCTTTCTCACCGAAAACCCTGGCTGCAGGTAAGCCACCGCAGTAAAGCCGAAACAGGTCGGGGCAAGGGCCGCCCGCCAACATCGGCAAGAAAAGTGCTGGGGAGAGCCCCCCAGCGCATCACACCTTAATCGGCGACTTTTTCAAACCCCCAGAGGTGTTGGCCTTGACTCTTGGCGATAAGAAAAAAGAGTTTGAAAAGATAGTGATAGCTTACCAGGACAAAGTATACGCTCTCAGCTACCAGTTAACCGGCAATCACGCCGACGCCCAGGACCTGGCCCAGGAAGTATTCGTGCGAGCTTACCTTAACCTGGAGAAGTTCCGCTTTGAAGCTGACCTGAGCACCTGGCTACACCGTATAACGGTTAACCTGTACCTCAATTCCCGGCGCAAAAATAAAAAAGACAATATAGCTTATTCCCTGGATGAACCGCTCCTCACAGAGGAGGGAGAGATCACTCGGGATTTAGCAACCACAGGGTCTGACCCCCAGGAAGTCCTGGCCGACAGGGAAAAGCAGAGCTACATACGACAAGCCCTGGACAGCCTGCCCCCAAAGTACCGCGCAGTGCTGGTGCTAAGGGAATTCCAGGGGTTAAGCTACGAGGACATAGCCAAGGTTTTGGGGTGTTCCTTGGGCACGGTCAAATCCAGGCTAAACAGGGCCCGCCAGGCCCTGAAGGAGAAAGTAGCCGAGCTGGAAGAACATAGCTCACAGCCAAAGGCAGACAAAGTGCCGAAGGTCGCCCTGAAAAAAAGCCTGGGTGAGGGATATTCCCGGCCCTGAATTCTACCTCACCCTTTGGAAAGGCTTCCTCTATGTTGTTTCTGCCTCAATGCCCATATACCTCTTGAGGTCGCTTTCAGTGGAAACCTAAGCGCTACCGCATCGGTGTACAGTACGTCCAGCCATATATCTGCCCCGTTGGGCCAGACCACTGTGCCCCAGTCGGGGTCGTCACAAAAGCACACGCCGGGCAGGTCACCTGCTCCGGCCTCGCTTCTTCCGCCATACCAACAGGCCTACCCCAAGGCCCAGCCCCCCGCCCACAAAAGCCAGCAACCAGCCCCAGACCCAGCACGCGGGCCAGCCGGGCCCAAAGCCCGCAAACCAGATCGCTACAGGCACCACGTACGCGCCAGCGCACGCCAGGCCAAAGGGCAGCATCGTCTCACGTGAAAATTTACCCGCCACCCACCCCGCGGGAGCCCCCGCCAGCATGAAAGATAGAACGAGGAACATCGCGAGGGCTGCCCACTGGCGGTCACTTAGAGGCAGGGACTTCAGGGCCCGGAAGTCCATCAGAAACAACCCTCCGCCCAGTGATAACAGCCCTGCCAGACCCGCGTAGAGAAGCCTCTCACTCAAAGGCAGCATGTCGCGCATTTTTTCTCCCCCATTTCTCTTAACACTGCTTCTTACAACCTACTTTAGCACACCCTCAGCCTTACCCATAACAGTTCTTCCCAACTGAGATGGTTTTTTCTTGTTGACGCTTATCCCCCGCAGGACATTTCGGGCCGCCACCAGTGAATGGATAGTTCAGATGGGGAAGAACGAATTCCCGGATGCTTTTCCTTCAGTGTTTTCCTGGCGGTCTCCTCCATCTGTATCGGCGCTGCTCTGCGTGTCTTCCATACCTGCCTCCTCTATTTCCGTTACCGCCGGTTTAGCTTCTTCCGCTCTGTTTCCCCCTGCAACATCCCGGTTGGTATCTCCATCACTGCCAGTACCCGTTCCGGCATCCCGGAAGGACTGGATAACGTTCTGCAGCAGTCTGGGCTTTTCATCCTCCGGCAGCTCCTTCAAAAGTTCTTCCAGCACTTTCGGCATCCATCCAGGCACCGCCGTCCCGCTAGACCCGTTACCGCAAGAGTACTTATTGCTTCCCTCTTCTTTAAGCGCGTCTTCTCTTTCAGTGTTCTGTGCCCCTACTTCTGCCGCCGGCTGGCTCCTCCCAGCCTCTCCATTTTCTTCACGATACCCATCATATATCTTTGATTTGATTCCCATTTTTCTCTTGTCCCATTCTGAAAGCTCAAGCTTTACAACCCTGGGAAGAAGGGGCTGCCCCCTCTCCACCAGCCTCACTACTGCATGAAAGGGCTTGAGCTCCATCAGGTCCGTATACCGGAAGCGCGGTTCAAATTTCTCATCTTCCCTTATCGAATCCGGATACAGATGCAGAGCTATCGGCCCTTCCTGCTTGTACGTCCGCGACTTCTGTACTACCTGCCTTTCCCCAAACTCTGCCGCCAGCCTCTTAGCATCTTCAGCAGAGCCCAGGTTCAACACTATTTTATTACGGCAGTTCTCCAGCACTATGTCCCTGAACGCAGGCTTGCTCTCCAGTAACAGCTGCGCCGTAGTCTGTAGTGCCAGCACTGTCGCACACCTGAACGACCGGCCTATCGCCAGCAGGCGCTCAAAGTCCGGGTTCACGTACCGAGGAAATTCGTCCACATAGAGCACGTGGTAGGGCCTGGTGTGCTCATTGCCCGGCCTCCTGAAAACCGCGTACTGAAAGTGCATGATAATGAACTGCCCGAAGACGTCCCCAAGCTTTCCCAGCCTTCCCATGGCCGTGTTCACAACCAGCACACCCCCACCCTCCAGGTGGCGGTCCAGGTTCACGTCACTCTTTCCCACTAGAACTCTGTTCAGGAGGGCGTTACCGGTTATGTCCTCCAGCTGAAGCCGCAAGCCCAGCGCGTGCCGGAACATTTCTTCCTTGTTTTTGCCCAAGACTTCCTGCCGGAAGTACTGGGTGAGGGACGACGGACCGCGCTCTTTCTGCTCCACTGCCTGCATACAATTCAGCAGCAGCTCCTCGTTCCGCAGCACTTCTGTCATCATCTTGATATCCAGGTTGTCCCCGTATGCCGCCTTGAGCAGCAATACTGTGTTCCGGGCCATAACTTCCTGGACCTGCCGGAAGAACGCTTCTTGCTTCCCGAATAGAGACTGCAGCACAGTCTTCATGATTTCTGCCACCGTCAGAGGATCCCCCTCCAGGGGGTTGAACCGCGGCGTGTCCGGATCCTCCGGGTTGATAAATATCACCGGGATGCCCAGGCTGCGGGCCATCTCCGCCACGTCCGCACTGAAGTCCCCTTTCGGTTCAACTACGGTTATCCCTATGCGCTCTCCGTTTTTTATCCTTAACAGGTCTTGCTCTATCATGGGCTTCAATACCCGGCTGGTCTTCCCGGTACCCGTCGTGCCAACTATGAGGGTGTGCAGGAAGCGGTCCTCCCCTAAAATTACAGCGCCGGGCGCAATAGTGACATCAAATGATCCCTTCCCTGCGCTGTCCCTACCCAATAGTGCTTTCAGTACCCTGCCGGCCATCTCCATCAATTCTCCTCCAGACACCCCGTACCTGTTTCCGCCCAAAATGTATTTCAATATGATAAGAAGCAGGCCCACTGTAACCGCCGGGGGGAGAAGCGCGACCGCTTTTCTGGCTACCGCCCGGTGAGCTGCTGTGCTCAGGGGTTCCACCATGCTCGCATCGATAGCACCACTAGCCAACACTACCAGCCAGGCACCAATGAGAACGGATGCGGCAAGCGTTACCCCTACCAGCCCGGCTATAACTGCTTTTCTACCCTCCGGATGTCTGCCAACAAAAGCGATGACCACACCCGCCATCCCTAACACCAACGCTGGAACAGCCGCATAAACACCGCTGTTAGGCCGGACTGCCTGCAGCAAGATAGCCAGCACTGAGAGGGCTACCGAACCTACACTCATTGCCAGAGGCAAATTCGCCTGCAAAACCCCAAGCACACGGCGCTCCAGTTCTTCCAACTTGTTTTCAATTTCTGGAAGCCGAGAGAAAAGAGCGCCTGTGAAAAAAGGCGAGCTTTTACCTGGTTGCACTCTCACGCCTTTTGGCACCTCCAACATATAAAAGCCGCTTGCCATCGTATTGGTACAGGCCAAGCGTTGAAGCTGTCAGGTACCACAGCCATCTCCTGTTCCCAAAGAAACGCGCCCAGTCAGCAGCGTGCGCTTCGTCACGCATAACAAGAGTAACCCCGTTCCACCCGCCGACCATTTCTCCCGTGAGCGCTATTACCCTGGCGGCCAAGCTTATATCATCCAGCCGCATGTCTCCTACCAGCATGCTCCCCCTCCGAGTGTACACCAGGGGGAGGGGAGTTCCTATCGGAGCACGGGTCAGCCTGCCACCGGGCGCTATTGCTTCGAAGAGTATTCCCACATCTCTCGTCCGTTCCCCGGGGGCCACTTTAAGCTCACCAAGCTGGTCGTACCGCAGCAATAGGAAGCGGCCGGGGGGACAGTTCCGCAAAAACCGCCTGCGGTCATAACGCCAGCTCTCAAGCGTGTCATGTACCAGCACATGGCCTTCAAACCAGATACCCCGACCTTCCGTGTTGTTTACCGACCGGTACACTTTAGAACCGTAGCCTGTAGGCCAGGGGACGTACAAACAATAAGGCCCGGGGTCGGCAATCACCCAGGCCAGATACGTCTCCTGTGGGTCCAACCGGTACTTCTCCAGCGCTTCTTTTCGTCCCAGTATAGCTTCTGGCGCAAAGCCTGCCTTCAAAAGCCGCACATAAAGCCGGCTGCGCAAAATGAACCACCCAAGTTGCGAACTTCTGATTACCCGGTGGGCACTTACTTCCACCCCAAGCTCCCGGGCACCCTTGGCCGTCAGCACCAGGCACCTTTTTCTGCCGTCCCCCGGATGCCCTGCAGCCCGCACGATACCAGCTTCTATCAGCTTGCTGGTTTCCCTCCAGGCCCGTACCCTGTCTCCCCCGCACGCTATATCCCTGAAATCACTAAAGTCCACTACTTTTGTTGCTTTCAGCCACTGCATTAGCACATCTGCCGGCCTTTCCACCGCAAAAGCCCCCTTACCCACCTGCCTTTCCGGAACATTAACTGGAAATTTTCTTCTGCTATCATTAGCCCGCTAATTTCCCCTTGAGCGCCCCCAAAACCTTGTATGGCGCTAACCGCCCTATTTCGAAGCCAGAACACTTGGAAAACGAAGACACGTACGCGCCCATGAGCACCTAACCTTTCTAAAATTCGACCTTTCAACCAGGCGGGAACCCTTGAAACTCAAGCAATGGGGCAGACTAAAATGTCCCAAAATATGTTACACTAAATTTTGTGGCCTATCTTCAATCTGCTGGGCTTCATTATTTCCATTTCTGGTATCGTCTGGCATCGCTATCTTTTCCCAACACTCAATAATCTCTCTTATTGACGCCAGCTGGCCGACCTGCGGGGTCACCAGGACCTGGGTAGACCAAAAACTTCTCTTTTCGCCCAGCACCACCAGAGACATTTTTTCGCAGCTGTCCCCCGCAATCACGTTATTTTTCACCAAAGCGTCAACTATGAACTTTACAGCATAGTTGTCCACGTCGTGCGTTCTGGTATCTCCCCATGTAAATTTGAAGACCACCACTGCTTGTTGAAACGGCTCCAAGGGGAGAGCAATCCCTTTCAAGGCCTCTTTCACATAACCGTACCAGAGCTGCCTTACCTGGCGGTAGTTGGTTTGCGAAGGCCAGCGGTTCCACGCCACCCTGAGATAAGGCGGCGCTACGGGAATGAACAAGTACAACTGTCCCGGAGGCCCAGGGTCGTAAAACCCTTTACAACCGGAAGCAGGACTACCTGGGACGGCAACGCACTCTGATAAAAGCTTTTCGAAGGACGCCACCTGGGCGGAAAGCGACGCCATCCTGAAGTTGAGTTCGTCCAGTTCCTCGAGGAGAGCGGCAGCAGCCTCGCTTAAAGCAGGGCTGAATTCCTGGACGTCATTGCTAGCCTTCTCCGTCATACTCCATCTCCTCCGGCGAATCCTCCGACGGTTGCCTACTATCCGTTTCGCCCTCAATAACGGTGCTCCTGTACCGCCCGCGACCGCGCGTTCTCTTGGGGCGGGAGTTACACTCTTCGCTATTGAGTTCCTTCTGTGCCAGCAATCTCGCTGCCTCCGCCAGGCTCATTTCCCTTTCATCTTCCGGGAGTGCGTCCGGCACAGCCTGCCCTCTGCCCCGCTTCTTCCCGTTAAGGTATCCCCGGGCATAATCGCCCATCCTGTTCTTTGTCCAGAACTCCTCCAACCTCTCAATCTCCGCCTGGCTGACTTTGTATATAACCAGGTGCTTATCCGGGATGCAGATTATTTCACCCTGGGGTACTAGGTCCAGCATCCACTTAACACGTAGCGGTACGAACTCGCTCTTCTCACCCACCTTCCCTCACCTCCTTCACCGACACTGGTCAAAAGTCAAGGAACTTTTCTAGTGTGTTCATTAGTCTTGCATCCTCCCTCTGCATTCCTTCATTCTGTACCCCTTCTGCCTGAACCCTGGCAACACCCGAAGCAAGGAGTGACTTTATATGCTCCAAATCTGCCCGAATGCTCTCTAATAGCTCCCGGTAATTCCGGTAGAACTCCAGGGCCTTTTTTACTTCCTGGCTCCTGGTGGCAGAATCCAGCGTCCAGACCCAGTGGTCGGCAGGCAGCCGGACCTGTAATTGCCTGTTTCCCCTGCGTTTCCCGTGCTTTCCTCCATTAGCCATTGTCATTTCACTTCACTTCCCTGGCTACTCGTAAGTCCAAATAGCGCTGTGTTCACCCCTCCCGCCTTCTGCCACACAGCTTCCCGATTTGCTTTACTGCCCAGGTGAACACAGCCTCCAATCGCAGGGAGCGACTGTGTTCACCTGCGTTGGCAAATTCCCTTTTACCCTTTATTTTTAAAGGCATTTCAGGCGAACACACCCGAACCATCAAATATAGCCAGCAGACCTGTTGTCAACACCCAGCTGCCTCAACGCCATCCTGCAGAAACCGAGTGCATTAGCGTACTGGGGTTCGGGCACCAGAATTACGTCTTTCCGCAGCATCTGCCGCAGGACGGGCAAGAATTCGAGCCCACCCCCGCCCGCGAGGTATATCACATCCACGTAACTTGACTTCTGTGCCCACGCAGCGCTTACACCCTCCACTATCGCCTGCGCCACGGCGATGCGGCTCTCGTTCTGCATCGGCTCCAGCTCGAGCTTCTCGCCTTCGAAAGTTATTCGCGACCTGCCCCACAACTCCTGTATTTCTACAAGGCTAAGAGGCCTGCCGGTCACCTTGAGGAAACGCTCACCAAAAGCCTTCATAGCCGAACTGACGCCGATTTCTATGGAGCCGAAGTAATTGGGCAGGGGGTCCACCCGGTCTTTTCTCACCTCTACCAGCAGGTAGTCCGTGGTGTAAAACCCTATGTCGAGCAGCCCGACCAGCCCTTCTTCCGGCAACCTGTCCACGCTAAACAGGGCACCGACCCCCTGAGGAAATACGGCAACATGCCCAAAGGAAATATACTTTTCCGGTCCGTTATCGACGCAGACATAAGCAGCCATTCCCTGAAGGGAACGCCTGGCCTCATCCCGCTGGTGCCGGTAGTAAGCTATGGGCAAGCCATACGCTAGAGTCACCTGGCCTTCAGCACCTGCCAGGTAGGCCGCCGTCAGTAGGAGCAGGTCAGATATCTCCCTCGACAGTTTGTTTCTCGCCAGAGTCAACTGGGCAGCAACACCGCATTTCAAGGCCAGGTCGCCGACAAAGTACTGGCGCCTAACAGTTGAACTCTGGGACCTCACTGTAACAAGGTGGCCCCAAGAAATTTTGCCCAGACCCAAGTCGGTCTCACCAGCCGGTGAAATTACGGACGGGAAAACTACCTTTTTCCCCCCTGCGACAGCTTTTGTATAGCCGTATCCCTGGTCAACAGCCAGCAGCATCTTACCTTTACCCCCCCGCTATATTCGTCAAGAGATACTCTTCACGAGTTGTTATTCTTCTCAGAAAACGAGCATTATGGCAAAACCTCGGGTTTTTCATTGCGAACTTATCCAAACCCAGATAATGTTCTCTGAGCAACGAAGACAAAGTTACACTGAGGGTACTCTACCACGGTTGCACTAAACTGCACACCGCCAGCCGTGCGTCGGACCCGTCGTCGCGTAGCAGACAGCAATCGGGCAAACTCATGCAAACCGGCCCGCAAAATACTCGGTAGAAAAGGCCGGGCATCCCCCAAAGAACACCCGGCCTATTAGCATTTAGCGCCAAAATACACGCAACTGCATCGCTTTCCTTTCAGCCCCGTCGACAGTGACCCGCGTCAAACCCGGCACCACTTTTAAATCGGCCCCTTCCGGAGCTGCCAGACCCCGTGCGACAGCCACACCTTTCACCGCCTGGCTAATCGCCCCGGCACCCATCGCCTGCAAGACTGCTTCTCCGCCATTTTCCTTCAGTGCATGATACAGAGCCCTTCCGAGTCTCCTCACATCCGTCTTTGATGAAACCTTGAGTACTTCCATTAAAGTATTCCCCCTCCATAGATATGATTGTAAAGGAACTATATCATTCGCAGATATTCAATTCTTACACCACGATAACTTACCCAGCCAACCGCATCACCTCCGGAGTAACCCACACCTCAATAAATGCGGCTGCTGTCAACAACGGGAGCACAGCACGCCGCAACAGCACAAATTTCTCCTCCGGCGCAGTCCCAGTTATACCAGCACCGCACGCCAAGAACAGAGCAAGCAACTCGGGTACCCCGTGCGGTACCAAGCCGGCGGCCAGCCAGGTTACCTTCGTCCCCGCGCTCCGCAGCAGATAACACATACCGGCTAAAACAGCGCCGTTTACAGCAAGCACACCCGCTGGCACAAGCCTCCCCAGAAAAAGTGCCGGAACGGAGCCGTCCTTAGTGAATACCTGTGGGAACCGCAACCTCACGGCCGCCTGTACCCGTAACCTGTTTACCGCAACAAGTATTTGCTCCGCAAATAAACCCAGTGTGACTGCGAGCACGTTTTTGCTAAGAATAAATCCAAACAACAAAATCCTGCTTTCCGGTATTAGCCTCATGTGGCGCTCCATTGCCTGCGTAACCGGGACTAACTGCCAGGGTTCTTTACTCAGGTAAAAAGCCCCAGCAACCCCACCCAGGGCAAAAACAGCGGCTGCCAAGGCGACCCACAGCACACTCCTCCGCACTTAAACCCTCCTTCCTTCTTCCCATAGTCACAACACCCCTTGCTCTGCTACTTTGTCCGGTTTTCTATTCTGGCCAGTACCCGGGCCAACATGGCCGCCAGCTCAGCACGTGTCACCGCCGCACCCGGCCTGATCGTCCCGTCCGGATATCCTTTGATGAGCCCCGCCGCTACCGCGCGGCCCAGGTCCCCTGCGGCCCATGCCGGCACTTCTCCGGCATCAGTAAACAGCAATGTGTTCGGAGCAGTCGGCCTTTCCTCAAGCGACAGCGCACGCAGGACAAACAGAGCCGCCTCCACCCTGGTTACCGGCCGCCCCGGCCTGAAGAACACCCTTCCGCCCTCAAGTTCCCCCTCGACTAGGCCCGCCTTAGCGGCCGCCGAGGCGGTAAAAATCGCCCACTCCGGTATTTCATGACAGTCAGCAAACCGGGAAAGGTACGCCGCGGGTTCACCGGGAAGCCTCAGCATCCTGGCCTCGAACAGCAGCGCCTCCAGGCGACTTACCGGGATATCCGGCCTGAAGGTGCCGTCCGGATAACCCCTGGCAATACCCCTGGACGCCAGTAACATTACCTCCGTTTCGGCCCAATGACCGCCCACGTCCAAAAACGCGGAACCTTCACCTGCCACCGTAAAAGTCACCAACGCAACAGATGAAGTATTCACCAAAACTCCGACCTCGCCGCTTTTCCCGTCCTCTATACCGGTCCTGGCAACCACTACCGTCCCGTACACTCCACCAGGCGTACCTGGTGGTACTGTTACTCTTACGGTCACCTCTGCAACATCCCCCGGCTTTTCCAGCACCAGCAACCTGGGCTCACAGCTGACCCACGCCGGTTCCACCGATAGAAGGCCTATAGGAAGTTTTAGCCCTGACCACTGAAAGGGATTTTCCGGCGCAACTTGCACTCTGGCAGGCATATCACCCATGTTAACTACGGCCAGCTTGGCCTGGATAGTCTCACCTTCCCTAACCGTTCCGACATCCACGACCTGCGGAGAGACCCCCACCGCCAGCCAGCGCTGCTCTCCGGCTCTCCCGACGGCAGAAAAAAGAATTCCCATAACAGTGCTAAGAGCTATAACAGATAAAAACTTTACCGCACGCCACATCCTTACCCCGCCTTCCGGCTTTCCTTACCAGATATCAGCTTCCTCGGCGCGAACCGGGCAAAGTACAAACCTGTCCCGAAAACCAGCACAAACAGAGGCCCATATTTTAAAGCCAGCCTTTTAATTTGCGCTCCCGGCTGGACAGAGAACCCGATAGTAGAATACGAGACTGTAGACACGTCAAAAGTCCCACCAGGAAGACTGGCTTTTGCCGCTACAACTGCAAAGTATCTTCCCCGAGCATCAGCAGCCGGCTTTAAGGTTACAGCCACGTATTCCGACCTCCCCGGCTCCAGATATGCGCTCTCGGGGGAAACTTCTACCCATTCTAGCGGGGCGACTCTTTCTCCCTGTGGCAGAACACCGGTCGGCGGGTGTACAGGCCGTATTTCTACTTCGCACGGCACATCCCCCAGGTTGACTGCCGTCAGAAATACCTTCCTCTCCTCAGCACAGGCCAATGGCATGCGCAATTCAACCTTAACAGGAGAGAGCCCAGCCGCGAGCCATCGGTGCTCACCTCCCTCGGCTGCTGCCGGTAAAAACCAGGCTCCCGCAATGAACAAAATTAGTCCAGCTAGTAACACACACAAACCACGTACACCCTTCATATTTCCCTCCCCCCAGTCTGATGCGTCGCACAACACAGAAGCAATACCCTCGTTTCTAGTAAAATGGGAAGGCTACTGTGCTCCGCGTTCTCTTTTCTGAAATGGGGGCGCTGCGTCCCCCCCATTAGCTCCGTGAACCGTAGAATTCGATGCTAATTTTCTGCGGACCCCCTACGACACCGCCAAGATTGACCTTTACTACAACTTGGATGGTGCTCCCACTATCTACGCTAGAACTGCTCACCTTGGTACCAACGATTGATATATAACCACCCAAACTGCCAGTCGTAGCCCATAAACTGTAACTGTTCCCAGATGGAGTACTATCGGTCGTAAGCGACCACGGAGTGTCAGAAGGGTTAACCGGCGTCGCCTGTCCCGGGGTCCGTGCGTAAAGGTAGAGAGGCTCAGCTGCAACATTCTTCAACGTAACATTGAATGACCCTGAGCTGCCCTTTATGATGTTCAGATTGCTCGGCGGAGGCGAAGAAGTATCAATGGCAAAAGCTGCTGACGGGTCTAAAGGCGTCACTGTTACGGTGACCGTATCGGCTACGGCTGGCCATGCCAGGGCTAAAAGCAAAAGCAAGGCTAGTACGCCAACCCCGAACTTTCTTGCCACTCAGCTTCCCCTCCTTTCCTTGTCAAATTTTTCAGCGAAGAGTTCTGCCAGAACGCAGCCCCCCACAAAAAAGGAAGCCCGGGCATCGCGCCCGGGCACACTGCTTCCCTAGTTCTTGCTATTTGTAGCGCACCCTGCTATAATAACCTACCAGAAGAAGGGGCTGATCCTCTTCAACGCCCTGCCACCTCAACAAAATATAACACCCGCAACACGTCTAGCTATGCCGCGGCGCCCCTTCCGCATAAGCTTCCCCCTTTCACGCGCCGCGGCCTGCAATTGCCGGGTACTGCACCGAACAGTACCCGGTTTTTTACGTCCCCTGGTCATGTCCTCCGCTATCTCTAAAAACAAAAAGCCGGACACCTCAAAAGAGATGCCCGGCTCCGCCACAATTTATTTTTCGTTTACAGCCACCACTTGGCCGTTTTCAAACCACTCCACGTCCGCGCCAAAGTTCTCGCCCACAAAGCGGAGCGGAACAACCGTCCGCCCGGGCGGCACAACCTTGGCGGGCACCTCAAGCCCTACTTTGCGCCCATCTACTACAGCTTCGGCACGCCCGGTATGCAGAACAACAATCTTGCCATTTGCTGGATTTGTGATGGTAACTACGCCTTCCTTGTAATCAACTTGCAACCCAAGCGCCTCAGCGATTGCCCGCACCGGCACCAGTGTGCGGCCATTCTCGACAAAAGGCTCCACATCAAACTTGAGCTTCTTACCCTTAACAAACACCTTAATACCTTTCTTACCTGCCTTGCTGTAGAGCTCGCCAACCTTCTTATAGAAATCCCTTTCTTTAGGCTGTTCGGCTATAGCCTTTTCCAGATCCTTTGCAGCCTCACCAACCTTACCCAGCTCTTCTTTCAGGATGGCCCTGTAAGCGTAGACAGCTCCCGCCACAGTGTCAGCCGACTCAGCTAGCTTCTCCAGCTCCTCGAGCGCAGCCTCCTTATCCCCTTTTGCCCGCAAGCACTGCGCCAGCAGTACTGCCACTTTAGCTGTCGGGTGCGGCAGGAGGCCTTCCAGCTTCTTCAGAACCGCGATAGCCTTGTCATACTCACCTATGTTGCGGTAAGCAACTGCCAATCGCCAGAGCACCTTCTGGTCGTCGGGGTTTTTCGCCAATTTCCTTTCCAATTCTGCAATCCGCCTTTCAAGACCTTTTGCTCCTGGCCGTGCTAGCTCCTGGTCTTCGATCCCTTCCATTATCTGCTGCTGGAGTTTTTCCTCCACTCTTACTTGGTAGTCCTCACCTTCGTTACGGACACGGTTTTTGACTTCAAACTCCCTCCTTTCCTGGTGCTGGTACACATCTTGGACGACAGAGCCTTCCTGTACTCCGGAAGTCGCCGGACCTGCATTCATGGATTCTGCTTGCTCCATTCCGTAAGCTGTCCCGAGCGTACCGAAAAGAAATGCTAACGCTAGGGCGCCAGCAAGAAATACTCTGTACTTCTTCATCTAATTCCTCCCCCCTTGGCTAATTCTCTTAGTACTGGATTTTCCACTATATTTATTCGGCACCGCCTGCTGTTTTCTGTCGGTTAGGCGCTTGACTGCCGTTAACGTCGAAAAACGCCAATATTCTTTCGAGGTCGCCAGCGTCCACCCTGTCGTACCGATAATACTCCTGTACCCAGCGCAGGGCTTCACGAAGCCTGCCGGTACCCATCACTTCCTCCCTCTCCAGCCAATAAAGGGCACCTCCCCCGTACACCGCCTGCCGGTATTCCTCCTCCGTACCGTAGAGCCGCAGGTCTTTTTCCCGCTCCGGTACTTTTCCTCCAGCGGTAACCCTGGCCCGTATCTCGCCGTAGAGTTCCGGTCCCTTTTCCCTACAATATACCAAAGCGCTGTACTCCGCAAGGCCCTCATCTATCCAGGCGGAACGTATGGTGTCGTTCCCAACCAAGTTGTACCACCACTGGTGCGCCACCTCGTGCACTACTACCAAATGAGGTATAATCCCCTTTCTTGCGTTCACAAGCACCAGGCCGGGGTACTCCATCCCCCAAAGACCATCCTCAAGGGGAGCCACCACTACATGCAAGTATGTATATGGATAAGGCCCCCAGTAGTCACTAAAAAATGAAAATGCCGGCACCGCCCCCGCCAGCACAGGCAAATCCGCGTCCCTGCGTGATGCCAACATCACCTCCGTGTGCCCTACGCAACCGGTGCTCATTTTCCACCCCGTTCCGGCCACAAACGTAAACTCGCGTACGGGCTTCTCACTTGTAAAGAACCATACTGTTCTGCCGTTTCCCTCCCGCCTTCCGCTGACCTTCCCGCTTGCGACTACTGCCAGCCCTGCTGGAACCTCAACAGCCGCCCGGTAGTATCCCGCGTCCGAAAAATAAGGGTCGCCAAAAGCCGCGCCTTCCGCCATTCCCACCCATATGCCGCCCTGCCGCGGACAGAGCAGCGGGTACCACCCCGACGCTACTATAATCCCATCGAAGATCCCCAGCCGTCCCGGTCGGCGTGGCAGCCGCGTAGTGAAGGTTATCCCTACGGACACCGCCTCCAGCGGGGCCACCGGACGGGGCAGTGGTACCTCTAACCTGCTACCAACAACTGCAAATTCCACCTGCCTTCCGTCAACCCGCACCCCGTCTACCTTTATCAAACTGCCACCCCACGCGAAGCCGTTACCGGGAAGCAAGAACTGGAGGTCCGATAGCCGACTAAAGTATGGGTTCCGGTAACTAACAGTAACATTCCCTTTGATTACGCCTTCTACCGCATCAACATGCGCTACCACGTCATAAAGCGGGTAGATGCGGTAGTGCGAACGCCCTGCCGGATCAGCCCCCCAGGCCGGAACCCGCATGCCGTCCCTTCCTTCCTCTACAGAAAAAATTTCCAGCAAATCCAGCGCCTGCCCCAGTGGAATGTAGCTTCCCACACAGGCAAACGCTTTCTGTTCCCATTTCCCACCTTCCTGAGCAAGCAAAACTGCCTCTACCGGTACAAAAACCCTGCCTCCCTTCCTTACCGGGGGCGGCGAAAGCACCGTGTCCGCAAGGCTAACTCGTGGGGTCCCACCGCCTATATGCACAGGCTGCTCGTAAAAGCCGAGACACGCATATCCTGTCAAAACCGCCATTAGCACGGCTGCTGCCGTCCGTACGTGTCTCACCACGCAAGCCCTCCTCCGTTCCGCCGCACCTGTACTTAACCGGACGCGGCCCAGCGCCCCAAATCGGGATAGGAGAACTTCGCCGAAAAGTCTGCCAGCTGGTCGCGCAGGTTTCGGTCCTCGAGAGATGAAAGGGTTTTCACAAAAATTTGCGCCAGGTTTGGGTCGAACTGCGTCCCCGCAGATTCAACGATTCTCTTCAGGGCTGTTTCCCTAGAAAGGGCTCTGCGGTAGGGACGGTCCGTAGTCATCGCATCATACGCATCAGCCAGAGCAATAATCCGTGCCGCGAGGGGTATTTTCTCTTCTTTTATCCCATCCGGGTAACCCGAGCCGTCCCAGCGCTCATGGTGGTGCCTAACGGCCAAGACCACCTGTTCCCAGCTCCCGTTCTGCCATGCTTCTCCCAGAATTCCCCGCTTTAACAGATCTGCTCCCGAAACGGGATGAAGGCGGACGTATTTCCATTCTTCCGGAGTCAGGTCCCCGTCTTTGAACAGCAAATTATCTGGCAGGAGTGCCTTGCCCACATCATGGTACGCCGCAGCTGTCAGCACTACAGGCCTCAAACGTGGTGCCACTTCCTGGACCAGCATATCGGCGTAAAAACAAACCCCGGCCTGATGTACAAGGAGGTATCCGTCTTTTCTCTCCGAAAGACCGCGAAGCAGTTCCCTCAAAGTCATGTCCGCCGCACCTTCCTCACCGCTTCTATAACGCGTGCCACTGTCCCGGTCAACGCCACACCTTCCCGGGCGCTTCCCTCCACCACTATGCTTTCAACTAGCTTAAACCGGAACAAGACCATGCGCAGTGCCTGGTCAACCCGGAACCTGAACTTCTGAAAATCGCTCGCAAACTCCTCCTGCCTTTCGCGACTGTTTTGCGATAGTGGAACATAAAGCACAACGTCATAGCGCCGGGACAGACACCGTGCCCGGTAGGTCCTGCCGAGCTCCGAACCGTTCAACCCGCATGCAAGCCAGCAAGCCAGACAGTCCAGGGCTGTTCCATCGCTGACGAACCCGTCAGGGCAAGCGTTTTCAGCAGCCACCTGTTCCGAAAGGACGTGTATAAGGAACTCTCTCGCCAAGCTCTTGTCCCGTACGAATTCACCAACATCTTTTACGCCCAGCCTGACAGCCACGCTGGCAGCCGCTCCCCCAATAACGGGCAGCCGCAGTTCTTCACCCAGCAACCGTGCCAGAACGCTCTTTCCCACGCCGAACGTACCACTGATGCCTATCTTGACCAACTCCTGCGGCGCCGGATGCCCCGCCCCACGCGCGGGCAAGAGACGCCATTTCCCCCCTTTCTTACATACTTGGGTACTTTTCGCATAACTTCCACTCAGCTAGTTCGTTGATGTACCGCGCTCCGCTCAATCAAGCCAAGATTAAACCGGGCTGCCCGCACGATAACCTCGTTCCGCGAAGCCAAAACCCGGCCGAAGCACTCCGCGGCGCGGGCGGATCGGCCCGCGCACAGCCAGGCCACCCCGCGCTCAAGAAGTGCGACCTCGTCTGGCACAGGAACCCCGGTAGGGAATGGTGCCCTCTCCGACCTGAGCGAAACCCCCGGTAGCACTCTGACAGCCACCGTCCCCGGCCACTCCAGCCGCGGCGAAAGGCACACTGCCTCCCCGAACGGCGTCCTGTGCACCGCGGCCACCAGACCCGACTCCCTGGGGCCGTCGAGCGCGGCCCGCAGGGATCCGATACCAGACCACTCCTCCCCTAACCCCACGTGGAGCAACCAAGCCCCACCCCCCGCATAGCAGCTTGCGCTGAACACCCCGTCGGCGAGCTCCTCGAGCTCCCGTGGCGCCCCGTCAGTCCCGTGCGGAACGATATAAAGCCCGGGCACCGGAACGTCCTCCGCCCGCACATTACCCCACGGGTCCAGCGCGAGCCTGCCCATGAACGCCCGGTACGGGTCGAAAGCCAGGTTCCACTTCCGGGCAAACTTCCGCGCGTTCACCCGCATTAGTCCCGCGTAGTCCAGGCCAAGGGACCTGAACGTCGCTGAACCCACATGGTGCACATAGGTGTCGCCCGCGACCACCAACCGGTACCCGCCCAACCTCGCCCGCAGGCACAGGTCGTCGTCTTCAAAATTGCCGAGGCCGAAACGGCCGTCAAAAAGCCCTATTCGGTCGAACACTTCCCTCTTCACAACCAGGCAGAAACCCACCAACCGCTCCGTTTCAAACCACTTCGCGGGGTCGGGTCTGTTCCAAATATCCGCAAAAGCCAAAAGCTCCTCCAACGAAGAAAAATCGGCGTCCACGCGCTGGATGCCGCTCACATTGGCACTGACCGGGCCAACCATCCCCGCGCCTGCGACGGCCTCCAGGCAATAAAGCAGGTTGTCAAGCCACCTCGGCGTCAGAATCACGTCATTGTTCAGAACGACAACATATCTACCCCGAGCAACGGCAATCCCGTCGTTCACGGCCTTTGCAAACCCCAAATTGCGCTCGTGGCGGATCAACCTTATCTTTCCGGCTTCCGCCGCTTCCGCCAAAAACTCTTCCGTACCGTCCGCAGACCCGTTGTCCACGACCACGACTTCGTGTTCCGGCCTGGTAAACACCTCTAGCGTTTCCAGACACAGCCGCGTCAATTCCAGATTCCCGCACACAGGTATCACGACGCTCACGAGCACGTGGCTCCCCCCTTTCTGGCCACCAGCAAGAACTGCACATATTCGGCGTCCGGCAAACTCCGCCCGACGGACGCCCTCAGGTAAGCAGCCCTTGCGGCGTCTCCCGGGTCCCACATCAAACCCTCAATTCTTTCCACCTTAAGCTTCGCCCTTTCGAAAAGCCGCACCGCAGTATCCCGGGTAAAGAACCGCAGGTGGGACGAATCCAGCACGCCCGAGTCCACATACTCCCATTTGCCCTCCAGGAGGCCTTCCACCACACCCACGTACCCAACATTAGGCAGGGTCGCCACGGCAACACCCGCCGGCTTTAATAGCCGGGCCAGCCTGCCGAGGGTACCCCACGGGTCGCGCAGGTGCTCCAGTACGTCCGCCAGCACCAGACAGTCGAAAGACTCTTCCCCAAACCCGGGATCCACCGCCTCAACGTCCCCCTCGACTACGCCGTCAAGAACGCACGCCGCTTCGCGTGCGGCGAAAGGATTCACCTCTATCCCGAAAACTTCCGTCCCGGGGCGGACCTGTTTAAGTGCCGCCCCCAGGGCTCCACTGCCACACCCCACGTCCAAAACCCGCGCCCTGCCCGCGGAAAGCACTTCCCCCAGAACGTCCAGTACCGCGCGGTTCACGTTGCGGTAGTACCCGATACCCCTGTAGAGCGCGGAAACCGGCCTCGCTTCCTTTCCGGCAACCAACTTAAAAATCTGCCTGGCCCGGTGCTCGTACGTGTGCCCCCCAAGCACCGCTCGGCGCAGTTCCTCCGCTTTCGCCTGCCGCCACACAGGGTCATGCAGCGCCCGCTCCGTAACTTCGGCCAGCTCCTCCAGAGTCCGGAAAGTCACGGCCCCCAGCGCCACCGCCCCGGGCCTGTCATCACACACTTGGAATGCTCCGCAGGCCGCCACTTCAAAAAAGCGGGCGTTCGCCGACAGCGCAGGCACCCGCTGGCTGTTGGCGTCGTCGTACGCCGTCTCCCCCGCCCCACGGTGAGGATTCAGGACAACACTGGCGCCACACGTCCAGCGCACCGCTTCGGCTGGGGAAACAAGTCGCTCCTCCACGTCCAGGTTAGCCCCCTGCAGACCACCCCACCACTGGCCGAGAACCTTTATCTTTCGCCCTTCCAACATCCCTGCCAGCGCCGACAGCAACGAGATGCGCGAAGGGAACCCCGACCCGATAAAGAGGACCTCGGAAAAGTAGCGTTTCGGGACCGCCACCGGCCGGTGGAACTCCGGCCAGCAGGCAAGCGGCAGGTGAAAGGCCTCGACGCCCGCTTCCCTGTACACGGGCACGGCCGCCTCCTCCACCGTGAACACCAGGTCGTACCCCCGGAGCGCGTACTCCAGCGACCGGTCTATCTCGTAAGGGTCGTCCACGGCCCAGAGGGCGCACACCGCGCCGGCCTCCTTCGCGGCAGCAATAAGCGACGACGGGACATGCCGGCCGTGCATCGCAAGAAAAAGGTGAGGCCGGAACCGCCGCACGTCCTCGTAAAGCCACCCCAAAACCCGCTCCAAAAGAGCTTCGTCCTCAAATTCGCCCCTGCCCAGAGCCAAAGCCTCCGCGCCTTTACGCCAGAACTCCAGCAGCTCCCAGATTTCCGCCCTGCGCACTTCAGCCCCAACACGCTCCAGGGCCAAAGCAACAAAACAGTCTATGGTCCTGTGGATTAGAGGAACACCCGAACCAACAAAATAAACGCGCATCCTACCCCATCTCCCATTCGAACCACGGCACTCGTAGGCGTCAAAAAAAATGAGAAGGCCCCGCTGAAAGCGGGGCCTTCTTCCGTCCCGCTACCGCAGCAGCTGGAGGACCGCCTGCGGCGCCAGGTTGGCCTGAGCGAGGACGGCAGTACCGGCCTGCTGGAGGATCTGCAGCCGCGTGTAGTTTACGGTTTCCATAGCTATGTCTGCATCGCGGATGCGGGACTCCGAGGCCTTGATGTTCTCGTAGGCCACCTGCAGGTTGGCGATTGTATGCTCCAACCGGTTCTGGAAGGCGCCCAGCCACGCCCGTATGCGGGTGACGTAGTCTATCGCCGCGTCGATAGTGCCGATGGCCAAGTTGGCGAGGCTGATCGAAGTGATGGACAAGTTGCTGAGGCCCATCGCTCCGGTCGTCACCGCGCCGATGGTCGTTGCAACCTGCTGCCCCTTGTCCGAACCGGCCTGGATCGTGATCGGCACCGTGGCGTACGACCCGGCCAAGAGGACCATCGTGTTGTACTCGGTCGTATTGGCGATCCGGTCGATCTCCTGGAGCAGCTGGTTGAGTTCGTACTGCAGGTCCAAACGGTCGTTATCAGTCAAAGTGCTGTTGGACGCCTGCACCGCGAGGTCGCGCATGCGGTTGAGCATCGCGTTGACCTCGTTTAATGCACCCTCGGCCGTCTGCACCAGAGCGATGCCATCGTTACAGTTCCGCACCGCCTGGTCGAGCCCGCTGGCCTGCGCCCTCATCCGCTCGGAGATCGCCAGCCCCGCCGCGTCGTCGGCCGCACGGTTGATCCGGAGGCCGGACGACAGCCTCTCCATCGCCTTCTGCAGCTGGACGCTCGTCTGGTAAAGGTTCCGGTGGGCGTTGATGGCCTCTATGTTGGTATTGATCCGCAGCGACATTTTCCTGTTCACCTCCTTCCATAAGGTTAACTACGGACACCCGGCCCATTTTTTGCTTCCCGTGACAGACCATAATAGGCGGTTCCACACGAATATAACCCAGAAATCAGGCCCACACGCCATTTTTCTTAGTTTCCCGGCTTTTTTCGGGCCTGCGGGCCTTCCGCACCCTCCGCACCCTGAGGGGCTGTTCCTGCAGCACGCCGGAACCGGCCGCGGCCGGCACAGTTCGGTGGGCCTGCGCCACCTCCGCTGATCGGGTCACCTGCAGCTGGCCGTTCAGCCTTACGTCCGCCACCTTTAGCTACCCCCTTTCCCGCCTCTTCTGCGCGGCCAGCCTCCGGGCCAGAACCCGGCACCTCCTGCTGACCCAGGAAGGCGAAACCCCAAGCAGCCGCGCGCACTCGCCCTTGTCGTAGCCTGCAAGCAGGAGCTCGGCCAGCGCGCGGTCCTTGCCTTTCAGCTCAAGCGGTAACCCCGGACACGCCTCCTCGGGGTCCGTCCCCGCGTATTCTCGGGGCAGCTGCTCGGAAGGGACGGCTTTCTCCCGGGCCAGGTGCCGTGCCTCGCTCACCACCGCATTTTCCACGCAGCGGACGGCGAACGCCGCAAAAGGTCCCCTGTCAGGGGTGTAAGCCAGGACCGCCCGGACCAGCCCTTCTCTGGCCGCCGCTGCCAGGTCCTGTCGGTCCCACCAGGAGCGCAAGCGTACTCGCGCTGCTATCGCTTCCGCCATGTCGAGAAAACCCAGCACCGCTGCCGTCATCAGGGTGTCCTTACGCATCCTGTAACCTCACCACCGCCGTGGGTTTGACGTCGACCGCCACCTCGTGGTACGCCAGCACTGCGACGCGGGGGGAAATCTTTTCAACGAGGGCGCGCAGCGTCTCGCGGATCTCCCCGGCGCACACCACGACCGGCATCTGCCGCGACGAGGCTGTTACCGCGTTTATTCTGTCTGCCAGGGCACAAACAAGCTTTTCTGCCAGGTTCGGGTCCAACGCACCAGGAGTACGCAGCGCGTCCTCAACCAGGCGTTGCTCAACGGCAGGGTCGAGGACCAGCACGGGTGCGCCACGGTCCAGACCGGCCGATTTTGTAATCAGCCGGGCCAGTGCCCGCCGCACTGCCGCCGTAAGTGCCTTGCAGTCCTTCGTCGTCCTCGCGGCCCGTCCCAGGGCATCCAGTATCCCTGGCAGATCAGTTAGCGGCACTCCCTCCCGAACCAACCCCCGCAAGACTTCCTGAACTTCCGCCACACTCAGCGTCCCCGGTATCAGGTCGTCCACGAGGGCAGGATGCTCCCGCCGGACAGCTTCCAGCATCCGCTGCACCTCCTCGCGATCCAGCAGTTCGTCCGCGTGCCGCCGCACCACTTCGGTCAGGTGAGTAATGATCACGGACGCGAGGTCGACCACCGTCCACCCGGCGACCTCCGCTTCGTGGCGCCGGGCCTCCTCAATCCACAGGGCAGGAAGGCCAAACGCAGGGTCGCGCGCCGGCACACCCGGTATTTCGCCCGTTTCTCCGGCCGCGACGGCCAACAGGTGCCCCGGCAGCACTTCACCCCGGGCGACCTCTACCCCCCGTAGCAAAATCGCGTACCCGGTGGCCTTAAGCTCCGCGCTCTCCCTCAGCCGAACAGGCGGCAGCACGACGCCCATCTGCCTGGCCAGGTGCCTGCGGAGCCCCCCGATCCGCGCCGGCAGGCCGTCCGGCGAATCTGGGTTCGCAAGGGCCGCCGCGGCCGCTCCCAACTCGACAACCAGCTTGTCGGGGACCATTGTCCGGTATATATCCTCGAACGCAGGTGCCTGGAGTTCAGGCACCCTGGGCGTTTCAGGAGTGCGGCGCCGCGCCGCCAGGCCCGCGGCCACCAGCAGAGCACCAACGCCCAGCAGCGGCAGGTGTGCCATCCCGGGGGCGAGGCCCAGACAGCAGATCAGCAACCCCGTACCGAGAACAGCCCGCGGCTGGCCGGCGATCTGCGCCACCATGCTCCGCCCCAAGTCGTCCTCTTCGGCAGCCCGCGTTACGGCTACGCCGGTAGCCGCGGCCGTGAGCAAGGCCGGTATCTGCGAAGCCAGGCCGTCCCCAATGGTGAGGAGAGCGTAGCGCGTGAAGGCCTCAGCTGGGCTGAGCTGTTGCTGCAGCACACCGACCGCGAATCCGCCCAACAGGTTAACTCCCACAATGACCAGGCCCGCCACGGCATCGCCCCGCGTAAAGCGGCTCGCTCCGTCCATGGCGCCGTAAAAGTCCGCCTCGCGGCGTATCTCCTGACGCCTTTTCTTGGCCTCCTCCTCTGTAATGAGACCGGCGTTGAGGTCCGCGTCGACGCTCATCTGCTTGCCCGGCATGGCGTCCAGGGTGAACCGCGCCGCCACTTCGGCGACGCGCTCCGCGCCCCGGGTCACCACTACGAATTGCACGACGGTAATGATCACAAACATTACCAGCCCCAATATAGGGTTACCCGCCGCCACGAATTCACCAAAGCGCTGTATAACCTGCCCCGCGTACCCTTGCGATAGTACAAGCCTTGTCGATGCCACATTAAGCGCCGTGCGGAACAGGGTGGCCAGGAGGATCGCGGTCGGGAACACGGTAACCTCGGCCGCCCGGGCCGTTGACACCAGCAAAAGGAGCACAAGGCTCAAAGAGATGTTCGCCGCTATCAGCAGGTCCAACAGCTGCCATGGCAGCGGCACGATGATCGTGGCGGCCACGATGCCAGCGAAAACAGGGAGCACCAGCGATCCCGCGTCGTTAAACCGCATACGCACCGATCACCACCTTTTGTCCGACGTTGATAGCCGCCAGATCTGGGCAAGCACTTCGGCCACGGCCCTGTAAAGTTCCGGGGGGATAAAACGCCCTATCTCTAACCGGTACAACGCCCTCGCGAGGGGGGGATTGGGGACAACGGGCACGCCCGCGCGCAGGGCCTCCGCACGTATGCGCTCCGCCAACCGGCCCGTACCCTTTGCTACCACCACGGGAGCTGGGTCAGACCCTCGCCGGTACCGGAGTGCCACCGCGTACCGCGTAGGGTTAGTGATTACCACCGACGCCGACCGGACGTTCCTCAGTGAAGAGCGGGACTGGGCTAGCCTGCGCATCCACTGGCGCAAACGCCTTCGCACCTCCGGGTTGCCCTCCGTCTCCTTCGTCTCCTCGCGCAGTTCCTCGGGCGTCATCGCTATCATGCGCTCGTACTCCCAGCGCCGCCACCACCAGTCCAGAACCGCTACAGCCACAGCAGCTAAGGCAATCCAGCACATTGCGGACAGCACGCCCCTACCGGCGGCGCCTGGAGAACCCAAAAGCGACGGCAGGACCCGGCGGACTGCAAGCCAAGACGCAACCCCCACGGTGGCGACCCTGACCGCCGCTCTGAGCGCCTCCGCCCAGGCCCGCCGCGAAAACACCTGCGCCAAGTTTGCGACAGGGTTGATCCTTCCTGCATCCACACGCCAAGCCAGCGAAGCCCCGCTCCCCAACAGCACTCCGGCGGCCGCACCGAGCGCCGTAGCAACCGCGACCGGGCCCACAACAGTTATAAACGTAGTACCCGCCGCAAGGGCCGCCCCTGACACGCCCCCGCCCCCGCTCCCCCACAGCAAATCCCTTATGCGTTCAAGGGCCCCCGGTAGCGATGCGGTCCCGGCGGCAAGACCCGCCAGGAAGGCGAGCGCCCCGGCCAGTTCCGGGCTCCGCGGCACGACGCCGCGCTCCCGCATACGAGCCCGCTTTCTGGGCGTCGCTGGCACCTTTTGATCAGACAACCTATCTTCCCCCTCCCTTTGCCGTTAAAAGACGGGTCACCCCGTACCAGGCCACCAGACATCAGCCTGCAAAGCCCTTCCAGAACTCCGTAGCCCATTCCAGGGCAGCCGCAGAGACCGCGTGCAGCACGTGAGGCAGGACCGCCACCAGAACAAGAAAGAGCACCGCCAGCCGCAGTGCAAACCCTATAGAAAACACATTGACCTGCGGAGCGGTCCTCCCGGTTATGCCCAGAAAAGCATCGACAACCAACAAAACGAGCACGACCGGCAGTGCCGACGACACCGCCAGGGCAAAAAAGGCGGGGGCCACCCTCAGCCAGACTTCGGCCACGGAGACCATTGGCGGTCCCCCGGGGGGAAGGGCCTCAAAAGAAAAAAGAAGGCCCGCCAGCACTGTCTCGACGCCACCCCCGGCCACAAACACCGCCGCAGAACCGAACGTCAGGAGCCCACCGAGGAGCGACACCCCTTGCCCTGTAGCAGGGTCCAGTAGGTTCGCCATCCCCAGGCCGGCCTGTACGTCCCACACCCCTCCCACAAAGCCCGCCGCTTCCAGCGCCAGTCTTGCGGCGGTCCCTGCCGCAAGGCCGAACATCACTTCGCCCGCGGCGGCCAACGGCCCGGCGGCAACCGACTCCGGGACCAGCGGGTACGCCGCCAGCGCCAGAAAAAGAGAAAGGGCCGCGCGCGCAGGAGCCGGCACCATAGGGCTCCCGATGACCGGTGCCGCCCACACGAGGCCGGCCGCGCGGCAAAAAACCAGAGCAAACTTCCACGTCAGGAAAGAATAGGCCTCGCTCAAGGAATGCCTGCCCCCAAGGATAAAAGCATACGCTTCACGTAGTCTACGGCTACCTGAAGAAGCCACGGTCCAAAAAGCGCAAGCAAAACAGCGGCGCCCGCCAGCTTCGGCACAAAAGAAAGGGTCATATCCTGCATCTGCGTCGCGGCCTGGACAAGGCTGACAACCAAACCGATCACCAGCCCGCCGACCAGAAGGGGGCCGGCCAGCACCAGCAGGACCCTCAATGCTTCCTGTAGCAGATATACGGCACCATCGGGCGTCAAAAACATCACCCCCGTCAATGATAACTTGCCAGCAGCGAGCTCACCACGGCGTCCCAACCGTCAGCAAGCACAAACACCAAGAGCTTGAGGGGTAAGCTCACCATCACTGGCGGCAGCATAATCATGCCGAACGACATGAGGGCCGTCCCGACGGCCAGGTCAATAACAAGAAACGGCAGGTAAAGCATAAACCCCATCTCGAACGCGGTACGGAGCTCACTCACCATGAACGCGGGTACTAGGGCCCGCATAGGGGTGTCCTGGGGCGTCTCCGGCTTAACGTCCAGATAGTCCAGAAACATTTTGAGCGTACTTTCCCTGGTGTGGCGCAGCATGAACTCCCGCAAGGGGGCTTCTCCCCTGGCCACCGCCTCGGCCGCCCCGATTTCGCCTGCAAGGTACGGCCGCACGGCCTCCGAGTATACGCGCTCCCAGGTCGGGGCCATCGTCGCAGCCGTAAGGAAGAGGGCCAGCGCGATGATTACCGGGTTGGGCGGTATCTGCGGGGTCGCGACGGCGTTCCGCAAAAAGGACAGCACCACCACTATCCGCGTAAAGGAGCTTAGCGACACCAGGATCAGCGGGACCATCGCCAGCGCCGTCAGCACACCGGTCACGTACAAAAATCCGCGCGGGGATGCCAGGTCGTCTGGTATCCTGAGGCTTTCGGCCGCCATCGCCGGCGCCGCAAAGGCCACTGCTGCGGCCGCGGCAACCGCCATAAGGACCCATGTTCTTTTCCGCCTCAGCACGCGGCACCCTCCCGGTACACGCTACTCCACAGGGCTTCGAGCTGGCGCGCCTTTTCAAAAAGCCACTTCCGGTTCTCCAGATACCAACGCACGGTGAGTTCCAGGCCGCACGGAAAAGCCACCCGCGGTCTGAAACCCAGCTCGCGTACCGCGCGCGAGAAGTCCACCCGGTAGCGGAAATCGTGCCCCGGACGGTCCTTTACAAACTTTATCAACCCGCTGTCTTTACCTAATAACCCCAAGATACTCCGCACTACCTCCAGGTTGGTCCTTTCCTCCCCACTGCCCAGATTGTACGCCGTACCTGGCCGCCCCTTCTCGAGCACCGCCAGAATCCCCGTACAGCAGTCCTCCACGTACAGCCACTCCCTCACGTTTTCCCCTTTGCCGTACACGGGGACCGGCTGCCCCGCCAGCGCCTTGTAAATCACCACCGGAATGAGCTTCTCCGGGTACTGCCACGGACCGTAATTGTTGCACGGCCTCACCACGCAAACGGGCACGCCGTATGTGCGGTGATACGCCAGGGCCAGCATATCAGCGGCCGCCTTGGAGGCTGCGTAAGGGGAATTGGGCCGCATGGGGCTTTCTTCCGTGAACATTCCGTCCCGCCCTAGTTCCCCGTAAACTTCATCGGTAGACACGTAAACGAACTTCCCTATTCCCCTCGTGCGGGCCGCATCGAGCAGCACCTGCGTGCCCCCCACATTGGTCTCGACAAAAGGGAACGCGTCCAGTATACTGCGGTCCACGTGCGTCTCCGCGGCGAAGTGGACAATGGCATCCACCCTCTCGTGCTCCAGAACAGCCTCGACGAGTTCCCGGTTTTTCACGTCACCCCTATAGAAAGGAACACCGGTGCCCTGAAGCCGCTCCGTGTCCCCGGCATACGTCAGCTTATCCAGCACGACCACCCCGTAACCGCGCGCAACGGCCATGCGGACAAACGTACTCCCAATGAAGCCTGCACCACCGGTAACAAGCAGTTTCACTAGCCCGCGCGGTGCCCCTGCCCATGCTTTTGGATGCCGAGGGTAGGACACCGCTCCCTCCTTTCTCCGAAAATGTCTTCCATGCCGTCGGAAAACCCGAGATGCACCCGCAACTCGAGAACGAACGCACCAAACCGCAAAGAGCGCGCCGCTGAGGCCACTTCGCCACAGCGGACGGACCCAGCGGCCACCCCCACATAAGAGAGCGGGGCCCCACACCTTTCAAGGGTGGGGCCCCGCTACTCCGCAAACCCCAATTCCGCCAGGAACCTCCTGGTTGCGTCCTGCCACGGCGGCATTTCCCAGTTCAGCAATTCCGGCAGGGGCGAGTTGTCGAGCGCCGAAAAGTGCGGGCGCGGTGCGGGGAGCCCGAAGTCTGCGCTCCTTGCGGGCACGAGCCTGCCCCGCCAGCCGACCCTCTCAAGGATGTACCGGGCCCACTCGTAACGGCTGCAGTAGCCGGTGTTGGTCAAGTGGTACACACCGTAGCGCCCGGTGGCCAACAACCTCAGCGTGCCTTCCACCAGGTCCCGGGTGTAAGTAGGGCAGGACACCTGGTCGGTCACAATGCGCAGTTCTTCCCTTTGCCCCGCCCATGCCAGAACCTTGGTAATAAAGTTTTCTTTCCCCGGGCCGAAAACCCAGCTGGTGCGGATAAGGTAGTACCGGTCCCCCAGGGCTCGTAAGAACTCTTCACCTATGAGCTTGCTTTTACCGTACCGCGAAAGGGGCCGCGGAAGGTCGGAAATCATGTACGGGGCCCCCTTCTCGCCGTCGAAGACGTAGTCCGTGCTGTAGTGCACCAGCACAGCACCGTGTTCCCGGGTCAGCAACGCGAGGTTTTTCACGGCGGTGCCGTTAACCGAAAGCGCCTGCTCCCACTCCCGCTCGGCAAGGTCCACGTGGTTGTACGCAGCGCAGTTGATCACCACGTCGGGCCGGGTGGCAGAAAACACCCTCCGCAACGCCCCCGGAGAACTCACGTCCACCTCAGCGCGCCCGCAAGCGACTACTTCGTACCCCTGTTGTTCTAAAAATTGCCGGAAGGCACGGCCGAGCTGTCCCCCAGCACCCAAGATGAGGTACCGCACAGTCAATCCACCCTGAAAACGCTGTCCGGGTCTTCCTCCCAGCGGATTTCGTCTACCGGTTCGCTCCGGCCCCACCCGGCGTAAAGCCGGTTCGGGGCGTTGAAGACCAGCCCCGGCCGCCAGCCCACGTTCTTGTAAGCGTGCACCACGCCCGGCGGCACGACCACCGCCTTCGGAGCGTCTTCACCGGCGTAAAGCACCATCATGCGGCCGAAGGTGGCAGACCCAGGCCGGTTGTCCCACAGGTACACTTTAAAGTTGGAAGGCCCTACGAAACAGAAGTAGTCCCACTGCTGCTGGTGAGCATGCGGGCCGCGCACTACCCCCGGCAACGTGAGAGAAACGTAGCTCATCACGGGGTGAACCTCCCGGGGGAGTTCGTCTTGCCGGAAGAGCTCGCAGAGCCAGCCACGTTCGTCTACGTGCTTGGTCAGACTTTTTACCACGACACCATCTATTTCGCCATGCACAAATTCATTACTCATTACTTATAAAATCACCTCACTGTCATCTCCCAAAAACAGCCTCAGGGCCCGCCGGCTGGAAACACCGCCCAAGACCCGCGCGTTACAGCCCAGCACGCTGTCCTCGATGTGCTCCACTCGTTCAAGATGACACCCGTCCAGCACTACTGAATGCTCAATGCTCACGCCTTTCAGCACGGCACGGTCACCTATGGCCGTATAGGGCCCAACAAAGGAGTCCAAGACCGTCACCTGGGTCCCGACAATCACCGGCCCCCGGATAACGCTGTTAATTACCTGGCTTCCGGGACCGATTTCTACCCGTCCGATAATCCGGCTGGACCCGTCCACGGTTCCTTCTACGCGCGTACGCGCGTACTCGTCCAGAACCACCCTGTTGGCCTCCAGCAGGTCGTCCTTTTTCCCGGTGTCCAACCACCAGCCGTCCAGAAGGCGGGCCTCTACCCGGCAACCCATGTAAATGAGCTCCTGGATGGCGTCTGTTATTTCCAGCTCGCCCCGCCACGACGGCCGGATCCGCTCTATAGCCCGGTGAACGGCCGACGTGAAGACATAAACGCCTACCAGCGCTAGCCTGCTCGGGGGCTCTTCCGGCTTTTCCACCAATCGCACCACGCGCCCCTCTTCGTCTAAAACAGCCACACCGAACGCCCGGGGATCACTAACTTCTTTAAGCAGTATCAGGGCATCCTGGGGTCCTGACCGCCCCGCCTCAACCAGCTCCCGCACACCGCCCTGAATGAGGTTGTCCCCCAGGTACATGAGAAAAGGCTCGTCTCCCAGGAAAGTGCGGGCCACGCGGACGGCATGCGCGAGACCTCCCGGATAATCCTGCTGGATGAAAGTCAGCTTTGCCCCCCAGGGAGCACCGTCGGCCAGTGCGCGCCGCACAGCGTCACCGGTCTCGGGAGAGACGACCACACCGATTTCCGTAATGCCGGCGTTCACAATAGCGTCCATCACGTAAAAGAGGATAGGCCGGTTGGCCACGGGTATCAGCTGCTTCGCCGTCGTATACGACAACGGCCGCAACCGCGTGCCCCTGCCACCGGCCAGAATAAGCCCCTTCACACCCTGCACCTCCTCTAACTTCTGCAAACCTCAGCAAAAATAACCAACGTCTCCCCTCCCTTCGGAAACGGAGAGCGTCCCCAGCAGTACCTCTACCTTTTCCAGCACTTCCCGCGAGTGCACAAGCTCCCGGCACACTTCCTCCAGAGCCTGCCGGAGCACCCGTTCGGTCTCCCGGTCCACCGCCACTGCCGCGGCCGCCTCCGAAGGATCGGGAGGTAGCGCCGCTATCTCACGACGGCGCTCCTCAAGAAGCTCTATCGCTTGTCTTATCTCGCCACGCTCGACGGCCTCTTTGATGAGCCGGCTGAGCTGCACGATTCTGCCTTCAGCACCGCTTCCCGCCACGCCGAATACAGCTCCTCCACTACCTTCTTCGGTCCTTCCAGTCTCTCTGGCTGTTGCTTACTGACGGCGTCCGCGGTTTCCCGGGAAACCCAGTCGTAAAGCTTTTCTAGATTTTCCACCAGGTCTGGGGCTACCGTCGGGTCAAGTGCTTTGGTTAATTCGGCCATGAGCTGCTGGACTCGCACCGAAGAACGGACTGCCGCGGGGTAATTGCCCTCCCGCAACGCCCGTTCGGCCTGCCCAAGCAACCGCAATGCTCCTTCGTACGCTATAAGCAGCAGCTTGCCCGGTGAAGCAGTCTGTATCTTGTTCTCCAGGTAGTCGAAAACTTGCTGCTCCAAAATGGCTCCCTCCCGCAGAACTAAAATAACACTATTCTGTGTTTACTGCTGTACCGCCAGGCGGCTCAGGTCAGCGACCTGGGACTGTAACAAAGTAAGCGCACGCTCCATCTCAAGGAACCGTGCCGTCAAAACCTGACGCCGAACCTCCAACCGCCGCTCAAGGGTTTCAATTTGCTCACGGATGGAACTTATCGTCCTGTTGAGGCTGCTTTCAGTAGACTGGATGCTGCCTGTTATGCCAATCCATCCACCAAGCATGGCCAAAAGCCTGTCGCCCAGGCCCGTACGCTCGCTGTTGAAAAACACGGCGCGGACGGCAGCAGGATCACGCTGCAACGCATCGGCCAGCTTTCCTGCGTCAACGGATAGCTTGCCATCCAGCGCAGAAGCAATGCCCAGCTCCCTCAGTTTATCGGCGTACCCTGAGACCAGCCTCCGCAGGGCTACCTGTATACCTACCGCTGAGGTGTCCCCCTGAAGCACGGCCCCCTTCGCCAGTACCGTCCCCAACCTATCAAGAACTGCGTTATAAGCCTTGATCACCGCTTCTATTTCTCCCGCTACGGCCTGCACGTCAGGTTGGACCGTCACCGTAGCTGAGCCAGTCCCTTTCAGAGACAGAGTAACGCCCGGAACCGCATCGCTGATCACATTAGAACCCCGCTTCACATCTATCCCGTCCACCACCACGGAAGCGTCCTGGGCGGGCTGCAGGAGGTTTTTAAATCCCGTACCGTAGACGTAACCCTCGTCCAAGAACAACCAGTCGCCAGGCTGATCTGCCGGGGCAAAGTTCTTGGTGATCCGGAACTTCACGTACCGCGCTTGGGTCGTAAAAGCCAAAGTTAGCTGGCGTGCGTTCGCTCCCGAAACGCTCCCCTGCGACACAAAATTAACTCCATCTGTGCTTGTCAGTACCTCCAGAGAATCAGCACAGTAACTCGAGTTCGGACCCCCTCCCGAGACCAACTTTACCCCAGTCAGGTTCGCCACCTGGCCAAGGTCAACGGTAACCTCTACAGTAGCCGGACCGCCACCGGGCACCCCCAGGTCGGTTCCCGAATATCCGAAACTCAGGCCGTCCGTAATGTCCGTGCCTTCCAGGCCATCAGTAAACTCTCCGCCTCCGTCCGGATACAAAGGGTCCGGCGCCACACTCTTCAGGTACGAAGCCCTGAAAGCCAGGTTGCCCGAACCGAGCACTCCTAAGGTCTGGAGTACGGTCCCCGACACGTCGCGCATGCTCAGAGCACCCGCTGTGCCCGGTGTGAGGCTCCTGACCACCAGGCGGCCGTCCACAACCCAGGCGACTACACCCGCATTGGCACGGTTGATTTTGTCCGCTATGTCCGCCAGCGTGTCGGCTGATGTTACTTCTACCTGCCGGCCATTGACTTCGAAGGTACCCGAAAGCCCCAGAGAACCATCGGGCTGCGAATCCGACGCAACTGTCTGGTTCAGCGCCAGGGCCCTTACCTCGACGGTATGGACCCCAGCGGTGGCACCCGACCCGGCAGACGCGGACAGCACAGCAGGATCAGAAGAAACAGCCGCTAACCGGTAGAACGCGTCAGGGACTCCGAGCTCTTCCAGTTTTGCTTTCAGGTCGCCTAGCACGCTAGCTATACTCTGCCAGGCAAAGAGCTTGTCCTCAAAAGCTTTTTGCCTCATCCTCAGCAAATCTACGGGACGCCGCTCGATCTCCATCAGGCGGTCGACTACCGCCTTCCAGTCGAACCCAGAGGCCAACCCTGTAAACTGAAACGGCGCAATATAAGCCACCACTGTTACCCCCTTTTTCCGCTTTCTTCTGAAACTTGCGATATATTCCGGGCTATTTCTATCGCCCGGTATGCGAGCTCCATAGTTTCAGCGTAAGGAAACATCCTCCCCCCTTCCCGCAGGACCTCAAGTGCATCGCCCGGCCTCCCCGCGGCCGCCAGGCTGGTTGCCAGCCTGACGCATCGCGCCGGGGTCGGAGCTTTCTGCCATGCGGCCTCCGCCAGCAACACCGCTTCCTCTACCATGCCATGCTCTTTAGCCACCGCCACCAGAAAGTCCAATGCTTCTGCGTGGAGCTCCGCTCCCGCCAGCCACGCACCTGTGTACCGCTGTGCAGCTTCCTCACGCAATCCGGCCCGCCGCAGCACATCCCCCGCTGCGACGGGGTCGCTGCAAAGCTCCGCTGCCCTTACGGCCCCTTCGCGCCACCCCCCTTCAGCCAAGAGCAAAGCGAGATCGCCGAGGGCCACGGGAGAAGGTTTCCCTCCGCGACCCACAAAGGCGAGGCCTGCCTCAGCATGTTCCGGCAGCAATTCCCGTAGCCTTTCGAATTCGGCAACCGCCCCTGCAGAATCGCCTTTCGCAGCCAAAAACACACCGCGCAACCAGGCTGCTTCTGGAGTGCCGACCCCCTCGAGCTCATTCAGCGCTACCGCAACATCACCTTTTTGCCAGAAGGAGCGTGCGCGCACCACCCTGTCCCCACCAGCGACCGCCAGGGCCTCCTCGGGACAGCGCCGCTCCAGAAAAAGACCCGCCAGGGCCCGCACCGCCGCGCCTTTCGCTAGGGGTGCCACTGTTGCGGCAACGTTCCGCGGCGCCATACCGCCGTCCAAAAGCACATTTGCCAGCGCGCATGCGGCCTCCGCACAGCGGGGCTCCTGCCGGAGAGCCTCCGCCAGGGAAACGGCGGCCCCCTGGCGGTCGCCCATGCGCCAGAGCGCGAAGCCCAAGCCAGTCAGCGCCTTGTATCCACCGACCCCTAGCTCCGTAATGTGCCTTTGCCCCGATTCACCCCTCCGGAGGCACTCGCGGAACGCCCGCACCGCTTCCGACCAGCAACCTGCGGCCAGTAATACTGCACCCCGGGCATAAGTCAGGTCGGTGTAATCCGGGTACGCCGCCTCAGCGTCGCGAAGCACGGCCATCGCTTCGTCGTACCTCCCTAGCTCCCGGAGGCAGAGGACGATGTTTTTCAGCAGCACCGGGGCGTAAGCTGTTTCCAATCCCGCCGGTAAAGAGGGAAACGCCGCCTGGAACTCCCGCAGCGCATCTTCCCACCTGCAGAGCCGCGTATATTCGACCCCCAGGTTGAACCGCGTAAAGGAGTCACGCGGGTTTTCTCTTGCCATCCGTTCTAGTATCCCCAGGTTGCGCTCCACCTTGGCCTTCTTTAACACGGACCGAAGCAAGTAACCATAGTGGTTGATTCTAGCTGGACACCAACCCAGCGGGCCGGTAGCAGCTACCGCCGCCGCTATCTGTTCGTGAATGGCCCCCGAAAACCGGTGTTCCGGCCTGTTCCGGAACAGCCGCAGGGACGGGTTTGCTACGGCATCCGGACCAGGCGTGTCGGTGCCGATGAAGTTCACCACGGTCAGCAGGAAACCGGAGACTTCCCCGGCGCGTTCCACTGATTCCCGCACAGCACCGGGGTCCACCAGCTCCTCGTCCGCGTCCAGCCAGAGCACCCAGTCCCCCCGTGCTGCGTCAAGGGACACATTCCGCGCGGCGGAAAAGTCGTCCGTCCAGGATACGTGAAGCACCCGCGCACCGAACGCCGCCGCCACCTCCGGCGTTCCGTCCGACGATCCGGTGTCTACCACCACTACTTCGTCCACAGCCCCACGGGCGCTCTCCAGACATCGCGGCAGGTTCTCCGCCTCGTCCTTCACGATCATGCAGAGACTTACGGTCGCCACGAAATCACTCCCTTTTACCGTAAGAAATCCAGGAGGGAAGATCGCACGAGGTACGCTCCCGCCTTCAGGGCAAACTGGTAACCGGCCTCGGCCGCGGACAGCTGTACAGCCGTGAGGGGCAGGTCCGCGTCTTCCACTTCGGCAAGCAGCCGCTGTGCCGTGTACACCTTCTCGTCCGCCAGCCGGCCGGCGTCGTCCACCCTGTTGCGCCGTGCCCCCACTTCGGCCCGCACCGCCAGGATGTTGTCAAGGGCCGCGTCGATGTCGCCGATGCGGTCCGAAATATCGCTACCGGAACCGCTCTCCAGCGCGGCCCGCAGCGACACCAGGGCAGCAAAGGCCGGACCGAAGACAGCCCCGCCATCGAGACCTGCGGGAACCGTAAGGTTGAAGCCCACCTCCCGTTCCAGCCGGTCAGCATTCCCTACATAGGTACCGTCCGGCAGGAACGGGGCCTCTTCGGTCCGGCTGCCCCCGAACAGGAACTGCCCCCCGAACCTGCTGTTGGCTATTTGGAGCAGGTGTCCGAACAGCTGGGCCACTTCGAGCGCCAGGAACCTCCGCGAGGCGTAATCGTTTGTGTCGCTCGCCCCCTGAACGGCGAGGTCCCGCGCCCTCTGCAGCACATCGCAGGCCTGGGAAAGGGCGGCGTCCTGCGCGTCGAGCCACTCCCGGAGCATAGCCGCATTGCGGCTGTACTGCTCCTCCCGCCTCACCGCCGACCGCAGGCGGAAAGCTTCCGCCGCGTCGGCCGGCCCGTCGGACGCCAGGGCGACCTTTTTCCCGGTCGCCAGGCGCCGCTGCAGTTCTTCCCTGGTTTCAAAACTGCGCTGGATGTTGCGCAGCACGGTCCCCACAATGACACTTTCTGTTACACGCACCTCTCAACGCACCTCCCGAAACGCTTTATCGAACCATTTAGCGGCCAACGGCACCCATTTCAAACAGCGCCTCTATGGCCTGGTCGACGGCGGTCACGTACCGGGCGGCTGCTTCTATAGCGCGCTGGTGCTGCACCATGCCCACCGTCTCCTCGTCCAGGGACACACCCCGGATCTGGTCGCGCTGCCGCAACACGGAATCCCGTACAGCGGCCGCAAGCTTCTCCGCATCACGGGCCCCTGCCGCCGCTGTACCCACCCCGACCGTCAGAGCGCGGACGGCCTCCCGGAAGGGGAGATCCCCAAGAACCGGTGCGCTGTCCACGGCACGTGCCAGCGCGAGCGCATTGGAAGGATCGCCGGGTATCCCGGCGGGCGAAGACGCTGTTGCGATCCGCTCCGGCCTTTCCCTCAACAGCGGATTTAACTCCAGATCGAGTGCACCTCCAGCAAAGAAATCCAGGCCTGTGGACCCGTCCAGACCGAAACCATTCCGGTGTACCGCATTGACCGCCTCCCTCAGCCCCCGCACCGCCGCGTCGAGCTGTGCCAGGAAGGATTCTACTGCGGCCGCGCCTTCGAAGACCCCGGCCACGGTACCCTCTTCCAGGCGGACTTCCGCGCCAGTGCGCTCCCAAAGCAAACGCCCGCCCTGGTATCTCATTCGGTTCGCCACCGGCCCGCTGACCAGCACTCCATTGCCGGCAGTTACCACAACCGTGCCGTCCGGCCGTTCTAGAACGCTAGCACCGACGAGCTCCGCCAGTTCGTCCAGCAGCCGGTCGCGTTCGTCAAGCAGAGAAGGGGTTTCCCGCCCCGCCGCACGCGCCTGTAGGATCTCCCCATTAATCTTCGCAATCTGTTCCGCCAACCCGTTAACCCGTTCCACCAGGGCGTTGACGCGGCCATCAAGAGAATGCCGCATATCCTTCGCGAACGACGCAGTCCGTCGCACCGCATCGCAGAAAGCCTCGGCCCGCTGTATAACCACCGCACGTACCGCACGATTTTCAGGCTGCATAACCAGGTCCTGCAGGGACGCCCACAGTGCGTCGCAGGCTTCTTCCAGGTTCGGGTCACCCGGCCCGCCCATACCGCTTTCGAACTCCTCATAAACACGCAGCGCCTCCTGCCAGCGCGCGTGGGCACCTAAGGCACGCCGCGACTCAGCATCAACAAAGGAGTCAGTCATCCTTTCCACGCCGGTGGCCTCGACACCCACAAGTACCGGCAGCCCTCCGGCCGGGGTCAAAAGTGCCGCACTGCGGAGCTGTACCCGCTCCCGGGCGTAGCCAGGAGTCGTAGCGTTAGCAGCGTTCTGTCCCCGCGCCTCGAGTGCCGCCCGGTGGGCCCCTATGGCCCGCGAAGCCGCTTCCATAGCCGCAAACAAGTTACTCAAAACATCCTACCTCCTTCCAAGTAATGTTAACTAATGTTGCCTTTGGGCCTTGCTATGGCGGGCAGTCCATTACCACAGGATTCCCGTCACACCTTTACTCCCTCTCCCAAAGCGTCAGATATATCGCCCTTTCCGTTACGCACCACCAATACTGCCACATCCCGGGACGCTTCGCTAACGCGAAAGCGCCAGCCCAGCACCACCTCCCCTCTGTGCCGCAGAAACCACAGCAGTATCTCCTTGGCGAGCGCCGTGTGCGGCTTTAAGACCGGGTTAAGCTGCGAAATAGCCCGCCGCGCCAGGGCAGCCAGCTCTTTAGCTGACGCACGGTACAGCCTGCAATCAACCCTTTCCGTATGCGTAAGAACCTCGGAAAAGCACTTGGTAAATTCCTGGCAGCAACCCGCCTCCACCAGAGCCGCTAGGAGGCAGGCCAGCGGCCTCACCCCCAGGAACGCGGCACCGCTCAGCCTGCCTCCTTTCAGCGAGACCAGACCCATACCGCGTTCTTCGTTGCTGGCACCGCCGAACAAGGCGGCGCACCCCCAGGATCCCGGCCCAGCGACGCCAAAATTTTAGACACATAAGACCGCGTTTCCCGGTAACGGGGCACGCCGCCCCACTTTTCCACCGCGCCGGGCCCCGCATTGTACGCTGCCAGGGCCAGTTCAAGGCTCCCGAAGCGGTCCAGGAGGCCGCGCAGGTACCGCGCCCCGGCCAGAACGTTCTGCCAGGGGTCAAACACGTCTGTCACGCCGAGTGCCCGCGCCGTCGACGGCATCAGCTGCATTAATCCTGCCGCGCCCGCCGGAGAAACCGCCCTGGGGTTGAAACCCGATTCCGCCTCAGCGACAGCCTCGAGAAGCGCGACAGGCAGGCCTGTCTCGCGGGCGGCGGCCTCGAATATCGGGCGCAGGCCCGGCGGACACCGGCCCTGACCGCACTCCGGCCGCCCGCCCATGACCGGGTCGCTTCCGTTCACTGTGCCGGAACCGCTGGTGTCCTTTCGCGACAGCGTCTCTGCCAGAATAACCCAAAAGCTGCCTGTGGTCCCCGTTTCCCTAAGAGTACTGGAAACCGCCTGTGCCGTCCGGGCCTGCGCGCACGCGGAGGCCACCTTTGCTGCCAGGGAGATATCTAGTTGCGCCATTCCGATCACCCCCTAAAAAGTGTTTAGCGCTTGATGCTGTTTGCCGTGGCCAGCATTTCGTCACCCACCTGGATGACTTTGGCGCACACCTCGTAGACCCGCTGCGCGGCGATGAGGGAAACCATCTCCTGGGCCAGGTCCACGTTCGACCTCTCAAGGAACCCCTGCAACACCACACCCGCGCCGCGCTCGCCTGGGCGGACCTCCTCCGGCGGACCGGAAGCCGGGGATTCACGGTAGCAGCCGTCGCCTGCTGACGCGAGCGCTGACGGCGCCCTGAAGCGGGCCAGAACGATCCGCCCCACTTCCCGCTGGGTGCCGTCCGGCATCACCGCCAGCACCCGGCCGTCGCGCCCGACCGCCAATCCGACGGCTTCACGCGGAATGGCCCCGGCACCCCGCACGCGCCACCCATGCATTGAGACCAAATACCCGTCGGGGCTGATACGAAACTGCCCCGCCCTTGTGTACACAGGGCCCTGCGGTCCTTCCAGCACAAAGAAGCCGTCCCCTTCGAGCGCCAGATGCGTCGGTACCCCCGTCTCCACCAGCGGTCCCTGGGTTACCACGGACAGAGTAGCAAGGGCTCCCGAACCCGTCCCTACCTCTAGCGCCGGAAACTCGGAGGTCGCCGGCCGCGCTTCCTCGCGGGCCAGCTCAATAACTGCCGCTACAGCCCGCTTGAACCCGGGCGTGTTGGCGTTTGCTACGTTGTTGGCCGTCACGTCCACCGCGGCCTGCTGCGTAGACATGCCGGCCGCGGCCGTCCACATCGCACGCATGCTGTTTCCACCCTCCTTGTTGTTCTCCAGTTTCTACAGACAGAAACATTTAAGCCCTGACCGCTGAGATCAGCGACCCCAGCGCCTGGTCTTCCGCCACCAAGACACGCTGCGCAGATTCGAACGCTCTCTGGACCGCCACCAGCTCGACACTCTCCTGAGCCAGCGAAGTGTTCGGCCCGCACAGCCATCCCTGGCGTACCCTACCCGTAGCGGTTACGGCCAGCCCCTGATAGAGCCCGCCGCCGGCCGGAACCGGGTTTTCGACCCGCCAGAGCCCCAGCTGGCCCAAAGTTACGCCATCCGGGGCGGTCACGGTACCGTCTGGCAAAACGAGGAAGTCCTCTCTCCCCACCACCACCGGGTTGCCGTCCGTCCCCAGCACCGGCCTGCCCGCTGCGTCCGCCAGTACGCCGTTCGGCAGCACCTGGAAATGCCCGTTCCGAGTGTAGAACACATTTCCTCCCTGCATTACAGCAAAAAACAGGCCGTCTTCTGCGGCCACATCCAGCGGCCGGCCGGTGTGCTTCAGTTCTCCCGGTCCGGCCGCGCAAGGGACATCTGTCACCACTACAACCGGGCGCGCAGTACCGACCGGAGCACTGTACCCGCCGGCAACTGCTTCGAGCGCACGCCCGAACCCTGCCTGTATCGCGTACCGCCGCCTCAAAAACCCCGGCGTGTTAAGGTTCGCGGCGTTGTCGGCAACCACATCCAGCCGGCGTAAGCCGGTCATGAGCCCGCAAGCGCTGGTGTAGAATCCTTTGAGCACTCTTCTAATCCCTCCTTCGTTCCTTCACAAAGCTTCTCTACCGCCACGGCATTACGTGAAGCAACAACAAGGAACCGGCTCCCGGTCGCTTCTATCAGCACGATCAGCGCGCTATCAACTCGTGCCCACCCTAGTACCCGTAAGGGGCCGCAGCGGGCCCCCGGTGCCAGCTTGCGTCCCAAGAACCACACCGCGGCCAGAAGAGCCACCGAAATAACAAAAAGCTTAATTCCCGCCAGCATTTCTCGCTACCACCCTCTGTACGGGAAATCCCGCGCAGCTACTGTGCCGTCCTTTCCTGAGCGCCCCGGAATATCTCGGTCACCTGCACGGCATAGCGGCCGCCAGCGTCCACAACGACACCCCGGGCCACAACAACACCGTTCACCAAAAGGTCTACCGGAGCACTGGAAGGCTTATTGAGGTGGATAATGTCCCCCGGCCTCAGCTCGGCCACTTCGGCAAGCGTTTTCACCACACGTCCAACCTCCACTGTCAGCTGCAGCGGGACCCGGTGGAGACGCCCCATTCCCAGGGGCTCACCGGTCGGGGCCTCATCCCCGAGAACCTCGGGAACTTCCAGCGGCACAAAATTTCCTTCCTGCACAGCTAACCCTCCTTCCAACAGGCCTTCTATTTTGACCACAAAGCTGTAGCCCCGGCGCCCCAACCTCCCTGCAAACACCGGCGTTCCCTCAACACTAATCTTCACCGCTAAAGGATCCGCCGTATCCAGCAAAACCAAATATACAGGAGCAAGGGAAGCCACTTCACCTGCTGTGACCGGTACGCTCTCAACCGTCACTGTTACCGTAAGGGGCACTGCGTCCAGCACCGGCCGCGTCTGGGCGCCGCCCTCCCTCAGCGGCGCAAGAAAGACAACACGCAGAATGCCCCGCGGGAACCCAAACACATCAAGGGCCACGTCTACTGTCCCGTACTCCCCTTCGGGCACGCGGAAAACCGCTTCCACTACGTCCACCTCAGCGGGGTTTCCCACACCGACCGCCTCAGCGGCAGCTTCGACCGCAGCCTGGAAGAACTCCCTCAGAACGGTCGCCTCCCCTTCTGTCACCGGGGAACTGTCATCCGGGACCAGCGGCTCACCTCCCAGAAGAGTGTCAGCTACCGCATGCACGAACCCTAGGGGAGTAAGGGCGATCCACGCTGAGAACCCGTCTGCCATACCACGCGCTGCCACGAAGGTACCTGGCCCCAGCACCGTTCCGTCAGCCGGCACAGCTTCCACCACCCGCCCCAGCAAAAACCCCAAGCGGCTGCTCAGCACTCGTGCCAGCCGCGGCGCCAGCCAGGAGGGCAATTCCTTCTTCCCGAATTCCCTGACCAAAGGCAGCAACTGCTTCATAATAAACTGACCCTCCCAACTTACTGGGAGGGAAAATATGCCGGCACCTCCTTCCCGTAAAAGTCGGACCGCTATACCTCTTAATAGGCTTGCGTCACCTGCGGTTCATTGCCGCGTTTCCGGCTCCGCGCCCGTAAGAGAAAGCCGGAGTATCACCACGTCCACGCGGCGGTTCCTCGCGCGGTTGGCTTCGCTGTCATTCGGTGCCACAGGCCTAAACTCGCCGTAACCCGCGGCTGATAAACGCCACTGGGGAATTTTTTCTTCAAGAACGTGCAGCGCGGCCGTCGCCCTGGCCGTCGACAGCTCCCAGTTCGACTGGTACCGGGCGTTATGGATCGGCAGATCGCACGTGTGCCCTTCTACTCTGACGTGGTTTGGTACTCCCACCAGAAAGTCCGCCAGCGCCGAAAGGGAGCGCCTGCCCTCCGGCCGCAGGTCCGCGCTTCCGCGGTCGAAAAGCGCGACCTCGCTGAAGCGCACCACAAGACCGCGCTCCTGCCTCACCATGTCCGCCGGTATGCCATGCTCCTCAAGGTACTGCCGCAACGACTCTTCCACGGACTCCAGCTGTGGCAGGTCCCACTGAACCTGCGGCACGGGATTCTCCACCGCGCGCGGGGCGACCTCCATCCCGAACGTGCGGGCCACCGATTCCCGTGCGGCATAAAACCGTGTCTCGGAAAAGGTGCTCATCGCGAAAAAAAGGGCGAACGCGCACAGCAGTAGGGTTATCATGTCCGCATAGGTCACCAGCCAGTGCGGCGAAGGCCGGATAAAGTCCAGACCTTCCTCCTTACCACCGTCCCGCCACCGCTTCACGGCGGACAACCCCCTCTTTTTCCCGTAAGGCCGCGGTCAGCTTCTGCTGAACCAGTACAGGGTGCTCTTCCGAGGCCATGGCGAGGATGCCCTCCAGCATCAGCTCCTTGGCCACCGTCTCCTCCTGCGACCTGAGCCGCAGCTTGCCAGCTATCGGCAGAAACAGGAGGTTTGCGGACACCACGCCGTAAAACGTACACACCATCGCGGTCGCGAAAGCCGGTCCCACCTCCTGCGGGTTGTGGAGACGGGACAGCATCTGGATCATGCCTATCAGAGTACCGCACAGCCCGAAGGCTGGTGCAAGCGCGCCCGCCAGCTCGAAAATCCCCTGGCCTATCCGGTGACGGTCGCGGGAATACAGAATTTCCGCGGCCAGCACGTCGCGGATGTAGTTCGCATCGTGGCCGTTAACCAGAAGCCTTAGCCCGCGCGCAAGAAAAGGATCCCGCGCCCGCGCCGCGTCTTCTTCCAGAGAAAGGAAACCATTCCTCCGGGCCTTGTCCGCAAGGGCCACCATCGTCTCCACCACCTGCGGCAGGGGCTCCCGCCGTTCCACAAAAGCCTGGCGCAGTATCGCTCCTACCTGCAGGATGTCCGACACCCGGTAGGAAACGAGCACCGCCGCGAAAGTACCGCCAAAGACGATAAGGGCGGCGGGGAGATGCCAAAAAAGCCTGAGTGACCCCTCAATCTTGATCCCGTACACCACAGCGGCGATACCCACCAGGAAACCGATAACAGTCGAGCGGTCCAACGGAACACCAACTCCTTCCTTTGTCGTTACGCCCTTTCTTGATGAGGCCGGGGCGACCCGCTACGTTAGGGACGCCCCTGACCGACCAGCTATCTCTTCATGTTAGCCAGTTCCTGCAACACTTCATCACTGGCCGTAATAACGCGTGCGTTGGCTAGGAACCCACGCTGCGCTACAATCAGCCTCGTAAACTCCTTGGCCAAATCCACGTTGGACATCTCCAGCGCTCCGGCCACGACCCGGCCGGCGCCGCCCGACCTGGGCTCGCACAGAACGGCCGATCCAGAAGCGGGTCCCTCCGCATAGCAGCTGTCCCCGACCCGCAACAGGCCGGCTGGGTTGCGGAACCGAGCAAGCGCCAACCTCGCCAGCGGCCGCGTCAGCCCGTTGGAATAAGAGCCGACGACTGTACCCCGGCCATCTATGCTAACCGATACCAGGTCGCCCGGAGCGTTGCCGTTAACTTCCACGGCTGCTGCCGTGCTTGCACCCGCGTACTGCGTAAGCTGGGAAAAGTCCAACCCGATCTCCACGTTCGCACCGTCAGCCGTCGTAAACGCCACCGTGTCGCCATTTATTCCAGCCACCCTGCCGGAAGTATTGAACCGCACTTCGCCGCCCGACGAGCACGGCACAATATTCCCGAACGGGTCATATACCCGCGCCGCCCACTTCCAAACGTTGTTGTCGGTTTTCTCAAAGACCACATCCACAGTGTAAAGCTCGCCTTTGGGACCGTAGGCGCCAAACTCTACAGTGTAGGTACAGCTCTGATACTGAAATGTCACAGTTTCTGCGCCACTTATAAACTGCAGCGCCGACCTGGATCCCGAAATCGTGAACCTGCCGGTTTCCCCACCAAAGTTTACTGCCACGTCGGTAATGGGATTGTTGGCCAGGTCGGTCACTTTTTCGATTGTGCCGTCCGGGCCAAACCAGATGTAACCTGAAGGCGGCACGATAGCGGCATCCGAACCCGCGGCGGCCGACCACTGCCAGCAGTTGAAGTCTGCCGTCGGCTTCAGCGCCAGCGAAACCGGAACCGTCCGGCCGGATGGCAAAACGACCTCAAGCGTGGTGTTCTCCAGCGGAACAAAAGTACCATTATCGGTACCGGTAAGGTTCCGTGCGAGCTCCGCCCTGGTGGTCTGAACTGCCGGAATGGAAAGCAGTTCTTTAGAAGAAATCGGCCGCAGTGCGGACTGCGTAGGATCGGCCACCGTCCCGTCCTCACCGACCGCCCACCCCAGCACCCTCCGTCCAGCAGGGTCTACCAGGTTGCCTTCGGCGTCCCACCGGAACGCACCGGCGCGCGTGAACACAAGCTTGTCCCCGTCGCGGAGGACGAAGAAGCCATCACCGTCCAGTGCGAGGTCCGTGGGATTGTTCGTCACCATCAGCCCTCCCTGGGTGGGGTCGCTCGCTGTGCCCGCTACCCCCACGCCAAGACCGACCTGGAACGGCAACTCGCCCCCTATGCCGCCACCGGGCGCGCTTCCCGGGCGGAGGACCTGGGACAGCATTTCCTCAAAAACAGCCCGCGAGGCTTTGTAGCCGGGAGTGTTTACGTTTGCTATGTTGTCGCCCACCACGTCGAGTTCCGTTTGATGGGCCCGCAATCCGAGCACTCCTGAAAAGAGACTTCTCAGCAATTAAACCGACCTCCCTTTTGCCAAAAATTGTGTCAGTATGTCACGCACTTCCTCCAAAACTTCGAGCTGGCGCAATTGTGCCAGTTGCGCCACGAAGTCCTTCGTATCAACCGGGCGAAATGGGTTTTGTTGGCGTAACTCTTCAATGAGAATTTTTAAAAAAGCATCCTTACCGAGAACATTGTTTGCCGTTGTTTCCACTCCGCCAGAAGATGTTGCCAAAACATTGTTCAGCATAATGTCCGCCATAAAACCTGCCGACCGGTTTACCGGCCATTTCCCGGAATACCGGAACGGCACCAGCACCTCCTCTAGTTTTATTTCTTTTCCGGGTTTTGTTTGTTTTTTGCTTTGGATAGTCAGCAATATATACCACCCGAAGAATCGAACGTTCGCTCGCTGCTGTCGGGATCTGAAGCCTCCCGCGGCTCCAGTACAACAGTCTCCACTTTTCGCCATTCCTGCCACACAGCTGCCGCCGCGGCCGCTAGGGCCTCCCTGGCAGTCATAGCTGCCACGGTGCTCCCGGCCACCGCCGTCAGGACGAGGTTCCCGCCTCTGGCGGACGCCGTTAGCAAGATATCGCTTCCTCCCGGTAGTTCCGTCCGCACCACCAGCCTCACCGCACGGGCATCTTCCGGCCCCCCGGGAAAAACACCTCCAGCCACTGGAACTGCGCGTTCTGCCCGGGAAACCTTATCCCCGGCGGGAAAGCGAACATACAGCCCACTCTCACCCCCTTCCCAGAAGTTCTCCGCTACACGCTCGCTCCTTTGGACGAACGCGCCATCATCCTCCGGCACCTCCAACACTCTTCGGGGCAAAACATCCATCGTTCGCGCTTCGGTTACCTGCGTTTCCGCTCCAGTTATCTGCTCTGCCGCTTGCCCAAATAGTACACCCTCACCAGTTACTTCTTCCGGTAACGCGTACCCTACTTTCTCCCCCGTAGTAACATGTCGTTCCTGGGAATCCGTCCTGCTTCCGAAATCTACCCCGTTCCAATCGGTAGTCTTTGTCCCAACGACCCCTGACCGCTGTCCCCTTCCGCTGAAATCGTATTGCCCAACCGGAGTCCGCCCCCCTCCGAACGTCTTTTCAAAACTGCTGGCCACAAGACCTGAAGGCTCACGCCCGGCTGATTCCTCACAAGCGGTCCCACAAACCGCCGTCCCGGTGCTGCCTTTTTCATCAGCTTCTCCGGTACCAGCTGCCTTTTCCGCTTGGTCAACTTTCTGCTGCGGCTCATCCCATCGGTTTGGGAAGCACGATGCGGTTTTCTTTGCTTGAAGAATACTGGCACCATGCTGGGTCACGCGGAACCCCTGTCCAGGTTCGGCCCCCGGGGCGCTCCCAGAAACCTCGGCCTGTGCAGAAGGCGCAAGGTACAATAAGGTTGTATCAGACCGGACGGAACATGCGGGTATCTGGGTTTCAGCAACTCCGCAATGGGCTTCATCCCCCGCCCGCTTGGCCAATTGACCAGTGGTAAAACCCGGTTCCTGCACGTCAGCACATACCGCTAGCAAGGCTGCCAAAATGCTCCCGAACACCTCTTCGCGCACGATATTAGAAACTCCTTTGCAACCGCAATCGTCCCCCGAAACAGCCTCCGACGCCTCAACTTCCACAGTTTCCAAAGCCGGAACGGCTACACACAAGGTCGACAAGCTCTTCCCCCTCCTTTTTCGATATTGCCCGCAGCAACGCCCTCGCCTCTTTTTCCGCCAGCAATTCGATGCCCTTTGCCAGACGCCGCGTTGCTGCCGCCGCATTCGTCAGCACCTCCGCAGCACGCCGCATTTGGGCCGCCTCCTCCGCCCGTACCAGCACCGCCCGCGTGCACACCCCCACATAAGGCCGGGCCTCCCAAGGCAGAGATGCACACGCCGTCCGCAACTCTTCAACACCTTTTTCAGCGCGCGTTGCATCAGCGGCAGCCCTGCACGCCCGGGACACCGCAGCCCTTTCCAGAACGCCCCACACCCTCGCCAGCCTCCTGTACCTCATAACCCAACCACCTCCATCAGCCCCGACCTCGAACCCGCAAAATCAGCTTTTTCGCTCACATCCTGCCGTAAGAAGTCCATCAAGGGCCCCGCCAGCCGCAATGCTTCGTCGTGCTGCGGGTTGCTCCCGGCTGCGTAGGCCCCCACCAGTACGAGATCCTGAACCGCAGCATAGTTTGCCAGCAGCTCCCGCGCCTTTCGGGCCGCTGCAAGGTGTTCGGGATCAACTATCTCGGGCATCAGGCGCGACACGCTCTGCAGGACGTCCACCGCTGGATAGTGGCCGCGGGCTGCCAGGTCGCGCGATAGCACGATATGCCCGTCTAGCACGCTGCGCATAACATCGCTGACGGGCTCAGCCATATCGTCACCCTCTACCAAGACCGTGCAGAACAAGGTGATGGACCCCTTCTCGGAAGGAGACGCACGCTCAACAAGCGAAGAAAGAAAAGAAAAAGCTGTAGGTGGGTAGCCCCGGGCTGCCGGAGGTTCTCCGGCCGCAAGCCCCACTTCACGCAATGCGTGGGCCAGCCGCGTAACGGAATCGATAATCCACAACACATGAAAACCACAGTCGCGCCAGAATTCTGCGATAGCAGCCGAAGCCTTCGCACACCGTATCCTGAGAGGAGCAGGCACGTCTGCCGCCGCGGCAATCACCACACTCCTCGCCATGCCTTCGGATCCAAGAACCTTTTCAACAAAGTCGCGGATCTCCCGTCCCCTCTCGCCTACCAGCGTTACCACACACCTGTCAGCCGCAGAATTCCTTACAATCATCCCCAGGAGTGTAGATTTACCGACGCCGCTCCCGGCGAAAATCCCGACCCTCTGGCCCCGCCCGCACGTCAGCACCGCATCGATAACCCTGACCCCCGTGACGAAAATGTCGCGGATAGGAGGCCGCGCCAGCGGCGGCACCGGACTGCCGTCCACCATGCGGCGCTCACTTCGCGACAGTGGGGGCCCACCATCCACCGGTCTCCCGAGCCCGTCGATCACCCTACCGACTAAGCCGTCTCCCACGGGCACACCTCCATCGTGGACAGGGACCACCCACCACCCGGGCATGGCCCCGGCCGCGCGCTCGAGCGGCACCAGTACTGCCTCTTTCTCGGACAACGCGGTCACTTCTGCTATCAGCCCCTCTTCTGTTCGCAAGGGAGGGCACACCCGGCAGATGCCTCCCAGAGCACCTGCAGGGCCCACCGCACGCATCGCATGAGCCGATACTTCCGTTACCTTACCGTAAACTGGCAATACCATCTCCTTCACCTGGTTCGAACACCTCCTTCGCCTCCTTCACCTCCCACGGGCAACATCATTATGGGCCCGCCTCTTCTTCAACCGAACGACCACTCAGCTTCTCCTCCAATTGTTTCAGGGCCTTTTCCAACCGCACAGATGTCCGTCCGTCAACCACCGCCTCGTACCAATCAACCACGCAGTCCCCCTCGTCCAGCAGGTCGCTGGCCTCTACCTTCAACAGACGCCCCGTTTCTTCCAGTGAACGCCGCACCTCTTCGACGGCTTCTGCGGCCACGATGACTCTAGCCTCCGCTCCCGCCATGCCCTGCTCCACTGCCTGGGCCACGGCGGCACGGACGGCGGCCAGTGTCGTCTCCGGGTCTACCTCCCGGAGGGCCGCAACCCGGACTGCTTCGATAATGAAATCCCCTATACCAGATACAGTGCGTTCGGCCGCCTCCCGCACTTCCATGGCAACTTCATTGGCCCGCTGGAGGACCTCCTCAGCTTCCTTCAGAACCTCCTCCGCGCGGGCGAGCACCTGGCTGGCCTGCACCAGTATATGCCGCGCTTCTGCGCTAACAGCCTTTTCCAGCGTCGTCCCTTCCTGAACATCCTCTTGGTCAGGCTGCCCTAAATCCTCGCCCAAAACCGGCACTTGATCAAAAACCGCTACCTCAGGCACAGGCTCTTGTGCCATTTCCTGCTCCTGGACAGGAGCAACGGGCCTCTCCTCCTCTGAAGCGGTAGGTAGCGACCGGACAACCCGAGCGGGAGGAACTATCCTACGCCACATATCCCTCTTCTCCCCGCCGCGCCAGAGTTATTTTCCCTTCGGCCTCCAGCTTCCGCGCCGCTTCTATGATGCGCCTCCGGGCCTCCTCCACCTGCTGCTTCGGAACGGGGCCCGCCTCCATGGCGTCACGCACGACTGCCGCTGCGTCAGAAGAGAGACAGCGCAGGAATTTCTCCCGCATGCTCGCCGGAGCACCCTTCAAAGCAAGAGGCAGATCGCGGTAAATATCGACGTGCCGCAGTACCCGCTGCAAGTCGCGGTCGCTCACCGCCAGCAGGTCTTCGAAAACGAACATGTTCCTCCGGATCTCCTCTGCCATCCCGGGGTCCCGCTCGTTTATCCACCGGAGCACATCCTCCTGAAGCGACTGCCCGGTTCTGCCCAACACCCGGGCCGCAGCCTCGGGACTACCGGAGACCTGCTCACCCCCGGGCAGAAACACCTGCCTCTCCAGGTATCTCTCGAGAGCCGCCAAAATCGGAGCGTTCAACCGTCGGAGGGTTGCCATTCGGTAAATAACCTCCGGCCTTTTCTCCTCCGGTAGCCCCTCCAACACGCGAGCCGCCTGTTCGGGCGGCAGGTAGGCCAGCACGGCCGCCGCTATCTGCGCACGCTCTCCCCCCAGAAACGCCGCCAGCCAGGCCGGGTCCGCACGCCGGGCCGTGTCCAGCGGCGGCACCACAAGCCCCGCCGCCAGCCTCTTTACCACCGCCGCGGCACGCTCGCGGCCCAGAGCCCCCTCCAGGAGTGCCCGCGCCCGGTCGAGCCCACCCTGCGCGACCGCCAAGGAAGCCGCACAGAGCTCCCGGAACTCCTCAAGGACCGCGCGGGTAGTTTCGGGAGAAACCGGCTTCAGCGACGCCACCGCCAGGGTCAAAGTCTCCAGCTCCTGCTCAGTCAGGTTTCTCATGATGAGCACCGCCACGTCCTGCGGTAAAGCGGTCACAACCACGGCCGCTTTTTCTGGACCAGTCAAGCCCAACACCACCTTTCGCCTCCAACTAAATTTAAGCGGCGGCTACAGCGCAGAAACAGGAACCGACCTAACTGCTCTCTCCCAGCCAGGCACGCAATGCGTTGGCCGCCGCCACGGGATCACGCTGTACCATGTCGGACAGCTCCTCGACAAGACTCCTGGGACGTGGCATCACCGTTTCAGGTAAGGGCTCAGGAACAGGAACAGTTTCGGGAACAGCGGGCTTTGACCGTCGCCGCAACAGCACAATCGTTACCACAAGGATCAACACTGCCAGCGCGGCAACAGCAGCCGCCACGAGCCAGCCCTCCTTTCCCTCAAAGATGCGCCGGGGCGGCACGCTCTCTGCTTCGCGATGGGGAATCCCCGAAACGCTTACATTGGCAATATCCGTCCCGACGGCTGCCGCGAGCAGGCGGGCAGCGCGGATTTCTTCTTCCGGGTCGAGCTCCCGCGGAACCACTGCCGCCACCGTAATCTTTTTGACCGCGCCCGCAGGCCGTGTAACCTGGCGCCGGGTCACCGGGAATTCATAGTTTTCTGTGGTCTCCTGCTTCTGCCACTGGCCGGTCCCACCGGGCGGAGAATAAAAATATCCCGGTACGTTAGAACCCGTACCGGGAGCACCCCCGGGGGGCTGACCACTACCCTGCCAGCTTTCTGATACGTTCTGCCGGCTCCTGGTCAGCGGTGCGCCCGCCTGCTCCTCTGTTACCGTTTCCGTAGTGGGGTCCAGCTCCACCCTCACTGACACCGCCACTCCCGGCCCGTATGCGGCAGTCAGCACGTTTAAAGCCGCCCGCTCCAGGTCCCGAGCCAGCTCCCCGCTCTCAGAAGAGCCGTCCCATCGGAGGAGCCTCCCCCGGTCATCAGTCACAACCACCTTCTCGGGGGTCAGGGCTGGAACCGCCGCTGCCACTATGTTGGCAATGGCCCGCGCATCACCAGGCCCGATCTCGGCACCCGGCTTCGGCGTCACAACTACGGAAGCTGTGGGGGCGACTTTCTCCCTAACAAAGGGGCTTTCCTTGGGCAGTCCCAGGTGGACCCGGGCGCTTTCCACCGACCCCAGCGCCTTGATCGTTTTCTCCAGCTCACCTTCCAGCACCTGCCGGTGGCGTACAGCCCTGTCCGATTCCGTCAGGCCGAAAGGCACCTTCTCCAGAATTTCGTAACCCCCGCTGCCCTGCCGCGGAATGCCCCGCCCCAGTGTCTCCACGCGCGCTCTGGCCACCTGATCGGCAGGTACAAGCACCCGGGTTCCCCCTTCATCCAGCTTGTAGGGTATCTTCTTCGATTCCAGCGCCTTTGTTACCTCGGCCACCGCAGAATAGTCTCCTGAGTAGAGCGTTACATATGCTGGGGTAGCAGCGTGCCACGCCGCCCACAGCACCAGGCCAAAAACCGCGGCCCCCACTGCATAAACCCACCACCGCCGCGGTCCCGAAAGGTAGGAGGCCAGCTGCCGCAGGCGGCCGAGCAGCTCCTGAACTTTCTCCTTCAACGGCAACGGCTACCACCACCTTTCAGACCTGCATGTGGATGATCTCCTGGTACGCCTCCAGCGCGCGGTTGCGAATCTGAAGGGCCAGCGTCAGACCTATCAGGGCCTTCTCAGAAGCAATCATCAGGCTGTGAATATCGACCGGCTCACCCCGGGCAAACGCCGTAGCCTTACGTTCTGCTTCCCCCAAGAGTTCTTCCAGCACGTTCAGGAACTTCGCCAGAGGCTGCTTCACCTGTGCCCGGGAGGCAGTTTCTTGTATTCCGCCCACCGGCGTTACTCCGTCAAGCATTTAGACCGCCTCCTCACTTACCCAGCATTATGAAACGGATAAGCGTCTAACGCGACGAAATGTCCAGTGCCCGCAGCGCCATGGCTCGCGTCACCGTCAGGACAGCCACGGAAGCTTCGTACGCCCGCGAGGCTGCGGCCAGGTCGACCATCTCCCTGGCCACGTCTATGTTGGGCATCCGAACGTAGCCGTCCGGCCCAGCATCGGGGTGCCCGGGATCAAATTTAAGGCGCGGCGGCGAAGGGTCTTCCACCACTGCCGCAACCCCAACACCCCCGTCCGTAAGGGGAACAAACACTGGGACTTTCCGCCTATAAGGCCCCCCTTCGGGCGTCCGCGTCGTCTCAGCGTTGGCCAAATTCTCGGCCACGATATCCATCCTTAGGCGCTCGGCCGTCAGCGCCGAAGTGCTGATGTTGAACGACTGCAGAAGCATCTCTTACCTCCTCCCTTCTGTTGCAGCCAGCCGGGCTAGGGCAAGCCGCTGCGAAACGGCACGCGTCAAAGCGGAGTACAGAACCTGGTTGCGCACAACCCCGGCCAGTTCCGCATCCACGTCCACGTTATTGCCATCTACCCGCCACGGGCCACGCATGTCCCTGATGACGGCTACGGTTTCTCCTCCGCCCTTCCCGGGCAAGTGAGCCGGATGTGTGCACGCCAGCGGCAAGCGGCCTTCCGCTTCACGCAATACAGCTTCAAAGCGCCGGTACCCCGGCGTTTCAGCATTGGCGAGATTTGCTGCCGCGCACGCCTGCCGGGCCGCCGCCAGGTCTAAACGCGTCTCTAACACTTTCAAAACGTCCACTACCAGCACCCCCCTTCCCTTACTTCTGCGACTTTTTCTCGGCCAGGTTGAGCGCCGACTTCAGCCGGCCCATGCCGCCCTCTACGTTCCGCACCACCCCCATTACGCGGACCGGGGCGTGTTCCCTGGAAAACTCCGTCGCTGGCTTTTTTATTTCTGGGGCAAGCCCCGCCGTGCACTCCGGGCACACTTCACCCTTTTTGAGCGGCCGGCCGCACACGGCGCAGAAGCAGCACAGCTGCAGCCACCCTTTGGCCACCCAGCGGGCGATGCGTCTCTCCTCCACTCCTGTCGCGGTGCTGACTTCTGCGACTGTAGCCATCGGCCGCTCCTTGAGGTAACCCTTCACTTTTCTGAAAGCACGTTCGTCTTCCGCCCAGCACGCCGGACACAGCTCCCCCAACGTGGGGCGACCGCACACCGCGCAAGCATGCCCGAACTCTAAACTTGTTCCTTTTTGGATACGCATGGCGACCACCACAGAACATTGAAATTTCTTAAGAAACTAAAAACCCGGCATCGACCTATGCTGTACGAAACCTGCCTTCCCAAACCGCAGTTCCTCAGTTAAATCCGTTGTGTCCCACCAGCCTCACTAGATGCCAGTGTCTCTTCCCTGCAACACTACAAACCAATCATTATAAACAGTTCCTATGGTCACCACCACGCCGTCTGCGTAGTCGGGAGCATTCAGGGCTGCACTCCCTTCTGGACCCGTACCGGAAAGCCGCATTTCTACCACAGTACCCTCAGGCGTAACCTCTAAACTGGGGTCAGTCCAGAACTCCACCTGCCAGGTCTTATTGGTGCCGTTGACCGTAACAGCCGCAGGCCCAGACCCTATCGTGGCCTGGTGTCCTGCCCCGTAAGGGAAAACCGCTGTAACCGTATCCAGCGGCCCCACACTATCCACCAGCAGGGTCACCTTAGCTCCCGCTTTTACTTTCGGGAGCTGGGCCGCGGTCATTCCCGGAGTTATGAGGATATGCGTTGAAGGGTTAGTTGGATCCGGAGCTACCTGCCCCGGAGGCGGACTAGCTATTCCCGCCACTCTAGGCCGTTCAAAGGCGATGACGCAGAAATCGGCCCAGGCAGACCAGTCCGACTCCACTCCCGCCTGATCCCACACCTTCACCCTCACCTTAAAGCGATAGTCGCCGGAATCCCACAGCGGGCCAGGCACATGAGGCACACCACTACTAGGAACCCTGTACTCAGCGCTATCGCTCGTGACCTTCCCCGTATCCAGCACCGGCTGGAAGTCAGAAGCCCGGACAATCTGGAGCTGGTATGCGCTTTGAACATCGCCGGGGTCAGGGTCACTAAAGGTCCAGGCCAGAGTGGGCGTCGTTGTGGTGTAGCATGTTTCCTGAATGTCGATCACCGGCGGGTTGGGCTTCGCATTCGTGTCCCAAACCACCGCTACTCCACCCACGGCCACTATCTTGGGAGTAGCGCCCGTGTCGGAAGTGGCCAGGTCAGCCCTCCACTTTACGGCCCGGCCTGCGGGGAGTTTCGCCCACAGCCTGGTATCGGCGGAAGCCGGGCTGACGGCCTGACTATCGCCTATGGCCGTCCAGGTGGCGCCGTTATCGGAGGTAACTTCAGCTACCGGACCGGAAGGCGTGCCCCTCACCCGCCAGACCTTCACCCAATTACTGCCGTCGGCGGTCAGCGAAAAGGTTATTGAAGTCTTATCGGGCACGCTAACATAAGCCCGCACCCGGACGTAATCAACGTTGTTGCCCGGGTCTTTCGCCTGTGACACCGCCACCGCCGAAGGGGCGTAGCTTCCAAGATTAGAGAGGCCGGTTACAGTAACGGACATATTGGGATTATACACCAATTGGGTGCCATCCCACGAGTAATACTTCACTTGGTCGCCGTCGATAATGATGCGGTCGAAAGTTCCCGGCCTTACGGCCACGCAGACGGGGTTATTGAGCCCCGAAGTCACTGAAAGAGCAGCGTTGTACCGGAAAGCAGAGCCGTCAAAAGAAAAGTGCTTTACCTGCTTTCCGTCCACCACTACCAAATCTTTTTCCCCTGCCGCAGCTATAGCTACGGGAGAAGAAAGCCCGGTTATAGCTAAAGCAGGATTTTCGACTAGCACGGAGCCGGTAAAGTTATAGTACCTCACCTGGTTTCCGTCCAGGACAGCCACATCATAGCTTCCGGCCATCAAGGCAAAATCAATGGGATTGGTCAGGCCAGAAGGCTCCAGGTAGGGTACTTCTACCATGCCCGTACCGTCAAACATGAAGTCTTTGATTGACTTCCCCACTAGGCCCGCCACTTCTCCTTCACGTACACCCACGGCTGCTGCCCCGGCCAGGCCTGCCACCGAAAGGGCCGGGTTTTCCACCATGCCCGTGCCCGTGAAGGAGTAGTGGTAGAGCTTATCGGGCAGGGCTACCACCACGTCGGGGTACTGCCATCCGGCAGCCACGGCCAGCGGGTTCGACGGCAGGGTGATGCTCACTATGGGGTTCTCCACCATCCACGTGCCGTCGAAGGAAAAGTGGAGCACCTTATTCGGAGCCATTACCACATAGTCCGGCCCGCCGTCAGGCCAGAAGGAGGCCGCATGGGCGTTATACTTCGGAAGCCGGATCTCGTGCAGGGTGGTGTCCACAACCGCTGTAGTGGCCGCTCTATCAATAGTGGTGGGAGTGTCCGCGTCGGTTATCCCATATTGCCAGGTGGCTGCAAGCGCCGGTCCTGCCCGGAAGAAAAAGTGAAGTCCGGCTAGGGCCAGAACAAGAAATATTTTCTGTGCCGTCATAACACCCCCTCCAACCAAAAGAAAAACCCCGGCAGTGCCGGGGTAATAGCTGGGTGATTAGACACGGAAAGCAGTCATCGTAGCTTGGGACGTATTTCCGGCTACATCCTTCACCTCTACGGTAATCGTATGCGCCCCTATTGTGGAAAGGGTCACAGGAATAGCGCTCTGGGGGATATTGTACCAGCCAGTCCAGGCGCCACCGTCCACCTGGACACGGGCTTGGAGCTGTCCAGTTCTATTATCAGTGGCTTGTACAACCACATAGAAAGTTCCGGTGGTAGTGCAAGTAGCCCCGTTCTGGCCTCCTACTTTCTGGATCATCGGCGGAGTGGTGTCTACTCCACCCTGGGCTGCCAGGTAGGCCCAGTAGGCGGCGGACTGGCCGTTATAAGTGGTGTTAGCCGCGGCCTGGTCCGCGGAAGCTTTAGCGGCATTAGCAGCGTCATAGGCGTTTAGGGCATAGGTAGCAGCCGTACTGGCGGCACTATAAGCATTATCTGCGCTCGTCTTTGTAGAGAGCACATTTGCTGCCATAGTAGAGGACTCGTAATAATCGTAGGTAAACATACCCCATTGAATGTTGTATTCTATCCTGCAATACCCACTTGAACCGTTAATTCTGAACCTGACTGCGGTAACGTTATCTCCGGGACCAAAATACAAATTTACATCACCGAAATTATAAGTAACCCACTGACCATTCTTAAGCACATCTGTATAGAAATAGGAACCATTCCACTGAACTCCCCGCGCGTAAATGTAGTAGCCTTTATGAAGTGCAGTTGGCTGAGATAGTGTTACCGAGGGATAAGAGTACGGATACAAATCTACGGTGGAAGTCTGAACCTGTATTTCACCAACTGCATAAGCTGAAGCAACAGCTTGCGAGGATAACCAAGTTATGCCCCCCAAAACAAAAATACATAAAAACTTCAACAATACCCTTTTAGCCTTACCTCTTATGTTAAGGAGCGTCACAAACATTTTGTCATGGCCCTCCCACCCTGTAATATTTTTGTAAGTAGAAGTTAGAGCCGGAATATGGTTACACTCGAACAAGATATATTTCCTGCCTGATCCTTAACACTTACTGTTATCTTGTTTGCCCCACTCACAAGACCGGAGACGTTTATCATATCGCCAGATAAAGTTCCCCACGAACTCCAGTTCCCTCCATTAATCTGATACTGGTACTGGAGCTGGCCGGGTAGGTTATCCGTCGCGCTTATCTCTAACGTTATGCTGGAAGAAGTCGTCGCCGTAGCTCCGTTCAGGCCGCGCAGGTACTGGATAACCGGCGGCGTTGGATCCACTACCACCAGGAACTCCTGCGGCGCTGACGCAACCCCGTAGGCATCCTTCACCTGCACCCGGAGCCTGGTAACACCGGAAGACTTGACCAGGTAGACCGTCTTCTGAGAGGCATAAGGCTCCCAATCACCCCATATGCCTGTGCCGGGATCAAACCGCACATAAGTAGCTCCAGGGAAATTGAGGTTTAGCGTCGGCGCATCACTGGCAGTAAACAAAGCAGCCTTGCCGTTCCAAGTACCGGAAGAACCGCCTACTATGGTAACAGTGCCCACCGGCGGGTTCGGGTTATAGCCTATCTCCGCAACCGCCAGGGCCACGTTCTGGGCCTGATCGCACACCTGGGCGTAGACTTTCTTTACGCCCGGACTGGTATTGCCACCATAGGCAGAAGCAGTCAGATCCCAGGTCTTAGTTTGGGCGAAAGGCTCCCACGGCGACCACAGGTTGCCATCGTTGCTAAAGCGCATCTGCATTTGGGAAGTGGTGGAAGCGTTGTCCTGAACATTTAGGGTTAGGGTAACGTTGGGCGAAGTAGTGGATTCAGCACCGCCGTTTATTTGCAACGTGACGCTGGGCGGAAGCATATCCTCGGCCAGGGCAATGGAGTCAGATAGAACCTTGGCATTTCCTACAGCGTCTACCACTTTAGCATAAACTGTTTTCGTCCCCGCTCCAGGAGTGACCTGCCAGGAAAAGGTATTAGTGTAGCTTGCTACGGATGTGCCGTTATCAGCGTTTTTGGTGGCCGTATAAACGGAAGTCCAGCTCACATTATCGTTAGAGAAGAAAATCTGATAAATACCCGATTGTCCGTCAGAAACGTTGACAGTTACTTTAACATTCTGGTCATAAGTTTTCTTTAAACCTTCCGAAGACAAAACAGCCACAGAACCCGAAGGAGCCTGAGTATCGGTCGCACTGGGTAAAGCCGTAAAGCACCAGGAAGAAGAAGCATTAAAGTCGCTCTCCATCCACTGGTTATAGGCTGTTACCCTGAAGTAGTAGGTATTGCTGCTATCATAACCGGTTCCCACAGTACTCCTGTAAAGCCTGACGGGAGTGTCTTCAAAATCGAGGCCTGAACCATCCCAGCGGAAGAGATCCGTAGATACCGAGTTATTCTCGGGCAACTCCGACGGATAAGGGAATATCTTAGCCGTCCTGCTATCCCAGGAAGTAACGTTTCCCAAGTCTTTAGTCCGGTAGGCATACCCGTCAAATACGTGCAGCTTATATCCGGTCGCATTGGGCACCGCAGGCCAGGTCAGCCGGATATATGACCGGCCACGGCTCTGGTCCCACTGAACGATTCCGGAGGTACTGCTCACGCTCACACTGGTCACGAGGGGGACTGTATACACGTTGCTGTACTCCGAAGTAAAGCTGAGACCAGGCAAGGGATACCTGAGCAGGGCCTTAAAGTATACCGCCGTTTTGCCCGGAGGAGGCGTCAGCACGGCAGTATTGCCCTGAAGAACACCTAGATCCTGCCAGGTGGAGCCATCGTAAGAGTAATAGAGGTTGGTGAGCAAGCCCTGGGCACCAAAAGCCGCAGGTTTAACAACTAACTGGCCTGTAGTCCCGTTCGGAGAAGGTATGAGGTACAGCGGGGAACTATCATCATAATAGTAGCAGTCATCAGGCGGGGAAACGTATCCATAGTAGCTCCGGTAGAAGTAAACCTTACGGTTGTAAACGAAAAGGACTTTAGATGCTTCACCACCGCGACCTGAAGGCTTGGGTAGGGTTACTGTAGTGGTCCCGTTCCATACGACAATACTAGAAGTACTCGTATATCGTTGATCGAACCACAGCTTCCCATCCGGGGCCACAACTGCGGTCAAATACAGCATACTGCTTTCGTAATCTGCCCCATAAGGGACGTTAAAAGAGTAAAAGGAGCCACCGCGGTAGTAGTACACCGGATTTGGAGCGCTAGTATTACCATATACAGGTATAAAGTAGACCGTGCCGTCAGGATGCACAAGTATCTGGCTGACATCCCCCAATCCGGTGCTTACCCAACCGCCGCTGTAGTACCAGAGACCAACCCCGGAGCCAGAGATCCATATCTTGCCGTCCGGCCCTGCCTGAAGGAGAGAGATTGTCTTGCTATTGGGGTGCTGGCCGCACTTTACCCAGTTCGACCCGTTCCAGTAATACAGGAAATAGTCCGCGGCCATCCAGATCGTGCCGTCGGGAGCTGTAGTCATTGCGTTGATGGTCCTGTATACCGGATATTCGTAGATCCTGCCCGTGTTGACCCAAGAACTGCCCGTCCAGTAGGCAGTATACCCTCCGGTTCCGCCTGCCCATACCTTGCCGTCTTTCCCTATGGTAATAGCCTGAATAGTATAGCTCGTTCCTCCGGGCCACGTAGGAGTGCTCTGCCAGGCACTCCCGTCCCAGTACTTGAGCACTGACCCGCCGGAGACCCACAGCCTGCCGCTGGCGTCCGCCACACCACCAGATAAAACGACGGGGCTCTGTACCCAAGTACCCGCGTATGCTGGTCTTGCACTGAACAATAGAGCCAAAGCCAGGAATGCCCATAATAATCCGAAACATATCCTCCGTACCATACCCGCCTTGACCCCCAAAAGTGTCCGCCAAAGATAAAACTTTTTACTCAACACCTGCATTTCGGCTTACCCCCTAACGTTCGTAATCTGGACTAGTCTAAAACCTTTAGCTGTTCTGTAATAACTTGCAACCACAGAGTTGCTCTTTCCTTCAGTCCAGTAACTGCACAGAAAATCAAACAGGTTACCGTCTCTCCCCAACAGCTTCATAGATAACTCATTAACAGGTTCCAACAGCCTGCCCTTCCCTAGGACACTTTCAGCTGATAAGTGCTCCCTCAGAGCCGGCCCCGCCAGCTACCGTGCCGCTTCCTTATACCGCCCCGCGGCCACGTCGTCCAGGTAACCCCTGAATACTGCTCCGGCCTCCTGAAGTACCCTCTCTTCTGTACTATTACCAAGTAGAGGCAACCAACGTGCCCATTCGAACAGTACGCCCATGTTTCTCTTCACCGCGGGAGGAGCTTCTCCCAGGCCGTACACCTTCCATGCTCCGCCATCTTTCACCAGCTCCAGCTCGTACCAGCCTACATCCAGACTGCCGTCTTTCAAGGTCAGCTCAACGGTAGCAAGAACTCTCGCCCAACTGCTGAAATAGGCTCCGACCTCCACCTTCATATCCACAACCTGGGCCGCCAGGTCCTTGACCTCCAGCCTAGAAGCAACGTCCGCGGCACCGCCTACGGACACCTCCCTGGCAGCCGCAACATCCTCACCCGCCAAAGCCCGGAGATAGCTTTCCGCAACGTAAGTAGGGATCGATAAGTAGCTGAAGTTGGTAGTCAGCTTGATCTTAATCTGGCTAGTGTTAGCAGGGAGATCTACCTAATAGTCCCACGACCCGCTATTCCAGGCCACCTGTTGCCAATTGCCGTTTACATAGGCATACAAGTAGCCCCAATCCCAATTTGTTTCAAATGCGTGGCAGAACTGCCAATAGTGCCAGGAGTGTTGGAAACAGTTATGCCGTAGCCCCAGGTGGCCGCAACCGCCGGTCCTTCCCGCAAGAAAAAGTAAAGCCCCGCTAGGGCCAAAACGAGAAGTATTTTCCGTGCCGTCAACAACACCCCCTCCAACCAAAAGAAAAACCCCGGCAGTGCCGGGGTAAAGCTATATACGGAATATCGTCACAGTAGCTGAAGATACATTGCCCGCCAGATCTTTTACATTTACAGCTATCCTATTGGCCCCACTGGTAAGGCCAGAAACATTTATTGTGTTTCCCGAAAGGTTAGCCCAAGAAGACCAGCTACCACCATTCACCTGATACTGGTACTGAAGCTGCCCGGGCAGGTTATCCGTCGCGCTTATCTCTAGCGTTATGCTGGAAGAAGTCGTCGCCGTGGCCCCGTTCAAACCGCGCAAGCGCTGGATAGTGGGCGCCACTGAATCTACCACTACCAGGAGGTCTGAAGCCTTCGAAATGACTCCATAAGCATCTTTTGTCTGAACACGAAGTCTAACTGCGCCCTGGTACTTGGGCAGAAGGACTGTCTTTTGGATAGCGTAGCTTTCCCAGTCAGAGTAGGTTCCGGTTCCTAAATCGAAACGCATTTGGACAGCACCGGGAATGTTTAGAGCAATTGAGGGCTTGTCCGTTGTGATAAAAAATGCAAGCTCGCCCTCCCAGATCCCGGGACGAGCATTCATAATAGTAACGCTACCATTCGGCGGGTTCGGATTATATCCAATTTGTGCTACAACCAAGGCCACATTTTCTGCCTGGTCCACAACCTGAGCGTACACTTTCTTTATTCCAGCGGAGCCACTACCTCCGTAGAGGCCGTTCGCTATGTCCCACAGCATACTTTCCTGGAACGGTTGCCAAGGTGACCACAAATTACCATCATTACTAAACCGCATCTTCAGCTGGGAAACTGGTGAAGTATTATCGTAAGCAGAAAGGGTAAGGGTAACCAAGGGCTGTGTGGTAAACTCAGCTCCGCCATTAATCTTTAGCTGAACACTGGGAGGCAGCACATCTTCAGCTAAAACAACGGCGTCAGTGGCAACCGTACTGTTGCCCACGGCGTCCACAACCCGCACGTAGATAATCTTCGTTTCAGCCCCCGGCAGGACAGTCCACTCAAAGATACCGGAATAATTACCAACAGAAGTGCTCCCGTCTGGATTGAGCGGCACTTCATAGAGTCTGGTATAACTCACACCGTCATTAGAAAGCTCTATGCTCCTGAGTTTCGACAAAGAGTCTGAGGCGCTTACCGCCACATAGATGTCGGGAGTATATGTCTTCTTGAACCCCTGCTTGGATGTAGCGCTCACGGAAACGGATGGGGGCTCCTGGTCAGTGGCCAGAGGAAGAGCCACCGTACAAGCACCACTCATGGGTGCTTCGCCGGACTCGTTATAGGCGGAAACCCTGAACCAATAATTATGAGCATTATCGTAAGCTGTGCCCACTGTCTTGCGGTACAAAAGGTTCGGATCATCCTGGAGGTCGAAGCCTGCTCCCTGATGGTTGAACGGATCAGAGCTGATGCTGTTATCCGGCTGTACGCCAAGCCAGTTGGGATCAGGGTAAATCTTTGCTGCCGAAGAATCCCAAGTAGTTGTGTTACCCACATCAAAACCCCGATAGGTGTTGCCGTCAAACACCCAGACCTTGTACCCTGTGGCACCGTTGACAGCAGGCCAGGTTAGAACCACGCGACCGCGGCCAACCGTCTGTGACCAGCGAATAATGCTTGTAGAAGCACTAGGCGCAGAAGGAGTAGGGGGAACGGTACGGTAGGAGAAAGCAGGAGACACAGGTCCCCATTCTCCCAAATACTCGGCCCGCAGTGTATAAGTGTAAGATGTACCTGGCTGAAGACCGGTGTCGGTAAAAACACTGCTGGCATCGCTTATTGTTCCCACCAAATTTCCGTTTCGGTAGACATGGATGTTAACACCGCTGGGAATGCCATTGCGGTTGATATTCAGGGTAATGGAGTTCTGCGTCGCGGAAGCACCCGCCACAAAAGGGGCTTTGACGATGGTAAAGGTAAAGGTAAGCTTTGGATGATAAGCTGAATTAGCGTTCGTTCTAGAAGGAAAAGAATATTCCGCAGTGTCGCTGCCCTGCAAGACACCGCTGTAATACTTAACACCTGCAAATAACAGTACCCCGTATTTGACCGCGTTCTTGCGATTAGTTTGATCCCACGAGTCAGCTATTGACCATTCATAATACGTATTAGCTTGAGTTGGCAAAGGAACCGGAGTTGAAGCACCAGTGGAGGGTAACTGCTGTGCCGAGCTTTCCGACCAATCAGTGCTAATACTGCTCACGCTAAAACTTATATGTGACGGGTCTGATGCATACGCTTTGGTGGAATAGAGACGAACCTTAATCGATTGCACTTCATACCACGATGTATCAGCAGTATTGAACGGGTAGGTATTCCACTTTATTCCTGACCTAACATATCGAAAAGTCGAAGCATAATGGTAAGCACACACCCACAAAGGTTCAGCGTTGGGATTCGGAGGAAAGTAGGGAGAAGTATCCCATACTTGATCCGCAACTGGCGAACTATACGTAACGGATGTTGCCGCAACTGCCGTTTTAGGCTCCAACCCCCATGCCGTTACAAAAGATAAAATCAAACACGTTACAAGAAAAAGCGTACGCATACCACTTTTGGTCATCTTTTATCACCTCCATACAAAAACAATTAATTCCCAAACGATAAACCTGGCACCAAAAAATATCTCTTACACCTTAACGCAACCCCTCCAACCTGAAAAACCGTCGCAGATCTGAGGCAAAACTAAATGCGAAATATCGTTATGGTAGCCGAAGACACGTTGCCCACTTGGTCTTTTACATTCACTGTTATACTATTTGCTCCAGGACTGAGACCAGGAATACTTATGGTTCCACCAGTTAACGAGAACCAAGAAGAGGGAATGCCTCCGTTTATCTGGTACTGGTAATAAAGCTGACCGGGCAGGTTGTCGGTAACATTGATTTCCAAAATAGCAGTACCACTCGGATCACTAGTAGCCGTAGCCCCTCTGAACCCCCGCAGCTTAAGGATACTTGGGGATACCTGGTCCACCACTATGATTAACTCCCTGTAGTCGGTATTACCGTCCTTTTCGGCCTCTATCCTCACCAGGTTAGCGCCTATCCCCTTGGCCAGAACCACAGTTTCCACAACTCCGGATCCGTTGCGGGTGTACCAACCCAGCCATGAACCATTGCCCGGGTCATATCGCAGGTGATAAGTTCCGCTCAGAACAAAAGAAATCTCAATGGAGACTATGTCACTATTCACGTACCATACCTCTCTGCCGTTCACCTCATAAGCGACCCCGCCGAGAACGTTAATTTCGCTAATCAGCGGACCACCCTGGGCAGCTGTGACCTGCACAGGTACTTCGCTCGTCTTCCCACCGTAACTAACTGTGATAGCAGCACTGCCGACCTCAACCGCTGATATCAGCCCGGAAGAAGATACCGTTGCTACCGATGGGTTGCTGGAGCTGTAAGACGCCGAACCGGTCACATCCTGGCTAGAACCGTCCGAGTAGTTCGCCGTTACCGTCAACTGCTGCGTTCCGCCCTTCGGGAGAGTCACAGAAGACGGGGTTATCGTAAGGCTGTCTACCACCGCTGCGGTCACCGTAACGGGTACTTGGGTTGACAAACTCCCGTAGCTTACCGTGATAGCGGTGCTTCCTGTGTTCACCGCCGTGACCAGACCGGAAGAAGACACGCTCGCTACCGAGGGGTTCATGGAGCTATAAGTGGCCGAACTTGTAACGTCCTGGCTCGAACCATCTGAATAGTTCGCCACCACTGTGAGTTGTTGCGTCCTGCCCTTCGGGAGGTTCACCGGAGAAGGCGTTACCGTGATACTCGTTATCCAGGGTCCAAGATTTAAATTCAACACCTGTACCGGAGTAGTCCTATTCGTTGTAGTTCCGTCACCCAGCTGGCCATAGCCATTTTGCCCCCACGCCCACACGGTACCGTCGGATTTTAAAGCAAGAGAATGGTTGCTGCCACCCGCTACAGCCACCACACCAGAAAGGCCCTGAACCTGAACCGGCGTGTAACGACTGATCGTCGTGCCATCGCCGAGTTGCCCAGCGCCGTTATATCCCCACGCCCACACGGTACCGTCGGATTTCAAAGCAAGAGAATGATTGCCGCCACCCGCTATAGCCACTACGCCGGAGAGGTTCCAGACCTGAACCGGCGTAAGACGGTTGGTCGTCGTACCGTCTCCTAGCTGACCATAGGCGTTTGCTCCCCACGCCCATACGGTGCCGTCAGATTTCAAAGCAAGAGAATGATTGCCATGCGTCGCAATAGCCACCACGCTGGATTGAAGGTTCTGGTTCTGGACCTGAACCGGCGTATAACGGTTGGTCGTCGTGCCATCGCCTAGCTGGCCCTGGCCATTGTATCCCCATGCGCATACCGTGCCATCAGATTTTAAAGCAAGAGAATAAGAACCCCCAGCCGCTATAGCTACAACGTTAGAAAGCCCCTGAACCTGAACCGGCGTATAACGGTTGGTTGTCGTGCCATCTCCTAGTTGGCCATAGTAATTGTATCCCCATGCCCATACGGTGCCGTCAGATTTTAAAGCAAGAGAATGACTACCAAGAGCAGCCGCTATAGCCACCACGCCAGAAAGGCCCTGAACCTGCACCGGCGTATAACGGTTGGCCGTTGTGCCGTCGCCCAACTGGCCATAATTATTTGCCCCCCACGCCCACACCGTGCCATCAGATTTCAAGGCAAGAGAATGACCACCACCAGCCGCTACAGCCACAACGTCAGAAAGGCCCTGAACCTGAACTGGCGTATAACGGTTGGTTGTCGTGCCGTCTCCTAGCTGGCCATAGGAATTTTGCCCCCACGCCCAAACGGTGCCGTCAGACTTTAGTGCGAGAGAATGGTAGGTTCCAGCCGATATCATCGGCTGAACTACCGAAGCATAGGCCATTTGCAAGCTAACAATAGAAAAACAGTTGAGCACCATAAAGAGCGCGAGCAATACCGCAATGCTCACCTTCGTGACCTTTCTGGACAACCCATGCATATAATTCACTCCTTTCCCAAAAATAACCCAAGAAACAAAGGGCCGTGTTGCCCACAGTACCCCCTGCGTCACCACGGTCCTCCTGCAAAGTTAACTACCCCAACTCCCTATACTACTTAAGCACCTTGCCATTATTGAACGGTCATCTCAGTGATAGTGCCAGTGTAGCCAGCCTTCAGCTAGGTAATCTGTTCAGTGACATAGGACAGCTACAAAGGCGTTATTATTGCCTTCATATCATCAGCTACAGCGCCACTACTCTGGAAACGATCGGCGCTAACTTGCAACCCAGAAAAATACCAGCAAAAAGCAACAGTTGCGTTCAAAGTTTTAGATCTGTGCAGAGCATACATGAAAGCCACTCCTTTTTGCATAATTTTTTCATGCTTTTTCCACTTTTTCACACTTTAGCTATTTCAACCATCCTCCACCCGACTACCGTACGGTACGCGGTAACCGCTACCCGGACGTCCCTGCCTCCCACACGGTAACGGGCTTCCACGACCATAAGCTTTCCCCTGCGGCCGATAACCCTGAAACTCACCTCCTCTACCCGGTCTACGATTTTCCCTCTGCCCAGCACCGGCTCTGCCTTCAGGTGCTCCCTCAAAGCCGGCCCTGCCAGCCAACGGGCCGCCTCTTTATAACGCCCCATGGCGAGGTCATCCATGTAACCCTTGAATATTGCCTCCACCTCATACAAGTCCTCTTTCTTTTGATTGCCAACCCAACTCCCTTCTATTCGCGGACCTATCTCCCTAAAAGAATAAACCTTCCACACCCCGCCTTCCTTCAACAGTCCCAACTCATACCATCCTACGTCTGCAGTGCCATCCTTCAAGGTAAGTTCTACCACTGCCTCTACCCTGGCCCAGGCATCAGACAAAGCCACAACTTCAGCCTTCACTTCCTCTACCTTAGCTGCTAAGTCTTTGTCCTCCAGCCTAGAAGCAAACTCTGCAACTCTGCCTAAAGACATCTGTCGGGCAACAGCAACCTCACCCTCGGCCACGGCGCGAAGATAAGCCTCGGCCGTGACAGACGCGCCACCCGCCTTCAAACGGAAAGTAACCCCGGGTACCATGAGGACAATGACAACAAGTATGGTGCCTACGACGACAATTGATGAAACTCGACCTGTTACATTGGCCCTGCTGTTATTGCAACTGATGCGAAATAACCCCGTCCACACGCGGCAACACTCCTTTCAACACCGCAAGCCGCCTCAGGGTCCGCAGCTTGTGGTTAAAAAACAAAGCACTTATACGCCACGAGGAGCGAAACAAACAAAGCCACCGCGGCCGAACCCGCGACTGCCGAGACAACCCAGGCAGCAGTACGGCAAGCCCTTGCCAACCCCAAGTACGCACCAGGCCAAACACAAGCATATCGGAGCAGTGCGTGGGTCGCGTGCATGTAGCCAGGTTTCGTGATAGGGAAGGAGAGCACAAAAATGACGTATAGAGCGCCAGGAACCGCAACGTCTGGCACCACCATTCCGGCCCCTAACCACAACCAACCCAGCAAATTGAGACATACAACTGTAGCCATCCCGGGATCGAACGCCCCCGACAGGAGCCGGGTCACATCGTGTAAAGTACCCCATAAGGGGAACATCAGACGGCGCGAAAAAATGGCTTCGCTCACGACCGAATTCATAAATGGATTCCCGAAAACAATAAACTGGTAAAACGGGTACAAAGCAGCTAGCCCCAAAGCCAACGCTGCCGCACCAAGCTCCGCACGACCCCTCCTGTGCAGAGCGCTCAAGCACAGTGCTCCGACCAGCGCCCAGCCAGGCGGCCTGCTCAGCGCCCCCAATCCCGCCACAAATCCCGCTGAAAACCACTTTTTCTCTCTAAGAAACAAGAGAAACCAGGCGGCCAGGCAGAAAAACAGCGATTCCGCGTAGGCTGCCGAAAAGACGATCCCGATGGGAGAAACGCAAGCCAGCAACACGGCCCTTCTTCGCCCCAGCCTGTAAATGGCAGCGAGCCCCGTAAAAAAACAGATGTTTGATATGGTGACTGCTGAAGCCGCCGTTCCCCCTGAGAGCCGGATCAGCAACGGGTACAGAGGAAACCAGGGTGTTTCCTCCAAAGAGTACCCTTCCTGAGCTATCCTCAAGTAGTGCACTGCGTCGTAGAAAAACAGAACGTTTAACAGCCCCTTGTCCAGAGGGCCTTGGGTTTCCGCATACCCTGGTGGTGCTGGGGGTTCCTCATGGGCGTAGAAGATGGCATAAGCTACTCCCACCACGAAAAGACGAGAAATGATGTAGCAAGCAAGGCAAAAAGCAAGTGGCTCCCAGCGGCTTAAGGGTATTTGCTCACAACGATCACCTCCGTCAAACCGAAGGGGAGCCCTAATGCCGCATCAGCCAGCAAAACTATCTCTGCTAGTCGGTCCAAAATCCCGGGTAGCCTTGCCGAGCCGCTGCAACCGAGTTTCCGTATCACCCAGACTGCAGGCTGCAGAAGCGAAACAAAATACTTCTCGGCAACAACTCGAAAACCACACTCTCCCAACATGCGCCTAAGCTCTTTCTTCCGATAGCGCCGGAAGTGGCCGCACATTTCATCGTGTGCCGACCAAAGTGCTGGATGAAGCGGGACAGAAACAAACAGCAACCCACCCCACTTCAGAACCCTCCAGGCCTCCTCCACTGCCTTCCGGTCGTCTACCAGGTGTTCCAGCACATCCAGGAGGCACACACCATCGAAAGACCCGTTCGCAAACGGCAGTTCCTCAGCTCGACCCGCCACCACCGCTATGCCTTTCGCTAGGGCTCTCCTCAGTAAAACCGGATCCAACTCTACGCCTTTCCAACAGTACTGCGGCAATTCCTCTGCGAGCCAACCATCTCCACAACCTACGTCCAAAATCTGTGAACCAGATGGCATGTGACGGGAAATTAGCCCGGCCAAAAAGTGTCTCCTTGCACGGAAGTACCAATTGTTTCCAGCAAAGAGGCGCCTGCGAAACTCCGCCGGATCTTGACTGCTTCCACAAACATTCTCCACCCATCCCTTAACATCCTCACCTTCGAACCTGGCATGTCGTACCACTCCACGCCTACCTCCTCTACCTTTAACCCCATCTCACGAGCCAGTACCAGAACCTCCACGTCAAAACAATATCCGCTGCACTTTGCATGAGAAAAAAGCGCCCTTGCGACATGCCCCCGAAACAGTTTGAACCCGCACTGGGTATCGCGGTAGGGAAGCCCAGTAATCGACCGAACCATCAAGTTAAACACTTTTCCCGCCAGCTTCCGCCTGAAAGAAGCCCTACATACCTTAGCACCAGTCGCCTCACGGGAACCGATAGCGATATCCGCACCTCTTGCCAGCGCTGCCTCCAGCTTCGGAAATTCCGAAATAGGAGCTGCCAAATCCGCGTCTGTTAGCAGTACCGGATCCCCGGTGGACGCCATCACACCGGACTTTACTGCTGCACCTTTGCCCAGGTTGCATGAGTGCTGCACCACGCGGCAACCAAAGCTTCTAGCGATCTGTGCTGTACGGTCATAGGAGCCATCGTCTACCACAACGATTTCGTACCGCTGGCCAGAAAAGTACACCCGCAATGCTTTCAACGTGCCCGCCAGGCGGCCTTCCTCATTGTAAGCTGGTATCACTATGCTCAACAATGAGAATCCCCCCCCTAATAAAAAACAAAAGGCCGGACAAAATGCCGACCAGCAAGACTCCAAAGCAAGATCTTCTAGTGTCCTAATCTGAGCGAATAGCTGGTACCGGCTCATACACCACGGCGACTTCATCCCAATATATTCTCTTCCAGTAACGCGATTCTTCCAGTACACGGTCAACGAAAGAGCCCCTGATCACCAGCGCGGCTTCCGCTCCGGTTTCCACGATACACCGTCCCACTTCTTCAGTGTCCGGAAGTTGCATGTAAGTACTAAAAATCCGCTTGTACCTGTAAAGGTCAGCTCTCCCGTCTATGTAAACGGGAATCTCTTTGAAAATCAGGTATCCTCCCCAGGCATAATCGTTAAAGATCCTCTGATATCCCCGTGCCTTCACAAACTCCGCCGCGGCTACGGGAAAACGTCCCTTTTCCGCCACCTGTTCTAAACTGCTGGGAACGCCCCTAGCAACTACCACAAAAACCGACCAGGCCACGAGAAGCGCGACAACTATTCTTAAAAGCTGTTCCCGGACCCTGACCTCCAAAACGCCCGCAAAGGCCATAGTGCTCAAAACCGCATAAGGCATATATATCCTGGATCTCAGGGCCATCACCCAGAAACCTGCCGCCCTCCAGAAGGCCAGCGTGTTAGCTTTCCCCTGCGCAACACCGATAAACAGCACAAAAACGCAGGCCAGAAAAGCCCCCGCCAGCACATAATCACCGAAGAAAAATGGCATCCACTCGGCTATATGTTTCCGGTACTCACCAGACAACAGCCCCTCCCGAACGGCGTACCCCCACAAGGCCAGCCCGTGAGGGTTCAATAGCGTCCCGGCACTGGCCCCCAGGAAAGCCCAAACCAATTTTCGTGCTTTTACACTCTCCCCAATAAACCTCCACCACACTGCTTCTGCCAACAATAGCAAGGGTAGCATAACAGCCGAAGAGTGGACATTGCTCCATATTATAGCCAGAAAAAAAACCCGTACGATTTCTTTTTTTCCCCAAGCCTCCCGGAAAGAAAGCAGTAGATATACCGAAAAGAGAATGTAAACTCCTGCCTGGGGCCACGGTTTAAGCCACACCACCAGCAAAAGAGGTGCAAAGCTCCCAGCCAGTGAAGCTACCGCCGGGCTTTCCACTCGACCTACCAGGGCTCCCCGCAATACAAGCCCGCAGGTCACAGCAGAAACCAACACAAGAAGCCAGAGCCCCCAGAACCCCGATTTACAGTACAGCGTATACATGAGGGCTTCCCACAGCCACTCGTGGGCCGTCCAGGGCTGGCCGTAAGCCGTCCACGAATAAACATCTGATACCGGCACAGACCGATTCCGAACTATCCACTCCCCTACCTTCAGGTGCCAGAACACATCAGGGTCAGCGGTCCACATCTGACAAACCCCGGCAAACAGGGCACCTGCCAAGACCGCACCTATCCCTTGTAGCCTGTTGGACCCTAATACCCTACCGGACACTGTACATCCCCCACTGATATACCAGCCGCGCCAGGAACGCGGATGCCCTACTTGTCAACGTGACATGCAAAAACCTACCGTACAGAGCATGTTCCCTCCACGCAGACTATCCGCGCGGCCGCCCACCTCACGGTCCGCAATGTTCCCACACCCAAAATCTTCTTTGCTTCCGCTTCAACCACGGCCACCGCCCCAGGACTTGGCAGCGTCACCATCCTGCCTCCCGCGCTACCCCACAGGATGTCAGCCGGCGTAACCGTAAAGGTAGCGGGGAAACCCGAATAGGGGAAACCATATTCAGTCCCCACAGCGCCGTCAAAGCGGAACGCCTTCGCACCGGGGGCATTTTCGAAAACATAATCATCGTACCCGTTGTACACGACCAGGGTATACCGCACCGAAGCGTAGGACAACCCTGGCAGGGGAACCATTGTATTCGGGTCGAAACCCAAATTTTTGGCAAGAATCTCACGGAAGGCGGCGTGCGCCCGCTCCGCGTTTATTCGCGGATGGCCGCTGGCCTGCGAAGCTGGCGTCACCTGCATGGCGGCCGCCTTCACGGCAAACGCTACAGCTTCCTGCAGGTCCACGTCCGAAACGGTCACCGCCGTATTAAGGTTGACCATCCCCTCCATAGCCAGCAGCAGCATCGGTACTAGCAGAAGGAACACCATCAGCACCGCGAAGCCCCGGTTGTCCTTAAGGATTCGTCCTCTCACTGAGCACGCTCCCTCCCACCTTTATCCTGAAAGTGTCAGGCGCTGCAGACGCCCCGATCAGCAGTCCCACCGTCAGGGGCCTCCAGGGCGGCTTCACGGTGACAGTAAAGTTTATCCTGCTGGCGTCCGGGTTCAGCACGTTGCGTAGCACCCTGCTGTCGCCCCGCGACTCCCGGGGACACTGTATGTCTTCTACGGTCATTCCCACAGACGCATATTTGGAAATCATTTCCGCTTCGTCTGCGGAAGTCAGATACCCCTCTATTCTGACCCTCTCCAAATAGTAATGCATGATGTGTTCCGCTATTTTGTGCTGGGCCAGCACAATGTAATAGTCAACCCCTGCGAAAATCATGAAAAAGACAACAATGGCAACCAGTAAAAAGTCCACCACGCCACCCCGGCAATCATTCAGTAACCGGAACCCGCAATGTTTGTTATCCTGCTCAGTACGGTATCGTGGGCAGCGGCCAGAGCAGGCATCACCACCTTTAATACCATGACGGTCAAAAGTCCTATCCCGCCCGTCAGGACCAGCAGTTCCGTAGTGGCGATCCCGCGGTTTTGGTGCAAAAGCTTTGCGAAAAAAACCAGCATGTTCAAACCACCTCCTGAAACTCAGTAGAAATAAAGTAAGGCAAGGGGATATCCCTTGCCTTACCATGATGGGTTGTTACTACCCACGGCATTGTTGACTTTGCTTCCAATCGTGTCTGCTGCAGCCTTCGTGTAATTCTTTAAATTCTGCCACGTAGCAAGCGCCAGTATAGCTAGAAGAGCGGCGACGATGAGAGCCTCCGCTGTGGTGATGCCGCGGTTGTCCCGGAAAAGCCTCACAAACTTCGCTACTAGGCCCCGCACCCTGTTCACCTCCTTTCTTTGGGATCTCAGTTCCATTTTTGTCTCACCTCCTCATTGCAGAGTACTGAACATTTTCAACATAACAACCAGCCTGTAGGCCAGAGGGCCCACAAGCAGGCTGCTTACGGCTATCAGCGGCAGACCCCGGTACACAGCAAAATATATAGGCTTGCTAACCACGCGCAGTTCCGAAAGGCTGCGCCGCAGCTCTTCCAGACTGCGGCTTTCTTCCTGGAGGGCGCTTCGGCTCATGGACATGCCCGCTTCTTCTGCATGCACCAGCACCGAGGACAGCAGTGCTGCCTCCGGCAGGTTCACTTCGCGGGCGAACTCTTCGAGCGCTCTCACCCTGTCCCGTGAATATCGGGCCAGGCACCTCTCTACGTGGGCTCGCAAGGAAGGAGTGGCAATAGACCCGAGCCGCAGCGCCTGGGGAATGGTGTAACCTACAAGAGTAAAAAAGTCCACGGCTTCGTACAGGATGGCCACTTCCCGGAGGAGGCGCAGCCGCCGCGTCTCCCTTATGTTGCTGTATACCAGCCATCCCCCGAGGGCACCCGCACATGCCCCTATCCCAAGGGAACTCATGAAAGCCGGGGACCCCCAGGTCGAGACCGCCGCGACGCACATCCCGACTCCGCCGCCTATAAGAAAAGGCATGTTGCTTCCTGAAACGGCAGGAAATCGACGTGAACTCACAAAGCCAATAACGTTTCTTCTCAAACCAGCAACGTGCTTATCCAGGAACCGCACCCGGACGGGCACAACCAGAGACCTCGCACAGAGCAGCACCGCTGCTCCGATGGCTACCCATGTTCCTATGAGAAAGCAGACCAACAGCAACTGCCTAACCATCGTCCACTCCTCCGATAACTATATCCAGCAGACTACCCACAACAGCAGAGAAAAGACAGAGGGCAATCACGCCTTTACCCGCCGCCGTTGCATGAAAGAATTCGCTTGCTTCAGGCACTGTCCGCACCACTATAAAGTAGACCGGGACAACAGCAAGGTTGAGGATGAGAGCCAGGGCCCTATCTACCGAAATTTCGAGCCTGTTTTTCCGCACCAGATCCTGCTGTGCCGTAATCCGTGCCGCGAGCCTACTAAAGAGGGGTTTCACGGCCTCATCTTCGAAAGACAGCCGCACTAACTGCGCGAACATTTTGCCATATTCTCCACCGAGTTCCCGCCCCATGTTTATCAGTGCCACGTCAACGTCTTCGGAATTCCTGGCGGCAGTCAGGCCGGATACCGTCCTGCGGAGGATACCTCCCACAGGGTCGGGTAATTTAGCCGCCGTTGCCGCCAGGGCCTTCACCGGATGAGGCGTGTCGGAATACTCAGCACTGAAAACGCGTACTGCCGCCCCCAGCTGTTCAATGACTTTTTCCCTCCTTGCCCTCCTCCGCAGCCTGCGGACCTGCTCGGGGAAGACGACACCGCCCGCGGCCAGGATAATACCGGCCAGAGGGTTGCGCAGGTAAAAAATTCCAAACCACAGGCCGCAGGCGGAACACAGGCCCAGCAAGATCAGATACGGCAGGTTCGATACGCTGAAAATACTTTCGCGCATGCCCCTACCGGCGCGAACGGACCACCTTTCAAGTACGCTCGACAAACCGACACCAGTAGCGGCCAGCCTCCGCAAGCGCGCACGCAGGGCTTCCTTCCCGGACAGCCTGAAGAGCAGCAGCGTAAAGGAACCTGCAGCGGATGCGAGGCCGCAAACAAAAGCAAGAAGCGCCGCCGTTACGAGCACCGCCTATACACCTCTTCCAGCATCTCACGGCTTACGCCGTACTTGTTCAGGCGTAATATGAGCTCTTCGCTCGGACGCTCCACAAGCTGCCAGTTGCCCTCGAGGTAGTCGCTTCCGGACGGAACCCACCGCAAGAGGTCGCGGTAGATCACAGGGGTTCCCGGAATCAGTTCGGTAATCGCCTCCAGTTTCATAACCCCGCGAGTGGAATCGCCGAACATTTTCACCACCACGTTGAAGGCGGAAGCCACCATCTCTTCAGCAGCATCCCTGGGCAGGTTCAGCCCCTCCCTTAGCAGCATCCTCGCCGTACCCGACACGAACAGGCGGGCGGAATTAAAGTGGGCGGTAGTGATCGAACCATCATGTCCGCGCTCGCAGGCCTGCACGGCCTCGGATGCCTCGCCTTCTCCCCGGAACTCCCCTACGATTATTACCGTCGGCGAATACCTCAGCACCACGCGGAAGATGCTCTTTAAAGTGCGGCCTATTTCTGCATGTTCCTCCAGCTCTATCACGTTCCGGTCCGGGTAATTACGGGCAAGCTGGAGTTCCCGGTCGGTCTCCAGCACGACTATCCTCGCGCGCCGGTCGAATTCCCCGCACAGAGTGCGCACCAGCGTCGTCTTTCCGCTACCCACGCCGCCGATGACAGCTATGTTCGCCCGACCCTTAACCAGCAGCCTCAGCAGGTCGCGCCCTTTTTCGTCCAGTACTCCCCGAGATATCATTTCCTCGAAGGAAACAACGCGACGAAGGTGCTTACGCAGCGTACAGGTCACGTGCTCGGACACCGGCGGACAGGTAGCAGTTATCCTGGTACCGTCCTTGCGCATAGACTCCACCGTGGGGTTAGACCTGTTGAGCGCCACACCCCGGTCGTGCATGACCAGCCTGGCAATGAGGTTCATAACGTGGTCATCGTCCCGGAACCGCACTCCGGGTACATACTCCAATCTCAAGTTTTTGAGCACGTAAACCCTGTCGGGTGCGTTTACCTGGATTTCGTTCACTTCCGGATCGCAGTATATTTCCTCCAGGGGCCCGAGGCCCCACAGTTCACGGTATATTTCATAAGCCGCCAGCTGCATATCCATTTCTTTGATCTCTATCCCCCTGTCCGACAGAAAGGAAACCAGCAGGGAGATCACTGTCTCGCGACTGCCCGGCACGCCCGCCATGGCGTCCTCTGCTGCCCTCCTGTTGCGTGCCGCCTCTTCTTCCCCCAAGACCTCCGGGTCCATGAACTCGCTCTGCACTAGACGCAGACCTTCCTCAAAGGTCATCTTACCGGCGCGCTCCCGCCGGAGATTCTGTTTCAGTGTTCCCCTTGAGATTTGCATTTGCACTTATCCCTCCCGCATTGCTGCTGATGAATTTTTTCGCAAGCACAACAAACTGGGACTTGGGCGAGGCGCCACCAATAACCTTCTGCACTTCCTCAGTCCGCACTGCCAACACCGCCACGGCCGGCGGGTTGGATGGAGAAGACTGCACGACCCCTCCAATGGCCTGCTGTACCAGCCCTCCCTGGGGCAGCACAGTGCGGCCGGAACTATCACGTACGTCTAGCACTACGGCATCGGTCGCAACCAGCACCCACCTCTCCGGCTGGCCCGGGTCCGGCACCCACCACACATCCACCAGGTCGCCCGCCACTAGGATCCCGCCCACACAGCGCGCCACGTCAATACTAACGGCCACCACTTGTCGTCCCGTCACGAAAGAAGGATCGGCCAACCGTTCCTTCCTTATCTGCTCTCCGCGGTAAAGGGGGCTCAAAGCCACTCTCCCCACAACTTCTCTCGGATCGCGCACGGCGCCGGCTTCTTCAGCCCCTTTTATTACATCCCGCCACGTGATGTCACCGGGTGAAATGACCGTGTACGGCGCAATATCCCTGGCGGGCACCGGCACCCTGACCGTCTCGTGCTGCGTTTTGGCGTACCCAAGCAAAAACCGGGCGCTGCCCAGAGCCACAGCGAGGCCGACAACTATCGCAACTATTAAAGGCACCTGATTTCTAAACGCATAAAATTTGGGCGACTTCACACTGAAACGCAACTTAAACACCCCCACACCAAAAGATGATCCATGCCATCAACGCCATAAACACGCAAAACGGCACCGCTTCCGCCGGTATATTTTTCGACTGGGTCCCCGCTACGACCGGCACCAGTACTGAACCCCTCACGTTATAGGCGACCCTAAGCCACAGCCCCGTTAGAAAAGTCACAAGCCACGCACGGAACCTGCCCCGGCGCAGCTTCAACAAAATGCCCCACGCAGCCCCCAGGATTGCGGCCCAAAACAGAATGCGGACCAGCCCAGCCGGGCCAAACCACACCCCTAATGCCGCGGCATACTTCAGGTCTCCCCCGCCCGCAAGGTTCATCAGGCACGGCCCAATTAACAAGATAAACCCCAGTCCAGCTCCCAGAAGGGCATCGGACAGCACCCCGGCGTGCGCTGACCACAAGAGACCTGACAGCAAAATAAACATAACCACTTTGTCTGAGACCTCAAAGTACCTGGCATCAGTATAGATAACGACCAGAGAGGGCAAGAGACAGCCAATTAAATATGCCCAACGAGCATCCACACCCGTTTTCCCCTCCTTCATCTTGCTACAATGTTCTCGGTATACGGTGGCCGCAGCCAGGGCCCTCTCGGGAAAAATGTCACCAGAGTGTCATTAACATTACACAGAACAGCAACCCCCACGCCAGCTCATTCAAAGGATAGACCGGGCTGATCCTCACCCCGCAGCAGCGGGCCCTTCCCCTGAGCACAACCCATCCCAGTATCGGCACCAGTTCCAGCAACCCCACTGTCCTGCCACAACCATCACAGAAAGATCTTGAAGGCCGCCACACAGACATGCCGCGGGCTAGCCGGTACGCCAGCATGTTTAGCCAGCTGCCAGTGAGCGCCCCATACAAGAATGCAACTCCAACCCAGAAAGCTTTCAACATCCTCACCCCGCTAACGCTGGGTGCCAACTGCCATCCCGAGCATGCGAACAATCATGACGCTTCCGGCAACCAGCGCGATCGCACTTACCATGGGAACGCATGCCGGACATTTCAACCCATTCTCGCTTGTATCCGGCACCTCCGCCCATACGCCTGCGCTTACTCTCTTCAGCCACGAGCCCAGTTCCCCGGCGCGCTGCAGCCTGATAACCCCCCATGCCGCTCCGGCAGCGAAGCTAACCGCCACTATCACAGCGTACACCGACCCATTAAACCATCCCGTAAGGGCCAGCATGGTTAGCAAGTCTCCCTCCGCCATGCCACGGCGCAAATAAAGCGGCACACACAGCACGACGGTCACCAGGGGTACTGCAAGACTATACCATTCGCGCAACAATGCTACCCTTACGAAACCAAGACAGAAAAGCACTGCCACCGGTAATACCGGTACCTCCATCCTCCTGGCGTCCGACCAGCCGGCCCAAGCCAGGCAGACTATGGCTGCGGCATAAAGCACGTACTGCACGCCACATACCCCCTCCGATTCACTACTTTTGAACAGCTATCCAGACCACCCATACAGCACCAGAAACAACCAGCGCGCTCAGGACCAATTGGAACCATCGCGACACCAAGATGGAGCCTGCTAGCAGAACTAGCAATCCTACCACACTCGCTACAATGCGCTTCACTGACGACATTAAAGCACCCACGAATATATCCGTTACGTCCTGGGAGGTAACAACAGTTTTTTCCGGGTTAACTATTAGACAATAGTTGTATTGTCAAATGGCACTATCTGATATACACTGATATCAGGTGGTGCTACACATGAGGCTATATACCATCCGTGAATTTGCCGAGAAACTTGGAGTAAGCGTATCTACACTACGTGCATGGGACCGGGAAGGCAAGCTGGTGGCCCTGAGGACGCCCACTGGCAAGCGCCGGTACACCGAAGAGATGCTGTACCGCGCGTTGGGTTTAAAAAAGCGGGAAGAGCCCAAAAAGGTTGTGCTTTACGCCAGGGTTTCTTCGGCGGGGCAGAAGTCCGACCTGGAGAACCAGCTGAACTATCTCAAGGAATTTGCCGCCGGGAGAGGGATACCAATCGATGAGATACTCACAGATGTCGGTTCTGCCCTCAACTACCGGCGCAAAAATTTTTTAAAGCTCTGCGGGATGGTGACGCGGGGAGAAGTCAAGACTGTTATCGTTGCCTATAAGGACCGTTTGGTGCGGTTTGGGTTTGAGTTTTTCGAAGACCTGTTTGCCAAGTTCGGCTGCGAGATACTGGTAGTCAACCGGGCGGAGGACGCGTCCCCGGCACAGGAGTTAGCAGAAGACCTTATAAGCATTGTGCAGCACTTTGCGGCCAAGCTTTACGGCCAGCGGACTTACAAGGCACGCAAGCTGGTAAAAAAGGTGCGGGAGGCGATAGCTGGTGCAGCGGACCGTAAGGCAGAAGAGCCTGCCCCTGAACAGCGGTAAGTGGGCGAAGCTGGTGGAGACCGCTGAGGCGTATGCCCGGCAGAAGGACGCCTTTCTGGTGGAGTACGCGCATATCAAATACCTGCACTATCTCGGGGACAAGCGCTCCCTCCGTGATGAGCTGGTTTCCCGCGGCTTTACCAGCCCGTTCGGGCTGCAGGCCCGCATGTGGAAGCTTGCGCTGGAGGACGCCCTCTACACACTCGAGAGGCAGTGGGAGGCCGCCATAGAGGCGGTAAAGGACCTGGTCGCCCGTCATGAAGGGCTCACGGGGGAAGAGAAGCACTATGCCTTCTGGCTGCTGTACAAGCCCCCGAAGGGGGGCCGTGACTGGAGAAGGATACAGGCTATTTTCACCGGGGAGGACGTGACGGGGGAGAACATAGACCTGGACGCCTCCGGGAGGAGCAGGGTGCGGAAATACCTCAGGCGTGTTTTCCGGCGTGTTTTGGGGAGGAGGCCCCGGGTGAGGAAGGCGCGGAGCTTTGCGGTGGACCAGCAGATGTACCGGGTCTTCAGCACGGAAGACCGGCAGTACATAGCCGTGGCCACCCTTACTCCCGGGGAGCGGGTGGTCGTCCCGCTGGCGGGAATACATGCGGTAGATGGCAACCTGAGGATAGTGCTTTTGCCCGATGAGCGGGCGGTAGAAGTACACATAAGCCGGGACCCGCGGGTGTACCCTCCCGGAGAGGAAGAAGTGGGCATAGACTTGGGCATAACGGAAGTGTTTACCGACGACGCTGGCAGGAAGTACCGGCCGGAGTACGGCGTAGCCCTCCAGGAGATGTCGGACTGCATACTGGACAAGGGAAGGAAGCGACAGAAGCTGTGGGCGCTCTACCGGAGGTACCTGGAAGAGGACCCGGCAAGGGCGCGGCGCATAAGGAAGAACAACCTGGGCTTTGCCAAGCAGAGGAGGAAGCACGGGAAGTACAGGCGCAGGTGCGAGAACGAGATCAACCGTGCCTTCAATGAGCTCTTTAAGGTGCGCAGGCCCAAGGTGATAGCCTACGAAGACCTGTCGCACCTGCGTGGCAAGGCGAAGAGCAAAGGTCTTTCCAGGAAGGTCAGTCTGTGGATGCGCCGCATAACTAAAGAGCACCTGGAATACAAGAGCTACGTTAACTCGGTGGCGGACCCGGGTCCGGTGAATGCGGCCTATGCCAGCCAGGAGTGCCCGGTGTGCCACTGGGTGGACCCGCTGAACCGGGACGGGGACGTTTTCAAGTGCCGCAAGTGCGGCTTTACAGCTGATGCGGACCAGGTCAATGCCATAAACGTGAAGGGCAGGCTGCACGATGAAGAGATAACGAGGTACACGCCTTACAGGGAGGTCAAAGAAATACTCCTGCGCCGCTATTACGAAAAGAACGCAGTTTAACAGTATTTGTTCTGCCCCGGGTGTCCACGGGGCGTGGGAGGTAGGGGAGGCCCGGCGGGAGAAAGTGCTGGTGGAACGTGTGCTGGCTGGCGGTGGGCGCACGCGAAGGCAGGCTTTAACGATGAGGGGCCTTTAAGGGCCCTGAGCACCGCCGGGTGCCCTGCTGGGAGTGCATGCGCAGCGGCACGCTGGCAGTGGTGCCAACCTTTCCTAAATCCTCTCCGGGTGGGAGCCCTGCAGGCGGGCGTTCGGACCACTCCGCCGTTTGGAAGGCACGTGTTCACTGGGGAGGACGGTGGCCTTCGGGCTGCCGGTTGATGCCCCTGGGGGCACGTGTGCGACTGTTTCGGGCGGGACTCCAGAAGCCGCGGTCCACCTGTTTTGCCAGCCGTACAGGTGGGGATATAACCCGGCCTCTCGGAGAGCGTGAACTTCGGGCCTGCTTTGTTGCCGGGTTGCTATCTTTTGATAGAATCTGGTACCAAAAGTGAAACAGAGCAACGATTATCCCCTCCGATCCAGTGACATCGGGGTGCGATGACTCCTCGTGCGACGAGACACAGGAGACTGAAACAGCCACGCCGGAAAACCGCTATTTTCTACCGCGCGGGCTCGCCTCATCGTCCATTACCCTGAAAAGGCAAGTCCCTGCTAGGAAGCACACGCACCTGCTGGTCTACGCTGAGGCTAGCAGGCCAACAAAAAAGCGCACCCGCGAACAACAGGTGCGCTTTCCAATAGTAAACTCACCTCTTAACGGAGCTGGCTGAGCTTGTTTATTATCGTTTGAAACACTTCATTTAGTTTGCCTCCCAACGCCATGACCATTCCAAACACGAAAATAGCAATGCCTACACCGAGCAGTGCGTATTCAACCATAGTCATTCCCCGTACCTTCCACCTCACCTGTCCCAGCACCGGAGTTCACCTCCTTTCCGCAACCATCTATGTGTGTAGTACAACGGATAACTTGACAATCGCCGGGAAAAAGAGCATCAAAAGCAGCGGCAGAATAAAAAACAGCATCATGGGAACAATCACTGCCACCTGCGCCCTTCCCAGCTTTTCTTCGGCCCGAGCCCTCCGCATCTGGTACACCTGAGCCGCCATATCCCGCAACGCCTCAGCTATGGGGACACCGAACCGCTCGGCTGAGCGTATGCACCGCACCACTTCTGAAATTTCCGCCACACCGCACCTTTCCGCCATCGCTTCCAGGGCCTCACCCCGGCGTTTGCCGGACGCTATTTCAATAAACGTACGCTTCACTTCCAACCCCAGCTCTCCGCCTATCCTCTCGCCGACCTCCTTAAGCGCCTCGTTTATCCCCACGCCACCGGCGGCCAAAACGGCGGACAACAGCACGGCAAAATCCGGGGCCGCCTTTTCTATCTCCGCACGCCTTCGCTTGAGCCGGGCGTCCAGCCACACCTCGGGCAAAACGTACCCAATACCCGACGACAGGACGCTCCACGCAGGGGACCGGCCCGAAACTACCGCTAGGGTCACTACAAACAGAACCATACCCAGCAACCCGGCCAGCTTCAGCGCCAAAAAGTCGGCGGCATCCATGTGGTAAATTCCAGCCTGAATAAGCCGTTGCCTGGTCCTGAGCCTCACGTCATCTGGGAACACCACCAGCACGGCTGGCCCAAAGGTGTGAGCCAGGAAGGACACCGCAGCACTCCTGCTCTCCGATACACTACTCTGCAACCGTTCCACGGACAGCTTCGCCAGAGAAAACCTGCCCCTGACCCGCGCGTCAAGATAGGCACCCCCGAGAAAAACCGCACCTGCAGTCAGTATCCCCGCAAAGAAAGCCGCATCAGCCATCCCAGTTGTCCTACCTCCTTTCAATTAAGATAAGCACGGGCCGCACAACCGAAACCCCGTGCGGCCCGTGCCCGGCAGGCCTCTAGCTTATCAGTCTTACAAATATCCCCCTGTCCTCAGGTTCCGGCAGGTCGAGCTCCTCCACCGTCACGCTGACCCTGCCGCGGTTGTTCCCCGGTACGCAGTCCTCCACTCCCCGCGGCCACGCCTCACCGGTGAACACCACGGTCCCGTTCCCCGTCAAAGTATAAGTGGCCTCCAGGGACGCCTTACCCCCTTTCGGGAGGCTCAGCACCCACGTCTTGGTGCCCCCCGCACCGGAAGTCAGCTTCACATCAACCGGAACCTCACGGCTGGGACCGTCGTAGCCCCGTCTGACCACCACAAATACCGTCACGCTGCCGCCGCTGTCCACCCCTACCTCGTCAGCCCATACTTCCACCGATATGTCCGTGCAGGGATATACCGGCTCCACCCTGGCAACCGCCCTGTTGTCGCTCCAGTCCGCATCCTCAGAAGTGTCCACCGGGTTGACCTTCGCTACCACTTCGCTCGCGCTCTCCTGTACATGCACCCTCACCCTGTACCGGTACTCCTGCCCTGGCTGAAACTCCACCGGACCGCCCGGGTCAGGTGCACCGTCCAGGGGTTCTAAAGCAACAGGATGCTCACCACCAGCTACGTGGAATGCCCTTAGGAGCCCCTTCCACGGTACGGGGTACTCAGGTTTGAGACCATAGGTAACCGTAAACGACACTTCCTCCCCAGGTTCGCCTTCCGCGCGGTCGGGCTCTATCCTGGCGTAGAAGTCCGGCGGGACCGGCTTCACCACCACATCAACATCATTGTCCTTATAATCTTCTTCAAACACGCCTAGCGAAAAAATACCGACCCGCACCCTATAAGGCCTGTCCTCTATCTTGAACTTAAGGGTGACCGGCACCTTCCCCCACGCAGGCACCTGTAGCCCTTCCCTTACTTTCGTGTACGCCTGCTCGCCTTCACGCATAGTCCCTACATTAAAGTTCAACGGATAACTATATTCGCACGTGACTGTAAATTGGGCCTCCTTTTCTTCGCCTGGAACACCCACCACCTCGGTAGGCCCTTCCAGCTTAAGGTTGGCCCAGGGCGTGATAGCCCCGATAAAGCCCGGGACCATCCCGGGGCTGGTTTCCAGATGCTGCGCCCAGTCCTTGCCACGGTAGAACCCCTTCCCGTCGGGAGAGGGTTCGTCGTAGTAAGGGGTTATCTCCGCGGCCACCGCCCAGTTCCCCGACTGCGGCCCGGGGTTCAGGAGCAGGTGGTAGTAGTAGGTCGCACCCCGCTTGAAGGCGTCCAGGGCGCGGTAGTACTTCCTGTTGCTCCCGTCCGCAGACGGGATCCGGCCGTTATCAGCGTTCGGGTCGTCGCTGGCCAAATAAACCTTCCACTTCTCGGCCAGCGCCTCATTCATGCCTGCGGCCTGCGCCAGGAAGTCTTCACGCGAGGGGAGCGGCACCGAAACGTAGAACGCGCTGGACGCGTCCGAGGCCCAGACGGTCCCGCCCTCTATGACTCTCACCTGCGGCCTAATGTGGACCCACTGCGACAGTTTTTCCTGGTATTCTTCCAAGCCCCCCGCTGGCACAAGGATCTCCTTGTCGCCGGAAGGAGGAGCCGGACTCATCCCGGGGTCGATGGGGATGTAAAGCTGGTTCAGGCCGAAGCGCGTCTCTTCTCTGGCCCATCCCGGCTTGGTCCAGAGCTCGCCCCACACCAGGTCCACGTCCCTGAACTTAAGTGCCAGAGGCCATGCTCCCTGGCCTTTGGTTATCTCCAGGGAGCCGGGGTTGTACAGGAGTACCGGCACCGCGCGGACGTACCAGGTGACGCCCTCCTCGCTCCGCGGTGCCCGGCTGTCGCGGGGGTCGCCTTGACTTGCCCCGCCCCCTCCCTCAAAAGCCAAGGCTGGGGTCACCGTCATAAGCAACAGAAAAAAGGACAAAAAGAGAAAAGCCCCGAAAAAGGCTTTTCTACGCATGGAGCACCACTCCTTTTTGAAAGTTATTTTTGTTTACCAACCAACGCTCTTGACCATTTTCCACTCCGTCATATTTTGCGGGGAACTGCTTTGGGTCATCATCCACCGGCCGTCTATCTTCTTGAAACGGGAAACGACATAACCCTTGTAGCCCTTCTCGTTCTCAATATCGCTGACTACATAAGCAATGGAATTATGCTTTTCAGCTATCCGTGCCTCTTTCAAAATAATCCGCACATTCTTCCTCCCGTTGTCCTTATTCGCGTACATGAACTTCCGCTCGCCCTCGAAGTACGTCCTGGTGACCCGTTTATAGGGCAACTTGTCGTAGAAGCTCAGGTCCACGTTGCGACGAGTCTCGAAATCCACAATGTTGGCGTTAACATCTTCCAAGGCTTCCTTCCGGGCCTGGATCAGCTCTTCGTCGGTCGGCAAATTCGTGTCCACGCTCCTCGCTACCCGGAAGAGCAGCACCGCGGCCTGCGCCCGGTTCAGGTATTGATCGGCGCCGAGCACCCCGGCGGACACGCCCTTCACCAAACCCGCGCGGGCAGCCCTGAGGGCGTCTTCGTCGTAGGTGTCGCTAAACGCCGCACCCAAATCCTTCTCCGGCAGGTTGTACACCTTGGCCAGCCTGCCGAGCCACTGGGCCATCTCAAGCCGCGTTATCGGGGCGTTCCAATCGCCGCCCTTGTCGGGGATGACGCCCAGCTTCACCAGGCCGTCCACGGCAGAGTCGTACCAGTTCGGGCCTGGGTCGCCGGACACGTCAATGCACCGGGCCAGCACAGCCGCGAACTCCGCGCGGGTTATGTCGTTGCCCAGACGTAGGGTGCTGTCCGGATAGCCCTTGTACAGCTCAAAGTCGATGGCCTCTATGATGTCGTTCTTGCCCCAGGCAAAGTCGGTCTCAATGCTGTCCTTATCGACAAAGCGGTACTCCATCTCGGCCAGCGCCGGAATAGCAGGGAAAATAAGCACTGATATTACCAATGCCACTATAGTTAACACACCAAAGCCTAGAAGCGTGAATTTCTTGCCCATAGCACCACTCCTCCTCAGATTTTATTGTTTTTCCTCCAAAAGCAACAGGTCGCTTGTCCTGCTACCACTATTCTAATTAGAAACCTGAATTCCATCAATTGTCAGTTTTGCACCACCTCCTTTTACTTCTTTTCCAATTTCCCTAAACATCCTCAATGCTGAGCAACCTCCGCACAATAAGCCATCCCGCGCCGAACATAACAAATGCCACGGCCAGGACTACCTGCCCGGCTGCCGTGGAAGTCAGGGGCTTCATATACTCCGGATTCATCAACCGGAAGATTATAAGGAAGCATAAGGGCACCGCGGCAAGCACGTTCCCCGCGGCCTTCGCCTGAGCGCACCTGGCCGCCACCTGGGCACGGAATATCTTGCGCTCCCTTATGGACTCGGCCACCTCCTCCAGGACCGTCACGAGTCTGGCCCCCGTGCGCAGGTTGACGGTTATGGCTGCAGTCACCAGCTCCATGTCCCGCGACCTGACCTTCCGCGCCGCCTTTTCCAGCGCCTCCGGCAGCGTGTCCCCCGTCCGGAGATAGCTAAGTGCGGCATCCAGGACTTCCTTCAGCGGGGGCGCTGCCTGCCGCGCCGCTTCCTCCACCGCCTGGATGGTGTCGGAACCCGCCTGCAGGCTCGCCACCATGGCGGACAACCCCTTCTCGAGCTGTTCGTCGAAAGCCCGGGCTCGGCCCTCTATCTTCCTGCGCAACCACCACCCGGGGACGAACAGGCCGGCGGCCGCACCGAACAGTGCAAACGGCAGGGCACCCGTGGCCGCAAGCCCCACGGCCGCCCCGGCCAGGATCCCCGCCAGGAGTACCGCCACCAGCTGTCCCGTACTGACCTCTATGCCGGCAGCTTCGGCTTCTGAAACCAGCCTGCCCAACATACCCGCCGGCCGCCTGCTGCTTTCCCTACCGCCCGCCGCAGCGGATGCCCGCACGGACCTCCAGTCCCGCTCCCGCTTCCTCCTGTGGACACCCGTCACGGCGAAGAAAACGGCGCCAAAAGACATCCAGAAAGCCAAAAAGAGGTAAACGCTCATTCGACGTTCACCCCCCAGCGTGCCAGCCTCGACCTGACCGCTTCGGTCAGGGAACCCACCCTCTGCCAGGTGCCGCTACCCCTGTCAAACTTCCAAAGCGGCTGCAGCAGGAACTCTCCGGGGCTGCCCGCATCGGAACCGAGCACCTCCGCAACCTCCACAATGCGCCTCCTGAACTCGCGGTCCTGTTCGACATGAACTACCAGATCCAGGGCGCTCCGGATCTGCTCGACAATGGCCTCATAGGGCAGACCCGTGTCCGCCATGAGGACCATGTTGACCATCCGCGCCAGGGCGTCCCTCACGCTGTTAGCGTGCAACGTCAGCAGGCTGCCGTCATGGCCCGTGTTCATGGCGTTAATCGCCAGGAACGCTTCCGGGCCCCTCACTTCTCCAACGATGATCCTGTCCGGGTGCATCCTCAAAGCGTCCATGAGGAGGGCCAGCATGGTCACCTCCCCCTTGCCTTCCGTGTTCGGGGGCCTGGCCTCCAGCCGCCGGACGCAGGGGTGGTCGAACTGCAGTTCCGCGGGGTCCTCGATGGTCACCAGCCACTCGTGCTTGGGGATAAAGCCCGCTAGCACGTTGCAAAGGGTGGTCTTGCCGGAAGCCGTACCGCCGGATACCACAATATTGAGCCTCCCCCTCACGCACTCGCCCAGCCAGTGCAGGAGTTCCCGTGAGACCGTACCCAGCTCTACCAGCTTTTCACCGGTGATGTCTTTCCTGAAGCGCCGGACGGTTATGGTGGTGCCGTCGACAGCCACCGGGGGAATGTGGGCCTTCAGCCGCGAGCCGTCAGGCAGCCTGGCATCGACCCTGGGGTTCGCCAGGTCAATCTGCCTGCCAGATCCCTCCAGCATCCGCTCGAGTACGGCACGGCAGTGTTCCTCGCTCTCAAAGCATTCCTCCTTGGGCAACCGTATCCTTTCACCTCCTCGCTCCAGCCAAACGTTGTCCCATCTCACGACGACGACCTCCATGACCATCGGGTCGGAGAAAAATCTCTCCAGGGGCCCGTACCCGAGACAGGCGCTGACCAGCCTGTCCACCACGCGGCGCCGCTGGCCCATGGTCACTTCCGGTTTCCTCCCCTGGTCGTCGCGGTAGGATGCCAGAAAATCCTCCACAAATAGTTCCATGGCACGCCTTATCCGTTCGCCCTGGGCTGGGTCACGCCATGAAGCCAGCTCCTGCAGCGTAAACTTTTGTCTGAGCATCCTGGAGCACGGCTCGCGCAGGAGGGAGTACAGCTCTTCGTCGCTCAAAGAAGGCGAACCCTCGCCGTATCCCCCCTGCTTCCACCCTTCCTCCAGCCTCCTCCGCAGGCTGTGTTGCTGTGAGAGAAAAAGGTTCACCGGTCACACCCCCTTCCTTGTTGCCTGGCATTAAAGCCGGAGCAGCCTGCCGAACAACCCTCCCTTCGCCTTTTCCCTGTAGGCTTCCACCCGCAACGTCTCCGCAGCAAAGACCGGGAAAAACTCGTTGACCACTGACCTAACTGCTGCTGCATAAGCGCTGTTGGGCTTTGCCAGAACATACGGCTCGCCCCGTTTGATATACTCCCTTATCTCCGGGGTGTCGGGTACCATCCCGATGCACGGCCAGGGGGCGTAGTAATCGAGGTCCTTCATGGAGAGGCCGTAAGGCATGTCAAACTGGTTCACCACGCGGTAGCACCTCTGGGAGACCGCCAGCTGCGGGTGCTCGAACACGCGCCTGAGCTGGTGCAGGCCGGGTATCACCTGGACGTCAGGCGTGCATATGACCAGTATCTTGTCCGCCTCAAGGGCCCCGAGCCAGGTTGGATGCAGGTTAACGCTCGGCGGCGCATCGATCAGCACCAGGTCGAAATGCCGCCTGAGGGCCCGCACTACTTTTTGGACGAGCTCCTCAGTCACCTCCTCCAGCATCTCGGGGGCCGGCACGGAAGGGACGACCCATACCCCCGACGGCCCGTGCTGCACCATCAGGTACGCCAGGTCTTCATCGGTGACCTCTCCTTCTACCTCCCTCCACGACAGGATCGTTCTCGGGACTCTCCCGTCTATGAGCGCCTCCTCAGGGTCCGGCGGCCCAAGGTTCATCTGTATCGTGACGCAACCGAACTCGTTCAGGTCCACCACCGCCACCCTGGGCTTGAAGATGCCCTGGGACGAAGCGGCACATGCCATGTTGACCGTGAGGGACGTCTTCCCCACCCCGCCCTTGGGGCTGCACACGAGGACGACCTGCCTCGGCACGGCCACTGCCCTGTCCCGTCCGCGCTCCTGGACCTGCCTGCCAAACCTGGCCCTGAGCGGGCCCGTGCCGGCCGGCGCAACGGGCAGCTCCTCCATCTCCCTGAACTTCCGCCTCGCCTCGGACACTTCGTGCTCCACCGGACCCGCCGCGTCTTGGAGGCTTATGGGCCTCCGTATCAGCTTGTGTACCAGGCTGGCAGAGCGCTTGGCCAATTCCTGACTGGGATGGTCAGTATACATTATCACCACTGTTCCGGGGGCCAGTTTTGCTATCTGCTCCGCTACTGTAAGGCCGTCCATATCACCGAGCGCATAGTCCAGAAGGACGGCATCCGGCAGCGTATCCCTCACCAGCCTGAGGCACTGCTCACCAGTACCCGCTACAGCAGTCACCCTTATGACCGGATGGCCATCAAAAAGCCTCCTCATCCGCTCCCGCCACTGGGGATCGGAGTCGGCTATCACAAGCCTGATAAGGTCAGGGCTATCTTCACGGTAATACATCTTTTTCCCCTCCTTAAAGGGAGGATATTCCCCGGCAACTGTTGCAAAAACTAAGCTTGCGATACACCGTTATTTTCCCATTTTGGGCGGCGCCAGGGCTACCAGGAGTCTGCCGTTCATACCGAGGATCGCCGCTATCCTGGCGGCGGCTTCACGCGGCACCGCCACAGTGATGCCCGTCTCCTGCCCGGTGTCTTTGTTCCGGTCTGGCCCGCTCACCACTACAGCCGATGACGCCACTAGCTGGCCCGTGTCCGCAGGGGCACCCTGTACGGGGACATAAGCGTAAATATCGACCAGGTCACCGGGTTCTACGGCCAGCCCGGCGGACGCCTCCCTCGGCAGGGCCACGGCCCTGAAATCCTCCCCGCCATAGAAAGCCAATCTCAGTGCAAGTGAGCTGCCGGAACTCTCGAGCAGGTGTGCCGTCCTCACTATGTCTCCTGAAGACACCAGGAACCTCACGTGCTTGCCTTCGAGTTCGCTCAGCGACTTCACGGCATCACGCGGCACGGCTACCGCCGGGAGCACCCTGCTCTCCACAACCGACGCCGTAACCCTGTCGCCAGGCAGCATCTCTTTCTTGAACACGAATACTGCAACTGACGGCGCAGCAGCCCTCAAAAATGCCACAACTAGAAGCCCTGCCAGCACGGCGCATACCAGCGCACCGAGCAGCAACCAGGAACTCGCCTCTCTGCTCGACCGCTGACCCGGGATACCGGCTACCGCCGCCTGGCTGATCCCGCTCTTCTTCCTCAACACGCAACTACCCCTCCTTCCCGAAACGGAATAGTCGTTTGGTGGCCCGTCCAGGACCCAAAAATATTAGGGTCACCCTGGTTCGGGTCTGGGGTTCAGATTCGCCGTCTGCTGCCCGCTTCTCCCGAGCTTCAAAAAGAAAACCCCCGACTGGCCGCAGGACTGCACTTCTAACCTGTCTACTTTCCACAGCCCGCCGGCAAGCAGCGACCGCATCCAACCAGCCGCTTTTACAACCACGGAAGGGGCCAGGGGATCGCTGTGCGTGGCGTATTCCGACTGCTTTTCGGCTACACCGGAATGCACCTCCACGGCCACGCTGGATACCCCACCCCCCGCAGGAGGCTTCATGTCGTCTGGCAGGTTTAACTCCACTACCTGACGGGCGACCGCGACCGTGTCGCCTGGGAACTGCACCCACTGCTCAACCACTTGAGGCCTGCCGCAGTAAACCCGGCAACACCTCCCGCACGAACCACACCCGGCCATCCTGTACCAGCCGCTCCTGTCCCAAACATAGTCCTTCCTGCCCTCCGCCAGGTAGTCACTCAGCCTGTAGTACTGGCAGTTGCAACAGTAGCAACCCTTCTCGCCGCAGCATATATCACACACCCTCTTCCACCTGTCAGGCACCAGCACCTTCACGTAACGTATCCCATGCATGGACGCGGCAAGGCTCCCCGCATCCACGGATGTCTGTAGTTGCTCCTTTACCGCCATTACCCTGCCCAGGTCGAGCACCAGCGCCGCCATACCCATAAGGCAGATCACCCACGCGGCAGCCCACAGCATCACCATTCCCCTGAGACTCACGGAGAGACGGCAGTCTCTGCTCTGAACAGGGCCTTCCCCGTCACGGTTATCTCCGTCCACCTGTCCCCTCCCAGGAGCATAGGAAGGCCCGGCACTACCATAGCATGCCTGCACGTCGCCTGGGAAACGTAAAAATCTCCCTGCTTTGACACGGTGCACGAGACAGAGCCACTTTGCAATCCCGCCCTTGACGCCATGCTGTAACACGCCTGCACCCCCTTCCATGCATCATCCGTCACCGCTGCCGTCCGCCCGCCCTCCCGGGCAGCAGCTATAACTGCCACTTTGTCATATACCACCAGCCCCAGGTCAAAGACCACCACAGTCAGAAATATCAGCAGCGGCGCCACCATGGCGAACTCCACCAGGGCCATGCCTGAAAACTTCTTCCTGATCCTCCCGGATAACATAAGAAGCCCCCCTTCACCAATTAGGCGGCGCTGGAGGCCCCTGCCTTCAGGTATGGGGAGGAAAGCGCCGCGACTTTAAACTTCTCGTAACGCCAGCCGTCAAAACGTTGCAGGAGCCTGAAGTGCTTCCATGAAATACCCTGGCACACCCGGTCGCCCGAAAAGTTTTTCAGGTCGAAATACCCACTCGCACGCACCGCCACAAAGCCAACATGCCTTCCCGCATACTTCCCTCCCGGTATCTCGGCCAGCACCAGGTCTCCAGTCATGAACCCAAAGTAAACCTTCTTCTTCATGCGGTGTCCCCTTGAAAAACCGCTGTCGTCTACGTTGCTCATCTGCCTGCTACCACGCCCCACAGCACGGAATTGCAGCACGTATTCCGTAGCTATTTCCAGCCCTCCAGGTATTTCCCCCACGCAGCACGCATCGTAATAGTGCGTCTTCGGCAGGTTGAACCTGGCACGGTTGTACTTCGTGCGGGCAGCCGTCGCCGTCGAAATCGGCAAGTTTAAGGCCTTCAGCCTTTCCACCAGCGCATACCTGGTAGCGTTCATATAAGCTGCTGCTTTAAGCGGCTCCTTCAGCTGGCCCATTACCTTCTCAAGGTTCTCCGCGCGCTTCCTGTCAATACTGCGCTCCGACTTCTTCAGCTCCTCCAGCCACTCCTGCGGCAGCCTGTCGTCCTTCGCTTCGTTGCATTCCCGGCACGCCAGAGTAAGGTTCGAGACCCTGTTCGTCCCGCCGCGCGACTCCGGAATCACGTGCTCTATCTCCAGGGGAACACCCTCCTTACCGCAGTACGCACACTTCCTCCCCCACTTCTCCAAAAGGTATTCACGCACCTCATACCCGAACAGCGTGCCCCGCTGGTACTCCACACCGGATATTTCGGGGTTCTGCAGCTTCTGGGTGTCAAACTTCGCCGACTCCACTACGATCTCCCCAATGGGCAGCCACCGGCACAGCTTCTCCACCACGCTCATTACCTCCTGAATGCGGGCCTCAACGCTGGGAGGGAGCCAGCCCCTGCGCCTCTTCCGGTTGTCAAACCTCGGTGCGCGGTACCTGGTCTTGCGGCTACGGCGGTTCCTCCGGTAGTCCCTCCTTGCCTTGAGAGCATCCGATATGTCCGTACGGTGGTGCACTTCTATGAAGAAAATAACCACTTCTTTCCCTTCTGCTACCCGCACTACAGAAATGCCGGTGACTTCGTAGCCCGGGTCGATCTTCAGCTTCAGAGGCTGGAAGGACGACTCTCCCCGGACCCGGTCCTTCAGCCGGATGACGAACGGGACCAGGCGGTGCACCGCAGCCCGCCCCTCCCGCAAAAGCTCCCTCGCACGCTTCTCGGAACAGGGCATCAGCGGTTTTTTCTTCCTGTCCAAAACAAAAATCATGCTCCGCACCCCCATCTTTTCCCCCTTGCGGGGGAACCCCTTACGGGGCTGGTGACGCGCCGGGGCGGACTCTCCCCGGCACCCTCCTCGCCAATGTTGGCAGCCGGCGCTCGCCCCGGCCCGTTTCGCCCTTACCCCGATGGCTGTCTGCAGCCGGGGCTTCCAGGGTCCGGAACTGGAAGAGCATCCCGGAGTGGGTCCTGGACCCGCTGCCAACGTAGTGCCTTCATCCCCTTGTCCTTCAGGTCCGGCCCCGAGGCTGGTCATAGCCAGGCCTTAAGGCCTACGGCTGAAACCCGGAAGGCAAGCCCCCGGCTTCAGCCGTGGGGTCTATGACACCACCGGTACCGCAATGGATAGCATTGGAAATACTTCTGTCCGATGGGATGATATTTTTGCCAATTCTACCACATCGCTGTATCGCCTCCAGAGTACGCCCCGTGGTTAGAGCAGCCGAGACAAAAATTGTCGGACGGCTGCCTGCCCCATGACCACATCCCCGGATACCGTTAACACTGACGGCACTCCCTGAACAGCCTCAGGCGGTTCGTTCAACAGGTAGTAAGGCTGGTCAGAAAGCCCGTACAGACCAAGCTTTTCGCCTGCCTTCTCGACGTCTCCCGGCCTTAAGTAGGTAAACACCAGGTGGGGCCTTTTATCTAAAGGCACACCCTTCAAAGCCTTCAACGCCTCTGCACAGAAGTGGCACCAGACAGCCACAAACATCACGGGCCGCTCCCGCGGATTAAGAACCGTCTGTGAACCATCAGGGCCATACACAACGAGTACACCAGTTTTTCTCCCCGAGACTTCCGGTACGGCACGCACACCAGTTCCTCTACCTCCTTCAGGCTCACCCTCCGGTCTAGTACTGCCATCAGAGCGCCCGTCGCCAGGAGCCTTCCCCCTGCCCTCTTCAACAGTACCCGCCGTCAGAAGGCTGTCCTGTGGAAGATCTATCCTGGGGCCACCGGCATAGCTAACCGGTGCACCGTACCCGGCACCGGGGTTCACCACGACCAGCACTGCCGAAACGGCAAGCACTGAACATGCGGCGTAGAACAGAACCCTCCGGGTTGTCCCTTTCTCGAATACGAGCAGTACCGGCAAAACAGTCTCCACAGCGGCAAACTTCCAGCACAGGGAACACGGCGGTATACCGGTTAACCATCCGTAAACGATCAAACTGTAATGACTGATGCATCCTATCACGGCAACCCACAGTGCAGCCCGCTTCCGGCCCGCCGCGGACAGTACACCAACCAGGGCGTAAAACAGGGCACCCCAGAGCCAGAGGGATCTTGACATGAATTCGAGTGAGTATTCGCGACAAATACCGCTGAGGCACAGACCCGTACCTACTCCCAAACGCAGCGCTACAACAGACAGGAAAAGATACAGCACCCCTATCATGCCAATTACGGCGCCGCCAGATCACCCTAAAAGCGAAAAAGCGGCTCCTCCCTCCTTTCAACCAACAATAACGGACCGCACGCCATTTTGATTGTGCGGTCCGTACTCACTAACTCCCAGCCTACAACCGTATTCTACGGCTCTCCGCCACAGGTTGGCTGTCATGCTAAAGAGCAATCAGCTGTAACGCCACTAAAGCATCCGGGTAATCTTCACCCACAACTCCCTTACCAACGTCCCGGCTTCGTGCAGTACGGGCGCATATCCCCCCACAGCAGCGACCGCAACATCAACCAGGTAGACAGTAAAGAACACTACTGCCACCACAACAGCAAACTTCAGGCCCGCCAAGACCGCTACCCTGCTCATCAGGAGTACCCGGCTGAGGATATTCGCCAACACAGTACGCTGCGCGGTCGTGGCCACACCCACCCTTCCATTCGGCTGCCGGAAGCAGAACCTCTTTCTTTCCTCCCATGCTCTCCGGGCCTTCCTGACTTTTTTATCTGCGTACATCAACCTGTCGGCCTCTTCAATGACTTCACGGAGCCGCCCGTGCCCTTCTCCCGTAGTGACCCCCACAGAAAACCCAACACGGAAAACCCCCACCTTCGGGTGAGCAGCTGACCAGGCAGTCCGTATCCGTTCAATTACAGCGTCAGCCTCTTCGGGCCCCACGCCGGGAAGGACTACCACAAATTCGTCCCCACCCCACCTGATAACGACGTCCATACTCCGTACGCTTTGCCTGAGAACGTCCCCAAAAGCGCTGAGAACCCTGTCCCCGGCTTCGTGCCCGAGCGTATCGTTCACAGCCTTAAACCCGTCCAGGTCTATAAACGCTACCGCGTACCGACCGTCAAGCGAAAGCACCTCTTCCGCGTAGCGCCTTGTATAACACCCCGTAAGACTATCCAGATACGCGGCCTCCCCGCCATGACCTGAAAAAACATATCCACTGACTGCGCCGTCAACGTTCCCGCCTTCCTCCGCACTGGTCTCCGAACTACCAACTGAACCGGGCTTTCTCGTCAACGGTAACCTCTTGATGCGTCCCCTTACCGAAGGCAAACGTACAAGCGGAACCTTTTCTGCAGTATCATGAATTTCGCTCTCTCCCTGAACAACTTCTTCCGTTGTACATCTCTCATCCACAGGGGAAACCAGCCCTTCTATTTCTTTTGCCGCTACATCCTGGACTTTGACAAGATCGGCCACCTCGCCCAGCAACTCTCCTAAAGTTCCTGGCTTCTTTAACCGTTGCACCAGCTTATCCGTGCTCACAGGGTCAAATAACACATCATACACACCATAGGCCATTGCCCGTGCGGTTAGCTTTAAAGCATTGCGATCATTACGTGATCCTGACAACAGTACCACACGCATACCAGCTCTCCTGAGGGAAAATATAACGTCTTTCACCAGGTCGCAGTGCCCCTCCAAGTGTGGCCCTAAAACGACCGTGTCTGCCCCTCTCTGTTTAGCCGTCTCCAGGGTATACTCCCGGACGTAGCATTCGCCCGCAACTTCTATTCCGGCATCAGCCAGGCCTGCTGCCAAGGCTTTGTCGAGCTCCTCTATACCGGTAGCCAAGAGTACACGTATAACACCACCCCCCTTCCGGACCTTCCAGAAGTGGCACTAAAATTACGGCTTTAAGCTCTTCTGGAATGAAAAAGCGTTGCTTTATTCCCACTGCCCAGGCACCAGGTTTCCGCTACCGGCGTTCCCCCCGGCCAGGCGGCGGGGCCGCAACTTTTCAGCGCGCGACATCCTTTCCCGCCTTCTCCTGTCTTCCCAATATTCTTTTTCATCCAGAAACAGCAGTCCCCACAGGTTCACCGTCGGATCAGGCAATTCCCGGAGACCGTAAATATCCTTGAGAAACACGTCCTTTATTCTGTCAAAGCCGTAAAAGTCAAACAACCAGATTACCTGTTCCCAGGTGCCACGGACCAACACCGTCTTTATCACGAGTTCGGCATGTTCCTCAGTATCCAAACAATCAAAAGCATAATTCCTAAAAAGCGGGCTTAGGCATTCCGGGAGTTTCATGGGCGTATCCCCCTCCACCATATCGGGAGCAGCGCTCCAGTTTGCTTTGGTATCTGCTGGCTAGAATATTCTTCTACTTTCTGACTGGTCAATCCTCCCCCATCAGTTTCCGTGTTAAGAAGTACAATTGTATCCACGGAACTGCCAATCAAGCAACTGTTTTTACGCTCCCACACCTGACGCGTCTCCTTGCAAAGCGCAGGTTCAACAAAAATCTCAGCGCCGGAGTCCCCCGGCTTCAGCCGTGAGGAGGAAGCGCCTCGCTCACATTACCCTCTCCCAAAGAATGTTGTGCCCCCGCTGCAGCAGGCGCACCTTCCCCGGCGCAAACTGGCCAATGCGTACACCCCTGGCGTCCATAACCCCCACAAGTGGGGTCGTCTCCGTGGGCAGCCCACATACCCAACCGCGGTACACTTTTCCTGCCTTCTCCGCTTCTACGTAGTCCCCTTTCCGCAGAAAACTACCGTTGCTGGTCCCGCCAAATAGGGACCGGACGCAGCCCTTCTGGAAGTTCTGCCGGTGAAGGCTCCGCCTTGCAAATTCCGGCCGGCGCAGTACGTAAAACGGAGCACCCTCGTTGACCCCGCAGCCAGCCAGTCCCCAAAGCATGGCCACGGCGTCGTTCGCATGAGAACCGGGAATTAACGCATCCTTCCGCGTAACTTTCTTCAACCCGGCGCCCTCACGCCACAACTTCGTCTGCCAACCCTCCACCAGGACCAAAACCCCCAGCCTGCAGAGTTCTGAATAATACCGTGTTTTACCAATTTCTGCCGTGGAAAAGTGCTTCCCGTGCCGGAACCGGAAGTGGTTGAAGCGCACGTCCTCCACGATAAAATGAGAGATTGGAAACAAACGACATAGTTCCTCTACCACTGCCAACCGGAAAAGGACCTTGGCCAGCTGCGTAGGGGCTATCCAGTACGGTCCAGGGCTCCTCGGCCGGTAGGGGCGCCTGCGGCAGTTGCGGTACCTCCTCCCCCGGCGCAGCTCCCGGCGGTTCTTCATCTTACCCGCCACCTTTTGCGGCAGGATGACCATAAACCGCAGCTGGACGAACTTGCACCCCAGGGCCATCCCGTCGAACTTGGAACCAGGGTCGTGTGCCAGTACGAAGCTCTGACCGCCGCCATTGTACTCCGACTTAATGTCTATCCCGAGCTGAATGTAAAACAGCCCCAGCTTGGACCAGCGTGGCTCTGCCTTCCCGGAAGAAAGCAATTTCCGTGCCTTGGCTGGACGGCACGGCATCAGCGGCCTGCCGTCCCTCGACACCACGGGAATACGCTCCGAAAAATACAGAGCACAGGCCTTGCTTATTTCGTTCTGTGACACTCCGTACTCCACTTCGCTTTCCCCCTTCCGGGGTGCCGATTGCGGCCCCCAAGGGTTGCGGTCGCATCGACGCTGCCCGGAGAACTCCCCTGCGGTCTCCTGCCGCAGGGTAACGTTTCAGGCATTAGGCGGTTCTGCCGCGGTACCCCGGGGCTTGCGAAATACCCCGGACCGCTTCTCAGTTCCCCGGTGCGACTGCGCCTCCTAAGATGGAGACACCGTCTAGTCAGCTGTTGCTGGGAGTACCGCCATCCCACCCCACGCTTAAAGCGGAAGCTGCCGGCCTAACACCGGCAAGGCCCCGGCCTCAGCCGTGGGGCCACTGACAGCCGAACCAATCAGCCAGCATCCGATATACCTTTACACGGACGGCCACAGGATACCTCATCCTGCCGTCAGGTGCTTTACCTAACCCACTGCGTGGCGCATCAGGCGCAAAACGGTACAATCCCGGGTACTGCCGCAAAGTCCCCACCGTTACCCGTTCGGGGCCAAGGCCCTTAATCTGCTTACAAATATCGCGGTACGCTTCCATTCCCTCAATCCCGCCTTCGACAATTACGGGGTCTAACCTGATACGTACCCGCCAGCCGAGTTCCAACAACCTGGCCGCGGCACCCAGCCGTGAAAACGGCGAGGGGGCCAACCGTTCGCACTTTGACGCAATCTCCGGGGCGTTAATGGAAAAGCTAATTATTACCTGCGGGGTTGGCTTAATTCTATCAAACAGCTTTACATTCAAACAGCTTTACATTGCAGCTCTTCGTGGTCAAGAGCAGGTACTTCTGCTTCTGCCCCCTGAAATATTCTATGGCTTCCCCCAGCAAAGGGGGCACAACAGCAAGGCTGTCAGCCAGTTCACCCGTGGAGAAAACACCCGGCCCAGCCCTGTCCAACTCGTTCTGTACCTGCTGCCAGGAATTGGTGAACACCACGGGCTCCTTCCTGCCGCGAAACGTAAGCCGCAGGTAGCAGTAAGCACAGTCATAAGGGCACCCATTTGAGAGAATCAGCTCATAGAAATGAGGGCACAGAACATCAGTTGGGGTTTTGGTAAACAACCGAACAAAAGGGCTCTTCCTTTCTCGCCCTACCCCGCGGGAGCCTTCGAATGCAGCATTTCCAAACAATGCTATCCCTTCCACATAGTTTAGCACCTGTTCACGGGCCTACGCTAGCACCAAGAATAACAAAAGGGCCTTTACCAAAAACAACAGAGCCAAAGCCCAAAGTGCAATACTCAATACTTCTAAATTCGTCAAATTGAATAGATTCACACCCATACTGCCCAGTAGCAAAAAGAAACTAACCATCAAACATTTTCTTACCAGCAAATACCTTGCAACCGACACTTTCTCCATCCCCCAAAACGGTCTTCAAAAGCGTAACTGGAACACTTTTGCAAAATTCCTGCCAGCCCGAACCAAATCCAACATAGTTCCTTTTAACGCTGGCATAGCCATGAACGCTACCACCAAGTAAAGAGGCAGGCTCACAAAAAGTCTCTCCCATACGCTTCCGGTCCTCACCAGCGGTATGCTCGCCCTTAGCTTCAGGGGCCACAGCCACGGGACACCGCTGGGATTAAGAGTATCCAGCGCCAGGTGCGACAGGTAACCAGCTGCCAGAGAGAGCCATAAAAAACTGTGGGCTGGCGTCCATTTCTGGAGGGCCACCAAAGCAAGCAGGGCAATTCCAACTGCCCCAACCAGCGAATGGAACAACCCACGGTGCCCCGCTACCAGGTATGCCCCGTAGGACACGGGGACCTTTCGCCCTATATATGACCGGGGCTGGTCTATGTCTGGCAACAGGGCCCCCACCGCTGACGCCAGTACTACTGGACCAACATCCCCACCCGTTTTCGCGGCAATAAGAAAGCCGGTACAGAGACCGGCTGCAAAATGCGTTCTATAAAGCACCGAATACCACCTTCTGTATTTTATCTTCTGCCGCCGGGAAGACTCCGCCCTTCAGGGCGGAGATGAAAGGCGGCTAGCTCCATACTACTATCCCTTCATTGCGGATCACTCGCCGGCACTGGTCGGGGTGAATGTATGACTTTCCTGTAATTTCCTCTAGCATCGGAGAGTACAGGTACTTCTCCGATATCACACCGGTCGCTACAAAACGCCTGCCGGTCGGAATATGAACCCAGACGTCGCCTCCGATGGTTAAAACATCGTTCCTGAACGGGTTGAGTATTTTGGTTCCCGGGTATACCTTCAGGCCTCTCTGCTGCTCTGGAGAAAGAGGAAACACATCGGCAAAGGAAGGATCCTTCTGGTCCCCCCTCTTCCGCCTATTCCTCGCTATGATCACTCCGTCTACCTTGTAGAGCCTGTCCCTCTGAGCGTGTACCCTCGCCCTGGCGTGCCTCCTGAATTTGACCAGCATGAGACGGCGTTCCACAGAGGCGTCAAAACCAGTACAGCCGCAGAAAGCGGCTGCCGCCGCAAGACCGTCATCAGCATGGTCCTTCTCCAGTCCCAACTCCCTCCTCTTGAGGACCACCTCGGGCGCAGGCACAAAGCTGATAGACGGCACCTCACGCAGTACCCCCATAACAGCGTTCATCGTCCCCAGCTCGCGCCACTGCTTGATGCCCCTGACCGGAAGAAACACCCTGCCGGCGTGGACCTCTTCATGGCAGCCCACGCAGAGGTACACCTTGTTCTCCCTGACTTCCGTGCCGCCGCTCTTCCGCGGAACAAGATGGTGCCGGTGAAGGTCCTCTTGCGAACCACACAGAATGCATTTTCTTTCACCCTCAGGAGCGCGGGGCGACCTCTGATAATCAGCACCGTACACCTTGCCCCACGTCATGGCCCTGACGTCGAATACGTTGTCCTCCATGACAAACTCTACCTGGTGTGCCGGAAAAGGGAAAAACCTGAGCAGTTTCCGGTAAAGGTTCAGGTGCGTCTCTACGCCGTGCCTGAGGGTGGCATTGCTCCTGTCCTTCGACCTGACGTTCCTCGGTACCTTGAACTTGGTCAGCACCCTGCACTGCCTCGCAGAAAGGCGCTTCTTCTTGTACCGCGACAGATACCTCCTGAACCTGCGGAAGGACCTCCTATCGGACATCAGCCCTTTGATCTCAGGAATCCGCGTACGGAGGACACCGCGGCAGTAAACCACCAGCTTCCCACCCCTCGGTTCGCATACGGCAAAACCTATATAGCGGTAACCAGGGTCTAGGACTATGACCAGCTTTCTCCCTACAGTGCGCGAATAGTCAAATTCCCTGTCCAGAAAGATAACAACCGGCGGCTTGCCCGATTTCCCGCCGCCGATAATCCTTACCCTCTTCCGCTTCTTCAGCTTCCGGATCATGTCAAATCTCCTGGTCGGATGACCGGGGTTCCCATTCCTGTCTACAGTGAATAGCACATGGATACCTCCCACAAGGAGCCCTGTGATCCGGGCACCAAAAGGTGGTGGGTCTCCCTGAGGCGTACCGCTGCACCACGCGTCAGGCCCCGGGATTGCACCGGTGTCTCTCAGAGCTGGGAGTGTCGCCCTGAAACGTCAGGTACTGCAACGGTACACCCACGTTCAACTACCTCCCTAAAAGGGAAGCTCACAGACAGTACGCCCCCGCCTGCAAGCCCCGTCCTTCAGGACGGGGTAGTTGACCGACAGATTTCGACAGCTTGTAACTTTGATATCTGGTAGCCTAATTACAGATACAATTCAATATTAGAAAATACAGTTAAATCTCTCTTTAACTCAGTATACCAATCATTCAGCTCACCAGGACTTACCAGTACCACCGTCCCCCTGGAGGTAATTCGACTTTGCTAACATACAATATACTACGCTTCATAGCCTCTAAAATGACAAGCGCTTTGTACGTGGGTATTCCTCTCTTTTGACACGACTCTACGAAAGGAAGTAACCAATCTTTAATATACTCCGCATCAGTCATAAAAGCGGGCCACCATAAATTCGAACCCGCTTTCAGAAACTTCTCCAAATCATCATGGACAATCACTATTATCACCTCCTGGTGATCTAATACCGTGCCTGTGTTCCCCGGTATTTTCTCCTTTTGGTTACACTGGCTGTGGGATTTAACCCGGGGTCTTCTCTTTTGGTATTCCCGCTAAAGCTTTTCTTCATCGTTACTTTTCTTGCCGGCAGTATCCCAATGGAACTTGATGCGATATTAAGTTCGACTCAGCTAGCTGAAATGTACTTACAACAGAAAGGACTTAACGCTGAAACCATAAAAGACTTCTTGCTTTTCGCCGAACATCAGGCAAAAATGTCGGCCGTCAGATATCCGATACGCACCGTAATATTTTCTCTCTGTTGGTGTCTAATACTGTTCAACGTGCTAATACTCCTATGGCTGCCAGCACTATTAAAATAGCCAGTCCAATGTAATAAATTACCATACCAACCCCTTCCGCCCCAGCAAGTCTTAGCCCCAAACTAATAATCATCAAGCCACCTATAACGCCAAAACACTTGTAAAAAAAGTGGAACGATCTCTCAATCACCAACCGCCACTCCTTCCTGCTGACGCAAGATCACCGATAAACTATTGGTTTCCGAATAAAGGCCACCACTATCTCAAACAGCTCTCTTTGTATATTCCAAAAAATGCCACAAAGCGCTCTTACCCAATTGTTCGCAACAAAGTCAAATAGAACCTTTCTAGCTTCATATAACCGCCCCCACTAGGAAAATCACCGCCAATATCGCCGTCGCCAACATTAAAAGGGGCAGGGGGAAAGAGGAGGAAGAGACAATGAAAATCAGAATTTGCTGCAAGTGCGGAGAAGATTACTCAGTTACCTTCGAAGCCATTCTGAAGACAAAGAGCCCTTTCTGCCTAAACTGCGAAGCTCCTGTGCCAGCGAACGTCCTGCAACCCCTGAAGCAATTGGCAAACGCCGTTCTTTCATTAAAGCAGTTAAGCATCCAAGAAAAACACTGCGGCGCGAGTCCTTCTGACTTCAGTCAGGAGGGGAGCGCCGCTACTATCACAGGCTTCCACCCCCGGCCCCTCCCCTTCTGGACAATGGTCAGGTTCCTCGGGTGCCGGTCGGTCGCCTGCTCCTCCCGCCCCTTTTGCCCCCACAGAAACATTACCATGACGCAGCTGTTGCTCTAAAAGCCCCTTTCGGGGCGGGGCATAACGCCCCGGTCACCGCTTCCGCGGGTTCCATACCCCAGTCCCTCCACCGTGCGCGGACCTAAAAGGCTTGCGCCCCCAGGGGTGCGCCCCGCCGCGAGCCAGTTGGGACAACGCTGCCCTTGTGGACAGGGGCACCGCCGGCTTCACCAGGACGAGTCAACACCGCCGGATCGCTGCCCCATAGAAGCAGCACCGGTTCGCACGGCTCCTCGCCGCATGCCCCCTACTTCAGTAGGAGGTAGTTGACTAGTCACTGAGCCAATAAGCGTAAGAACTGAAATTAAGCCACTATACGATCCCAGTCCTGCAGGACCACTCGCGTCCGAGAGTGAGGAAAAAAAGTAAAAGCCAAAAACAGCCCCAATATTACACCCACAAATAAATGGTCGTGAACCTCCGCCGGGGCGAGCCCGGCGGCTTCTTTAATAAGCCCGGCTCAACCCTGCGGTCCTCAGCACCTCACCGGGAGATGCCTGCCTGACGACAGGTCTTACTCCCCCTCAGTGCGCTACATCCAGGCGCCCAGGTAGACCCCAGGCGCCGGACGGCCCGGTCCATGGGCGTCTACTACTCAGCGTAGATACGTTTCCAGCTTCAGGCTGCTGCGGGCCCCCTGTGCTTTTGGCCCACCGGTGCCAGCACACGCGGCCGCAAGTATACTACCTTCCCTGGCAAATCACGGTCTTTAGTAAAGTGGCCGTTCACCGCTACGTCCAGAATACCCGAAGCGCCTACCACATCCCGGTGAACCCCGCTGAAGCCGCAGTTCCCGCACCGGAATATGCGCCCGCTCTGCCGGGTATAGTGCCCGCACTTCGGACATGTCCCGGATGTGCCGCCTTCTCCGATCTTCTCCAGAGTAATGCTGTGCCGCTTCAGCTTGTATTCCAGAAGGTCACGCAGCCGCCCGAAGCTCCACTGGCCCATCCGCTGGTTGTGGTAGCGCCCACAGTCCTGCTCCCTCACCCCCTGAGGATCACCATAGTACACCTTCTTCACCCCGCGCTGGACGCACCACTCTACCGCCAGCTTCGTGATCGCATGCTCAACATGCAATATCTGGGCCTCCACCCAGTTCAGGAACCGGTACTTGGCCTCAAGGAGCTTCCTCCAGCGGTTGGACCCTTTCTTGCAGCGCGAAAGCGCCTTCTGGAACTTCCTCAGGGTCTTGTTCCGCAGGCGGTGCAGGGACCGGAGGTGCCTCCCACTGATGACCAGGGCCTCTTTACCATCGGTCAGGGTCAACGCATGCACCTCTCCCGGGTCCGCTGCTGCCACGGTGTCCCCCTGTACTCTCTCCAGGGCGGGCTTCACCACCGCTACGTGCAGCCAGTACCCGTTGCGGTGCCACACCAGCTGGACCTGCTTGATTTCTAACCCCTTCAGTCTTGACGGCAGTTTTATCCTGAGCGGCGGTCTCTTCCAGCCGTTGGACAGCCTTAAGTATCCCCCTTCTACGGTGATGCCGGTCACCTTCCAGGTGGAGGTGAAGAACCGCTTCAGCCGCCAGGGATAGCGCCACTCCGTGTGCCCTTCTTCGTGGAGCTTCTTCGTCCTTTCCCAGCACTCGTAGTAGGTCTCGACGATGGCCTGCACATCCTGAGAATGGACTTCAAATCTTCCCTTGACGAAGTCCTTCATCATGGCCTCGTCTATCCATATGCCGTACTTAAACCAGAAGAGGCGGTGGATGGTCATTACAGTGTTCCACACCCTGGCGGATTCCCTCTGGATGTCCCTGGCGAGCGCCTCTTCCTCAGGCCTTAACCGGAGGGGAATCTTTTCTACCAGGACATCGCCTTCAGCCCCGGTCACGCCCCGTTTCGCCAGCACGCTGTTCTTTAGCCGGCTCATTTCTCTTTCACCTCCTTCCCCAAAGACTTCTGGGTTTCAATGTACCTGCGGATGGTTTCGGCAGCGACATTGCCGCCCGTGCCGATATAATAGCCCCTGCTCCAGAGACCACTGCCCCAAAAATGCTTCTTTTTCATATCGGGAAAGGCGGCGAATATCCTATTAGCCGTAATGCTCTTGAGCCGCTTGACGATCTCCGCTGGGGCCACTTGGATTAGATCATAACCATAAGTTGCACATATTCCTTGAACAACGTCTTTAATTGCTTTAGCGACACCATCCTTAATTACTTCGTGCCGGTACTTGGGACAAAAAACAATATGGTAGTTGATGTTGTATACGCAATGGCTGATTTTTCTTTCCGTAACCTTGTTCTACTACAAAAACAGAAGTTTCGTTGATATGTTTAATTTTAACGCTCAAATGTGCCCCTTCATCCCACCCCACAAGGGGGTAGGTTTTCGGGGGCGGATTTTTATAAAGAAATTCCTTAAAATTCCTGTACTGCATGCGGTCTCCCCCCTGCGGTATTCCAAAAAAAATCACCACAAGCGATTTGTCCTCTTTTAGAGCCGTCCTCGGGCACCGAAAACCATTTTCGTCCTGCAAAAATTAAAAATAAAAACTCCTCTGTTGCCTTCACGCCGTCCCGCCGACCTAACTATTTCTTGTCTTGCCCGCTGCTAGCATCCCTCTCCAGATGCCTCTGGACGACCTTCTGAAGAGCCCGGCCAGCAGGTATTCCAGCAAAAAACACTGCGGTCCCGACCCGAGCAGAAAGCAGCGCGTCACCCGTCGCGAGCACGATGCCGAGCACTGCCACGCAGCCCAGCAGCCACGCACCTAAAACCGCGAAAGCCCAGCACTCCTTGCTGGAAGACTGAATCTTTACACCAGAAAACGCCCAGAACGGCAACAGAAAAGCTGCCACCGCCCAATTAAGAACACCAACCACAAAGCTGGCCTTCAAAGACGCCAGCAGCACGGCCCGCGCCGCCCCGAGGCTTCCGGTAATGAGCCACCAGAAGTATCCCGGAAGCAGTCCCAGAACAAATATCGCAAAAGTCAGCCACGGCGCCAGCTGGAGATAGCACTGGAGCCACTGCGACATCAAACGCTCCCCCTTTTTCAACCTTGCCACCCGCCTGAAGCATATCATGAATAATTCCGGATGACCAGCTCCGCCACCGGGCCCCGTCCATCAGCCCTGCAGTTGATCGGCCGCTTCGCCCGCACGGTCCGGATATCGTAGCTCTCGCACAGATGCAGGATGAACCTTCTATCCGAATTCGAAGGTATCACGAAGTAACCCCGCCAGTCCAACATCCTAAAAACTCCTGCACGAGCATATAACAGAAGTTACTGCTAGGTTTGGAAGGAAATTGCAGAAATAAGTAGAATATAAGTTATGACGAGCATTTTCTTTGGAGGGAGTTAAATGGATACCCTCATATGGCCATTAGAGGAGCACTCTAAAGCAAAACACACTGTTCTTAGGGAGTATCTAAAGGCGTGGTTCCCTATATTGGGGCAAAAATTTAAACGGATTGTTTACATTGACGGATTTGCCGGTCCAGGATTGTACAGTACTGGCGAAGAAGGATCTCCTTTAATCGCTTTAAGGATTGTTTCGGAACACGTACTTCGTCATAAATTCAGAGCTGAAATCAGAATGTTATTTATTGAAAGTGACACAGAAAGAGCTACGTTTTTACAGAAGTTGTGTGAAGAAAGATTTCCTTCCTCATCTCTGAAATCCAGTGGAATCCACTATAGTGTAATCCCATCTTCGTTCGAAGAAGTAATGGAAACTGTACTTTCCGAGCTGGAAAAACAGCAACAAACACTAGCGCCATCTTTCGTTTTTGTAGACCCGTTCGGACTATCTGGTGTTCCACTCCAGTTAATAGCCAAGATTTTACGCTATCCCAGCTGTGAAGTATTGTTTAATTTTATGTATGACGCTGTCAATAGATGGTGTGAAACACATGAAAATAAAACCACCCTCCTGTTTGGTACCGACGAATGGAAAAAAGTCCTTTCACTAACATGTCCCCAAGAGCGAAAACAATTCTTAACAAACCTTTACGTGTCCCAGCTACAAAAGGCTACCGGACATCGGTACGTGCGTTCTTTCGAGATAAAAGACAAAAACAACCGAACAAAATATTTCTTAATCTTCTCCACAAACAGGATTGAGGGCCTAAAAGAGATGAAAAATGCTATGTGGAAAGTAGATGAGACAGGCTATTTTCGATTTTCAGCTTTTGAAACTTCCAAACACCATGCCGGCCAGCTCTCCATCTTTGATCCAGACGATATCCATCGTAATAACTTGGCATTTCTACTTGAGCGCAAATTTCGGGGACAAAAACTCTCAATTGAGCAGATAGAGCATTTCGTTATTTGTGAAACTCCATATCTCCAGCGCCATGTACGGCCCGCCTTGACAATTCTAGCTGGCAGTCAACCGCCTAAGATAAGTGTAGAAAGGCCACCCGGCAAAAATAGAGGTTTCCCCGAGGGAACATTTATTTCCTTCGCAGATTAGACTGTACAATTGCAACCCCGGTATCTCCAAGTTAGCATCTCCCAAACCTCATATGTTTCTTTACATAAAGCCGGTTCAAATCCGAGCCACTCAGCTATCATATTGTAAGTTCTCACTCGCACGGATAAAGAATACCTCATGCGCCCGTCAGGTGCCTTAACAAGGCCACCCCTTGGCGCACTCGGTGCAAAGCGATGCAACCCAGGATACTGTCGTAACGTTCCCACTGTCACGCGTTCAACACCGAGTTGTCCGACTATCTTGCATATTTTGCGGTATATAGAAATATTATCATGCTGAACACCTTCAATAATTACCGGATCTATTCGGACCCGAACCCTCCAACCAAGTTCTAATAATCTAGTTGCAGCGTTCAGCCTGTCAAAGGGTGATGGAGCTAAACGTTCATACTTTGAGGCCACTTCAGGAGCATTTATTGAAAAGCTAATTATCACCTGTCGAGTCGGAGAAAGCTCCTCAAACAGTTTTGTATTACAGCTCTTTGTAGTCAAAAGCAAATACTTGTCTTTCTGAGTTCTAAAATACTCTATAGCCCGTGGCAACAAAGGGGGCAAAACAGCAAGGCTATCGGCTAGTTCTCCGGTCGAAAAAACTCCTGGTCCCGCCATCCTTATTTCATCCTCAACTTTCTCCCATCGGTTGGTATAAAGTACTGGATCCTTTTTCCCGCGAAAAGTAAGTCGCAAGTAGCAGTATGCGCAATCGTACGGACATCCATTTGAAAGAATTAGCTCATAAAAATGCGGGCAAATGACACCAGCCGGTGTCTTGGTAAATAGGCGAACAAAAGGGCTTTTTCTCTCTCTTGTTGTAACAGTAAAACTTATCCCCAACACCGATCCTCTCTGCACTAAAATCCCTTCCTTCTTCACAACTTCATGGTAACAAGACGGGAAAACCCTATCCAATAAGGCTTTCGGCAATCTTTTCTATGTATACCAGCTAAACGTATATTTCTATTTCTATCTGAGGTCTTCCCTGGTTTTCTCAAATTTGTCTATCGTCTCTGCCAAAATAGATAACGTTACCGCTTAAAAATTCGATGCCAGACAGTCAATACCTGCCGACCTAAACGAGTTTTTCATATTTTTTCTAATCAATGGGCACAAGGAAAGTTGACCACATCTGTTTAAGCGTAACTTCTAATGACCAGTTCCCCTACCGAACCCCGCCCATCCGACTTGCAACTAATCGCCCGCTTCGCCCGCACGGCCCGGATATCGTAGCCTTCGTACAGCCGCCGGACGAACTCCGTGCCCGAGTTGGAGAGCATCACGAAGCAGCCCAGGCGGTCGAGCGCCCTGAACACCTCCGCTAGCCGCTTTTGCTCCTCCGGGCCGAACGCGCCGGCCGTGTACGCCGTAAAGCTCGCGGTCTTCGAGACCGGGTCGTAGGGCGGGTCCAGGTACACAAAATCGCCCGCCCTGGCGTGCTCCAGAACTAACGAAAAGTCCCCCAATATGACTTCCGCTCTTTTCAGCGCGGCGCTCACCAGACGGAGGTTTTCTTCGTCCGCTATCCTCGGGTTCCTGTACCTGCCAAACGGAACGTTGTACCTGCCCTGGCGGTTTACCCGCCAGAGGCCGTTGTACCCTGTACGGTTAAGGTAGAGGAACCTGGAGGCCCGCTCCACCGGGGAAAGAGTCTCCGGGTCAACGTCCCTCAGCCGGTAGTAGTAACCCGCTTCGTTCCTGTGCTTCCGGACATCATTTAGGAACTCATCCAGCCTGTCCCGGACGACGAGGTAGAAGTTGATAAGCTCCGGATTGCTGTCGATGAGTACGGCCTTCGGGGGAAGCAGGTGGAAAAACACGGCGCCGCCGCCCACGAAAGGCTCATGGTAGACGTTGAAATGCTGGGGAAAGAGAGGTTCGAGCTGCGCCAGCAGCTGTCTCTTCCCCCCGGCCCACTTCACAGGAGGCCTGGGCTTGAGCGAAATCTCCTTCGCGGCGTTCTTCATTACCTTCTCACCCCGCATGCCACCCTGCCGGCTTTCCTGCTGCCAGACTGCCTCCGGAACCACGCCAGAAACCCCGGCCTTTCCCACACGCGCGGGCCGAGGAGGTCTCCCGTGTCGCGAAACTCTTGAAGCCGCCACTTCCCCGACCCCGGTTCCGGAACGGTAACACCCGGGCGCACCAGTTTTTCCAGGTCATTACGCATCTTCCCCAGCACCTCCGGAGTATGGATGTCTGGGACTACAGTCGTGCGGATGTAACTTTCAGAATGCCCCAGCGCAACAGCAATGCTCGCCTTCACCTGGTTTGGATTGCAGGGGCCGGCGCCGGTGTATCCTGAAGTTAGAACCCTGCGGTAAAGACCAAACGGCACCTTGTAGTCCACCGCTACACAGTCCGCCAGCCCCTCCCCCAGGAGCTTCTCAAGGACATCCGGCCTGGAGCCGTTCGTGTCCAGCTTGACCGCGTAGCCCATAGACTTGAGTTCACGGAGAAAGCTCAGAATGTCTGCCTGCAGCGTGGGTTCGCCCCCGGAAACGACCACCGCATCCAGAAACTTCCGCCTGCCCTCCAGGAACTGCAGCACGTCCCTTACCGGAACCTCGTGAACATACCTCATGGGGTCTACCAGCCCCGGGTTGTGGCACCAGGGGCAGCGGAAGTTGCAGCCCATGGTGAACACCACTGCGGCCACCTTCCCGGGGTACTCCGAAAAAGACGTTTTGAGCAAACCCCCAATAATCACGCCCTACGCCCCCAACCTGAACATCTTCCTGTCGCGGAACTCCTCCTGCTTCCCGGCGTTCCACCTGCTCACTGGCCGGTAGTAACCCACAACACGGGAGAACACCTCGCAGGGATCCCCGCAGTCGGGGCAAACTTCGTGTTTCCCGAAGCGGTACCCGTGAGAAGGGCAGACCGAATATACCGGAGTGAGCGTGAGGTACGGAATGCGGTACTGCGTGAAGACTTTTTTCACGAATTCCGCACAGGCCCCAGGGTCGGGCCTCTCCTCCCCGAGCCAGATGTGGACCACCGTGCCGCCGGTGTAGGCGCACTGCAGCTCCTCCTGGTGCTCCAGGTACTCCACGGGATCATCCGTGGCGTCCACGGGAAGAAGAGTGGAGTTCGTGTAGTACGGCTCCGCCCCCTTCTTCCACGCCGGTTCGTTCGCCACGACTATATCCGGCCACTTCATCTTGTCTATCCTTGCAAGGCGGTAGGAACAGCCCTCCGCCGGGGTCGCCTCGAGGTTGTACAGGTTCCCCGTCCGCTCCTGGGCCCCGAGGCAGAACTCCCTCAGGAAGTCGAGCACTTTGAGCGCAAACGCCCTACCTTCGGGATGGCCGATGCCCACGCCCAGCAGGTTGAGGCACATCTCATTGCCGCCGACCACCCCTATAGTCGAGAAGTGGTTGGCAAAAAGCTTCCCGAAGCGCTTCTTCACGCCCGCCAGGTACCGGGCCGCAAAGGGATAAAGCCCCATGTCAGCAAATTTCTCCAAAGCCTTCCGCTTCAGCTCCAGGGCCGTGACCGCTACAGACGCCAACCGGGCCAGGCGGGAGAAGAAGTCGTCTTCGTCCTCTGCCTGGTAGGCTAGCCTGGGCAGGTTGAGAGTAACTACTCCGATGGAGCCTGTAAGAGGGTTGGCCCCGAACAGACCGCCACCCCTCTTCCTGAGCTCCCGGTTGTCCAACCGCAGGCGGCAGCAGAGACTCCGCACGTCTTCGGGCCTCAGATCCGAATTGATGAAGTTTCCGAAGTAGAAGGAGCCGTACTTCGCAGTCACCTCGAATATGATGTCCACCTCAGGTCTCGACCAGAACTCGGGCGTGACGTTCACCGTGGGAACCGGAAAAGTAAAACCCTTTCCACTGGCGTCACCTTCCAGCAGCACTTCGCAGAAGGCCCGGGCTACCATCGCCCTTTCTTCTTCCAGGTCCCCATAGGTGAACGGCATTTCCCGTCCGCCCACGACTGCGGGCTCCGCCTTCATGAACTCCGGAACACCACCGTCCAGAGTCACGTTGGTAAACGGCGGTTGGAAGCCAACCCTGGTAGGTACGTTGAGGTTGAAGATGAACTCTTGGACCGCCTGCCTCACCTGCTGATACGATAAGCTGTCAGCCCGAACGTAGGGCGCCATAAGGGTGTCAAAGTTTGAAACAGCCTGAGCGCCCGCTGCCTCACCCTGGCAGGTGTACAGGAAGTTGTAAAGCTGTCCCAGGGCAGACCGCAAGTGCTTCGGGGGCCTCGCCTCCGCGTGGGCAGGCACGCCGTTAAAGCCTTCCTGCAGGAGCATCGCCAGGTCCCAACCCATGCAGTAGGGTGCCATAAGGTTCAAGTCATGGATATGAAAGTCGCCGTTCCTGTGGGCCTCCCGCACTTCCGGCGGGTAAATGCGCTCCAGCCAGTATTCGGCAGCCAGAGAGCCAACTAGGTAGTTGTTAAGGCCCTGAAGGGAATAACCGATATTCGCGTTTTCCCTGACTCGCCAGTCGGCTTCTTCCAGGTATTGGTCGATGAGGTCCTGGGACACCAGGGATTTCATCTCGCGGATGCGCCTGCGCTGCTCCCGGTAGAGGATGTACGCCTTCGCAGCATGGTAATATCCGAGCTCCATTAGGGCCGTTTCTACCAAATCCTGCACCTGCTCAACTGAAGGCACCCCGCTGGAACCCTGAACAAGCTGGTCTATAACACGGCGGGTTACCTCCCACGCATCTCCATCCGTACCCGTCGCATTGAAGGCCTTCTGGACTGCGGCAGTTATCTTCATGGCGTCAAACGGGACAACCCTGCCGTCGCGCTTTACTATCTTTTCGGGTAAACCTTGCCCTTGCAGACAGTCTCCCTGCTTCATGAATTCCATCCCCCTTTTTTTCAGTTAAACCTGCACCTCAAGCCGGATCTGTTTCTTTCCGCCAAAAAGAAAAGCCCGGTACGCCTTTTGTACCGGGCCCCGCAAAATATCTACCTAAAGCTTAAAGTTAAGCCGGTTTCGGGTCGATAAGAGGTTTTTCATTGTCTGACATGCGCACATTTTCTTAAGCTGCCTTCCGAGATCTTGGAATACAACTTTTACGTCTTCCCCGGAAAGTTCTATCTTAAGTGCTGGCTTAAGCGCAGAAACTATATTCTCGTTTGCAGCTGATATTTCATCAAAAAGCCCCATAACGTAAAGCAGATCATCTAGGGAGGCTTCTCTCTGAGCAGCCGCAGCGTAAATATGCTCAAAGTCCTCAGGAACGAGAACTTTATTTTTGAACAGCACACTCAAGTCGACTATATCGCGTGGAATAAACCTGCTTACCAAGGCACAAAGTTTATTGACGGCAATATTGGAAATACTATCCAATTTCACCTTTAGCCCGCTTCCAATACCGTACTCTAAAGGAACACTGTCTTTGGAAAATTTATCCCAAACAAAATTCACCTTAACATTTCCTTCATAGAAATAAGAACAGTATCCAGTACTTTCAGCTACTACGCGTTCCACCTTTTCAGCTTCCCTAAACAACGCCGTATATTCAAGCAAGTTTATCTCACGCAAAAGAAAGAGCTCTACGTCATCGGAAATTCTGTGTCCAAGGTAAAAAACTGCCAAGCAGGTTCCTCCAGTTAAAAAGAAGTTATCGCGGATGAAGGGCGTTTCAAATAACCGCGACAAAACCCGCCTTTGCGCTTCCGAAGCATAGCACTCTCTATGTTCTGACGGTCTTACGTCTTTCATCTTTTAACCACTCTACTGCCCTCCGCCACGCCCGCAGCCGCCACTCGGGTACGTTTACCCAAAACTTGAATGTATTGAGCCCCCGCTCTATTTCCTCCAGCGGAAAAAATTGAACAGCTTCCGTCAGCGAACCTCGCTCGATGAACCGGCGCAAAATATCATCATGAACACACCGGCAACCTCTTTGGGCCGCTATATATTCTTTCAGTTCCTCCGGCGACATGCGCGCTACATGGGGTTGGTCCCAGAAAATTTCCTTGTAGAACCACCGCTTTGTAACATTCCCTTCCCTTTTATTGCAAGCTCCATTTTCCCTGTCTCCAATCATCGCAATACGTAGGCCTGTCCTGGGAAAACCCAAAGAACCCCGCTGACCCCCTCGCTAAAAATCTCGACTTCGTAGCTTTTTGATATCCCGCAGAATGCTAGCGGTGATCTCATCGTTATTTTAACCGAAATTCCAAAATTCTACCACCCCCAACCAGACGTAAACGTCTAGAGAACAATGTTACATCAACGCTTCTCCACACGGGCCTTCTCCCCAGGGAACGGGATAACCACGCCGCGTTTTGCGGGCCTGGCCGCCCCTTCCGACCTGATGACGATATACGGAAGCGTTATCAGCGTGTCCTGGCTGACCCCAAGGGGGAACGGCCGCAGGTTTTCAGGGTCTTCCCACACAGAATACATCTCTACCGAGGGTACGAACTCCTGGGCCCACTTCCTGAGCTCTTCGACCGTCGCCTGAAAATCTGTTACCGCGGCGTTCCACCCCACCGCGGCCGCGTATCCGGCACCCTCCCTGTCGTGCACCATACACGTCACGCACGCCCAGTCGCCAGTCACCGGATCCCTCTGGAGGGCCGAAGTCACGAAAAGCTTCTCCTTCGGCGGCAACTCCGTCCGGCCCAGTTCCTCTACAAGAGTTTTACCCACCGTTTGCCCCGAAGGAAGTCTGACCTTGAGTTTTTTCCCTTCATGGCTCAAAGCAGCAGCCGCCCGCACAAAGTGCGCGCGCCATACGAGCCACATTCCGTACAGAATGTTCATTTCCCTCAGGGCGGCCTCCATAGCGTTCTTCTCCCACTCGCTGGCCGGACAGAAATCAGGCCAGGGAAAATCCAGCCACTCCGTTAGCGGAATGAACGTAAGCGTACTACCCACCAGCATCTCAAGCGCCGGAAGGTTCGCAAGCTCCGCAAAGTTAACGCTGCCTTTCCTCAGGCTCTGCCGGAGAGCGCTTACCGCCTTTTTGACTTCCACCGGTACGCCGGCCTGCGTCGTAAGGGCTTTTCTTGCTTTTCTTGACACCGAAATCTCTCCTCTACTGCTGTCAGCACTCCTGCATACTAAAACTTCTCGGGGTTTGTACTGCCCACGCCTCTGCTATCTCAAGAAAGAGTTTTCTGTACTTGGTACGCTACATGTTCATTTTGTCTCCAATCCGGGGGTTTTTTACCGCTTTCAAACCTTGCAGTTCCCGGCCAGATAAATAGCAAAAAACCTACTGGACAATAAGTTCCCGGAAATACACACCCTGGACATAAACCCGCCCGCCCACAGCACGGCGGACTACCTCCAGAAGTTCCTGCTTCAAGGTCGCCGTATCCGCCAGCTCTACCGCAGACTTCCTGCGTAACAGGCTTATCACTGCGTCGCGGATCCTCGGTACCTCGGTCTCCGGTAGCGGCTCGTTACCGGTTTCAAGAACGAGCGTGACCCGCACATACCGCTTCTCCTCCGCCACATTGGTCGCTATAGGTCCCAATTCTGTTACGTAAGGCCCCTTCTTCTCTGCATGTGAACTGCAACCGGCAAGCAAGAAGACGCAAGCCCAGGAAAACACCAGAAGGGCCGTAAAACTCTTCCACCTAACAACACTTCGGACCATATATTCCACCACGTCTCCCTTTGTTGTTCGTCATATCATAATATATCATTTACTGCCGGGGTGCCCTTCTGGCCGGAAAGGGGACCACCGTGCCTCCCTTAACGCCCCGGGAACCCTTCTTGTCCCGCCGCACCCCGGAGCCAGCCTCCGCGTAAGGCAAAGTGATCATCGTAGCAGGCTCGACCCCCAGGGGGTAGGGCTTGAGGTGCGCGGTATCCTCCCACACTATGAACCTGCCCGCCAGCCGCGCCGTCCTCTCTGCCCATTCCGAAAGTTCACCGAACGTCTCACCAAAGTCGACAACCCCGGCGTTCCACCCCGCCGCGGCCGCGTAGGCCGAACCCCCGGCGTCATGCAGGGTGCACGTAACGCAGGCCCAATCACCGAACACCGGATCTCTCAGCACGGCCATCGTCGCGAAAATGTCAGCATCCTGACCAAGCAGTGCCTCCGGACTCAGGACCTCCTCCACCAGGTGCTTCCCGACGCGCTCCCCCGACAGCCTTCTTATCCGCACCTCTTTGCCCGCGTCCCTCATGGAAAGCACAACGCCCATAAACCGGGCCCGCCAGGACAGCCACAGGCCCAAAAGGGCGCTGTCCTCCCTGAGGGCGGCCCCCTGCGGATCCGCCACCCACTCCTCACCCGGGCAAAAGTCCGGCCACGGCGCCGACAGCCACTCCAGCAAAGTTATAAAGGTCAGCGGTTCGCCGGCAGCCGATTCGAGGAGCGGAAGCTCCAGAACGGCGGGGAAGTAAACCCGCCCGCCAAAGAAGTTCTCCCGTATCCGGGCTATCTGTTTTTCTAAGCTCTTCTCCATTTCTAAGCTCCTTTCGGTACGTTTCATAGTCGCTGTTTAAAAACACCCGCCACTGATAAGACCTGCGACCCAGGGCAATGCGCTACTTCACCAGCACCAGCAGCGGGTCTATAGTGTGCCCAACCGCCAGATCATGCACCTCAAAGTGCAGGTGCGGCCCCGTGGATTTCCCCGTTGACCCCACTAGGCCGATGACGTCGCCAGGCGAAACATCCTGCCCCGGATTCACCAGTATGGACGACAGGTGGGCGTACCGGTACCTGTAAATCCCGTCCGAAATATCAATATAGTACCCATAGGTATCGTCCCAGGCGGTAGTCTCCACCTTACCAGCCGATACAGACACCACATCCGCACCCAGGCTGGCCGCTATGTCTATCCCGTGGTGCGCCCTCCTTAAGAGCGTCGCCTCAGGATGGTACGTGTCCGTTATCTCCCTGGACGACGGCACCGGCCAGACTGCTGTGCTGAACACACGGAACCTTTCAGCGTAGGCATATATGTCGGGGATATACCCCATGGCATATGCTTTCTGCACCGCCTCTTCTCCGGTCCCAGCCCCCACGTAAAACGCCAGCACCGGGGCTGCCCGCTCCTGCCAGTTCCCGTTCCAGTCGACGTCTTTTAGCCCCTGCTCGTACAATAGATAAGCGCCCACCATTATCTGGGCACGCGGGTTAAACTTGTCTTTCTCCGGGTCGAACCCCAATAGTGGGGCGTAATGCGCCCAGTTATCGGGGCTGACCTGCATTACCCCGAAGCATTTCGTGTCCTTGTTGACTGCATTCGGGTCAAAGGACGACTCCCTGAGTGCCACGGCAGCTAGGAACCACCACGGTATGCCGTACTTCTTCTCCGCCTCCTTAAAGAAAGGCATCAGCTCTGGCGGCACCATGGCCGCAGATACAGCCAGTATACTATTCGCTCCGGTACTGATAAGCCATGCGAGGCGCTTCTCCTTACGGCTAAAGGCCTGGCCGGCCTCAAGTATGGCGGTCCGCGCCAGCTCGATGCTCCTGTCCCCTTCTCCAAAATGTTCCTTCAAGAACTCATCCAGCCGCTGGAAGGGGTTCTCCCACACCTGCTTGACATCCAGCAGCCTTTCGTACTTGATAATAAACTCGTCGGTCTCTTCTTCTGCCGGCTCATAATAGTACTGGTAAAGACCGGTATAAGTGCAGGCCTCTACCAACAGATGCACTGTCTGCCGAGACACCACATCGCCAGTCTTTTTAGATATAACGATTACCTCCGATGTCTTGTAATAAAAATAGGGTCTTAATTCTTCAGCGACAACTTTTTTAATCCGGTCCGGTATTTCTTCGGCTCCGTTTGCAAAGGTCCAGTACAGAGAAGGCGCATGAATGGCACCCCAGGTGAGAGCCAGCTTTCTGTCGTTATGATAGCGGTCGGCCAGCCTGCCAATATGGGAAATGCCCTTTCCTGGATAGTAAGTTTTTCCTTCCTGCGCCTCACCGGGCACCAGCCAGGTCTCCTTCACGTTATACTCGTCGCACAGCTTCTGGTATTGCTCGACGAGTTTTTCATCAGTGGCCGCAGGCACAACACCGCTGAGCAGGCGCATGGGGGCCATGACCTCGTACACAGCAGCTACGAGCAGCAGGAGGGTGAACACCATAAACACTGCCGCCGCTATTGGCAGCAGGTAGGGCGCCAAGTAAGAGAGTAGGGACGCCAGGAGCCTCCTCAAAAGAAAACTTCTTACCGCACTCACCGCCTGCCGCCGCGCACGCTCAAAAATATCATCCACTTTTGCTCCCACCTGCCATGCTGGTCTAGAGCTATTGCGAGTGCATTAGCTCTTCCACATTCCCTTAATATAATTCCATGCCCTACCGGGTGCTTCGGCCGCAAACTGCACCCGCCTCACGGTCGGAGGCCCGAAGCCGAGGGCCGTCCCCGCCACCACGGTTCCCACTTTGAACGCGGCGCCCGCTACCGAACGGCTGCGCGTATACAGCTTGAAAGCTTCGCCCAGCGTCAGCTCCCGGCCGCCCTCACCGCGGTGCTGCTTCCTTATCTCCGATATGCTCCTGAACATGTTAACGCCCAGCCGGCCCGCTGCTGTAATGTTGCCCCACATGGCGCCGTACATGGAACTGGCACCGGGAGCAAAATGGTCAGCCGGGGCAAAAAATGCAGACATCCTGGCAAACTTGATGCCGCCCGTCCGGTCGGCGTCCATCACGTCCCGCTCCAGGGGTGTACGCAGTGGCCCGCCCTGACCGCCAATAGCCGCAAGCTCAGGTACCGGGGGAACATTTCCCGTTCCGGCCGGCCCCTCAGTAGAGGGCCCTCCCGCAGCCCCCCCAACACCTCCTGCCCCGGGCATCCTTACCGCAGGTCCGGCAACGGGAGCACCGCCGGGGCCTTCTTCACCCGTTGCCCCTTCTATTGCTCCTACCCCGGGTATTCCCCCCGGACCGCCCTCTGCTACTACACCGCCTCCACCAACAGGAGGGATTTTGCCGCCACCCACCACACCCGGACTGCTTCCGCCAAGCCCTTTCCCTAGTCCCGGCAGCGTACCCGTCCTTACGTTGGTGTCCCAGCCGCTGCCGGCCAGGCGAGCGAAAGCCCCAAGTGCGGCCAGAGTCGTCACCGCTTTGCCGGCCACACCCTCCTCGTCTACACCTATCCACTGGAGAAAGCCCATCATTATATTTCTGATAGCCCTGCACAGGGGGAAAAACAGGGTCATCAGCGTCAGGGCCGAAAGCATTGTGCCCATGGGATCAGACTTCGTTGGGGTGAACATATCTAACATATCCTTTCACCTCCCCGTCTGTTGAGTACACTTTTCAGGCAAACCATTAAGTGCCCCTCCAAAACTTGTAGAACACTATAAAGAGGCAAACCTATGGAAAAGGTGGAGCGTTAGGTGGAAAAGGTGGGGCGACAGGGGGACCCGCCCAGAACTTATGGAATACTATAAAGAGAGTCCACACGAACGCATGCACCGTCTGCATGAACAAGTTCGTAAGTATCTCTCCTATCCACAGGTTGAACACTTTTTTGCTGCGGCTGACCGCATACGTTGCCGCAAATACGGGCGTCATCACCAGAAAGACCAGCAGGACGAAGTGCCTCACAATGTAAATCACGTTTATGGTAAGCGTCAGGCCGGCTGCGGCCAGCACAACGAACGCATACCCTATCGGGTTGTTCACCAGCGTCTGGTTCCAGCTGATAATGTCCTGGGGACTGATTAGATCCGGAACCTTTCCAACTGCGGGCACAGAAGTAACAAGCCGGTACAGGAACTCCACTATCCCGTTGTTGATATCCCCGGCCACCTTGAACATGAGCGGAGCGCACATTACCATAAAGAGGGATGCTATGCAGTAGAGGATTGACATCTTGGCCTCCGCGTACTCCCCGGGGTTGTCCTTCACGGTCACCAGGAGGCGGTAGGCAGATATAACTATCGCGAGCATTATGAAGGCGCCCACCAGGCCGGAAAAGATGACATACCACTTCCCGATAAGCACCCACTCAGAATCCGAAAACGGCCCCGCGTAGTAGAGCTTGTGCCGGGGGTCGTCCTGCTGGTTGTATATGAGCACGTAGGGGTACTTCGCCCCTATAAGCGTAAAGAGGAGCCAGGCCAGCAGCTGGATGGGGATGGCCGCGATCTTCCCGAACATGCTGCCCAGAATGGTGGCAAACTCGTTTCTCATCACATCTTGCCAGGCAGGAAGAGGCTGGCCGAACTTCTGCGGCTGTTCTTGCGGGTACGGGGGCAGGGAAGCCTGCCCGCTGCCGGGTGCCAGCACGCCCACCATGAACTGAACCGCCAGTTCAGCCATAAGGGCCACACCTATGCCCACAAGGGCAAAAAACATGGCCTTCTTCGCCTTCTCCACCCGGCCCTCATTGCCCCCACCCGTGATGAACATGTACGCCGCGGCGATGAAGACCGCGAACGCCGCCACTCCGACGAAGCCCGCCGCAAGGTGGCCGAACGACTTTAACTTTTCAGCCAGCTGCGCCGCATAGTCGTACGGCGTCTCCTGGCCGAAGCCGAGCACGTCGAGGCCCGCGGCATGCGCTATGCCGCTGAAAGATACACAGACCAGCACCGCAGAAACTAAAAGTACAAGCCTTGCTAAAACACTCCGCAGCCACACCCACCTCCTATTAAACCCTGTGGTCACACACACGCTTACCACTCCTTCCCTAAAGAGCCCTGGCGCCACCTGGTAGATACTACAACGTCCCGAACTGGCTGGGTTCCGCCGGCTGCAGCCCCAGCAACTCCCGCTCCCACTCGGCAAGGTCAAAGTGCACGGCAGCCACCTCGCCCTCCACGTACAGGATGCCGTCGCCCTTGCCGCACTCCCTGCGGGTGATAAAGTCTATACAGCCTTCAGACAGGTTCAGCGCCGCGCCCACCATCTTCGCCTCCGCCGGTTCCGTCCGCATGAGGAAGCACGTCGGGCACTGCGCCAGTATGTTCCTGCCCTCCTCGCTGTTGAAGTCCCTGAAGGACTGTGTCGTGAGGACCATGGCCGTGTTGTACTTGCGGCCGCGCTTGGTGCCGTTGAGCAGGAACGTAGCGGAGTTGGCGTGCCGCAGGAACGTCCACGCCTCATCCACTACTAGGAGCTTCCTCTGCTGCCTGCGCCCCTTCACCAGGTGCTCCCACAGCCACATGAAAACGACCTGCGTCGCGTAGAACCTCAGGAAGGCGTCCTTCTCCACCGCCTTCAGGTCGAAGACGAGTATCCGGGCGTCCCGCGGGTCGACCTTCGTCTCCCCGTCGAAGAACCCCAGGGTGCCCGTCCGCAGGAACGGCCTGAGGAGGAAGGCCACCCTTTCGGCCCCCATCCTTTCCAGCCGCGCGGCAACGTCGCTCAGAGTGGGCATCCTCTTGTAGTGCTTACCTACGGCAAAAGTACCATCCGGCAGCTTTTCTCCTCCGGGGTGGTACAGGCTCTCCGGGTCCCTGGTTATGCCCCTCTCCGTGTACTCCGCCTTCAGCGCCTCTTCCAGCGCGGTGACCCCTTCCACGTCCAGCTTTTCGCCCCTGTTCTCGAGGACGGCTTCTAAAAGCGCCGCTACCTCCCGCACCTTCCCCGGCACGTCCACGTATTCCCTCTTCTCGTATTCATCCCACTCGGGCCTTATGTCGAGCGGGTTGAACACAGGTTCCGCAGAGGGATCCAGCCTTACGTGGAACCCGCCGAACTGCCGCGCCAGCTTGAAGTACTCCCCCTCTACGTCCAGGAATACTGCCATGACGCCCCTGACCGCCTGCCTGAGCGCCATAAGCATAGTGGTCACCGTCTTACCGGACCCGCTGCGGCCGAGAATGAACATGTGGGAGTTCATGAGGTCGGGACGCCACAGGTCCACGAAGACCGGCGCGCGCGTGTGCCGGTTGAACCCCCAGAATATGCCTCCCGCATGGCTGAAGTCGGCCGTGAGCAGCGGCATGAGGGTCGACGCCCCGCCCGTAAGCAGGTTGTGGTACTGGTACCTCTTCAGCCCGCCCTTCGGCACCATCCCGAACGGCATCAGGTGCCGCAGCGCCTCCTCCTGCCAGAACTCGATAACCTCCAGCTTGGCACCGGCGGCAGCTACTGCGTCCTCCACCTGCTGGCACCTAAGCCGGAGCTCCTCTTCCGTCCTGGCAGTGATGCTCACCAGCAGGCAGGCGTATATCATCCTGTCTTCGCCGCCGTGGATGATCCGCCTGAGGCCCTCTATTTCCTCAATGGCTATCTCCAGTTCCGGTTTGTTCGTAACGGACCCCCGCTTGACAACTTCAAGGTTGTACTGCGAGGTCAGCTCGACCATCTTCCTGGTAAGCTTCTTGGTGACCGACCTCGGGGGCGGCGGCACCAGGTACACGCATACTTCCACACCCGGCGCGTTCCACAGCTCATCGAGCCACCCCACGTCCAGGTACTCCGGCACAATCCTCATGATATAAACGCGCTTGTAGTAATCCCCCAGGCGCACGTGGCGCGGCGCCAGCTCAATTCCGTCCGGCGACACCAGCCTGAAGGGCGCCGGCACGTTCTCTAACGGGTCCAGGTCCTCTGGATCGTGCTCCATACCCCTCCCGGCATCCGCTCCAACCGCCGGAGGTCCCGCTTCTTTACCTTTAGAACGCTGTGACCTCTTCAGCCACCTCAGCAACAGGCGTCACCCCCTTCTTGTACAGCGACAGGCCGCCCTTCTCGAGGGACAGCGACGGCCTGAAGATCCTGTCCCGGTTCAGCAGCGAAAAGAGCAGGTCGTATACTGCCTCGGGCGTGAGGACGCGCACCTTTGCGCCCACGGGTTCGACCGCCGAAGCAAAGCGCGAGACCAGGCTGTACAGCTCGCGCTCGGCCTGCTCCCGCGTGTGCCCCGACACGCCCAGGACGGCGTAAGCGCGCCTCGTCGTGACCTGCCTGGTCCGGGACAGTGCCTCGAAGTACTGTATCTGCATAAAGGCATATTCCGCCAGGGGCCCCGTGAGGTCCCGGCCGAGCTCCGCTATCTCCTGGGCGGCCCTGGTCAGGTCCAGCATCTGGGTCGTGGTGAAGAACTGGACCGGGTATCCAAGCGCAAAGGCCGTGCCCCTCAGGGAAGCCGCTATACTGGCCTTCTCTTCGTCCGTCAGAAGATTGAAGTTTATCCCCCGCAGGGCAAGAATGACGCGGTACGCCCCGTCAGGTAGAACCAATAAACCCCAGCGCTCCACTTCACCCGACCCGCGGACTACCGGCATCTCCTCTACACCGGCTACCGGGCACACCAGTTCAAACAGGTCGCGCTTCCCCCCACCGGAATCTTTCTGCGCAACCTTCTTGTTCATGATGTAAAATATGGCTCCCGCGATGAGTAAAAGCACGAACAGGATACCGGTTAGCAACACCAAACCGTTCCTCCCCGTATTTTTTATCGCTCGGGCCAGCGCTTAGGGGTCAACGAAAAATGCAGTACACCCCAGAGATAGTCGTCCAGCCCAAGGGACCCCACCCTGTAAAAAGCCAAGGCGCACGCAGGCGCCAGGCACACCAGCACCGTGAGCACTGCCGTCCCGAATGAGAGCGTGCCCCAGAAGGGCCGGCTCAGTACCGTCGCCAGGGCCACTCCTCCAAGGATGTAAAAGAACTGCCTGAAAGTAAGGTACCCGCCTATTGGTTTATCCACGGTTTCAATGAGTTGGACAGGCGTCTTGTAGGCCACAGCCACGACCCCCTCCTTGGTTCTTACCTCGTTTATCCCGTCTTCCGGTACGGTACGCGCGTACCGTAATTTCCCAATAGGAGCTCAGCGCTGTACCGAAAAAACAAAGACCGCCTTAGAATATTCAGGCGGCCTGTAAACGTAGTGTTTAAACCCCTGATTCGATGCTATTAATGTTTGGGACAGCTCATCAAGCAACTAAACTCCGGAGACAGCACGTCCTTTTTATCAATTTTCGCAGGTAAATAATGGAACACAAATCGCATAGAAGGATACTTGTCTTCTAGGGCAATCTCTTTTTTGACTAGTCTTGTAATTAACTCATCATCGTACTTCGAAACTCTTACAAATACAAATACAAAGAAAGTGTATTCCTTATCCCTAGCACGACCATAGATAGATTCTACCTTATCTACGTTACCAAATTCTGCAATAACTTGCTTCAAAACATGTAGGCGGTTCGTAGGAAGCCACCATCCTCCCATTTAGACCTTCCTCGCTCGAGAACCTTACGAACAAAATACCTTGATTCGTTAATTTGCCTCTCATGGTTAAAATCGGACTCGAAAACTGACTGCGGCAGCTTTCCCTTTGCAACTTCCCTACAAATCTGGCGCACCTGACCCGTCCTCTTCATCCCACTCCCCCTACCGTTTCCTAAAGTTTCAGCCCCAGGCGCGGTGGCCTCAGGCGAAACAAAGCTTCTCTTTTTACGACGTTTCCGCTAGCTTCTTCGCTTACTCCGGGCTTTTCGAACCGTGCAAGCAGGCCGTCCACAGTACGCACCTTCTGTTCTTCGATCATTGCCTGGGCAACCGCTTTCCTGACGTCTTCCGGACTTAGCCGCACCCCCGAGCCCAGGTGGGGCGCTTCACCCACCCAAAGGCGCCTCCCGTCCGGATCAACATAAAACCCTGCCCTTTCCACGTTTTCCAGGCCCTTCGCCCACGATATCAGGCGGCCCGGTATCCTTTTGCCCGGCCGGGCTATGACCTCAAAGCCGAGCAAGCTAAACGGCGCGTAGCTGTTAACACGCACAAAATAATCGTATCCCAGGGCAAAGGCTACCCTCTCGCCATCCGGGATGGGTTCCTCCACTACCGTTACGCCGGTCCCCGGCACCCTGCCCGCCTTCAACCGGACTGCGGCGCTGTCCAGGTCGGCCTTCCGTTTTTCCACCGCCTCCCGCAGGCCGAAAGCTGCGATTTCCGCGTCAGTCAGCGACTTCCCAAGCAACCCGCATTCGGCAAGGTCCCACAGCTGCTCCGGCGTGAGGTACCCCACAAGATTGAAGGTGTTCCGGTAGTCTAATACGTTAACCTGCTCGGCCGGCGTCTTTACCGCTTCAACGGCCTGCTGCGGAACGTATACTCCCAGGTCGTCCCGGAGGACTTCGAGTACGCCTTTGCGCCCCAAAGAAGCAGAGATAATTATTGTGCCGTCTGGCAGCACCGTTACTGGACCACGGTAGTCCTCATCGTTAATACCTACGTTGACACGTCCGAAGATGATTTTCCCGGTCGCATTCTCCTCTACGGGCAGGTACTGAAGCCCAAAATGCCTCCGCAGGGCTTCCCGGACAAAAAGCCCCTCGAGACCCAAGTCACCGCTTAACACCACACCTCTTTGCTTGATTTGCTGCCCCAACACGTCTAATACTGCTGCATGTGCGGGCACTTATTTCACCCCCCTCTTTTTAAACATTCCAACGATTATCCCTTAACCGTTCGGGATTTCTCCAGCACCTGCTTGAGGAACCTGGGGTCAATGGGCTTGCCCGCTTCCACTGCGGCCCACGCAGCTTCGTCCACCAGCGCCTTCAGGTCGGCCGGGGACCAGCCCTCCGTGGCCGCAGCTAACTCTTCCAGGACACTCCCGTCAATACCCGCGGTCTTCCTGCCCCTCAAGAAGAATTCGAGTAGCTGAACCCTGGCCCTGGCATCGGGCAGCCCTACCTCCACCTTGTGGTCGAACCGCCCGGGCCTTAAAATGGCCGGGTCGAGCACGTCTATCCTGTTCGTAGCGCCTATCACCAGCACCCCTTTTTCGCCCTTCGACTGGAACCCGTCCATCTCAGACAGCAGCACGTTGAGCACGAGGTCGCTGGGCCGGTTCAGGTTGGCGCTGTCACGCTTCCGCGCCACTGCATCTATCTCGTCCCAGAAGATGACCGCCGGCCTGTTCGCCCTGGCGTGCTGAAACAGGTAGCTTATCGCCCTCTCCGTCTGGCCGACCAGGGACCCCACTACCGCCGAAGCGTTCACCACGTAAAACGTGCACCCCAGGGCCTCGGCGCAAGCCCTGGCGAAGGATGTTTTACCAGTCCCGGGAGGGCCGTACAGCAGTATCCCCCCGGGAGGCGCCAAGCCGTACTGGGCGTAAACACCGCTCGTGTCCAGCGCCGCCCGCATGGTCCTCATTACCAGCTTCTTGGCCTCATCCAACCCCACTATCCTGTCCAGCGCCTTCGGGTCCGGCTGCTTTCTGGGGTACACGCTCACGCCCGGTATGGACAGCCCCGCATGTTGGGCGGCCTGCGCCGCCACCTGTCCGTACCCCGCCTGAGCAGGGCCGGTGGCCGCCAGCATCCTCTCTTTTTCCCACTGCCTCCGGGCGTGCCCTTCCCAGCCCGTCAGCCTCCACAGCCGGTCCTGCACGTGGTAGGCGACATACCCCGCTACCGCAAAGAGCGGCACGAGGTTCACCAGCCCGAACGCTTTATAATCAGCATACAGCAGCGTCGCGGCAGCAGGAACGTAACGCCCCAACCAGGCGTGAAATGCAGGAAGGCGGTCCCATACGATATACCGGCTGAGGAACACCATCATGCCCCCGGCAAAGATATACCTGCTGTGCTCCCACCCCGCAAGGGCCATCCCCCACAGACCGGTGACCATCCACAGCAGGCTGACCGTCCGGTTGAATTCCTGCAGCTTTGCCGCCCACACACGCCCCGCGGCACCACTTACGCTGAACATCCCCGGACTCCGGGCAAGCAGCACCTCCAGGGCCACGCTACACAGGAGCCCCAATATGAACCAGCCGCCGCCACCAGCACCCAGAATGGGTGCGGGCTCCCTGTTCTGACGCAGTATTCTTAACACAACCTACAGGCCCCCTTTGATGAGCAAATTGGGCGGTATGAGACCGTACCACCGCAGTACGGACTCTACAGTCCACAGCGCAACAGCGACCGTGCTCACGGTGACCAGCAGGCCCCACAGCTTTGCGGGGACGCGCCTCCTCAGGGCCAGCCCGGTAACTATCGCGAGCCCCCGGAGGGGCGCCTTCATCCACGGGAGCTGCAGCCCCGTTTCCCACAGCACAATCCCTATTTCTTCGCAGATGAAGAGCGTCGCCAGGTACGCCGCAGCGGATACCACTACTACCTTGGATACCCCGAAAACAGCTGCCAGCGCCCACGCCGTCCCCAACACGGCCACAGCATAATGGACAGCAGAAAAAACAGTAGGCCCCTCGCGGTCATCAGTACTCGGGAACGCTACCGCGCACACAACAGCCCCCAGCAGCCCCAGCAGGCACCCCTTGAACTGCGCCGCCATACCGCCAGCTACCCACGCTGCTATCCAGGCCACTCCAGCAATCCCCCGCCTTCGCATCTGGTTGTATTACTAAAAAAGCAAAAAGCAGTACCTAGATGCCCCAGGGAACTGTTAACGCCCGCGTCACCCCGGGTCCAGTACTGCCTCTCAGCTCACAACTGATACCGGCCTAATGGAATTGGCAACAAAAAACAAAAATCAGCACCTGCTCCAGGGCTTGTTAACGCTAGGTGTCACCCGTCCGCTGATATGTATCGCAGACGGGTCACTGTCAAAGAGTTAACATTCCGCTTCGCCCCGGATAACTACTTCTTGTCCCACTGTGTATTATACCTCGGATGACACTTCCTGGCAAGGTATCTACCAGGCGTACAGAAGGAATTCTGTAATCATCTTGGCCAGAACGACCAGGATTATCGCTGCTATAGCCGCCCCTGTAAGCTTTTTGGCATCTTCGACCTTCTTTTCGTCACCGCAAGACGCAATATACAGGTACCCCGCAGCGATAAGGCTCAGGAACGCCAGCACCCCGATCAGGCCGCTCAGGATGTTTACCAGGGCGAATACTTTTCCTACAGCATCTTCCCCGGCCGCATCTACTTGACTCGGTTGCGGCAGAAAATTCTGGATGTCTACCGTACCGATAACGATTAGTTTCCAAATGTCCAGCCGCCACTTTACGCGCATGAACCTTCTCCCCTTCTGTTAACATCCGTGCTAACAACCATTACATCCAACGCAAAAAACAAAAAAGACAGCCGTTGGGGAAGGCTGTCCCTTTGACAGGTTTTATGGCGTTGCCGGCGGGCTGAGCTTGTACACAGCAAAGTTCACTATCAGCTTGGCAAACAGCGCCAATCCTATTCCGACGATAGAATACAACACTATGTTCTTCGCAGTTTCCACCCTTCTTTCACTGCCACCGCTAGTGATGTATACAAAGCCCGCGGCGATCATTGCCAGAACGGCGGCCACTGCCACAAAACCGATGATGGCATCCGCAAAATCCTTTAGCCTGCCCGCTATGGCCTTGGCGCTATCATCGGCAGAAATACTCTGATCATCAAAACCCCATATCTTAACTGCCGCCAAGGCCATCTGGCACTTCACGCCAAGCGCCAACCATGCGGCCGAAACCGCTCCGGCTATTTTGCCGGCGTTTCTTGTAAGGAAATCCAAGCACTTCTTCATTATATACCACCCTCCTCAGTCCCGAGCTTCTCTCACAGATTCGGCAGCTTACCTCTTAAGCAGCCCCAGCACGAACCCGACCAGGACCGGGGCCGCATAAACGATAATAAGGCCTATGATGCAAAACAACAAACCCGCCAGGGCCAGCTTCTTAAGCCCTTCAAACAGACCCCCGAGCAGGAGCATCACGGCGCACACCACCATGACCGCAAAGGCCACCTGCGGGGACAGGTAAGTGGATATCCGGACTATCTCCCGCACCACGTAGTCTATCTTTTGCAGCAGGAGGTCCGGGTTGGCGTTCTCAAAACCATACTGCTGCACCATTAAACACCTGCCCTTACCCGGCCAGCCTGTAGGCGAGCGCCCGGACCAGCCCGATTATGAGCGGCACGCCGTAGTAGAGGAACACCCCGACGCACGCTAGGAATAGACCTCCCCAGCCGTACCGCTTCAAATTGCTGTGCCCCACCAGGAACCCGACAGTTATCACCGCTATGCTGACCAGCATCGCGAAGGTGGCCAGGGGCAGCACAAGGCCGGATACTGCCGTGTTGAGGTCGGCAATGAAGGTGTTTACCTTTGCCACGAACTCTCCCGGCGATACCGGCTTTATCCCTCCGGGATCGGTCACTGCCGTGCTGCTACCCGCTGGCGCCTCTACCGCCACCGCCGGTAACGCCAGGGCACAGAACAGCAAGACCGCCACAGCGAATACCGCCCACGATAAAACTCGCTTCCGGCTCAAACTTTTCATGCTGGATACCCCTCCTTTCCTGCCTCTTGCACCAGCCCGATAGGGCTTTACAGCGAAGCCCGGAGCGAATTCTTTTCTGCCGCCGCCAGGAGCTTGTCTACCAGAGCATGCTTTTTCGCTTCGGCTTGCACGGCTGTTGCTTCTGAAACTCCGGCCGCGGCACGGGCTTCCGCGGACACCAACCGCTCAAGGACCATCTTGGCTTCTTCTTCCGGCAGGTAGGAAGTCAGCCGTTCTTCGGCCTTCTGGCACAGTACGATCCGCCAGTATTCCTTCGCCGCCCTGAACCGCTGGGCCTCCCAGCTATCCTCACTGGCAGCCTGGCGGTCCCGCTGGACGGCCCTGATGACATCCTCCGGCCTCACGATGTACGGTTGCCCGAAGGCGACGCTGCGCAGGGCCTGCATCTCCGGCAGTGCCATCACTAAGTCGCGGTCCTCTTCAAACACGTCCATGCCGCTGAAGGATGTTCCTGCTCCGCCTGCTGCCGCCGTCTTTTTCAGCCCTTCCAGTGCTTCCGTTACTCTGCTGCGGTACCCCGCAAGCACCTGCCGGCACCTACCTGCTGCGGCCTGGAGCCGCGACGCCAGGCGCTCGAACGCGGACGATACGGCCTTCCCCGCTTTTTCCGGTATCTCTGTTGCCGCCCGCGTTACGACTTCCTTTGCGCGCTCAAAGCTGTTCGCTACGCTTTTCCGGGTTTTCTCCAGATATTCCGCCAGCTGTTTTTCCTTTTCGGCGGCACGCTCCACAGCCTTCCTGGCCGCGCCGTCAACACGCTCTTTTACTTCATCCAGAACACTTACGGCACGGTCAAATCCTGCTGCCACCCCCTCTCTTACTTCTCGAGCTGCCTTCTTGAGGTCTCCGGCCGCCTTCATGTACGCCATCTGTACAGGCAGCACCACCCCGTGGGCCCATAAGTTGCGGACGACCCGCGAATTCACCTCGCGCAGCTGGTCTCTGAGCTGTGATGCCAGCAGGACGTCCGCCTCGAGCTCCCGGGCCTTCTGTTCCCGCAGAGTGCTGAGTTCTTTAAACTTCTGGTAATACCATTCATGGTCCATAATTCATCATCCCCTTCTTCCCAGGTTTATTCCTTTGGGTTTATTCCTTTGACAGATAACGTTGGCAGGTTAAACCATTCCTTCCCCACAAGTATTATTCAAGACTTCTTTGAGCCGCTTTTCTTCCGCCATCACCTCCCTTACGCGCTTCTGGAGCGCGGTAAACTCTTCATCGCTTAGCTGCGGCCTGCCGTTTTTTATCAGGTAGCGCAGGGCCACTTCCGGCGCATAGATATCCATCAGCCTGTTTAACTCAGCCTCTACCTGAAAAAGCCGCTCCCTAACATGCAAATTAGGGTCAATTTCCCTGCCCAGCTGCTTGCTCCTCAAGCAGATGAAGCTGTTTACCACTTCCCCCATAACACCAGGCGTTACCGCCCCTTCACCTCCTTTCGCTGTTCTTACAGGTGCAGCCCACGGGACGGACGCTGCGCTACCAGGGCGTCTACGACCGCGTGCGCTTTTTCATCCGCGCCCCGCAGCAGTGCGTCGACTACGTGGGAGGGTACCGTACTCAGCCATTCCCTTACCGCATCGCTGCCCATACACAGCCGCACCAGGTCGTCCAGGGCGGCAAAGTCGAGCCGGCCTCCCCGAACCTGCGGGTGAAACTCTTCCGCCCCCACTGCCGAGCACCACTCGAAAAAGCCCCGGCTGGGGCTACGGTTGAACCACATGACAGCAACCCTCCCGTTCTGCGGCCGGGGGGATTGTCGGTCAACGTATGGAGGCCTGTTCTCCGCCCCGTCCGTCAGAACTACCCACAGGTCCGCGTCCGGGGCAACCCGGTGGGCCAGGTTGATGCCCGAACCGATGGACGTCCAGCCCGACGCGCGCAGCCCGGCGAAGGTTGCCCTCCAGTCTGGCCTGCCGTCAGGTGCCACCTCCGGCTCCACTACGGACGCCTTTTCCGCGAAAGCCACGGCTTTTACGTTGGCCCCCTGGTCGGCCAGGTACGCCGCAAGCTGGGACGCCGCGACGATGGCGGGCTCCATGGAACCAGAACGGTCGACGATCAAACATACACTCTTTCCCCGCCACGAAGCCGCTCCCATCGGACCGGCCACGAGGCGCTCCCGCCTCTCTTCCTCCAGCCGCTCAAGAGCAACCCGAAATTCCTCCGGCAGGCTGCTTCCCACCGTTTCCCTCACGCGCCGCACGTCGGCCGGTGCCACCCTCTCGTCCCGTGTTGCCCTTTCCAGCAGAGATAAGACCTTTTCCCGGACGTCTGAGTTTTCCAGCAGTCCGCCCCGCGCCAGGCGGTCCATCCTTTGGAGCAGCTGCTTCGGGGTCATCATCCCCACGGCGTACGGCGCGACACCGGGTTCGTAGATATTCACCAGCCCTTCGACATACAGCAAGGGCAAGTTTCTCCCCGCCTCTTTCAGCAATGAGGTCACCCGCTCACGGTCTCCCTGTCGTGCCGCTTCGGAAAGCTCCCGGGCCAGGGCCAAACGCGGCCACGCCTCAGCCTCCCAGGCCTTCCTGCTGCGGAGCACCTCCATGTGCTCCGCCGGTACGGGAACGTTACAGTACCTTATGAGTTCGTCGAGCGACCGGCCGTCCAGCAGCACCTGTGCCTGCCAGGCGTCCCGGTCCCTCGCCAGGGCGCCGACGTACCGCCTCACGCACCCGTTGACAAACCGGCGGGCGCGGGGCCGGAACTCCCTCGAAGTGCGCACTACCCGGAGGACTTCCCGCGGCGGCATCGCGGCCATCTGGCGGAAGCCGAGCAGGCGTGCCGTGCGCCACCAGAGCCCGCCGCTCTCGGGGTAGGTCATGAGCGCAGCGGCCACGACAACCCGATGGTCGCGGCCCGTAAGGAACGGCTCCACCCGCGGGGGGTAGCCCCCCGCCATCAATCCCAAAGCCAGAAAATCCCTGCCCATTTCCTCCCTCATCCGCTGGTAAGCGGGGGCAAGCGATTCTGTGTCACCATGCGGCACAGTGCTCATGATGCGCTCGAACCGCTGGACTTCCTCTTCCGGCGGTACCACGCCCGTTGCATCCCGGGGCACTGCGCCCCCAAACATTTCTTGTTCAATAGCTTCAAGCAGGGCGTCAAAAACAGACACTTCCTGTGTTCCTCCTCGCATTGATAGTTCTTACATGCTACACTCGTAAGTGCGTGCCTCTCGAAGAGGCAGGCATGCCCAACCTGAGCAGCGCAAGTGCCCTCCGGCCGGCATTTACAATATCTCGTGTTTCCTCCACCGCGCTCCTGTGGGTCCGCTCTCCGCAGCCCACTGCCGCTACCCAAACCACTGCCAGGCACAGCACGGCGCGTTCCTCCGCCTCCTCGAAAGAGCTGGTGGCGTCCCACAGCCTGAACTCGACGGTCCCGTGTTCTGGATAGGCAGCCAGGTTGAGCGTGTGGTACCGGTTCACTCCGTACAAACCTTCCCGGACCGCACCAGCAACCTTTTGCTTGAACTCTTCGTCCCACGAAGAAGCATATCTGCTGCGGGCGGAGTTCCGGAACACGACCAGCGGGCCTTCACACCACTCCCACAACCGCGCCAGCCGGGCGAAAAATTGCTTCTCGGTAAGCCCGGCATCCCGCACCTCCGGAGGCATTTCCACGTGCACATGCAGGCCCGTCGGGGGGTCCCCCGAAGGATCGACCACCAGCTGCGACCAGAACCGCGAAAGCTCTTCGCGGTGGGCCCGCCAGTCGCTGAGCGTCAGGGGCCCGAGCCTGTACTCGTACACGCGGCCGCCGTGGTCCGTCCCGCGCCTTCCCAGGGGACATTCCACAGGACCGTCCAGCGCCTCCACTTCCACCCCGAAACGCATCCGCCAGAAGTCGATGTTTAGCACAGGTCCTTCCACCTTTCGCACACAACTCTAAACTGCGCTTGGTGAACTACCACAACCTTCTACAAACTTCCGCTCTCTCCACAAACCTCTTTCTTGGAGGTCTCTGGGCAGAGCGGATAACCTTCGCCACTGTCTTCCGTCAAAAACAACAAAGGGCGGTAGGCAAATTTTTGACTGCCTACCGCCCGCCAGAATGCGGTAAACGGAACGGCACAAAATAATTAAGGGCGTGCAAACCAGCCGGCTGCTTACGTACGTGTTCTCCCAACACGTGTACGCCGAACTGCACTCACGCCCCGTTTCCTCAATCACGGCGTGTTAACCGGAGGAGGCAGCGCCTGGCGATGAACCACCACGTGTAACCCCGCTCCAACTCACGCCGTCCACTGTACCCCGTCTCGCTTTCCGGCAGGACACGCCTGCCAGGACCCATAGCCTTTGCCAGGTACCCCCGATCATGCCGAAGATACCGCGCGAACTCAATTCTCTGTACTATATGATAATGAACTGTAAGCAAAAATTCAAGAGTTTCCGCTCCTGCCGGATCGTTCTTTCTCTAGACTCTGCAAATTCCCATTTTCGGGAACAGCAATTCCACCTCTTTACGCCGCTTCGGGCGCATTGCCTTCCTTTACCGGAAGTACTATCCCGGCCAGCAGCTCTTCCAGCCTGGCTGACAGCCACTCCCAGGGCTCTCCGCCGTAGTTCCTCACTTTGACTGCAAGCTTAAGGGCCTCCTCCGCCTTCACGAACATCTTCTCTTCTTCCGTCATAAGTTCGCCCATGGCCGCCTTGATAGCCTCACGCATCTGGCGGGTCGACCACTGGTGCTTCGCCGCCTCCTGTATCCAGTACTGTGGGTCGGGCGTGTTCGCAGCCAGGCGGTGATGGTAGTGCGAAAGCTCGGGCACGCGCGTGCTCTCATCCGGGAACGCTTCGTAGGTCTTTATGTATTCCCTGACCAGGGCGGCCGAACAGCGGGCATAGGTGGCAATCTCGCCAACCTTGATCTCGCGCCTCGCCAGCTCCGCCATTATCTCGCCCTTCAAGAACCTCGAATCGTCGTCCACTTCCTCAAGGTCCACCAGCGCCTGAAAAAGCTCCTCCAACCCGGCTTCCGCCGGGGGCAGCCGCTTCACGATTATCTGGTCTACCCTTAGGTTCAGCCCTATTATCCGGCATATCTCTTCCGGCGTCTTCCCCTCCCGGGCCGCCACTATTCCCACCAGCTCTTCACGGGAAAGCCTGCCCGAGTGGGCGGCAACATGGTGCTCCCAGCAAAGCTGGATCAGGTTCTCGGGTATGTCGCTCCCGCCACTTCCCCGCGTCTTTATGTGGTGCGGTTCGCCATACGCCTTCTGGCCGCACAGCTCGCAGTAGGGCTTCTTCATCGCCTGGATGGTTTTGGGGTCTTTAATTCTCCGGGTAGTCCCCATCAGGTTCAAGTCATCAACAGAGATTCCCTGCTCTGTTACTGACATTTTATCGCTGGACCGGAATATCATCTCCGGTACCAGCCTTCACCTCCTCCAGAATGCTTACTTAAAACAGATGGCTTTCCTCAAACCAGAATGGTGCCATTAGAGCACACCGGCTCAAAATATTCTTTGAGAGTTCCCCCTAGCACTGTCGCCAGCTTTTCTGCAATCCAGCAGGTCAACAGCCCCGGGAAATACTGCCATGCACACCCTGCCTCCGGCCATCAGCTTTTCAATCCACTCCCCTTCCGGGCACATGTCCTGAGCCAGCCGTGTATCCCAACCAGTAGAAATATTACTTGCCCAGAGGTACAAGCATCATCACCTGTTTCCTCTGTAAGCAGCCCGGTTCATTTCGCGCCTTAAGCGCCCCACGCATAGCATCCCGTATATTGTTGTTGCCAGCCAAAGGCCGTTCACAAAAATATACCCATCTCTGACAAACACTGAAATAATTGACGCAACACCAAACAATATAGCCCAAACGAAAATACTTGCCCGGATAACTGCGGAGAAATCTATACTTTCTCTTTGCTTTCTGGCGCGATTAAAGTAATAGGCAAGAATTATCGCCGTGAGCAGTACCCAATTATAAAGCCTGCCCGAATAGCCGGTGACGTACGCTGCAATCAGCGCCAGCAGGTAAACCGCTAGACTTACAAAGAAAAGCTTTTTCATCGCAAACATGCCTCCTTCCTGATGTTTTGGCATCCCTGCTTTTCAGCGCATAAATCCCCAACAAAAGAAAAAACCGCGCTGCATCAATTGTGCAGCGCGGTAGCAAGTGCTCTCTCCTACAACACCTGCTAGTACAGGTCCAAACCGTAAGGGTAATATTCCGGAACTACGTCCGGATACAACTCCCTTAGCCTCCTCCAGTATTCCTCCAACGGATCTTCCAGTCCCATCGCCTTACGGAGCCCCCGCGGTAAGTTGCCTCCTGACCGCTCCAGTACATACCTCAAGTCTTCCGGCAGTTCATCCAAATCATAAAGCCAAAACATATTGAATACCCCCCTCAAACTAACAAATTTCTACTCGTGTTCGTTAATACTAACCTATGACTTCTCCCTACCTCTAAAGCAGTTTGCGCTCCAGGCTTAATAAATCCCTTGAGCGAAGCAAGTGAACCCCCGCTGAGTTTGTCCAGGTGGAGGTTACCGCTTGTCGTTCCTATGTCTTAGAGCAGCGTATCCTGCACAGCCGAATTCCCGTACAGCGTTCTGTAAACAGTGATAATAATTTCAGGTTCCACGCTTCCCCAAAGTTCGAGAGATTTTTTGCTTATTGGCGCTCTTATAGGTCCCCAAATCCTTAGACCTCTTTCGATGTCATTCTGTTGCATTAGTTGCTTCCCCCTTCCTTTTGTAAAACATTTTCGCTTCCCCTAAGCGGTGCCGACAGAGCGTAACGGATGTAGTGGCCCCTCCACAAACCCAAGTTGTTGATTAAGGAAAGAAACAACAGGACTACCGCCCGAACTTATAAAGCAGCCGCGAAAAAACCCGCCCTTCCAGAAATAAAGAGGAAGTTACGCCAAATTTCAGCTGTTTCTACCTCCAGCCCAGTTCGCCAGTCTTGATGAAGTTGTACGTCGTATTCCCGTAAAAGTGACTCCGCAGTTTAGTCGTCAACCACTCCCCTCGTATTTGGTTCGGGAGAAAAATTCACTAATAGCGACGCGGATAATACGCTATTTCCTGCTACCTACCTCACCAAAATAATCATGCCATTAACAAATTAATCAAATCAAACGTCCGAACCTTACACTAACCGGAGGTCCCCGCACTCCACCCTTTCCAGGGCCACCCGCGCCGCCTCCTGCTCCGCCTCCTTTTTGCTCCTCCCTTCGCCCGTAGCCAGGAGTTTGCCCCGGTAAAACACTCCGACCCTGAAGCACTTGTCGTGGTCCGGCCCCCACTCGCCCAGGACCCGGTAGCTCACATTTTCCCGCTTCTTTCCCTGAACCAGTTCCTGCAGCCTGGTCTTTGCGTCTATCAAAGTCAGGCTCTTCTTTTCTTTAAGGCCTGTCCCGAGGACGCCTTCCGCCAGCCGCCACACCGCCGGCAGCCCTCCAGCCAAATAGAGGGCGCCCGCAACGGCCTCCAGGGCGTCCGCCAGGTTCGACCGGCGGTAACGCCCCCCGGCGCGCTCCTCACCGCGGCCAAGCAGCAGGAACTCGCCCAGGCCGAGCTTCCCGGCCGCCTCCGCCAGGCTCGCCTCGCACACCAGGGCCGCCCTCATCTGCGTGAGCTCTCCTTCAGAGGCATCGGGAAATTCCCTGTAAAGTTGTTCTGCTACTACAAGATTGAGGACCGCGTCCCCCAGGAACTCCAGCCGCTGGTTGTGCTCGGATAGCCCGTTTTCAAAGGCGTACGTGGGATGCGTCAACGCTAGGTCCAGCAGAAGCAGTACGTTCGGGACCGGCTCAATCTGGACCCGGACCGCCAGAGCTTTTAGCGCCTCTGTTCTGTTTGGGCTCACTTCTTCTACCACCCCCCTAAAAACCAGCAGCATATGACCTCCTTCATACCGGACGCTGAAAGAAAAAGGGACCCATGCTTCCGCATGGGCCCCGCTGTCTCTAGCTTTCGACACATCAGTGCTTAACAGCACTGCCAAGTATGAACTCGTTTAAAAAACCAGCAGAAAGACGTCTGGGAGCGCCATTCTGCAAAAATCAAGACCGCCTTTCGCCCCTTCCTGAAGGAAGGAGGCTTCCCGGGGAGTCCCAGTTAAAAGTCAGACCTTCAGCGGCGAGCTTTTCTGCAGGATCAACGGTGAACGAGAGTAATAATTATACCGCCCAGCCCGACAGCCAGAGTAACAATCACACCCATGGTAGCCCAAAATAAGTTGCCCAGCTTGCGATCAAGCTTCCCTTCTAACCGCCTTATCTCAGAGGAAAATTTATCATCCATCCGCTTTATCTCAGCGGAAAACTTTTCATCCAACCTATCCATACGTTGCAACAAGAAAAAGAACTCCTGGGAAATCAACCCACGCGATGTCTCATTAGTACTTGCGGTCTCTCTCTGCACTTCCTGAACCACAGTGCTCAACTCCTCCCGCCTCTATTCTAACAACAACCGCCTACCTTATCAATCACTGTTCTCCAACCTAAAGGAGAAGCACCCGTGCACACGGCTTCTTACCGCATGCCCCTACTTAACCAGAGAGTAGTTGACCTATTGAAAAACCAAAAGAAAAGGACCTGGCAGTGCGAGTCTGGAACACACCGCCAGGCCCCTACCTAGAGCACGCTCTGCAGCTGCCAGACAGCCCGGTCCAGTAACCACCGCAGCTCGGCAACAGCACCTCCGCTGTGGTACATTTCCGGACTGCCCAGGAGCCTGCCCGCCAAGTCCGCCGCCCACGTGAGAACTTCTATCCCGTGGCCGCCGGCCAGGACCAGGAACCCTGCGCAGAAGGCCAGGCTGTCGGCTACTAGGCCGGCGTACTGACCGCACACCGGGGCCAACGCTGCCTTCAACACCAGCTGGCCCAAGCCGAACACAAAGCAAAGAACGGACAGCCCCAGCACTGCCTTCTCTATAAGGGAAATTCCTTCAACCATTTCGTATACACCGGCGAAGGGGTCCACTACCGCTCACCCCCTTCCGCCGGCGCGTGCCCATCCACTCTCCGCACCGCAGCCCATAAGCCAAACCGCAGGGCCGCAGCAGCCAGGGCACACATCATTAGTTGTACGAACATACCTGCGGCACGGGCTCCCCTCTGGCCCGTGCCTCCCTCCTTTCCCTTGTGGGAATTTAGGGAGACGGGCCGAGGGGATTGGCCCGCATCTAAAACCGGGCTTGCGCCCCCAGCTTTTGGACCGTGGCGTACGCCGGATAAATGCGCTTACGCCACACTGTATTATCCGACTGTTCTTACCCGGCGGGTCGTGCCCCCGGGCGCAACACCTTACCGCGCTTCCCGGTCACGCCGGAAAAACACCAAAACTGTTTCCCCTTAACTAAAATACTAGCACACAGCACTCAAAAGCTCAATCCCAACCGTGCATCGAAAATGCCACCACCCAGGCTGCAGCCAGCGCCAACACTGCGCTGGCGAATAATACAAAGAGCCATGCCAGCCAGGTAAGCCATGCGATTCGCGATGGCCTGATGTCCTTAAGCCAGTGAACCGTGGCAAGCATACCACCGCCGAGGACGGCGGCATACCAGGCAAAAAACTTTCCCGGCCCCGCAAGCAGGTACGCCGGTCCCGCCGCGAGCCCCAAAACCACGGCCAAGACGAGTTCGCGCTTTTCGGGCGTCATACCGGTACCACCAGCCTTTTTCTGAAGTCAACTAAATGCTGGTTAAGCCGAACAGCGCTCGGAATATTCTTGTATAGCCCTTTCCACCGCCTCCACTTCAGCCGCACTCTCCGTGAACGCCCAGCAGCCTCCGGCTTCCCATACGCTGACGGGGTCAGTGATCACCGGGCATTCCGGGCGGTTGCGCCGCCGGGCGCACGGCTCACACAGCTCGTGCATGGCCCCCTTCCTTACCACACGGGTCAAAACCAGTTGAGCCCCCACTGGTATCCTTATAAAACAGCCACGAGAAAACCCGCCCCTGAAAGGGGCGGAATGAAAGCAGCGTCCAAACTTGCCCCCCACCTTCCGTTTCCGCAAAACAGCAGTTTCTGACATAATTGCCTGAAGGCAACTATACCGGAAGGAAAGCAGGTGCCGCCTTGGTCTGGAGCAGCAAGTCCCACCCCCACAGGCTCCTGCCCACCAAACAGTTCCCCCTAGGCCTGGAAATGCTTACATTTTTCCAGCCAGTAATGCTCGCCGCAAATAAAATCTGGAACTTCTGCGTATAGCACAGCCGGGAAACCCATAAAACCAAGGAGCGCTGGCCTTCCGAAACGGAACTTAAAACAAAGTTCAGGGCTTTTGCCGCGTGGAAAGAGCTCCACTCACAGTCCGCACAGGCCACAGTCGAGGAGTACTTCGAAGCCGTCTCCTCCTACCGAAAGCACAGCGACAACAGCCATCGAGAAACGAACCCCCTGGGTTCAAACCGAAAAACCGCCTCTTTCGGGTTTTCATCACTAACGACCAAGATATCTAGAACTTCGCCCTCGGCTGCCCACTTTTAGCCTTAATATTTTTGGCTCTCCCCCATCTACATTGATAAGCCATTGCCAAGCCATATTAACTTACTCCTCTCGAATTTGGTCTAAACACCAGCTACATAACGATTCATATGGTTCTTCGATTTCCGCGCCGCATCTCGGACATATACCGTATACGACTTTTATACCGTATATACAACCGACGTGGCCTTTCATACACCAATAAGGTTGTCCTTTACAACGAGGAGTACCGTAAAAAATACATTCAGGGCACCATGATACACCCATAACAAAACCTATGCCCTCACTATGCACCCGCACATGGCAATCCCTGCACAAAACTACAACATCATCAACGCATTCGCACCCCAAAGTCTCGTAGTGGAGATGATGAACTTCAAGTCCTTTTTTTTCTCCACAAAGAACACATTGATAACCGTAATGCTCAATTACAGCTTTCCTAAACTCTTGCCACTTTTCGCTCTTGAGATACTCCTCATACTCTTCCTGAGACGCTACTCGATCCCCCGGCAAACTTGGATTTTCTTTGTAGCAGCTTACAAACTCGAGGCGGGCATATTTCTCAACTTCCGAAGCGAAAGCCAGCTGGTCCGCAAGGTTCCCCACCCGCCTGTCTTCGGCCAAACAAATCACCAGCTGGAATTTTCCTTCTCTCACTTCGTGCAGTAGTTGTTGCTGTAAAGGCGTCAACGGATCAGCTTCGCTGTGCCCCTCATCCGCGAAGACCACAGCCTCGCTAGCCCCCAGCTCTTTCGCTTTCTGCGTGCCTCTCTCTATCTGGTCTTCGAGAGGAAACCCTTTTTCTGCTTGTTTTTCAGTAGAAACCCTGACGTAAACTGCCGCTCTCAAGGATACTCACCCCTTGGTAAAAACTTCCTTATCACTCCCTGTAAACCTATGAGCATCACCTCTTATTGTTCCAGCTGTCCCGCAGAAATTTAATTTTTTAAGCACTTAAAATCAAGCGAAAGCCGGAAGAAGAAACTGACACCACCTTCCCCTTGACCTTGAGCTGCGCCCCCTCGACGATGTCCGCCCGTGAGACGCAGAACACGTACCCGTTAGGGCTGCGGACCGCTATGAACCTCGGGCATACTTGCACCACTTCGCCGCATTCCCCGTAGCACTGTTTCGCGCCCTTGTCCTGGAGCTTCTTGGGCCAGGTCACCCGCACCCAGTCCCCTGCCTTCACGCCCAACTCCTCGATCCTGCGACCCTCCCTTCCACGACCAGTTCACCCCTACACAGCGATGAACAACTGGGGCAGTTCCAATAGTTTTTGGTATTGCTCAGGCCACCTGTGCATCTCTCCCCGGTACACGACGGCATGCCGGAGTTCGTCCCCTTTCTGCCACACGACGTGTACGTGGTTCTCTGTCCCCGGGGCACCAAAGCGCACGCGCGTACCAGCCATATTGCAGCCCCAGTGGTAGTTGACGCGGCCCCACGGGATGCCGGCGAGTTCCCCGGTATTGGGGTCTACGAGGGGCTCCATGGGCAGCTGGCGGAACACTGACAGCGTCATCTCTTTCCCACCAATGCGGATAACATGTACGGCAACCGAAACGGTATCTATCCTTGCTTCGTCAACCTTAATACTCGGTGCGAGTTTTCTCATGGTACTCCGACCCCCTCAGAACGGCAAGTCATCTTCGTCGAACGGCACTTCAGTACCCAGCTCATCCAGGTTGAACGGTTCCTTGGCCTCCGGCGGCCTGTCCAGGAAGCGCACGTCCTCGGCCACGACTTCCAGTTCCCGGCGCCTCTGCCCGTCTTTCCCCTGGAAGTCCCGGGAGTGGAGCTTGCCGTCCACGGCAACCAGCCGCCCCTTCTTGAGGTGCGCCGCGCACGTCTCCGCCAGCTTCCGCCACAGGACTACCGGGATAAAATCAGTCCCTTTCTTCCCCTCGGCGTCCGGCTTCCGGTCCACCGCGAGCACGAAAAAAGCCCTGGCGACGCCGCTTCCGGTGTACTGCAGCTCCGGGTCGGTCGCCAGGCGGCCTATCAAAAAAGTCCTGTTAAGCACGCATACCCGCTCCTTTCTGCCTGGCTTCTTTCCGCAGCTGCTTTGCTGCGAAGAACTTTTCAAGAGCATCTGAGGCGTCGCCCCTGGTCATGCCGGGGACGTACAGCCCCAGCTTCAGCAGCAGCTCCACCTGCCTGTCAGTGGGTGGCAGCTTCCTCCAGGGGGCCTCACGCGATGCAAAGTTCTGCGCCTTCCACCCCAGCTTCTCCCGGAGGTACTCCTCCGCCAGGCCCTGGGCGTACCCGATGTCGAGGGGCCTCGAGTTCAAGACCTTTGCCCCGCCCTCCGCGCGGTGCTCCACGTTGTACAGCCCGCCGCCCAGGGGCACCAGGTAAATATACTCCCCTGGCCCCACGGGGAGCCGCATTATGTCCCCGGCCACCACCCAGCGGAACGCCGACCGGGCGAATACGTCGACTTCTTCCACAGTTACCTCCAGCGGCAGCGTCCCGCCGAGCTCGGGCGGCAGTGCTACTTCCACACCTGCCCGGCCGGAAACTTCCGCCTCCTCCCTGGCAGCACGCTTCTTCCTGATGGCGTCCAGCAGGCCGTCCCGCGCGCTCTCGACGCCGAACAGCGTCGGCAGCGTCAGTGCGTCGTTCCTCGCACAGTTATCGCAGACGTCTATCACCAGGCAGTCCTCTTTGCCCGGGTAGAGCCTCAGCCCCCTCCCCAGCATCTGCATGTACAGCACCCTGGACCTGGTGGGCCGCGCCATTATGATGCAGTCGGTCGCCGGGATATCTACTCCCTCGGTCAGCACGCCGCAGTTCGTGACCACCCGGACTTTGCCCGCCGCGAACCTCCGTAGCACTTCCACGCGCTCGGAGTACGGCATCTCGCCCCATACCGGCTCGGCCTCCACCCCACAGTCGCGGAAGGCCGCCGCCAGATCCTTGGCGTGCTGCACGTCCGCAGTGAACGCTATTGCCCTCCTTCCGGCAGCGTGCTCCAGGTAAGCCTTCACCACCATTTCATTTCTGGTGGGCGTGTTGAGGATAAACCCGAGTTCCTTTTCGCCAAAGTCTCCGCCCCTTATGGTGACTTCGCTGATATCGACCTGAGACCGGACTGCCAGTGCCTTTACGTCTACCAGGTAGCCGGCCCTTATAAGCGCTATTACACTTCGCTGGAAGGTTATTTTCTCGAAGACCCTGCCGAGCCCTATCCCGTCCCCGCGGAAGCCCGTGGCCGTGACGCCCAGCAGCAGCTTCCCCGGGTCGCCGCCCATAAAGCCGAGGCGGTCGAACACCCGGAGGTAGGTGGGCGCTACAGCGTGGTGGGCTTCGTCTACCACCAGGAAGCCGAAGCGCTCCGGGCTGAAACGGGAAAGCCGTTCCTCACGGGAAAGAGTCTGCACCGATGCGATCACCACGTCCCTGCCCTGGTGGTCGTCTTCCTGTGCCTTCACTATGCCCACGCTGGCTTCGGGCCAGACCATGCCGAACTTATCCGCCGCCTGCCGCACCAGCTCGTCCCTGTGGGCCAGGACCAGCGTCGGGTACCCCAGGAGCTTTGCGATGTAAGCGAAGACTACCGTTTTACCGCCACCAGTGGGTATCACGACCAGCTGCCGCGTCACTCCGTTCCGGTATTCGCTCACCACAGCGTTCACGGCTTCCTGCTGGTAGTCGCGGAGCCTGAGCAAAAGCTTATCCCCCTTCCTCCGTATCAAACGGTCCAGTACCGTGCCGTGTTAACCTTAAAAACACCGCACCGCTGAATAAACCGAAGCCATAAAATAAGCAGTGTGCTACAATAGGACTAACAGGCGTATTTTCTATAGTTAACGCTAAAGCTACAATGAAAATAACAGATGCAATCCAGGCAACTACGATTTTCGTTTTTACTGAGCGGGGTGACTTCATTGCTGAAGAACCTCCCGGGCTATTTTGCCTTTTATCCCGCTGGAATGGCGACTTCGTTCCTTGCTGCCTGCATTGGAAATTGGCACAAAAAACGCAACTGGCGCTGCCTCGAAAATTTTTTGCCACATACTCAAAAACAGCCAGCGCAGCATGCCTACGAACCCGGATACCTCAAGGTCGGCAAAACAACCGTACCGTGGGTGGTTTGCTCGTACGGGCCCTATAAACGGGAAAACATCGAGATTTTTTACAACCCCTGCGAAGTGAAAAAACCGCCAGAAATACAGCAGCTGTACCGGCAACTGGTCAAAGAGATTAACCGTAGGGAAGCCAAAGGGGAACCTGTCCCCTTCAATGGTTTAGGGTACCAGCTGGAAAAATTCTTTGTCGGCTACCGCAAGGGAGAACACGAAGAGCCGATATTAAAGCTCCACTTTCGCCCTACTGATTACTTCACTATGCTCGTCACAGACAACCGGCTTGATGAACCAATAATCATCAACAATACCAAAACAACACTGCGCGAGAAATACGCATCTTGCATAAATCTAGCATACAGTCCTGTACCCGAGTTCGCCACACATTTCGGGGTGGGGCTCATGGTCGTAACCTATGATAAAAAAATAATTTTCTCCGAGCGTGGTCCTACCGCAGTAGATTCCTTTGTTTTCTTCCCTTCGGTGGCTGAGGGTTCAAGCAGGCCTACAGATGCCCTCCACAACGGAGGGCCCGACCCCTACCGTACTGCTGTGAGGGGTATAGCAGAAGAACTGGGCATAGAAGTGCGCCCGGAACAGATTAAATTTCTGTCTTTTGGCGCCAACGCTGTGCTTTGCGAATATGCGCTCTGCGGCGTGGTGTACGTAGATCACACCTCGAGGGACATCCTCGAAATACGCTCCCTGGGAATACCGAAGGACAGGTGGGAGAACCAGCGGCTACACTTCGTTAACTTCTCCCCCAAGGCTGTTGCCGAATTCATGTTCCTGCACAAGCCCTGGTCCCCATTTGCCGTGGTCTGCGCCGTACACGCACTCTATGACGCCTTTGGACCCGCACCTTTGACCGATGCTTTTAAGAACGCAAAAATTGTGCTAAGCCAGAAGCTCCCAGAATGAGGCTTTCCCCCGTCAGTTTTCGCCCGCAGAATCCCCGAAAAGGCTGACGGCGGGAAGCCTGTTCCAGTCCTCCTCCGTAAAAGGCGCTTCAGCCCTCAGCACCTCTTCTTCCTTGGCCTTGCGCTGTTTCCCCTTCTTTTTCTTGCCCTTCTGCTTCTCGCACGCGCCGGCCATCTCCGGCAGCCCCTTCGCCCTCAGGGTCTCCGGGTCTATGTCAACAGGTATCTTTACGTTGCTCCTGGCGTGCCTGGCCTTCTCCACGTACAGCATGTGGCTGGCGGGGCTCCCTTCCGGGGCCTCCTCCAGGTACACCGCCGCGTCCGCCTCCCGGAGCATGCCCGTGCTGCCCGCGAGCTGCCTCCGGTCGTTTAGCTGCGCCAGAAGGATCACCAGTATGTTCAGCTCCTGGGCCAGGCTCTTCAGCACCCGGGTCGCCAGTATTAACGCCTGCCAGCTTTCCAGGTCCCTGGCCCTGTCCTCCAGACGCTGGATGTAGTCCACCACCAGGATTTTCAACCCCCGCCACAGCTTCGCTTCCCTCGCCAAGGCCGCCACTTCGTTGATGTCCGCCCAGGGGAGGGCGTCCGTTATCGACAGCGCCGCCTCTCCGGAAAACCTTTCCACCGACCGCTCCAGGGCCTCTTTCTCGCCAGGCGACATTGCCCCGGTCCGTATCTTCGTTACCGGTACGCCCGACATCAGGGAGAACAACCGGAAGGCCAGCTCGTGCCAGCCCATCTCCGTGTTCACGTACAGCGTGGGGATGGACCGCTCTATGCCGCACGAGTACGCTATATTGAGCGCAAGTGCCGTCTTACCTTTACCGGTCTGCCCGGCAATTATCAGGAGATGACCCGGTTCGGGCAGGACCGCACCCGAAAGGCCCCTCACACCCAGCTCTATTACCGGGTTGGACAGGCCCCTGCGGCATGCCTCTTCAAGGCCCTTCTTCATCCACTCGGCAGGGGGCATTGCAGCCCCTGAAGGGGGCAGACCTATCTTCGCGGCCGCACGGCAGAACTGCTCCAGGAACTGCTCCGGCCTCTTCACGGCACCGTTGGACAGGGCCCTCAGCGCCGTCCTGCTTATGGCCTCCACCTTCCGGAGTTCCGCTAGGGCTTTCAGCCTGGATACCGCTGATGGTATATCCACTGGAGGAGTAGTTCTGGCCGCCAGTTTTTCGGCAAGCGCCGTGTCTCCTTTTCCCAGGCCTTCCCACGCACGCCGGTGCTGTATCTCCGAAAAATCGCTGGGGAGTATCCGCGAGAGCAAAAAGCCGCGGGCTGATTTATCCTGCACCGCGGCTGCCAGTATTTCGAGTTCAAGCGTAATATCGGATGGCATTGTTCTCACCTTTTTTAAAAAAAGAAAAAGGCCTATTCGGAACTTTTTACAAGAGTTGATCGTAAACTGACGCAAAATAATTTCCTTATCTGGGAAGATGACCAGTAAAATATGCTGCTAATATTAACGCTAACAAAAAAATATCAGCTAAAATCTCTAGCATTAAAGTCCCCCTTCCAAAATATAGGAGGTCGGAAAAACTGAAACTCTTAAAGCTACGATCTTCACCATTAGTTTCAATCTCCTCTACATTTCTGACGTTCTTTTTCATTTTCTATCAATTCCTCCTTTGGCGATTAAAGATAATACCTGTTTCCTGGCTTATAGTTCTTGGGGCCAATCTCATATGCGCATTTCCATCCATTTACTTTCACGAATTATGCCACGAGGTCATTTTGAAAAGAAAAGGATATGTATACAAGAAAACATTACTTGCCTTCCTCCCTAATGTAAAACCCTTTGAACCCGTTTTGCTTAAAGATTACAGAGAAGCACTTGGGGCTCCATTTAAACTTACTCTCGCAATTACTGTATTAGCCACTCTAATAATTATAGGTCTTGGCCCCTCACTCTCCCCTATTCTTACTATTTTTGCTACAATGCGCCTTATAATCCAATTTTATGCATGCATAACAGATCTTTATTGGATTTTTAAAACATGTTCTCTACCTGAAAACTTATGGGTAGCAGAATACAAAAATGATGTTTACATCTATTCCCGCAAAGAAGAAGCATTAGAGATGCTAAGAAAACTAGAACTATCAAATCAGCCCCCCTTATCTTACCCCACAAGGGAGTAGGTTTTCGGGGCGGACCTCTGTGACTTCCTCCCTGCCCCTTCAGGGGTAGGGAGGAAGTCACCTTCGCTGCTGCATAACTAGAAAACCAGTTGGGGTATCCGCCTATCGTGCTGATTACTCAATTTGCTTTCACGTGCCCGACTTTCACCCCTAAAGGGGTAATATTTCCTTCGGAGCTAATGAAACTAGCTCAGCGAAACAGGAGCCCAATGAGCCTTGCGAGCTACTTTTGCCCTGTAAAAGGCAGCTGGACAAAGGGCACACCGCCACCTGTTACGCTGGGCAGGTGGCCGTCCCATTTTTCTACAGCCATCTTCTGGACCTCGATCTCGCGTAGGCGCAGGAGTTCGGGGGTTACCTGTTCTCGCTGTATCTTTAATGCTTCGGCTTCCGCGCGGGCCTGGGTTAGCTTCTGTTCCGCCTCAGTCTTGGTCCGCTCAAGGTCGTACTTGGCCTTTAGTGCCCTCTGCTCTGCCGCCAGCTTCTCCTCTACGGCCTCGTTAAACTTTTGACTGAAATCAAAATCGACGATGTTGAAGGCGTCGACCACGATGCCGTAGGGCGCTAGCTTATCTGCGAGCACGTTGTGGATCTTCGAGCTGACTTCCTGGCGCCGCGTGATCAGTTCCTCAGCCGTATGCTGTGCGGTCACCGCTTTAACACACTCCTGAACCGCCGGGGCCACTAGCGTCTGGGCATAGCCGGTGCCGACCTGGGCATACAGTCTGGCTGCTTGCTCAGGTGCCGCGTGGTAGTTGACGGCTATCTTCGCCTTGACGGTCTGCAGGTCTTTGCTCGCTGCTGATGCTTCCGTCTCGCTCTTCTGAATCCGTACGTCCATTAGAACGACCTTCTGCACCAGCGGCAGTTTTAAATGCAATCCCTCACTGAGTGAACTCCTGACCGCCCCGAAGTGAAGGAGGACGCCGACGTGCCCCGCCGGGACCACCACAAAGAACATGGAAAGAACCAACAGCACCAGTAAGACACCAATTACCGTCGCTATACCCCGCCGCAACCAGTTCCGCGGAAAACTTTCCGAAGCTCTTGCCACATTTCCCCCTCCCTAAAACACGAAGAAGCTGTCTATATGGTTTTTTCCGTTATTTTGAGGACCCACCAGAACCATATCCATGCTTAAAACCTGGCCGGCTTTCTGAAGAAGCCGCTACTGCTCCCAAGGCCACTAACATTGGCCTGGGAATACAAAGAAAACTGCTGGAACCATTTTTGTTGTGCTTCCTGTACTTTTCAGCGCGTTCTACCATTTCAGCTATCTCGAGCAGCCTGGTCGCATACAACAGGTCCCAGCGCAAGAAGTCTGTTTCTTCCGAATTAGCCACAGCATAAAGCATGTACTGGGCATTGAGCCCGATTACTTCGAGTTTCCGCCCAGTAGCCAGAGAAGTATACCGCAAAGTGATATCGTTATAGGCAGCATAATCCGCTTTGCGGAACCTCTCTGATACCGTTACCTTACGCCCACTTCTGAGCGTGAGTACAACGTCGGTCCCCCGAAGGTCCGGATCAGTGGGACCCCCGCGATCCAGATCCATCCTTTCCATGCTGATCGCGCCCAGAACCGGAACGTAGATTTTGCTGAAGGCGACTTCTGACATCTTCCTTGAAAACTCATGCCGCCGGCGGTTGTAAACGTACAATTTCTTCTACCTTCTCCTGGGCGACGCGATACAGCCGCTCACGCCCTTTTTCGTAGTACTCTCCATCAATCTCAAACCCCACAAAAACACGGCCCAGCTCCAGTGCTGCGACGCAGGTAGAAGCCACCCCCGCAAAAGGATCCAGGACCAAGTCGCCTTCAGCAGTGGTACATTCTATTAGCTGCTTTAAAAGTTCCACGGGTTTTTCTGCCGGGTGCAGTTCCCTCTTCGCACGGGGAACATAAAATACATCGGGTTTTCTGGGGGATACCTCCGGACTGCCCTTTACAGCGTGGATTATACGTTCATGCCTGGGGGCAAACGCACCCCTTACATCCCCTGCTGAGTGCTCTTCCTTTACCCAGACGAGAGAGCCCTTGACCGTAAGACCCGCATTTTCTAAAATTTCTCGCACTTTAGGCTCTCCGCGCCAGGAACAAAAAACCAAGACATGGGCGTCTTTCTGCAGTTTGGGAAGCGAAGCCTTTATTACTTCCTCCAGCAGGGCAAAAGCCTCTTCTTGCCGGTCGTTCCTGATTACTTCGGGCGCCTGCGAAGCCCACCGCCTGTTGGACCGGTATTCCATCCCGTAGGGTGGATCAGTTAGCAGAAGCCTTACAGATTCTTCAGGAAGCTCGCCAACAAGCGAGCGAGCATCGCCCTGCTTAAACCCGCTTACTATCTCTGTTACCTTTTCCGCCTTTGCTTTCTCTAAAGCTGCTTTTGCTGATTTCTCTTCCAAGTACTTCCGGTACTGCTCCAGGTTATCAGCAACCATGCGTTTGATCACCAGTTCTGCTTCCCTTACCGCCGCCATTGAACGGGCTCTTCTTTTAGCCAATTCCCGAACAAACTCTTCTCGCGGCTTGTACAGGTAAGGCCTCGGAGGGTCGACGGAAAAATCGTAAAGAGTTAGCTCTTCTTCCAGCGAACCGTACACTTTTTCTGCATAATTAATCCATTCCTTCCATGCAGCCACATCAGCTTCCAAAGCCCGCACAGACTTTTCCCCATTCTTTTTCTTGTCGTAAACCACTTTTTCAGCCAATTCTAGCCGCGCCATCTCTGTTGTTAACCATAACGTAAATTCTACCGGTAGAATTACGCCCCATATCCGCCTCAGATGAGCCTCAGTTAAATCTCCTGATAGAACTAGCTTTTTGACCTTATCTGGCAGCTTATGCCAGGCAATCCGTTCGCTTACAAGAGATTCCGCTACACCTTTTGCTGCCGCAATCTTTTTTTGGGACCACCCCTCTTCTTCATGCAGCCTGGCGTACTCTGCCCACACGTCAGTAATCGGTACTGGGCGGTGGTATTCGTCGTTTTCATTATCCAGGTCGGACAACCGTGATATTTCCTCATCCGTGTAACCGTAATGTACCAGCACCGGCATCGTATCCAACCCGGCCACTTTCGCTGCCTCCAAACGAGTCCCTCCAGCAAAAACTTCGTAGTGGTTCCCAACTGGGACTGCCCACACTGCCCGCGTGCGCTCATAACCTATCCGCCTAATTCTCTCGGCCAGCATCTGTATATCCGCAGCCTCTCGTGTTTTTCGGGTATTAAACCTGCTGTGCCGCAGAAGCGCAACCGGCAAATCCACTAACTCACATTTCTTTTCCACAGCAATCCCTCCCTGTTGACCGCCAGAATTGGGGGCTCCACCAAAACGTAAAAGGCCCGGGAACTTTTGCCCGGACCCCTTCCACATACACCGTAAGAAAAGCCATATTGCTTGGTACAAGCCTTAAAACCATCGGCTTTTTCCTATTTTAAGCATTGCTGGGACCGAAATCACCGGCCTTGCACTCCACCAGCAACTTCACTAAGTTAAGGCTATTAAATGCAGGCACACCATTTTCCCCACTAAGCGACAGCATTTTCCCTTTTTCCACCGAAAGCGAACGGCTGCCGGAAGCAATCTCCGCCTCAACTGTCCCGAACGGGTAAACCGCAAGCAGACCCGGCTCCCAGAACGCCACCAGGAGGAACGACCTGCCGCCCGCTTCTTCAAAACTTTTCATGGCCTGGACTTCCTTCTCCGGTAGTCGGCTCCCGTTCAGCGGGAACCTCTCCCCTTTCGCTACCTCCTTGCACTCAAGTGCCACCGGAACGCCGTGCACAGCGCCCACAAAGTCCACGGGCGCACCCCTCGCCGGGAAGGCCCCCCTCTTCCCGCCCTTCAGGGGAACCCACACGTTCACCTGGCGGAAGAGCTGCACGCCGGGTAGCCCAGCAAACGCCCGCTCAATCAGCTCTTCCAGTGGCCGGCCCCGGTTGGCTTGCCCAGTCCGCACGGCTTAACCCCCCTTTATGCTGAAACACCCGCTCTAGGCCGCAAGAATACTCAAACATCTCCACTCCATATACCACACGCACCAGCGTCTTCCCCATCCTTTTTCCTGCAGAAAGGTGAAGGTGTCCGCAAAGGACTACTGCGGGCTGCATCCTGTAGATGTACTCCGCCAGTGCAGCGGAGCCTTCGTGGGCCCCGTGCCACGGCGCTTCCTCACTCGGTGTGTCGCACCATGGGAGCCCTGCAGGCGGACAGTGAGAAATGAAAATGTCTACTGGTGGCATTTTTCTCAGGATTTCTCTGTACTCGGCATCCCAGAAAAGAAAGTCGTCTCCGGGCTTGTAACGAAGGGAGCCCCCCAGCCCTCCTATTCTGACTCCCCCGAACTCCACTGCCCTGCCATGCAGGTTCTCCACTGGCGTGCCGCAAAAAGGGTCCACGGAATAGTCGTGGTTCCCGGGCACACCGAAAACCGGGATGTCCGGGAACATTCCCACGAGCCTCCCGGCTGACCACTCCAGGTCCCCTAAAAGCAGTAGCGCGTCCGGAGTGGCGCCGAACCCAGGCGCCCCCGGCGCGAAGCCGTGAAGGTCCGATGCGCAGAGAAAAAGCAAGGACTTCCCCTCCACCGGAATAAAAGTTTTCACGCAAAAAAAGACCCCGCAGGCGATATCCTGCCGGGTCTTCACCGGGCTGCTGGCCGGAAATGGCTATCCATTTATTTCCATACTTTTGGGCTAGCTAAAAATACCCCTTTTCGAGACAATCTAATTCAGGCTGCAGAATGGCCTTTAGCCTCATTTTGATCCGATCACGCCATCGTGCAACAAACTATACCCGAACGTTGCAACTCCTTTAACGCCTTGAGGTCGTCCTTTTTGCCGAGCTTCACGGTGAAGCCCGCCAGCCCGGTCTTCCGGTTCAGCTCGTCGGCAAACGCCGCGATCTCCTCGGGGCTCCCTTTTACACCCAGGTACGTCAGCGTCCCCGCCTCTACCACCCTGCACTCCAAGTTTTTAGCCGCTGCCATCGCGCTCACCATCAGCTCAACGACCGCACGGAATGCCCTCAAGTACGCGTCATCCCCGGAAGACGATACCAATACGTACAGCTCGCACATCAGCCTCCACCTTCTCTCGCCATTGGCTTTACAAAACGCGAAGTCTAAGAAACGATTAACACCAAAACCAATATAGCACAGCCGGGCAGCCCATCCAACACCTAAAATCCGTCCCGGCAGTTCTATAAAGACTTTAAACGTTCCCGCCACCCCATCTTTTTCCGTTTTTGTCTTTTCCTTTATTTAGACAAGAGAGCCACCCCGCCAGCTATCATCATGAACGCCAGTACCGCCCGGGCGGCCTGCGGAAGGCCCACGTGATGACCTCCCAACAGCAGGCACGACAAGATAAATACCACAATTTGGTACAAGAAAATCTGGCACGCCACCACCAGCGGCAGATACCACCCGGCCCGGGTAGCCGAAACATAACCGTACCCGAGCAAGATATTAGACGCCAGCATAAACGGTAAAATCAAAACGTTGTACTTGGCCAGAGGCCAGAACTCCGGTGCAACAAATCTGACCTGCAGGACCAAGGCTACGGCAAGAATAACCGTACCTACCAGCAGAGCAGCAGCAGGCAACACCCGACCGCACCCCCCATAAAACGTACTACAAAAGCATGGCCGCACACCCAACCGGGGTACCCCACAGTTTCCGCGAAATCATCCAGTACTGTTTTTACCTTTTATTTTATTCCCCAGACGCTTATTCCCCAGACGCACTGAACCCGCTCAGCAGTTCCTCCTCGACCCAGGCAATCACTGCGTCCCAGACTTTTCTCTGCAAGCGGTTCATGAGCGGAGCGCCCAGACGTCTTTCCAGCTTTCCTTCTACCAGCTCTATGCTTCCTACAGCTATGCTGCCCGGTATCGCCGGACATTCCCTGGAAAAAAGCACGTCCACGCATGGCCTGCCGTCCCACCAGCGGTCCACATCCAGCAGCAGCCACGCACGGGGATAACGCCCTTCTCCTTCGGACATGCGCGCTTTCCCTCCCTACCTAACTTACCTCAACATATACTGCGGTCGCGTCATCATACGTGGCAAACCGCGGGTATGCCAGGCATTCCTGGTCCGCCACCTCCAAAGAACGGAGCACGGCAACCAGTTCCCTGAGCGTATAAGCTGCCAGCTTGCGCATCACAGCCTCCCATGTGGCAAAACCGAACGTGTCCACCAGCCGCGCAAAACCGTCCGTTGCCAACAGCACTTTAATACCACGTACGTTTTTGATTACTCCTGTTTTGGCACGGCAGCAGGCCTTCGGATCTGCATTAAAAATCCAGTACCCCTCAGGCCTGTTCATTAACCTCCGGTGCTCCCGCAAAAGCCGTGTAATGGCTGTTCTCGCCTGAAGGGAGGTCATTCCTTTCTCTCGCTGCAGGCGGGTCTTTTCCTCGACTGCCCTCTCATCTAGCGGCCTGAGCTTCTTGTCTTCGAGAACAAAAATCTTATTGCCGTTGCCGCTGCCGATTACTACCGTAGCATCCCCCAGAACCAGATATTCTACCGCCCCATCCAGAAGCCGTACCACGGCTATGGCACAGCTCGGCTGCTCCCACGGCTCCCGGTTGCCGCAATATTTGGGCAGCATTTCTCGCGCTACTTCGGCCAGGATCTCTGACAACGGCTTCTCCGAAAAAGTTCTGGCCCTGAGACCGCTGTCCACATCAGATATAAACCTGTTCAGTTCACCTTCCTCATCGCCACAAAGTGGTGTAGCCCCGTCGATAACCCAGAACAAATCCCCAGAAATACCGAACGCATCGTGGTTTTCAGGGCCGCCGGGAACTGATACCGCTTCCAACCGCACTACTCTCGCCAACCTCATCCTCCCCCTCGTAATGGCCCCTCTCCACCTCTGAAGACACAGGGCTTCTGCTCTCTCAAAGGAAGGTTTACGCTGATACAGAGATTGTCCCCTAATATCCATGCAGAGGACTTCCTTCCCAGGAGCTGCAGCTCGGGCCGATCCGGTCCTGCCACCTGATTAAAGTTCAGGCTAGTTTACCGCATTCGCCGTCTTCATTCCAGCTTTGAAAAGGCAGAGCCTTCCGGCGGCGGTTCCTATAAGTTCTGAAATGAAAATAAAACGGGGTGCGGTTTTCGCACCCCCCCGTTTACCTGTTTTGAGGATTATTTCACTACTGCGGCCTTCAGAAGCTTTCCAACGCGGAACGTCACAACCTTAGCTGGCGGGATTGTGATTTCCTTCCCCGTGCGCAGGTCGCGCCCCTTACGTGCTGCGCGCTCCCTTACTACAAAGGCACCGAAGCCCGGCAGACGCACATCCTCCCCGCGGGCTACTGCCTCCCGGACGGCTTCCAGCACCGCATCAAGAGCGCGCCCCGCGTCCTTCTGGCTCATTCCTGCCTTTTCGGCCACAGCTTTGACCAGCTCGGCCTTCGTCATATGCGCCTGTTCACCTCCTGACTCGATTGTACCTCAAGCACTGGCCTTCGAAAAGCCTGGTCGCCGTTCCACCGCAGCTGGCGTCCGGATACGACCCAGTGGCCCGCGCATTATGACTTTGGAAAAGTCGTTTTCCGGATGTGGTCCAGTTTGCAAAGTCCTGTCTTACTTAACGCCATTAGTTTCCCCTACCGCAAAACAAAGTCATTTTTTGACCCCTTTGCAATGTTTGATCCCAATCCTCCCGGCCAGCTCCGTCAAAATGTTAACGGCTCCCGGACCCCTCACCAAATCTCACAGATGGCGGGCCTGGCAGTTTCGGGGACGCTCAGCTCCCCGATCCTCCACCCCGGCTCAGTGGTTTCGATGAAGTAGTAGTTCGTATTTCCCCGGAAGTAGCCTCGCAGGTTCATTGTCAGCCTATCGCTCGGTATCTGATCCACGGAGAAGGCCACACCTACTGCGGCATGGGCGATAGGAAGGGGATAGACCAGAATGGCCACCCGGTACCCGAGCTTCCTTAAGATGGCTGCCAGAAGCACGGACTTATTGATGCAGTCCCCGCCGTGGGCAATGACCTGGGGCGGGTACTCCGTGTTGGTCGGAAAGATGATTTTGTAGGGTATGGATTGGACAAAAGCAGCGATAAATTCGGCCTTGCGGAAAACGTCGTAGCCCTGGGCTTCTGCCGCACGGTTTAAACGATCGGCCACACAGCCTATGTACTCCGAGCTTGTCCTATCCTGTACCAGCATATTATTCAGGATCTCCTGGGCCATGGTTATGGGAGAGCCCGTTGCGATCAGGCTGGCAAACCACATGGCAGGGTTTGAAGCTGCAAACACGTACCAGAGGGGCCATTTGATCATTTTCTGGCCCTGCTCGTATTTCACGAGCACTTGAGGCACCTCGATGGTCCAGCTGAACTGCTTTCCTTCGTAGTACCAGGTGTACGTATTACGGATTGTCTCCAGGCCCCCAGGGTATTGAAGGGGAGGAAGGACCACCACCTTGGAGGCCGAGGATTGCCCGTAGGAAACATTGTTCGTTGTCCAGGATATCTGTACTGTTTCGCTCGGAGGGCCTTCTTCTCCCGCCTGGTTCACCGCCGTCACATAAATTTTGGTGAGGGTGGTGCTAACCGGGAAGGCAGCGTAAGAATAAGAATAACTGTTCCCAGAACATAAGGCTAGCTCATGCGGTGGAGTCCACGTGCCGTTTTGATCAAGGTAATCAGAAGTATAGATCTTGTAGCCGGCCGCGTCGTTTACCGGGTTCCAGGAGATGGTCACCCAAAAGCCGGACATACCAGAGCTGCTCATCGGGCTAAGGTTCACGTGCAATCCAGTAGGGGCCTCAGGCTTGGGGGCCTGATTATTGGACGGCTGACTAGCCGCCTGGTTGACGTTCCCTACAACATTCCAGTCAGGAAGCGTCACCTGCAATGTTTGGCTGGGAGGGCTTTCCTCACCCTCCTGGTTAACCGCCGTCACGTAAAATGCTTCGGTGACGTTGTTTTTAACCATGAGGGGATAACGGATGGTAAAAGTGGGATTGGTAGGATATCCGCAGATAACCCATTTGCTGCTCTCTGTAGTGCTTACCAGTGTATACACCCGGTACCCGGTAGCCCCATTTACTGGATCCCAGGAGATGGTTACACTGGCCCCTATAATGCGCTGAGAGGTGGCGCTTATCTCTGGAGTGATGCTCACCAGATGCAGCCCGGTCGGTGCTTCAAGCCTGTTCCCAACTGACGCACCAGCAGAGACGGATATGGTATTGCTCGGCGGGCTCTCCCCTGCTGAATTTACCGCGGTGACGTAGAACTCCCAGGAGGTACCCGCAAAAGTGCTGGTGTAGCTGTTAGTATTGGTCTCTATGAAGGCGGGCCCCTGGGGTGTCCAAGAATGGGTCTCATAAACCCTGTACCCGCTCGCATTGTTTACAGGGTCCCAGCCCAGGGTTATTACATAGTGGTTAGGTACCCCTGCCGGGCTAATGCTTACCAGGTGCAGCCCGGTCGGAGCCTGAGGTTTTTGCTGCTGATTATCGGATACCGGAGTGGCCGGCTGGTCGTCCAGCCTAATGACCACCTGCTGCCGTTCTGGGTTCCACTCTATCCGGGCATCAAAGACCTGGGCCATCCACCGGAAGGGGACCATGGTCCGGCCACCGATAACTTCCGGGGCCACGTCCATGGCCGTAGCAGTACCGTTAACTGTCATAACGTTGCTGCCGATGGTGAGCTGGATAACCTTATTACCCTTGATGAGGGTGACTTTACCGCCATCATACAGAATATTCTTCGGGGTGACGCCCAGGGCCTGGGCAGCATACCTCAGGGGAATAAAGGTCCGGCCATCCTTAGTGTATGGGGTAACGTCCATAAGGAACTGCTGACCGTTGACCGTGTAAACATTGCTCCCTATCGTAAATATTGCTGTCTGCTCCGCCGCCCTTGAAGGTAGAGGCAATAAAAACAAAATTCCGACCAAAGTGACTAAAGACAGGAGAAAGGCAAGTATCCTGGGTTTCATGTACCTCTCCCCCTATGCTCAGTTCCTCCAGCAACCACTTCTTGGCAGCTCTATAAGTAATGAGTTTCTCCTCCCGCACATAGTCTACTCACCTGATTGCGATAGCTTCTTTACGTTCTACAGGGACCGCCAAAACCACCTCCACCCGACATGCCTCTTCTGAAGCCTGCTCCTCTCGTTTCAGACTCAACGCGGCGAGGTTTTTAACCGTGGCAGAACCGCAGTTCCATCAATGGCATCCAGATACCGCAGGCCGCGACTTCTTTACTACCCCTGAATGCGCAAGGAGAAAGCACACTTAGAGACAAAAGTCAGCAAAAGAGCTAACTGTTAAGCAACCCCACCGAACATCCGTCAAAAACAGTTTTCTTATCCTACTTTTGTTTGCTTTTCGCGCTTGTATCTTTTGATTTCTGCGGCTACGCTTTTAGAAAAACGATGAGCGAACATCGTTCCCAGGTTTCTTATCTCATCCTCCGGGACGTCCAGTTCGTCGAGCAACCGACGGAAAAGGCGGTAGTTCCCCTTCTCTAACTTGGGAGGAATTTGCTTGGCGTAACGGGTCAAGTGACTTCCTCCCTACCCCTGAAGGGGCAGGGCTTCCTGGCGGCAGGTGCACGCACCTGCCGGGTTACACCGGTGCGAGCGGGCCGTGTGCGCCGTTGCCGGCGGCCCTCCCGGAGGGGACCGTCACTCCGTCCCGACTACGCCAGGTGCCCGGCTTTTTAGGCCGCAGCCCTCGGCGATACCTGTACGAACCTGTTAAGCCTTCTGTCCCACCGCCACACCCTCGGCGGTTTCAGGGCGAAGGGCAGCTGCCTGCCAATGCAGTCTCCCAGCAGCACTCTTTTGAGAAAGCTGGTGCTGCCGTTGAGGTCGGCCTGCATGGTCGTTTTGCAGCTGCCGCAGACCCAGAGGCCCCGTTTCCTGCGCCAGGCGGGGTTGCGAGCGCCGCAAACGCCACAGGTGACCGAAGTGCCCTTTTCCGTCCGGGCATCCAAATGTACGCGCCGCATTATGCTCTTATACTTATGCCCGGCCTGCATCCTGTGGTAGGGCATCTGGTTTATTTTCTGGCTGGCCTCCTTGTTCTTCATGCCGGTCCGGGAGGACCGCCGCAGGTCCTTCAGGTCTCCCGCCACGGCCCGGGCGACCCCTTCAGCCGCGTCCAGCTCCGCCAGGTGCTTCGTCAGGGCATGCTCCATTTGCTTGATGCGGCGGTCGAGCTTCCTGAGTGCACGGAGCTTAGCGGCCAGGAGCTTCTTCCAGCGCCGTGAACCTTCCCTGCAGCGGCTCATCTTCGCCTGGAACTCTGCCGTTATTTTGTTCCGGTACTGCATCAGGGCGAGGAGCTCGCGGCAGACGAAGAGGTCCTGGGTGCCATTGGAGACCGTGCGGGCCACCAGCGCTGAGTTGTAGTCGTAGGCCGATACCAGCCCCTCGGTGCGGACGGGTATCACTCCCAGGTCGAAGGTCACGTGGAGCACGAGGTTTTCCACCCTGCGGCGGCGGACGACCGCCTTTACTTTGGCCTCGACGGGAGCGCCTTTAACTCTGGTCCCGTCCGGCAGGGTGATTACGTCCCAGTTTTCGGGCACTGGGAGGATGATGGGCTCCCTGGTGCGGGAGAGCTTGAGTATTAAGGTGTTGTTTTCGACGGCGAAGCCCTGCCGCTTCCAGGTCACAGTCCTGAGGCAGTTTTTCGGTTTGAACCCCGGGGGGTTCATTTCCCCGTGGCCGTTGTTCCTGTGCTTGCGGTAGGAGGAGACGGCTTCGAAGTACTCTTCGACTGTGGCCTGGGCGGACTGTGAGTGGAGCTCTTTCCACGCGGCAAAAGCCCTGAACTTCGCTTTAAGTTCCGTTTCGGAGGGCCAGCGGCCTTCAGTTTTATAGGTCTCCCTGCTGTGCCAGACGCAGGAATTCCAGATCTTATTTGCTGCGAGCATAACGGGCTGGAAGAGCGCGAGCATTTCCAGGCCCAGCGGGAACTGCTTGGTGAGCAGGAGCCTGTGGGGGTGGGACTTGCTGCTCCACGCCAAGGCGGCACCTCCTTTCCTTCCAGTGTAGTTGCCTTTAGACAATTATACCAGAAACTGCTGTCTTGACGGAACGGAAGGCAGGGATGAGTTTGGGTGCCGCTTTCATCCCGCCCCCTAAAGGGGGCGGGTCTTCCCGCGGCAACTTTATAAGCAGACTCTATCTTTCCCCATGTTTCTTCCGCACGTCGCTTCTTTTCTTCGTATTCGCGACGTCTTCGCTCTGCTTCCTCCAGCTCTTCTTTTCGCCACTGCTTGGCAAGCCCGCGGCCCATCTCGACAGCCTGCCGAAGACTCATCTCCGCCACCCACGGCCAGATCTTATACTCCAGGTCGCACCACAGAAAATCGTCAATGATACCCGAAAAAATAATTTCGTTCACAATTTCTCCGCTTTCGCTGTTGGTGTCGAGCAAGTCATAGCCAGTATTCAGACAAGCGATTAAGGCCGAAAAATACTCAGAATCTTCCGTGCGCAGCCTTTCTACAGCTTCACAACAACAATCCCTAATGGCGTCTTCTATCCATTCGCGGTAATCGTCGCTGTAAGTATTGTAGGCCATACCCATACCGCTTTGATAAGTGGGCCAGCTGCTTCCGTTGTATTCCCGTAGAAAATCTTCTACCTTTGAGTGCTCGTCCACGTCGAACCCACCTGTTGCCGCCAATCGTCCGCTATGGTCCCAAGGCGGATCGTAACGGTGGGTAAGACTGTATTCCGTCCCGTAAAGAACCGCATAAGCCACTTTCGCACATAGATCCTCAATAATCTCCGCTCTTCTTTCCTGTACGACCTCTTCAATAATCTTCTCTAATTTCGCAGTGTCAAACCGTTCCACGAAAAATCTCCTTTCTATCTTACTCAGGAAAGATGCCTTGTCGCGACATACACCAATACCACATAGAACCTTTCCACTATATTGAGTGACTTTCTATTATATTGAGTGACTTTCTATATTGAGTGAATTTCCCACCAGGTTTTCTGCAGTAACCCGCCCCCCCTAATCTCCCTAACACCAAAATGCCAAAAAAATGTCAAACACTCAAGACAGGCACAACACCCGAAGCAGCCCGCAAATAGAGCTCTCCCAAAAACCATCCCGCCAGTCCGTCAATCATCCTTACGCATCACACAAACCGGTGGTCGCGTTCATCAACAATAAGCCCGATATACCGGCCGGTCGCCGGGTCGTAACAGTATGCGTCGCGGACCGCCTCCGGCGAAAGCCTTTCGCATTCGAGCACCACTCTTCCTTCACGACACCCGGCATTCCTGACCAGGAAGCCCCGGATTTCCTTTACTGGAACCCGAACCAGCTCAGAACGCTCGTTCCTCACGCACACGGTATCCTGGGTAAACGTCCGCACCGTGACCCCCGCCGCCCGGCTGCCGGCCAGAATTTGCGCCAGCCGGTGCCTTATCTCCTCGTCTGCTGCCTTACCTGCCTCTCCGGCGCATCCCGGGCAGAACCCGCGCTTCGCAAAAATTCCGGAATCAAGAATATCAAAATCAAACACCGTAAGGTCAGAAACAACGGTGCATATCCCGGGGCCTAGCTGGCGCAGAGCATCAACAAGATTTATCCCTTCCCAAGCAATGTCCGGCCCTTCTTCGAGCTCCTTCAACCTCTGAGCGAACGGTATCTGCTCCTCATGGGTAGGCTTCTCGCAGGCGGCCACCCATACAGGAGGGTCATCGAAGCCCCACACAGCATACAGAGGCGGGCACTTTCTCCGCTTATCATCTTTGTCGAAGACGTACCAGTGGCGCAGCAGGATGTCTTCGGCATCCTCTTCCGGCACATCACCCGGCAGCTCCAGTTCCACAACCTTCCACCTGCCGTTTTTCTTCCTTACCGCAACCACGCCGACTTCGACCGTCCGGCCTTCCTCCCAGTAGGACTCCCAATCCACCACAAACCCCTGCTTCTCGCCTTTCACGAAATACGGCACCAGCCGCTTGACTAAGACCTGGGCGCCTAATCTAAATCTCTTTTTCCCACGTTCGCACCCGGGTGACTTCACTTTGTTATTCCTGAAATCTGCGCACAATCCGCTTTCCTCCTCTCAATCCTTAAATGTTGCCCAAGCCCTGCCACCAGACAGGTGTACTATCACTTTCACTTTCTTTACGCCCCACCGCTGCGCCTCCTCCCGCGTGGGAAAGAACAGGTCAATACGGTGCCCCCTTATAGCGCTCCCGGTATCCTCTGCGCGGGCCCAGCCGTAGCCGGGGACGTACACCTCCGAGCCCAGAGGTATCACCTGCGGGTCAACGGCGACCACGCCCCTGCGGGCCTTCGTCCCGATAGCCGTGATGCCTTTTTCGGTCCCCTCTTCCCGGCTGGCTGAATACCCGGTGGCCACAACTTCCATCTCTACTATCCTCGCAGCACCCTTTGAAAACCCACCGCGCGAAGCCAGAATCCGGTTGTGCCGGTGAGCGACACTGCTATGCGCCGGGTTCCCGGACGGATTGCCCATTGCTCCCCCGAAAGACCCGCCATCCTCGTTGCCCTCCAAAGAGACAGCCCCCTTCCTTTCTACTGCGCTTTCGGGAGCGAAAACCCCAGGTTCTCCGATGATAACCCCAAACACTTTTTTGGAAGCATGAACTGCGTCCCCTTTAAAGGATAATAGCAGGCCGGCAACCACCAGTAGAATAGCCGCCCTCTTTCTATTCTCCGGCACCGGCCGCAACCTCCTTACCCAGCACTGCCGCCAGGGCACGGCGTGCGGTCCTCCCGGTCATGGTGGCGCTCGGCAGGGCCGTACCCGGGTCGAATACTCTCACCCCAGACAACCCCACCGAGCACAGCCACTCCTTAAGCTTCCTGGCGTCACTGCACACCGCCTTGAAGAGCAACCCGCCGGACCCGTACGACGTCCAGAAAAATTCGACCTCGCCCCGCATCGCGCGGTGGAGGCGCTCAAATGCCGGTGGCTTCGCAGGACGCTGCGACCCTCCGTGCCTGCCCACTATCACCGATCCCCCCTCTCGAAACGCTCTCCCCCACTGCATTAGAAAAAGCACTGGAGTACGGCCTCACAGGACGGCGGCGCACCTTCCCTGACCCAGCAGCCGCCCGCAGGTACTTCATGGCAAGCTGCCGCACCCTTTCGCCCGTGATGCCGGCATCGGCCGCTATCGACCTGAACGTCCGCCCCGACGCCAGCCTTATGGCGAACGCTCTCCCCCTGTCGAGGCCGTCAATCACCGGAAAGCCGCGTTCTAAAGCCGCCGACAGGAGCTTCGCAACTTTGGGGGTTACATGCACGACCGTTATACCCCGCTGCCCCAGAGCCTTTTTAAGTGCTTTGCGGGCCCCGGAAGAGAGCCGCGGGAGCTCCTTCACGCTCACATACCGCCTGCCGAGCGACGCGAGCCTCTCCACTTCCTCCTGGATAACGTCCTCCCGGGTGCGTATTAGGCCCGCCTGCCCCAGCGCTTCTTCCCACGACCCGAAGAACCGGACGTATATCGACGGATCCCGTGGCGCGTCCAGCTCCTGCGCTACTTCCCTGTACTCGCCCTGCTTGGGCACGCGCCCCAACTTCTCTGCGACCTTCCGCAGGGCATCGAGCAGCAGCTCCCGCTTCAGCTCCCGGTCGCGCGGCAGTCGGAACCTGTTGACCCCCAGCCCCGCAGCCCGAATGGCAGCGTTCCACGAGCCAAACACGTTTACGGCCCTGGTAAAAAGGAGAGAAGGCACATCGTTTTCACGCGGCACCCTTCCGAGCTTTTCAGCCAGCAGCCGCAGCTCTCGAAGTACTTCCCCGGGGTCAATTTCCTTGCGCGACCACCACCGCATCCGGACCTCTTCATTGCGCTTCTGGATGAGCAACTTCGTATCCTCTGATCCGCACTGGAGGAGCCTGTTGAGCACCCTGCGGACCGTTGTAGCGCATACTCCCAGAGCAGCCGCGAGCTCGCTGTTGGTGGCATGTATGTTCCTGCTCAGCACCTCGCAGACCGCATGTTGGGCCTGAACAAGGTCCACCTTGCGATTCCCCATTTTCTCACCCCCCATCTGTTGCATCATCTTTCACCTGGTGTTAATGCCGGTTGTGACCTCCTCCCTACGCCTCGAGGCGTAGGGCTTCCTCTTTCATCGAGGCGGCTTACATGGATGCAGAGACGCCCGCGCAGAGGCCCTCCTCTCCAGACGCTTAACTTCGGACCGGTCCAGCCCTGGGGCCTGACCAAAGCTCAGGCCGAGCCTTTTTACTTTAACCTACCCGACCGCCGCTTTCATCCCTGCCCCTAAAGGGGTAGGGCCTTCCCGCGGGGGCTCTGTAAAAACGTTTCTAAAACTGAACTTTATCTGAGGCTGTCTGTCTTTTTTAGCACTCCATACTTGTTATAAACTTTTCTTTTTTCCTCTGACTTTGGGCCGGTCCAACCCCAGGGTCTGATCAGGGCTCAGACCAACCCTTTCTTCCTTACCCCACCGCTGCTTTCATCCCTACCCTTGAAAGGATACGGCCTTCTCACGGCGGTCGTGTAAAATCATGCATTCAAAGAAGGAGAAGCGCCTTAATGAAAAGAATATATCTTTCAATCAAAACAAGAGCCATTTCTGTTAAAATCCGGTGTCACCTATCTCGGTGGATAAATTGCGACCACAAGAAATTTACAGTGACATAAGCAAACCTCTTATTCATCGCTAAAGACTACTGAGGGTGGGGTAGTATGGACGAAAAAGGCTTTCTAAGGGAATTGTTGCTCCTCACCGACCAAGAAGTTCACAACCATCTTCGCGACACAGACCAAAAACGAGATCACTTGTTAGAACTATATTTAAAACTAGTTTTTACACTTTTTTCTGCTGCCGCAGGCCTAGAATTTTTAAACGTATCGTGGAATGCTACTACTCTCGTTATTGTTAACTCAATCCTTGGAATAGCGTTGCTGTTTGGAGAGGCAGTGTATTTTGCAATGATCAGCGCCAGAAAATGGCATGCCGAATATGTTAATGTACATCTTTTGATCCAAGCTGCCCTTACCACAGAAGACTTGTGCATTTCCCCACAAGCAATTCCTAAAGAAAAACGCCACCCATTTCTCCCTTCTCTCTACACCAGTCGCTCCTTCATTCTTGTTCAGCTGTGCAACGCGGGCATTATAATGCTTATGGGGAGTCTATCGTTTAAAACTTTCCAGCACACCATAGTTCTTTTAATAAGTGGCCTGGCGGCCATTATACTTTTCTTCCTTAACACAATTAGGGGCAGTCAAATGCTAAAAAAAGCGGAATCTGACTTCTGGGAACACCCTGAAGACTGCTGGATAATAACAGGGCTTGCACTAAAGAAATTCCACAAGACAGGAGGGTAATTTGTGCTACTTATACCACTGGGAATTAACGGCTTCTTTCCTTTTAACAACAGGCATACCTCTTGTTACCTAGTCATGCCTTCTTCAAACACTGCTTTCTTGTTGGATGCAGGAACAGGTATAATAAGACTTTTGAAGCCAGAAGTGAAGGCAAAGCTGGAGCAAGTACAAGAACTGCATATCATACTTTCGCACTATCACCTCGATCACACCAGTGGACTTTTCTACCTAACAGGCGTTTGGCCTAACCGGAAGGTAGTGTGCCACGCGCCCGGCTATCCTCTGGTGGAGGCTGACCCCCTTCAGGCGCTCGAAAAACTTTTGGGCCCGCCGCTCTACCCCCTCAGATTAAATGATCTGCCCCTGGAAATCGAGGCGGTCACAGAACCCCGAAAGGAAATTGCCGGGCTAGAATTCAGATTCCGGCCACAGCAGCACCCGGGCAGCTCCGTAGGAATTCGGGTTGGAGATTACCTCGCCTACATCACGGATACTGTGGCTGACCCGCAAACAGCTGAGTTCGCCAGGGGGGTAAACCTCCTTATGCATGAAGTTTGGCTAACCGACGAAGAGGCGGAACACAGTATCGAAGCAGACGGCGTCCCGGCAAGGGCAAAACACTCCTGGGTGGGAGCAGTGGCCGAAATAACCAAAAAGGCAGAAGTAAACCTTTTTGCCCCGATCCACCATGCCCCTTGGAGGACCGATGACGAAATCCTGCTCCTAGCTCAAGACATCGAAAGAAAATGCGGAACACCTGTTTTGGCACTCCAGGAGGGCAACGAATACTTAATCAGTCTTCCAAAAACGACAGGAACGCTGAAAAAGTAATCAGGGCTACAAGGAAAGAAAAAAAGATAAGCATCGCCACCCACTCCTGCCGCTTTTTAAAACACTAACACCTGCCACGCCCACCAATGGGTTGCCTTTTTGGCGCCTCCGCGTCTGGATCTATCCCGCAACCACGAAAGCCGTCTTCCCCCGCGTCCCTGGGTCCGCCTCTCCGGTATCTACCGCCCCCAGGTACTTCCAGACGAATTGGTGGCCCTTCCGCGCAAAAGGCCGACACAATATAGGCAGCACGTACCAGGTCTATCTTTCGCCCTGCCCATCTCCAATATCAACACCTGCGTCCCGCAATTCTTCTTTCTGCCGCAGCGATACGTTCAAATTGTTTATGCCCTTCCCTAGTCGGCCCCGACCAAAAGCAGCGGTCTTGAGTGCCCGCCATTCGTGCATGAATCCTCGAACATCAACCGGCCCCCCGGCCGCACGGGCGTAGGCGACCAAGTCGCGCAGGAACAGCCTTACCAGGGCACACCCCTCTGGGGGGAGTGCCTGCTCCATCGGGGCTCCTGTCCTGCGTGCGAATCTGTAATTTCCCTGCGGCACAGCCACCACTCCTTCCAGGACACTGCACGGCAACCTCGTCCCCTGACTTTGCTTCGTCACAGTTGCCGCCAGCTCTTTCCGCGATGGCCCACACGCGTTCCGGCGGACCCATAAAGAGCCAGAACACCGGCCGCCCCGGCTCTATCCCTGCAACGCTCCCTTCCGTGACTTCGACTACCGGCCGTAGCCCGGCCATTTTCGCTGCCTTGGCTACCACAAATTCGTCCGTCAGGAGTGCCGCTTTGCCCTTCAGAGGGGCGATTTCTACCATGGTCGTTTTTCCTGCCTTTCTCCTTGCTGTTTCTCGTCGTTTATACCTTCCTAAAGAGGAGACAAAAAAATGCACTGCCGGGGCAGTGCATGGTATGCTATTCCGCTAAACTTTGATTGTCGGGCCTATTTCAGCTAGTTCTGTACAACAGCTGCCAAAGCTTTGCCAGCAGCCGCTCCCACCAGGAGATTCCCCGGGTAAACAGTTTCGCACCCGGGCTGACCCAGAAAGATACCCCTCGCTTCCTTAGTTCCTCGAACATCGTCGCTACTTTCCGTGCGTCCTCTATGCAAAACTCTTCTCCTTCGCCAAAGCGCGGCTGCAGGATTACACAGTAGCCTTCACACGGCACCGAACGCAGGAATGCCTCACCCCCCTCGAACCTCCAGGCAACGACCTCTCCGCGGTTCAGGTGGTAGAGCAACTGGACTGGTGTCGTGACCTGCACCCATTCAGGCACCGGATACGCCCTCTTGCCCCTTCGGATCAGCATCATAACCACCTATAAGAAGAACCTTCCTCAATAATCCTGCAAACTATAACTTAAATGCGACCCTCTTTCCCGTCTGGCATCAGGCGTACTTACTAGACACCATAAACCAGGTCTCCCCCGAGGAACCGGCGCCCGCTGAGCCGGCAGGCCTCCAGGACAGAATAGCCCCCGGCTGCCGGGTCAACCACCACGTCTCCGGCGTTGGTCACCGCCTCGATCAGCCGCTTCTGCAGGCCGACCGGTTTGGCATGGGGGTGCCGGCCGGCCGCCTTCTCCTCCCACACGTCCGGGATGTCGTGGACAGCCCACACTCCCTTGGCGCGGATAGGCCGTTTTTGAATTACAAGCAGGTACTCGCACTGTCGGCGCGTCCGGTAACCCATCCCCATCTTCAGTTTATTCCACACTATCATGTCCACGACCTGCAAAGACTGGGGGAGCCAGCCCGAGACACCTTCGCACAGGTGGAATTTGTCCACCCAAAGGAACAGGTGGCCGCTGGGAATCAGCACCCGCGCTATTTCGGATATGAATTCCTTGATAGTTTCCTCGCTCATCTGGGGGAGGAAGGATCGTCTGGCGCAACGGCTCCTCCCTTCGTTCCCGTAAGCGAGCCTGTCGAGAACACCCCGGTACTGCGGATCGAAGAAGGCGCAGGGTACGGAGGCGTCGCGAATGGCTCTCAGAAGATCCCTGCCATCACACCTGTTGGGGTAATCATATTGGTAGATGCTGTTTTGCAAGCAGTCCGGAAACGTTTCTATATGTCTGGTGTTGGAAAATACTGCAGCCACGTTTCTCCCCACCCTCCCGGCAGCACAGCAACCGTTTTTTCCCAACCGGGCCAGGCACCGGACAGCCGGCTTGCTTCCCATTCTTTCGTTATCCGGAAGAACGTAACGCACCGACCAATCCCGTACTAGGGTTATATTCAGCTGAACCTACAGTCCGGCTCTCGGGACTGTCGTGATTTCCCCGTAAAACTTCGCCCACATCAAGCGGTATACTGCGGACGCAGGTACGATGCCCACTATTAAACACAACACCCCCAACGCGTACACCACCAACCCCAACAGGTCCAAGGAAACCATCTGCAGCACCCGTCCGCTGGTGGCGGCCCAGCTCTCCCCCAGGGAACCCAAAATGCCGCAGTTGCGGTCGACTAAAAAGTACGGGAAAAGCCGGAACCGGTAAAAAACATACACACCGGGCAGGATCAGGCATACCAACCCCAGGGCAACGGCAACCATATTAGCAGCAGACGCTAAAAAGTATTTGAGCCCGTACTGCCACCCGGCCAGGACGTCTCCGGCGTTCAGCTTCTCGCCCCGTTCCGCCGCTAAAAACATGGAGACTATCCCGGGCTCCAAAACAAAATAGGCTGCCAGGAACAGCGCTAACATTGGAAAAGAACCCGCTTTCTTTATCCCTGCCTCCAGCAATTTTTCCGCTGCTACCACGAGAACTAAAACCCACGCGTTCTTAAGAAACGCCTGCCACGCGTGTCTGAGATACCTGCCAGCTGGCGACAAGTGCACTCATCCCCTTCCTGTGGCTTTCTTCTTGAGCGCATCATGACGAAAACCCGTAGCACCGCCAAACATAAAAGCAGGGCGTGCCAGTTTTTCTTTTTTGCAGGCACAGCCCCGCTTTTCATACTTTCATACCCGCTCTCCCGCCCTCGCCGGAAGACCGCCAGCGCCTGGTAGTACCCTTTGAACAATACCCGGTACGCGCGTACCCTCTACGCGGTACCCCTTCACCGTGTCGGGGTTCAGGCCCCTCTGCCCGACGTAAGAACGGCCGATCTGACCCCTCGGCCAAGGGGACGCCCTCAGCGGCACCTCCGGCTACGCCTTAAATTACAAACTGCAGCAAGACTTATCCTTTCCTGGAACCGCTAACGCAAGACGCTAAAAACCTCTTCAACAGCCGCGCGGCGCAAATTCTGACCACCTATCAGGATTAGCCAAGCCCGTCTCCTCCAAAAACCAAGTAAGCCCCATTATCTTTGCGTACTCCTTTAGCTTCTGCACGTCGAGGTCTTCAAGATTTAACTCCACAAGCCGCGGCTTCCGCTTTTTTACATGCAGTGCAACATAAAAATAGTCAAGCAGAACTTTTTCGGGGTCTCCAACAGCAAACAGGTGTTCCGGCACATCATGGAAGCCAAAAATAAACTTCTTGGGCAAACGCACGAACTCATACCGCCCAAATTCATTTTCACAGGAAAAACCCCTGCCGCTCCATGTCACACAAGTCACCACAAAAGGACGCTGTTCTATTATCCCGTGCCACCACATCCCGGTCAGCATAGACACATATGAAGCTGGGGCGATAACCTGGTGAAGGCATAAATTGTTTGCCGGCTCCACAAACGGGTTCCAGTATAAACCCCGGTATAGCTCCGGTATTATGCCTGCTACCGCCAGACGACGTAGTGCGCGTTTCACTGATGACAGGCCCTCGCCGAGCTCATAGGCGAGGACCTCGGGGGAAACGGGATATATTCTCGTCTTTCGCAGAAAGCTCAAGATTTCTAAGGTAATCATCTGCACCCACCACTAAATTCGCATAATCAATTTCCTTCTCTAGCAGTACATAGCAATCGTGGTTACAAACACTATGAATATACCCCTATCCCGCCCTCACCGGAAGGCCGCCAGCGCCAGGTAGTACTCTTTAAGCAATGCACGGTACGCGCGTACCCTGTACACGGTACCCCTTCACCGTGTCGGAGTCGGGCCTCCGCTGCCCAACGTAAGAACGGCCGATCTGACCCCTCGGCCAAGGGGACGCCCTCAGCGGCACCCCCGGCTACGCCTTAGTGAGCACGCTAAACCTCTTCCACCAAGTCGTTCGCCCAGTTGGCCGCCTGGATGGCGGCGTCAAGCTCGCGGTACTTCTTGGCATACTCGTCGGCACGGCGGCGCCACGCCGCAACGTCCACCGTCGGCACGAACTTAATTTCCGAACGGGTCACCCGCCATTCGCGCGCGCCGACCGCCGCGTCGGCCACCTCTTTGGCCGCCTCATGTAGAAGTTTCAGCATATCCCGTTCGGCGATGGCCTCCATCAGCGTCCGGCCGTCCGGCAACTTTACAGCCATGTTGGTTTTGTTGATTGCAACCGTGAGCCGCTGTAGTCTCTCGACCAGTTCCAAAATCTTGCCCATCAACACCTCCGGATCTTCGGCCGGCCTGTCGCCCTCCTGAACCCGGGAGTCGCGCTCAGCACGCTCGCGCAGGGCCGCGATCTCTTCTTTGATGCGTTTCCTTTCCAGCAAGGCTTCGGCAAGCTTCATGCTTTAAACCTCCCCTTTCGTGTCCGCAGTAGAGAAACACGTGATAATTCATTCCTGCCCCAGCGTTCCCAGAACTTCACTCAACGGCACCGCCCGCTCCGGGTGCTCCTGATACTCTCGCATCCTTTCTTCTATTTCCCGCCTGTGGGCCAGGATCTCTTCCTCCGAATAGCCGCAGAACGTCATCTCCCACAGCACGTGGGCAGCTATTTCCGGAAGGGGCATCCGCTCTATTAGCTCGGGGTCCACATAGAAACCCGCCCACTCTCTGAACAGGCACAGTTCAAGCGCATAGCCCTGGTCGTCCCTGGGCTTGCGCCCGTAAACGTCGTACCAGCGCTCCCCATCATCTTCTTCTCTAAGCTCAACGTGAACCACCGTGCCGTCGTCGTTCGGGAGTGGCACGCAGGAGCGGACTTGCTGGAATACCTTCTCGTACCCCGGCAGGTTTTCTTCCTGGTCAGGGTAGAGTTTAACCAGCTGTGTTGCCACATCGCTCCAGGAAACCCTGTTGAACAAGTCTTGAACAGTAAGCATCCCGGCGAACCTGCCTTCCAGTTGATATCGTTGACATTTTTCTACTCGTATCGCGGCAGAGGCCGGTCGCCTCCGCATTCGAAAGTTTTTGGGGCTCCGCATCTGTGAAGCTATTTCTCAACAAAGCGCCGTCCAACCCGTGGCGGAGCTAAAACGCCAGTAGCTTCTTACTGCCAAAGTGTTGCTTTCTACAGCAAAAATCCTCCGCCTATTAAATATCTCCCATTGGTCGCCAGAAAAAAAATCCAGCAAATTTCTAGTATCCATTACAAAAAGAGCTGCTCCAGTTCCGGGTTGGGATATATATCTTGTACGTACTCCCTGTAGTAGCTTTCCAATTCCTTTACGCTTATTCCATGTCTTGACAGGAACTTAACTACTGCTGGCACGGGCACATCAGTGAAGAAGTTAAAAATTTGCACTATATACTCCTCCGGGAACTCTTGCCGCTTGATAAAGTTTGCCAGCCTGTCTTCGGCCAGAAAATTTCGGGTTTGAGCATTGATCACTGCCTCAACCAGGGATGAATACACTTTCTGCACCTCTTCCACAAAATCCCTCCAATCTGCCTAAGTAGCCGAGGAAACAAATATCCCTTTCGGGAACAATCTCAACCAGGAAACGAACTCGAAGCATTGGCCCGTCTCGAATCAGACTTTAACTGCCGTACCGGTTGCGGTTACCATCAGCAGACCTGTATAACTTCGTAATCAATTTTTACGTCTATTACGACATTTGCCCCTCGCCGCATAGCTTTGCCTATCATTTCCCTAAGGGCTATCTGACGGGCCTCGGAAAGTTTTTTCTCATAGGCACGCGACCGACCACCAATAATATCCCTGATACCCGCAAGAATGTCCTAGAAAATGTTGGTTCCCATAATGGTTTCTCCGCTCACAATTCCCGGGTATTCACGAACAGGTTTTTCTTCTATGCTAGGAGCAGTCGTAATGATCATTCTGATCTCTCAATCCAGCATATTTTTTCAGACTGGCAACTGCACCAAGGGTGGGTAAAGGGTTCCTCATCCCTCTCAAACTTTGATGCCTATATTTTGCCACAAAATATTCCACCCCACAAGCACTGACCCCCAAACCCTCATCCCTGCACTATCTGCTAGTAACAGGTTGCTTCCGCAAATTCACGCCTGTTCCAGGTGAAGAAGCACCCCTCCACTTCAAAAAAACAAAAACCGCACACCGGCCATCTTCCGGCGTGCGGTATAGCGCCTGCTTGCTTACTGGCCTTGCTGCTGCGGGGGCCAAGCGCGTCCCCAACTCTTCCCCATCCCGCCAGCCTTCGGCCCAAACTGCTTCGTCACAAACCTGCCTATCTTGCTCAGGTCGACCTGCTGGAGGCGGAAAAGGATCTGCTGGGCTTGGTCGCCGGTAAGCTGCCCCTGGGCCACCTTTTCGTCCAGTACTGCCTTCACCTTCGCGATGAGCTGCTCCTTGACCTGGTCCAGAGTAAAGCCCTTGGAAGCGGCGATCTCTTCCAGCGTCTTGCCGCTCCGTATGGCGTTATGGAGCTCTTCGGCGGTCATGCCGAGAACGGAAGCCAGCTCATCATGCAGGGGACCCGCGCCCTTACCGGGCCCGAAACCGCCCCTGCCCACCATGCAGCCGAATGGCGGCAGCTTACCGCTTTCTATGGCCTCCTTCAGTTTAGACGCCCTGTCTTGCGGGATGATCCCCTGCTTGACAGCTTCATCCACTGTTTCTACGGCAGCCTGCTTTAACGCCTGCTCAACCTTAGCCTGGTCAATACCCAGGTTGGCCGCCAACTGAGAAATAAAAGTCTGGTACAGGGAACCCTTTGCAACCGAGCCAATACCGGTAGCGGCTGCCGCTGTGCCCGCCCCGACCAGCACCAAAAGAGCAAACACCACCATTATGGCTAAAACTTTCCTGCTCCTGCGCAAATTATACACCTCCTTCCGTTGTGGCTCCTTAAATCTTTACTGGTTTCATTGTAATACACCCGCCTCACTTCTTCATTAAAACAAATTAAGAAAACGGACTATAGAAGCCAACGCCACTCCATTCCATAAGACGAAACCCAGGGCAACTATCATTCTCCCAACATTTCCGACCCTACACACTTCTGCTTCTGTCGAGACAGCCGCCGTTCCCGCCAGCCCCTTCCAACCAGGAACCCCCCAAGTACCGCGGCATGCCAGGTAAGGGCAACAAAGACGGGGCTGTCTCCCCTGCCGATGAAGACCCACGCAAACAGCGACAGCAATATTAGCACCCAGCCGACACCGGCCATTTACGTTCGCTCCTGTTCCAGTCAAAATCCTCAAAAAGACCTTCCGCAACACTTTTTGTACTTCAGCCCGCTCCCGCACGGGCACGGCTCGTTGCGCCCGACTTTTTTCGCCCTGACCGGTTCCGGCCTCAACCAGTCGTCAGGCACGCGCAGGCTTAGCCTCCCACAGCAGGGGCACGCCTCAAACGGGAGAAGCCCGTCTATCATCGTCATCTCTTTTACGCCCCGCCGGGAGAGCTCTTCGACGAGCGCGTCCACGGCCCCCTCAACGGCCTCCCACCCGCCTAAAGGGTTGACCCAGGCTACAAGGCTGGCAACGTGCCTGGTACCTGCGTGCACGACCGCGCCGACCGCATCCGGCGCGGGGGCCACGCCCGGCAGGTGGCTGATGAGGGACAGCGCGGCCTTGAGCTTCTGCCCCGAGGCCGCCACGCCCAGCGGGCCGCAGAAGCCCAACTCCTCGATCAGAAAATCGGGCATCGGCTCAAATACGGCAGAAGCGGCTGCCCAGGCTGGGGGCTCCAGCGCGTCAAGCCCTTTTTCCTTAAAAAACGCCTCCGCCCGCCGGACGTCGCCAACGACTACCTTTGCAGAGATATTCCTTTCCCGACAGTAAAGCAGCATGGTACGCACCCGGCGAAGGTACCGCGCGTACTCTTCCGCTCTTATGTCTGCCAGCACTTCAGCGAGCAATTCCGGGTCGTCTTCTGCCTCCTCCAGTTCTGTCCGGTACTCCTCCATTTCCCGGATCACGTCCGCGCGCTTGAACCACTCGCCGAACGGGAAGAAGTTTACCGCTATTTCTTTTACGGGCACCAGCTTGAGGTGTTCAGCCGCTTCTTTCGAAGCGTCCCATGCCTCTGGGTCCGGCCACCAGCACAGGAACCTCCCGGGGTCTGGAGCTTCTCCTTCAGCGTCGCTCCCGGACCACCGCTCCTGCTCCGCGTAAGGCAGCCGCTTCCCGCCGTACCTGTCCGACAGGCACGCCGCCACCACCAAATCCCCTTCTTCCCACACGGCGATAACCGGGGGCAGGACGCGCCCGCGCTCCCTGGCAGGGAATATGTACCACCGCAGGTCTGCCAGGTCCCGCGCGACCTCGTCCGGGTCCGCATCCGTTTCATCAACGTCAACTGCCGCCCGGAGCGGCTTCCAGGCGCCTGAAGGCCGCCTTTCCGCGACGAGTGTAAAAGCGGCTTCATACCCGTTCAGGTGTGTAAGACAGAGGGCAAATGACCGCCTTTCACCCCCGGAAGGGCGGCAGTAGTCGACGATAACTTTATCTGCTTTGTTTCTAATTCTCGGCACAGCAAAGCCTCCCTTGTATGCTTTCCCTACCATGCTTCTTCGAAAACTTCTGCGTACAGCTCGTGTGGAAGCGATTCGTCGTACCCGACATCGTCAAAAACGATTGGTATGACCCTCCGGAAGTGCAGAAGCAGCGGCACCATTATCCGCCGCATCTCTATGTGGGCGTGGCGGTCGGCCCGGAGCCTGAAAATGTGCCTCCACTCCCGCAGGTTAGCTGTTACCACCACTTCTGTCTTAAGGGAGTGGGGCAGCACGGAGCGGGCCTGCTCGGCAGGCACCCCCATGCGGACCAGCGAAAGGTACGCCTGCTCGGCCGCCAGGCAGGCGTTGTGCCACGCTGCGTACGCCTCGGGACCCCCGGAAAGGCAGGGGGCCACAACCGTGATCTCCTCCTTGAACCGTTCGCTGGCATAAGAACAAAAGCGAGTCGATTCCTGGCTGTAAGAAGCTATACGGTGCCTTACCAGCTCATGGCTTACTCCGCGGTCGCAGACGATTCTAACCGTCAGCTTCTCGTGCTCGAGTACGGACTCGTGGCCCCGGCGGATCAGGGAGGCCACGAACTGGCGAGCGCTGCCCTCAGTAATCCTGTCTTCGCTTTTGTAGCAGACCCGGCCGACGCGCTCGATGCGGCGGAGTATTGCTTCGCCGTCGACCCCGGCCGGAACGCATACATACGGCCTGATTACCCGCATCTATTTCACCCCATTATGGTAAATGGTAACCTTACTATTTTCCGCTCGCAATAGCCACCACGCAGACACCTTTACCCGCCGGTCGCGGAAAAAGATTGGCCACAGCCGCAACCTACGCAGACCCTTCTCTTTTGTGAACCTTCTCAAAAGGAAAACCCGAAGATGAAACCTTAACGGACAGTTTCAGTTAAATACACAAAAACAAGCCCTACCACTCCAAACTGGTAGGGCCGCTACTCTCCGATACGTTCGCTGGTACGCTCTGCCGTACCACAGCTTCTCCTCATCATGCAGGACATCACCCGCATACTTGGTACGCGCGTACGCCTTATTTTTGTGCTTATTGCTGTTCCTTACTGTTTCCTTGTAAAGCCCCAATTTGCGCCCTGAGCGCATCGAGCTGGCTTTCCAAGAACCCAGCATATCCCCTCAGCCATTCCGCGTACAGATCACGTCGCCAAGCTGAGACTGCCCCACCAGCGGCAAACAATGGGCTCCACCCGAAACGCAGCCAGCCCGGCAAGCCCGTGGCCCAATACATGTGCCGCCAACCGCGGCCAAAGCCTCCCCGGCACCAGGGAAAACGCCACCAAAACATTACTACCACCCCTTTTGCCAGAACGTTTTCCTGCTTTATCTTTGCCGCCGGGAAGACTCCGCCCTTCAGGGCGGAGATGAAAGGCGGCTAGCTCCATACTACTATCCCTTCACTGCGGATCACCCGTCGGCATTGATCGGGGTGAATGTATGGCTTTCCTGTAATTTCCTCTAGCATCGGGGAGTACAGGTACTTCTCCGATATCACACCGGTCGCTACAAAACGCCTGCCGGTCGGAATATGAACCCACACGTCGCCTCCGATGGTTAAAACATCGTTCCTGAACGGGTTGAGTATTTTGGTTCCCGGGTATACCTTCAGGCCTCTCTGCTGCTCTGGAGAAAGAGGAAACACATCGGCAAAGGAAGGATCATTCTGGTCCCCCCTCTTCCGCCTATTCCTCGCTATGATCACTCCGTCTACCTTGTAGAGCCTGTCCTTCTGAGCGTGTACCCTCGCCCTGGCGTGCCTCCTGAATTTGACCAGCATGAGACGGCGTTCCACAGAGGCGTCAAAACCAGTACAGCCGCAGAAAGCGGCCGCTGCCGCAAGAGCGTCATCAGCATGGTCCTTCCCTAGGCCCAACTCCCTCCTCTTGAGGACCACCTCGGGCGCAGGCACAAAGCTGATATACGGCACCTCACGCAGTACCCCCATAACAGCGTTCATCGTCCCCAGCTCGCGCCACTGCTTGATGCCCCTGACCGGAAGAAACACCCTGCCGGCGTGGACCTCTTCATGACAGCCCGCGCAGAGGTACACCTTGTTCTCCCTGACTTCTGTGCCCCCGCTCTTCCGCGGAACAAGATGGTGCCGGTGAAGGTCCTCTTGCGAACCACACAGAATGCATTTTCTTTCACCCTCAGGAGCGCGGGGCGATACCTGGTAATCAGCTCCGTATACCTTGCCCCAGGTCATGGCCCTGACGTCGAATACGTTGTCCTCCATGACAAACTCTACCTGGTGCGCCGGAAAAGGGAAAAACCTGCGCAGCTTCCGGTAAAGGTTCAGGTGCGTCTCTACGCCGTGCCTGAGGGTGGCATTGCTCCTGTCCTTCGACCTCACGTCCCTCGGTGCCTTGAACTTGGTCAGCACCCTGCACTGCCTCGCAGAAAGGCGCTTCTTCTTGTACCGCGACAGATACCTCCTGAACCGGCGGAAGGACCTCCTATCGGACATCAGCCCTTTGATCTCAGGAATCCGCGTACGGAGGACACCGCGGCAGTAAACAATCAGCTTTCCACCCCTCGGTTCGCATACGGCAAAACCTATATAGCGGTAACCAGGGTCTAGGACTATGACCAGCTTTCTCCCTACAGTGCGCGAATAGTCAAATTCCCTGTCCAGAAAGACTGCAACCGGCGGCTTGCCCGATTTCCCACCGCCGATAATCCTTACCCTCTTCCGCTTCCTCAGCTTCCGGATCATGTCAAATCTCCTGGTCGGATGACCGGGGTTCCCATTCCTGTCTACAGTAAATATCACCATATGGATACCTCCCACAAGGAGCCCTGTGATCCGGGCACCAAAAGGTGGTGGGTCTCCCTGAGGCGTACCGCCGCACCACGCGTCAGGCCCCGGGATTGCACCGGTGTCTCTCAGAGCTGGGAGTGTCGCCCTGAAACGTCAGGTCCCGCAGCGGTACACCCGCGTTCAACTACCTCCCTAAAAGGGAAACTCACAGACAGTACGCCCCCGCCTGCAAGCCCCGTCCTTCAGGACGGGGTAGTTGACCCTGGGCCACAACTTCTATGTCCGGATCGATTCCTTGCAAATGTCGGGAAATCACCCCCACAAGGTAATCCTGGAGCCAGTGATATTCACATCCTGGCAGCCCCAGTTCGCGGCACCTCTCGAACACCAGAAACGGGAAAGCATAGTACGGCCTATCCCGCGCCGGGTCGAAAAGCTCTTTCAGTATCAGTTCGGGATCCTCCTGAAGCCTGGCGAACGTCCGCCTTTTGGCCTCCAGTTCCCTGACAGCCCGCGCGAACAGGCTGTCGATCTTATCCGAGGATTCCGTAATCGGTATTTTCTCTATCGCCCCGTCTGGAATGATCTCTAACTGTTCCTTTAACACGTGAGCTTTGCCCCCTGCGCCAAAACCGGCTTATTACTCTGTCGAACCGGGTAGCGCCAGAAATACTGGTTGTCTTCCGAAGGGGATCCCAGGAACCATGATTACTCACCTGGCGGAGGGCGGGGGATTCGAACCCCCGGGACGACCTCAGGGCCGCCCACCCGCTTAGCAGGCGGGTGCCTTCGCCGCTCGGCCAGCCCTCCCTATAAAACGCTGCCCGAAAACCAGCTCACAATATCAGATCCCAAAAACTGTACCAGCAAATCGCATCCTGGTAGGCAGCGTAATTGTTGTATGTTTTGCTAGCAGGGGCGGCTGGTTTCGAACCAGCGCATCGCGGATCCAGAGTGCGCTGCCTTACCGCTTGGCCACACCCCTACGAATTGGCAGGAGAGGCGGGACTCGAACCTGCAACCGCCCGGTTAACAGCCGGTCGCTCTACCATTGAGCTACTCACCTGCGCGTGGCGGAGGGGGTGGGATTCGAACCCACGGGGCCGACCAGAGGCCCAGCGGCTTTCGAGGCCGCCCCCTTTAGCCGCTCGGGCACCCCTCCGTGTGACAAACCGATACCTGCCCCAACTATCGTGACTGCGTCGCAGGCATCCAGTTCCATACCGGTCCGGTTCCGGTGTACTCCGGCAGGTACCTGCCGTCCACCTTGTCCGGCCTGACGTACTTGGCGAGGAAGTCCACCTTTTCCCGGCGTTCCACCCGCCATACCGCGCCCTCCACCGGGTCGACGGCACCGTGCCCCGAAGGCTCCAAGAGCTCCAGCACACGTCCGATGCTTATCGGCCCGCCGCGGTGGATGAGTCGCGGCACCACAAACAGGCCCTTGACCCTTTCCCAAAAGACTTCACGCGGCTCCCTCTCGTGACCACGCATCAGGTCGAAAACCACGAAGGGTTCGTGGGGCAGGACGTACCTTGTCCCGTGTGCCTGGGCCAGCCACTCGCCCACAAGCCTTTCGCCCTCCCTGAGCACCGCGCGGAACCTCTCCTCGTTCTCCCGAACCCACCAGGCGAACAGGTGGTGCTGCTCGTAGGGGGAAGACCAAGCCACGTAGCCCGCCCTCACCAAGGGAATTATCTTACCGCCCACCAGGGCGACGGCCACGCAACTCCCGTCGAGCTTTTCCTCGACGAAAATCTCGTCATGCCTGTCCCGGGCCTTTTCGGTGCAGATGCGGTGCTGCCCCTCGGAGACAGTGTGATCGCCGGGGCCGACCCGGGAGCCGATCAAATGCGGTATGTGACCGTAAGCCTTGATGCCAAGGGGCTTCACAAGCCTGCACCCCCCCTTTCGCCGTCGCGCCGTGCTGGATAGGTGCGGACGGCCCGCTCCGCTGGATCGGCGGGCGCGGTCAACCTTTGCGGGATTTTTTTGTCCTACTTATTTAGCGAGACCGCTGCAAGTTCCTCTTATTTCTATCCCACCACAGGAACCCCTAAACCCTGCCGGACCCGCCGGCCACCCCGCCGCCTTCCACCTTCGTCTAACCCCGTGCCGCTGCTCTTCAGCTTGCGTCTTAACGATAGCATCCGAAAAAAGGCTCCTCCCATGCTTCTGGTGCCAAACGAACCAACATGGGGCGGCGGCACCCGGCGGCGACGGCCTGCCGCAAGGCCTCGGCAGCTGAATCTCCCACACCAACGAGGGAATATCCGCTGATTGCGACCCACTTATCTTTAAACTTCACCACTAAGTCCCGGTAATTGTCCTCGAGAAAGTCAAGCTCCGGTTGGTGTACTACTCTGGTCAACTTTTACCCCTCCCGTCCCGTCTAGCCCCGCGACGGCGCGGGGCATTAAGCCAACCCAGCCCACCTAAAAAGCGGGAAGACGACAGGCCATACCCTTCACCAGTACCGCCAGGCGGGCCTCCGGCCCGTCCTCGCCCACTCGGCGTACCACTGCTCCCTCGGGTCGCTGTAGCAGGGCATCACCCACTTTCCAGCACCCCTGCAGTACTTTCAATCCCACCATAGGTTAAGAATAAACCCGCTGTTATCATTCCTTTTTTCTTTCCCTCAACTCCACCGCGGGCTAAATGTAAACAAGGGTCCTCTGCTCTGCCCACCCCGTTTATTTGCAGGAATGACGGAATCGGCCGAACTCGAATCGGCAACCCTCCGCTTGCGGGGCGGGTTTCCTGCCGATTGAACTACAATCCCGCGTGTGGGAAAGGCGAGGCCCGAACCCGCGTCCCGGGGATTTCAACGCCCAAATACCTAAAGGCAACCTGATAGTACCGGCTGCTCAAAACACCGCCAGCCATCTCAATCTTAGCCTGCACTGATGCAGACATACATTTCGCTGGCAGGGGAGGCAGGCCTCGAACCTGCGACATGCCGGTTAACAGCCGGCCGCTCTACCTGCTGAGCTACTCCCCTGCGCCGGACGTTGAAATATAGCTTATCCCCCGGAAAATTGACTGCCAACGTGCAGGATTTTAAAAAAGGGCTGCCCGCTAGCCCCTCCACAAAAAAAATAAAAAGCCAGACACCAACTCTCCCGGGGAACCTGTTAACGTTTTTGTCACCCCCGGGGTTCAGGTGGCCCGGCTCTTATTTTCCGTCAGCTATATTATACTTAAGCCAAAACTGCTGGTCAACCTAAACTTTGTTCCGCAATATTCGGTTCTCAGAAAGACGCATGACATAGCATTTTGCTTGCTACAGGTTTACCCGGCCTGTTCCCATGAGGACAGCAGCCATCTTCTCGCCGTAAGGGGACCCGAAGCCGCCAATGAACTCACGCAACCGCCCCATATCTAAATCCTCCAGGTACATGTCCTCCAGCATTGAAGCCAGGTCTTCTTCGTTGAGCTCTCGTGTCCTCAGATGCCGGATGTAGATCAAGTCCAGGAGCGCCTTCTCCGGCCACGCCGCGCGAACCCCGTTCCCCAAATCGCGCCACCCCCAGAAGAACCTTCGCGAGATACGGTGGTATTCAAAAATCGGTCCCCACGGCGTGCGGATAACAACAGGAAGTTTTAAGGTAACACACGTGATCGTGAAAGCTGTCTGACTGAGAATACTCTCAACCGAAAGAGCGTATTCAAGAGAAACATAAGAAGGCCAGCGCAATACCATTGCAACCTCTTCCACTGAAGGCGGCGAAAAGGGATTTGCATACCATTCGCGTGCCAGCCGGCGGACTACCCCACGGGCTACAAGGCGCGAAAGTTCTACCCGCAAGGTGTCTTTGGGTATACCGGTCATCTGCACAAGGTCGCTAAAGGCGAAAACCTTTTTGCGGTCGTTTTGCCGAAAAAAGTTTAGCCACTCGGTCAGCCGCATCGTTTTGGGCCTCCAATATATGTCTCAAATTCGTCGCAACAGTTGCAAGTAGAGCGGTGACCTTTTCGACCATTTCTTCCACCTTGGGAACGTAAAGGGGTGCGACAGAGCCGGGAAGAAACCGTACCATTTCTCGCTCCAGTGAAGCAACTCCTCCCTTGCGAATTCTTTCTGCTGCCGCTAGAAGCTTTTCGTAAAATTCGTCCTGATTACTCCCATAATCAGTAGCTTTCTGAGCGGTTAAAGAAACGTCAATACCTACGTTTCTGTTCTCGGATAAGAAAATGATATCCCACAGGTCCCTCCCTTTGATATAATCGCGCAACGCAATCGCAACTACCTTATCAGCCATAATTTCCGAAGGACTTTCAACCCTTACAGCAGGATTTAAGGGCGGCTGCTGAAGAACGGCAACATTGTGATGGTAGGAGAGAACATTTGCCAGCTCTATATTTATCCTTAAACTCCTCCTTACCGTGGCAGTTTTTGCTCGAAGAACAAACCATCTAAGGCTACCATTTTCTCTTTGCTCGTTAAGACTGGCCTCCTGGATAAAAGGGAAATTTTGCATGACAAATGTTTCGACACCATGAAGCCAGTGTTCTGCGGTACTAAATGCCTTACTGTCTCTGGCGGTAAACACAAAATCAAGATCCTCTGAAAACCGTGGGCTACCGTAAAAAAGCCGGAGTGCTGTACCTCCTTGAAGGACTGCATCGGAGAAAAACCTCTTAAGGCTCAAATAGGTTAAAACTGTTTTTTGAACTTCTTCACGAAAGATGACCTCGGCCTCCACATTAAAATGTTTACTGCGGCGCAGAATTTCATCCCATAGCAAGTGGCACCACCCGTTTCACATTGTATACTTTCTTGTTAATTTTGTCAAACCTAGCCCATCTACCGTTCGCGAAATTTGGCAGATATCTTCTAAAATCTAGAGGCGCTTTCTCCCGCTAACCCCTGCGGGCCCGTTCTCCAAACCGCGCCAGCCCCACAAATACTTTCGGGAAATCCGGTTGTATTCGTAAAATTCTCTCGTGTCTAGCGTGCCTAATAAATCCCTTTCAGGCAAAAACAAAATAATCCAATTTCCCCCGCTTGGCGAAGCAAGATCTTTGCTATAATCCCTTCTTAATAACTCCTTGAACGCGGAAGCAAAAACAGACTGGAACACCAGGCCGTGGTAGCGCAAACCGGGTAAGTTATAAACCCGTTTAACATTGAAACAAAACTGAACACCAGGTGCCGCCGCCTGGAATAAAAACCGTTATACCCCCTTTAACGGTAGAAACAAGCCCCAAATGGATCACAGGACAAGCAAGGCAGGTCATACGGTTATAACCCTTTTAAGGCAGAAAACCTTCAAGGTCGCCAGCCCCCGAGAAACCGACTTTCGTTACAACTCCTTTAAGGTAGAGACCGAACCGAGCGGGAAGCGGAGGAAGTGCGATTAGAACTCTCTGGTACAACCTCTTTAAGGTGGAAACCAAATGCGAATTTCAACATCTCATAGCCATCTCCCTATAGCGTTACGACCGCTTTAAGACAGAAACCAAACCCGGTACCAGGTCCTGCCGCTAATGCACCATGAGTTGGTTACAACCCCTCTAAGGTGCAAACCAAACTTTTACGGACTCGCGAAACCTGAGCAGGAGTGCTGGTGTCAGTTACAACCCCTTTAGGGTAGAAACCAAGGGTAAAAGATGCGGCTTGGGTAAATACAGACTTACCATGTTACAACCCCTTCAAGGGAGAAACCCAACTTGTTATTTCAGTTGAGCATGGAGTAAACCTAATTGTTACAACCCCTTTAACGTAAAAATCAAACTGGAGCTCTCGTAACACACGAATCACTCCAACACTAGTTACAACCCTTTTAAGGTAGAAACCCAACGCGTACTTGGGCCTGTATGAGAGTAAGCGGAAACGGGTTACAACCCCTTTAAGGTAGAAACCAAACTTTTAAGTTGATTTACGACGTGGCGAAGGGTAAAGAGCGTTACAACCCCTTTAAGGTAGAAACCAAACCCGCAGGTTCCTTCACCAGCACCGCGGCGATAGCTGTTACAACCCCTTTAAGGTAGAAACCAAACCTGGTACAAGTATAAACTCCGACTAAAGGCCATCCGGTTACAACCCCTTTAAGGTAGAAACCAAACCTAAAATGAACCTCCAACGATATCAAACCCTGTTACAACTCCTTATCTTACAACCCCTTATTGGTAGAAACTAAACGGTCCACCCACGTCGCGCCCGTATCGTTCTTCGCCAGTTACAGCTCGTTATAGGTGGAAAGTAAACTTCGACGTCCGAGGCGAAATGGCGGCAGCAATTAAAGCGTTACACCCCCTTATAGGTGGAAACTAAGGTTGTTGCAGACTGCCAGCGGGGTTTACCTTGTTACAAGTTACAACCCCTTATAGGTGGAAACTAAACCCCTGACGCCAAGCATTGGAACCGCGACCGCTCGAAGTTACAACCCCTTATGGGTGGAAACTAAACTTGTTTCTTGTGTTATAGTATTTTGTGGAGACTGCCCTTACAACCCCTTATAGGTGGAAACTAAACCCAACTTCTGGTTTAGAACCTTCTGGATGTACTTATCTTACAACCCCTTATAGGTGGAAACTAAACCCGTGGTACCCTGCCGCCCCGAGTACGAGGCTTACGTTACAACCCCTTATAAGTGGAAACTAGACCAAATTGCCTGGGGGCATACCTACGAACAGGTCATGTTACAACCCCTTATAGGTTGAAACTAAACAATAAAATCGTTGCTAAAAAGAGAGAACGTGGAAGGGTTACAACCCCTTATAGGTTGAAACTAAACCTGTGGTGTTTACCGTGGCCTCTAAAATTTCTACCGTTACAACCCCTTATAGGTTGAAACTAAACCTTCTGGCACTGCCGCGTATGGTGGCTATACCTGGAGTTACAACCCCTTATAGGTTAAAACTAAACCCGCGCGGGTTTAACCTTCACGATCTGGCTCTAAATCGTTACAACCCCTTATAGGTGAAAACTAAACGCGGATCCGGTTTCCTGGAAGACTTACCAGCATGGCCGTTACAACCCCTTATGGGCAGAAACTAAACAACCAATGCTGCCCCCACAATAGTGCTGATTTTCCCTTACAACCCCTTATAGATGGAAACCAAACCGGAGAATGGGAACCGCAAGAATATGGACCAGGGTTGTTACAACCCCTTATAGGTGGAAACTAAACGTTACGCCCGAGCTGTTGAAGCCCACCGTTTAGCGGTTACAATCCCTTATAGGCGGAAACTAAACGTGGAAGGCGCGATAGACACGGAGAGCCTTTTCGCTGCGTTACAGGCCCCTATAGGTGGAAACTAAACGGATTAGGGAGAGCAAGGGCCTTTCCATACGTGCCCGTTACAACCCCTTCTAGGTGGAAACTAAACAGGTACGCACTTCTTGCGTACGTATTGATTAGCAGGATTACAATCCCTTCTAGGTGGAAACTAAACGAACGTGAAGAAGTGGCAGAGGGCATCCTGCTAGCCAGTTACAACCCCTTCTAGGTGGAAACTAAACTTGCTGGAGGCCTTGGGAGCAGACGAAATTACCGCGTTACAACCCCTTATGTTACAACCTCTTATAGGTGGAAACTGAACCTTGCCCAAGCCCTGACAATTTTTAATATGCCTATTGGTTACAACCCCTTATAGGTGGAAACTAAACTCAGCCAGGGGACACGAAAAATGGGCAAAAAGGGTTACAACTCCCTGTAGGTGGAAACCAAAACGCTAAAGCATTTGGGTATAACGGGCGATGATGCGAGTTACAACCCCTTATAGGTGGAAACCAAACTTCTCTAGCCCGCACTTTGTCGGGTATGAGTACGTTCTTACAACCCCTCATAAGTGGAAACCAAACGCGACCCTTCCGACTGGACCGGGAACCCGTTGGCAACCGTTAAAACCCTTTATAGGTGGGAACTAAACGCTACCCGTTCAACCTCAGCTATATCAGACAGAAACCCTTACAACCCCTTATAGGTGGAAACAAAACTCACGCTCGGGAAGCAGGCCCGAACCCCCGAAGTGGCTTACAACCCCTTATAGGCGGAAACCAAACAGGAGATACAGCGCGATGCTGGGGCACAGACATTACAACCCCTTATAGGTGGAAACAAAACATCCTGCGCCACGCGCTGTGGACTACTTTGTTACAACCCCGTATAGGTGGAAAGTAAACCCTCCAGCACCTCCCTGGCCTGTACAGGATAGCTCCGTTACAACCCCTTATAGGTGGAGACTAAACCCTGTTTTGGTGGCCCTGAGGGCCTTTGGGGAGCGCGGGTTACAACCCCTTATAGGCGCAAACCAAACTCGGGGTCCTCTGGCCGACCCGGTTTTGATGATAGCGTTACAACCCCTTATAGGCGCAAACCAAACGCGTTTGATGTTTGGAAAGTAGGCGAGTTCATAAATCTCTTACAACCCCTTATGGGTGGAAACTAAACCGGAGAATGGGAAGCGCAAGAATATGGACCAGTGTTGTTACAACCCCTTATAGGTGGAAACTAAACCGTTGTGGACATGATTGGGCGAGGGGTAAAGGATCCGTTACAACCCCTTATAGGTGGTAACTAAACCATCAGTCTGAGCATCAAGAAAAACATGCTTTAGTGTTACAACCCCTATAGGTGGTAACTAAACCGTACCAAAGCTTGGTGTTTGGGTCGAATTTACGTTCGTTACAACCCCTTATAGGTGGTAACTAAACCAGGTTAACTGAGGTAAGTGACTTCCTCCCTACTCCGTTACAACCCCTTATAGGTGGTAACTAAACCCGGCACATAACGACCAGCACCCGAGCTTTTATATGCGTTACAATCCATATAGGTTGAAACTAAACTATTCCACAGCTAGCTAAGTGGGTGATAGCGACATAGTTACAACCCCTTATGGATGGAAACTAAACTGGCAAGGGAAAGCAATCATACTAGTTTATGACAGGTTACAACCCCTTATAGGTGGAAACTAAACCGGCAAAGGAAGACAGGGCTTACCCGCTAATCCACTCGTTACAACCGCTTATAGGTGGAAACCAAACTTCTCGGCCCACTGTGATATTTCCTGCCATATTTTACAACCCCTTATAGGTGGAAACCCGACTCAGTCAACATCAGCGCATGCATTTGCTCTTCATATGTTACAACCCCTTATAGGTGGAAACTAAACTATACCCTGCCATTGGCTGGCGACGCTCTGTTACAACCCCTTATAGGTGGAAACCAGACGCGTTCCCACACTTTCGCTTTTTGCGGAAGGTTAGCCTTATTACAACCCCTTATAGGTGGAAATTAAACAGCTCTTCCGGGCGCCGGATGGCCGGAAACTAGTGGGTTACAACCCCTTATAGGTGGAAACTAAACTTGTGGGTGAAATTTTTGCGGGGAAGCTTAAAAACAGCTTACAACCCCTTATAGGTGGTGACTAAACACGCTAGCTATCTTTTTGGAGAGCCGTAAGACTTATGTTACAACCCCTTATAGGTGGAAACTAAACTACCATACCGGTGACAGTCGGCGCGTTGTTACACTCCAGTTACAACCCCTCATAGGTGGAAACTAAACCCCTTCCTGCCCGGACGAAATGTTTGCCGTCCGCTTGTTACAACCCCTTATAGGTGGAAACTAAACCGCGGTAGACGTACTGGCTAGCTATTTCCAAGCACCGTTACAACCCCTTATAGGTGGAAACTAAACGCCTTCATGGAGTTCTACCAAGCCCACGGTAGTAAACGTTACAACCCCTTACAGGTGGAAACTAAACTCGCCTTCATTGAACGCGTGTCCCGCATAGAGATCCGGTTACAACCCCTTCTAGGTGGAAAGTAAACTATATTTCTATGCGTACACGCCAACAAGTGCATGATGTTACAACCCCTTCTAGGTGGAAACTAAACACTCATGCCGCAGCCGGCGCCTTTGCAGGGGCACTGGCGTTACAACCCCTTCTAGGTGGAAACTAAACTCCTGCTTGATAGCTCTTAGCTGCAAGCAGTCCTGGATACGTCCTGTCGTCTACCTCCGATTGCGAACAGATTGCTGAAGAACGACGCCAAACAGCTACGGCTCATGCGCTGAACACCGGTATCTCTTCATCAGGGCGCCCTATGAACACCGCGCCCGGCCTGCGCCCTATCTCCCTCTTTACCCTGTGGTAGAGAGCAGCCAGCACCGGCCGTTGGACAGGGGCTGCTTCGTCTCCTGCATCCTCCGTTTCAGCAAGCTCGGCCCACTCAGGCCGGGCATAGTGCGCCTCGGCAAATTCGGGCCTCGTTATTATTACAACCCGCCCAATGCCCGCCGGTTCGTCATTGCACCTCGATACCGCGGTGTACAGCAGCGACCGGTCTGCGAGCCTGTTGAGGAGGACGAGCACTACGTTTCTGGCCTGCCCGCCCTGGGCCTTATGCACCGTCATCGCAAACGCGCGCTCGACAAAGTAAGGTGCCTCTTCCTTCGTGTACCATACCTCCTGGAAGTCGCCCGCAACATCGTACACGACCGACAGCTCGTCCCCGCGCACCCTGTGCACTACCCCGGGAGTACCGTTGAACACGTGGACGTTCCTCCTCGGATGCCTTTTCTCGCGCACCCACCTGGGGTGGATGTCCGGCCGGTCGGCATAATCATTTCGCACCGCCACCACCGGAACCCCGGGGGCGAAACCCTGCGAAAACCCAAAGGCTGCAGCCAGGGCGTCGTTGAGGTCTTCCGCGCCCACGAGCCCCACCGAGCGATGCCTGCGAGGCGTCAGCACAAGCAGCTCACCCGGCGCGTCGGGCCATTTTGCGTACATCCCCCGGACCACCTCAACACACTTTTCCACTGCCTCAGCGGCTGACTTCGCATATATAACATCGATGCCCTTCGCTCTTTCGGGCAGTGGATATCCGGACCTAACGCGCCGTGCGGCATCGTAGATCTCCGACCCCTGGGCAACGCGGTGGTTCTGCGTCAGTTCCACCAGGCTGAACCCCGGCGTGCCCTCACGGGCGAGCCGGATCAGCGCATTAAACGTTCCGCCTGGCCCCACAGGGGGCAGCTGGACGGGATCCCCAGCAAAAACATACCGTGTCGCCGTACCGCAGTACCAGAGCAGCCTCCTCAGCAGCACGGGACCCAACATCGAACTCTCATCAACCACCACCAGCGGAAGTGCGTATTCCCCGCTGCCCTCCTCAAAACCAGAGGGGTCTTCTATAAAGACGTCGGCGTCCTCAGTCAGGAACCTAACAAAGCGGTGTATCGTCGAGGGATCCCCTGTAGTCTTCCGGGCAGCACGGTACGCTGCCAGCGCCGTCGGGGCGAGAACCGGTGCATGGTAGCCCCGCAGCACACGGTTAAGGGCATTCACCAGCCAGCGCACCGCCTTTGTCTTACCAGAGCCCGCTTCGCCCACCAGCACGGTCACCCTGTTCCGCGCCACGGACCTGGCGAAGTCCAGCTGCTCCTGGTCCGGTTTGCACCCTTCCTCTGTGGCAGCACGCGTGAACTGCTCCAGCAATTCGTCTTCGTCGATTTCGATGTTACTTTCCGAAAAGACCACATCCGCCAGCCGCTCTGCCGCCTTCTTTTCTGCGAAGTACACACCCGTCGCGTATACAGCAATGAACTTGTTGTTTTTCGGTACGATTTCAGTCTCCCGTGCTATCTCCTGGAAGGATATGTTAGTACCGTCCTTCTCGCTCCTGAGGCCTCCATGCAGGAAGCTCGCATCGCTCGAGTGCAGTACGTCCCACACCTGCCTTAGCAGCTCGGGACGCTCGGCGTCATTTCTTTTGAGGCCGGGCATTTCATCCTCCGCCGCATTGAGCATGGCTCCAGTGACCCGTTCCTTCCAGGTGAAAGAGTGCCCCCGATCCATTTCCCTCTTGACTAACTGCACGGCGGCGACGGCCGCCATTTCCTTCGCCCTTTCCCAATCGGAGCACCCCGTTGAGCGAAGTACAGCCTTTATCACCTGCCGTGTGAGCCCGTCGTCGTCCCACACCTGGGAAAGAACATACGGGTGTTCCCGGACAAGGTCCGCCACGTTTACTCCCCTGCGAGAAGCGCGGAAGCGGAGTGCTTTTGCAGCACTCCAGACGTAGCTGTAGTCCAGCTCATTCTCAAGGCCGCATGCCTGGAATAAACCCTCGAGCTGGTCCGCCCCCCACTTCCTCTCCCAACCTATCCACTTGAGGAACTTGTTTGCCAGTTCCGCGCCCACAGCGGAAATCAGGCCGTCGATCCGGTCCGGGGACGCTTCCAGAACGCACCTCGCTTCCTGGAGGCTGCACGCCTTAAGGTATCCAAGGCAGGAGCTGAACTCCTCAAACGAAATAGGAACACCGGTAATGTCTGCCATTGTAGCCAGGACATCAGGGTCCGGTGCCACTACAAAGTCCCCAGCCTTATGCACGTAAAAGCCCCGTCCCGTAGTTCTGTCAATACTGCACGGGACAAATTCTCCTCTCACTACGGCCAGGATGTTGGGCTTTATGAGCTTGCATACTTCAAGCACCGGCCCGGTAAATAGGTATTCTTCACCTTTGCGCGGGCCGTGAAAGATGTAAAACTTACCCCACGCCCCCGGGTCTTCCGCCCCGGCCTCCAGTCTTCTGGGAACCGAAATAACACGCACGCTCAGGGTCTCAGCTGCCGACACCATGATTCACCTCCACCAGAGTTTTCTATCTCTCAAGGTAAAGGGTCGCGCATTCCGGGGCCAGCAAAATCCCCGACGGTGCCCAGCACAGTTCGCGCATTGCCGGGTGCCAGTAAGGCGGCCTGGCTGCCGCACACACCCTCCGCCAACCCTTAGCGGCCCCGTCCGGGTACATGCCAACCGGTATGTAGCGCACGGGTGTCCCGCGCCACAACACCCCCCACGCCTCGGGGTCTGCGCCCGACGGTGCTGGCTGAATGTGGACGGCTTCAATCTGGCCGAAACCCGCCTGCCTCCCGACCCCCACCCCCCTTATCAGCGACAGGAGGTCTTTTAACCTCTTGCTGTCCCCAACGCAGAAAAACCGCACTCTTGGGACGCAAAGACAGAGGTAACTGCCTGGACGCGGCTCCTTCCACACATTGTCATAAATCCCTTTTGCAGCATCGATAAGCGCCCGTTCTGGGGCGGTTTTAACCCAGGATACACGGAGCGCGCTAACGTTGCTGGCATCAGGCACTATTGCAGCAGAGGCACAGTAAATCTTTATACCGTTCTTTTCCAGCACGGCTAGGGGTACATCGGGGTTGCGGCCGGGAGAAAACACGTCATTTTCCGGATCGAAGCCGTCCCCAGCAAAGGCCCGGTAGTAGCTACGCTGCTCCAGCGCCAGCGCGGCTACTACCAGTGAGTCAAAATGGAGCGGGTACACGGGCTTCTTATAGGGAAGCGCCAAGGGAGAAGCCAAGTACATATCTATAACGAGGGGTCTCATTTGGGAAGCCCTCCTTGCAGTTCTTGCCCTCTGTCAGCTTTGACCCGGGGCTTGGGCAGTGTGCCGCTCCTCACTATGGGTAGCACTTTTTAAAAATTGCTACAAAACAAGACTAATGCGAGGAACCAGCAGCACTGCCCTGCCTGTGGAGATACGATATTTAGCTCGTTATTTTTTCTTAGTTCTGCCAGGAGTTACTAATTTCTCTCGAAGCCATTCCAGATTTGTCCTAATGCTTTCGGCATTCTGGTCGACCCATGTCCAGAAATTTTGTGCTCTGGAACGCTCTTCAAATGTGGTATTATCCGCGAACCTTGCCTCCGCTTCGACCAAACCGAACCCCCTGCCGGCCATCCCCCCGAGCGTTGGCCGGGCAAGGACAAACTCTACGTACGCGTCAAAGCACTCTTCCATCCGGTCTTCACCCGGGTTCGGCAGCAGGTAAATCTTACATAGCAGCGGTGTTCCCGCAGGAATAAAGTGGACGACCTTGTATATGTTCTGTCTCCGCATAAGGCCAGAAATTTTGTTCGCTAGGGCCCCGATCTTGGCATCAACGGTGTCTTTATCGAACTTTACGTTCAGCCTGGCAGCGAGCTTCGAGGCAAGGTCATCAAAACTCGATAGATTGACACGCGAAAGCCCGTACATGAATTCTTTGAACTGCGCCGTTCGCGCTTTTTGCTCACCGGGCGGCGTGTCGTTGAAGTCAGTCTCGACCGCGTCCCCGAGCCCTTTGTTCAGTTCCGAGCAGAAAGCTATAAAACGCTCTATGCTTGCCCCTTCATCGCCGGCAACGCCTTCTACCTCCGTGTAAACTCCACTGAACTCCCGGTGCTCCTTCAGGCCGTCAGCGGGTATCGCGTCTCCCGCAAAACTATGGTTCTTGGGCAGTCCAAGCAACCCCCTCTCCACCAACGGGACTGCAAATGAGACCCCGAGGCATCCCGGAACCTGGAAGCTGCCGAACATTCCGAAAAACGGCAATTCGGTATAGACCTTCCGCAAGTCCTCGTGGCTCAAGTCGAGAGGTTTTTCTCCTGCCGTGTTTCTGCCTCCCTTGATCAAGGTTTCGGCAAGGGCAAAGCCGTTTTCGCCCGGGATCTCTACCCGGCCATCCTTTACATACCCCAGCCTAGCGAGGACGGCGCGTACGAAAGCACTGCGCGCTGGGCAGCGTACCCCGCTCCCGCTCACTACTGGCAGATCTACGCGCTCATACCCGTTACCGTCGTCTTTCCTCACAAATACGGGCATAGTCCTCCCGTAAACCGTTCCCTGTTCGCCCTGGGAATCGGAAGGATATGTCTGTATTACAGGGCTTAAAGTACGGTATTTAATAAACACCTCACGAACAGGCTTTAAGCTGGCAGCATCAAACTTGTTCATAAAAGTACCCTCCTTGCGTAATATTTGTTAAGTTATTCGGTGAATATTGAATACTGTTAACCTTCAATTGGTCTTGGCCAGAAAGACCACCAGTTTTTCCGCGGGAAACAAGCCCGCATCGGAGCAAAGCTGCTTGATCTCTTTGCTGGAAGCTTCAGGACTCAAGGCATCTAGTACACTCATCACCCTCCCGGGCCTGAATTGTACCACCGCATGCCCTCCTGCCTGGCTCCGGAGCGCCATCACCCACCCGTCCAGCGACCAGTTCACCGGTACGCCGAAGTAATAATGGTCCGGGTTTTTACCGTTGGGATTGCCCAAAACCAGGCAGAACGGAATATCTACTTCTCCGATACTCAGTCTGCGGATCGCGTCAGCCAGTCCGATTTTGGTTAGTCGTCCCGGTTCTGCCAGTAGCGCTTCCCCCCTCCCCATGTTACACCAGCTGCGGTCAGATTCCTTCTTAAACCTCCTGCAGCCCCCGCATACCCACAACGACTGCTTGTAGTTTATACAGCCTTCATCTGCCCAGGTAGATCTATATACAGAAGACTTCGTAGTACCGACAAATTCTCTCCTCGACCTGGCCAGCACCAGTAAGGGATCCCTTGCAATTACTGGGCCCCCGCATTCCCGGCACCACCCAACAACCTGGTCGGCCGCTCTTGGCAGGAACTCTCTGAGCGTTATCTTTGCACTGTGACCACCTATTTTGTTTTTGGCTTCTTCTTTAGTTTCTTCAGCACGCTCTCCGACCTTTTCTAACCAGCTCTCCTTCTTTTTACCGTTTTCGCCTTGTTCAAGAGAAGGGCTCTTCAGTTTGTTGCCCTCCCTAGCTTTGGCTCTCTTCCGGCGGTTCTTTTTGGTGCTCGCGGTAGCAATAGCCTCATCACTAGCATTACCTGAGGCGGTAAAATCGTAAAATTCATCAGCAAACGTGACCAGCTGGGTGAAAGTCACGCATGGGTGTAGGGGGCCCAAGTCCTTCCACTGCGTCACACGCCATCACCTCCTTTCGCCATCCAAAGCCTGGGCCACAAAGTTTGGCTTCCACCGGGCGAGTCGTTCGGCTAAAACCTCCGACAGTAGCCTTACGACCTTTCCAGCGCTTTCTCCATGAGGGAGGCTTTCCACAACAAGGAATGCTGCCGCTTCAGGACTGAAAACGTACTCTTCTATCCAGTCCGCCAGCCCGAACCGGAACCGGTCAAGCGCTCTCCACGCTGCCCATAACTCCGGCACGCCGAAGGCAGAAATTAACCGTAAGCTCACTCCGGAAACAATATCTGCCAGTAACTCCCCAACATCATCCGGTACCCTACTGCTGGCAGGCGTGCTAAGGTGCATCAGGGCATGGGTGGACTCGTGGACTGCCACGGCAAATTCCAAGGCTTCCCACGGGAAGCCACAAACTGTCCGTGAAAATTCTATTACCGATTTTCTGTACAGCACTACAATATTTTGCCGCGGAACATATTCTCCAAACAGGCGTTCCACTGGAAGAAAGTTTCCTGCTGCCTCAACAATGTCGAAAAATCTTCCTCCCCCAAATACCTTAGGCCAAATATCTGAGATGTCCACCTGAAATTTGCACTGCGCATACTGCTCTTCAATCTCATTCCGGCTGATAGCTGCCATCTTGCGGAAACACAAGAAGGCATCTGCCCCGCCGCCCGTTGCCAGCGACGCCTGCCTAAAAGGCAACGTCACTGCTGAAAGGGAAGCCGAAGCAAAAAGTGGCGAAAGGTAAGCTGAGGTACAAACTGGTAAAGGCCAGGCCCAGTCGAAAACCCCTAGCAGGTCCTTAACTGTCCTGGCAATTGCTTCGGCAGGCCAGGCAATTTCCACGGGTTTCGTGCTGTTCCTTTCATTTTGTTCTTCTGACATAGCCTATTTATCTACCTCCTCATAGGAAATCACCGCGAAGACCAAAGAAAATTCACCCTTGCCGGGACCGTGTCGACGGTTTCCTCTAAAGCCGGGAGTTACCCCTTATAGGAAAATTAGAGCCCACCTTGTTCGCGCAACACTTTTTGGCAACTTCTTTCCTCGCAATCCTTCGTTGGGTTAAAACGAGCCCTGAATCAAAACCTCCGCGTCCAAGCCTTTTTTGGCGTTTTAACCGGTAAAGATTACAAACCGTACTCAGCTGTCTCAGTTCAACGCCATGAATGAAGTCAAGGTTTACGATCCCTTGCGGTCGGAAACCATCCAGGAAAGCCACCTACCGAAAGCTATGGGCTTACAACCCCTTAAAAGGTAAAAACTATGCCAAGCAAACGTCTGGCATTACTCCTCCACCTGCCATATTAATTACAACCCCTTAAAAGGTGGAAACCCTACCCGAGCGTAAATCTCAATCGCATCAACCCCTGCTACCTATTTGCGTGCCGTCGACCCCTGCTCTTGGGAAAAACCCCAAGGGATCGACGGCTGCCACATCTCAAATAATAAAACCGAATCCGCAACTCGGCTTCTGCCCCAGCCCAACACACTGCGCGAAAGTCAGCATCTCATCGGGGGCGCCAAGCCGCACAATCCCGGAGAACGCCAGCAAATTGCGCCCCCGGTATTGAACCAGTTTCTGCCGAACGGAACCGAGAAACTCAAACCGAATACTTTCTGGAGAAACTTCATTTCCCGTCAGGTACGCCCAACGGTTAGTCAGCGACCTAGCTACCGCATCCGCAAATTCTCGCTCCCTTGGCGTCCAAAACCCCCTTTCTTTTAGCTTTGCTGCCAAGACTGGTGCTCCTGTTTGGTAAGTTGCCCGCCTCGACAACGGCTCCTCCGTTACCACTGCTGGCTTCAGCACAGCATTTCCTATCTTTACAGTACGACTTTTTTGTACGCCCCGCGAAACCATCTCAAGCACCCATGGAAGGGCGGATGCAAACCGGAAAACCCACACCCCATTCTGTGAACCCAGGCCTTCTGGCGTAAACACTGGACCGACTGGCAGGAAAGAAAAAGTAAACAGGCTGTACTTCGCCGTATGCACTCTCCCACCGTCGTCAATGAACCCGTAGAGCCAGGGCTGTACGTAATCCCGCCAGCACCACGGAATCCGGGCCCCCGGCTTGCTCAACATTACAGTTACTATTCTCGACTTCGGTAAGACCATTCAACAACGCTCCTTCCTTCAATTTGCGTCCGGCACCACCGTGGTAATATCGCCACAGAACCTGCACACCCGGAACCAAAAAATGGTGTCGGGCCAAATAACATTCTGCAGGCCCATGCGCTTGGTCTCACCCACTATAAACCTCAATGCCTCCTCCGTTGCGCTGTCCCCCGCCAGGGGGTTCATCCACACGAATATCTCCTCCACAGGGGTGTTGCCTGCCATCACCGTAAGCGATATGCAGTCCACAACGGGCGCCATCTCGCCCAAATGGCCGAACAGGTTCACGACACCCCACAGGGGCCCCACTACACCGACCGGCCTGTATGGAACACAGGGCGTCTTGCGTTCGACGTAAACCCCCTGCATGGGTACCTTCTCAGAATAGAGCCCCGGAGCCAAAAGCTCCACCACCTCCAGTTCCACCCCCCTCCCCTTCTGGACGTACCACAGCAGTGCGGTGCGCAGCCTTCTCAGATACGCCGAGTAACCAGCCGGCCTCTCTTCCACAGAAAGGTCGGCACCAGTGCCCCCCGCCGCCCAGCTGGAGAACGTATGAAAGGGGATTACTGCCGCTCCGTCGGCTCTCTCAGTTATCTCCGGTAGCCCGCCGACGTCTTCCAGCTCGTCCCACAGCTCGGGGTCCGGCCACCAGCACACCTGCCGGGGGTAGGGGAAGCCGTCCGGCCGCGCCTCCTTCTCAAACGTGCGCCGCCCGAGGCCGTACTTTGCGGGCAGGCAGGCCGCCACCACGTGCCCCCACCCTTCCCAGTAGGCCACCACCGGCCCCAGCTTCTTGCCGCGGCGACTGGCTGGGAAAATGTGCCATTCCAGTTCAGCTATCTCCCGGATGCACTGCTCTGATGTGCTTTTATCCAAGAGCAGTTCCGCAACCACAAGCACTCCACTTTTCTTTCTATGTGCTACTACAGTGATTGTTATTTCTTGTTTACCAGGTAGCACCAGTGTGAGTTCAAAGTCTTCCCGGGTCTTGTCCACCTCGGCCTCCGGGATGTTCGTGAACCGTAAGGCCAGGCAGTCGGAATATTCTGTTACCATCATGGTTTCCATCTCCCTTTCATTTTGACAATTTCAGCTTTTTAACAAATGGTAGACCTTCCAGTTCCAAAAGCGGCACCAGAAGAGACACCGTGCGGTAGACCCCGTTATCCGCTTCTACCGTTCGGAACGAAGAGACACGCTTTAAAACCCACCGCCGCAGTGCCGGTAACCTAATGACGTAAACTTCTTCCGTCCCTTCGAGGAGGTAGACCAGGTACTCGGCCTTACTGGCGAGGCCCCATCCGGGAGTGCCGGTAACATCGTCGCTGATGATCTCAAACACCAAATTCCCGGTCCGGTGAGCGATGCAGTCGGTCTTATATTCTACTGGAACCTTTCGGCCGTCCACCAGTTCCAGCACCCTGTCGATGCCGGTCCCTCGCCAGCCGGGATCGTCTGAAACGTCCACTATCCGAACGTTCTTCCACAGCCCGTTCAGCTTCCGCTCTCCCGCTTTCCCTATCTTTAGCTGCCTGGCAAAATCATAGGGCACCAAGGGGCACCTCCACTCTTACTGCGTCTAGCCGCTGTTCTATCACCGGCCGCATCCTCTCGTCGGTTTCATACCCGATAGACGAACGTCCCAGCCTTTTGGCCACCGCCAGTGTCGTGCCCGTGCCGGCAAACGGATCCAGCACCGTGCCGCCCTGGGGACAACTGGCACGTATTATCCTCTCCAGGAGTGCTTCCGGCTTCTGGGCGGGGTTCGCCGGGACCCCCTCGGCCAGCCAGATGGTCTCTGCTGCACTGCGTGCCGGTATTTCCCACACATCCCTGAGTTGCTTCCCATCGTTTTCCGCTCTCAAGCCCTCGTAGTCAAAGTAGCTGGGACGGGGTCCCTTTGTTGCGAAAAGAATGGTCTCGTGGCTCGGGACATACATATCCTGGCGTGCCAGAAGAGGGGGAGCGTTCTTTTTGTACCAGATTATGTCATTTTGGATGGTGAAACCGGTCCTCCGCATTGCCACCGCTACGTCAAAGATGTTGTGGAGTGTGCCGGATACGTAGATGCTGCCGCCAGGCTTCAGCACCCGCCAGCACTCCTTCAGCCAGAGCTCTGGGTCCGGCACGTTCTCCGGCCTGTCCCACTCGCCCTTGTCCACCGGTGCCAACTCCCCAGAACGCACGGTAACCCCGCCGTCTGAAACTCCATAGGGAGGGTCGGCGAAAATCAAATCCACGCTCTCATCAGGCACTTCCTCCATGTTCAGGCAGGACTTATAGTAAACCCTGGGTTCCAACTTCCGCAAAACTTCCATGCGTTGCCTCTCTTCTTCTAGCCTACGCCGCTCGGCTTCGGCCTCTGCCGCCTTTCGGGCCTGCCATGCCGCATATGCCCTTGCATTCTCCTCCAGCCAGGCCAGAACGTCAAGCTTCGCCTTCTCGCATCCCGACTGTGTGTTCACTTCCTTCTCCTTTAGCAGTTTGACAAACTCTTTGCGCGGCTTTACCGTTATTTTTTCAGCCGTGTCCTTTTCTACGTCTACAACCCATATCTCAGTTTCTTCAGGCAGGGATTGGTACAGTTCAAATGCCTTGGCTATGACGCCAGCCCAGCGGTCGCCTGCCTTCCGCTGAAGGTCGGCAGCGACCTGTTTCCTGAGTTCGGTCTGGTCGAGCCAGCCGGCCAGTTCGGGAGGAACGCTTACCTTCTTGGCTTCGGCCACAGCCTCTTCAAGAACACGAGAGGACAACTCCTTTTCGGCGGCCATTTGGCACAGCCAAGGCCAATCCTCACGGTCGGCACGGGAGATGATGCGAAGGTGGGTCGCGGTCAGCGAATCTAAATTTGTCGCGCGCGCGACACATTCCTGGTAAACTTCATAGGCTGCCATCAGGTCGCTGACCGTGTTGTGGGCCATTCCAACCCTCCGTGCGTACTCGGTCACGGAGAGCCCGTTGCGGCTGTACTTCTGCACCGCCTCCCAGGCGTGCTTCCCGCGCTCCAAAGGAGTCAGCTCGCCCTGCTGGTTGCTCAGGAGGAGCTCCATAAAAGCCTCTTCATCGGTCATCTCCCTCACCCAGCAGGGTACTGTTTTCAAGCCAGCCCGCTTTGCCGCTTCCAAACGGTGATGGCCGGATACCACCTGGTACCCTCCATTCCACGGACGCACCACAATAGCATAACATTCTTGAAAACCTTGCTCCCTTATGCGGCTAGCTAGAATTTCTACTACGTCCTCGCGCACCTTTAGCCGCGGGTTGTCAGGGTGTGGATGCACTATTTCTACTGGTACATGCTCAAGGTTCATTCTTCTCGACCACCCCAAAGTCAAAGTCTGCCGGTACCAGTCGCAGCAACCGGTAAGCCAAGCAGTATTCCGGGCAATCCCCTTCGAGATGTTCCGGGCAGCTGCGGCAGCAAGCATCGACTTCTGTGAAAATGGCCTTTATGAGATCACAGCTCACGGGGCAACAATCTATAAGGTCATTCATGGTCTCTCACCTCCACTGGGCCAATGTCCGGCAAAAACTATCTGGGAAAGCGGAGAAAATAAGCCCCTCCTCCAAAAAAGAAAATCCCGGAAGAAAACTTCCGGGCTTCTAAACACTTGTCCCCCTTGGAGTCAGATAGAACTTTCAGCAAAGAACGGTACGCGCGTAACACCATGCTGTAGCCGGGAACTCTACCCGAAGAAAAAGAAAACCGCCCGCAAAATTGGGCGGCCTCTTATTTTTCTTTCTTCGAAGACAAAAAACTCACTGCCCAGGGATTCCTGTTAACGTTTTTGTCACCCCCGGGTTTATCACTCGCACCTCTCGGTTGTTTTTGTTATTATATTATACGACGTCATCGCATCGCAGTCAATCCCTCTTCCGTGTGGAATTTATTATGCACTGCTCCGGCAGTATATGATTCCTTCCCGCTGTTGACCGTAGTTCCATATACCGCAACGCTGTCCGCGCCTTAGCGGACGTCCCTCCCATTACGTAGGTAAGAAAAGGCGCGGCTTTTAAAAAGCCGCGCCTTTATTAATATATGCGTATCTACGCAGAATCTACTAATCATGATCTACGCATTTCCCCGAAAACCGCTATGCGTTGAATCCCTAAGCTTTACGGGATTGCCGATTTCGATATTACCTCCCATTCCTCTTCGATATTACCTCCCGTTGATTTCGATATTACCTCCCGTTCCGCTTCGATATTACCTCCCATTGGGGCTTCGATATTACCTCCCATCCGATTTCGTGCATAGTCTCCCTGCCAGTTCAAATACGTAAACATCACCTTCTACGTAGTAATCACGTATCATGATGGGGTTCAAAATACCGACCACTCTTTCCACCGACCGCCGCAGCTCAGTCCTGTGCGAATTTCTGAAGCCCGTAATGTCAGCCAGGGTGCTTACAGCAAGAGTGATCTTCTCAAGCGGGACCCTCCCTGCCAAGTAATACGCAAGGTTTTTGGTGGCCGTCCTCAGCCTCCGCGGCGCCCTGTGCGCGGCCTCCAGTGCTTTGACCGGAAAGGGGACCGCCGGCAGCATCTCGAGCATAAGGGTATACATTGCGGACAGCTCTATTTCCAGCGGCTGTTTGTTGACCGGCAGCTCTCTGCCGTTCCTGACCGCTATGCGCGATACGCGGTCTATGAACCCGAACGTCTCGTAGCTGATTTCCTCTATCCTTCCGTGCTGGTCAACACGGCGTATCACCGGCTGCCCTTTGATCGTTAGCCACCGGGCCAGCGTGAGGGCCATCTCCAGCGGACCTATCACCTTCTCCTTATCGGCCACCAGCTTCCCGGTCCAGGAGAGGGCCAGCGTCTGCGCAAGCTGCCGGTAGCTCGTCTCAATGACTCGGTTTTCCGGGTACCCGGAGGTCCGGTACAGGTGCCCCGCGGCCACAATAACATCCCTTACCAGGGGCATCGTCGGCTTCAGCTGCCTCAGCAGTTCTCTCGGGACCAGAAAGACCCTGCCGTCGTCCGGCCACTTCCACGCTATTGCGTCGACCTCCTCCCCCGTATGCATAGCGGTCGCCCCCACCACGTTTCCCTTCGGAGGCACCCGGGTAAGCTTCACGTCCCGGGCGACGTTTCTGTCCACAAGGAGGACTGGGTCGCCGCAGTCCCATTCCCACCTCGCGCCTTCTACGGCCTTCGTCAACGACTTTGCTCCCCTTTCCCCCAGTCTTCAGCGATTATTTCCCCCTAAAAAAAACAAATGCCCACCGTCCCGGTGGGCCTGTTAACACGCCATGTCACCGGGTAGGGCTATGCCACAACAAATGCATGCTCGCTTTCGGGTTCTCCAGAACGTACCCGTACCGGCACAATCTAAAAGTTTACCTTTTTGCCGACAAGAGCGAAGCGGCCTGCTGCATCAAACTGTCAGCTATACTGCGCAAAACCGCGGCCACCTGCTCCGGTGGAGTGTCCTTTGCTGCGAACGCCCGGGCTGCTGCGGATATTTTCCCCGTACAATCCCTGATGCTTTTTAGTGCCTCACCGTTACAGCCTCTTTTTATCCTTTCCACCCGCAGCCGGTACCTGTCCACGATTTCCTGCGCCTGCTTGCTAACTTCAGAAGATGTTAGCTGCAGGTTTTTGGCTTTCTCGGCCAGCAACACCACGTCGTCGGCCAGGTCTTTTGCTAAACGGTACACCTTCCTCGCGTCCGACTTTCGCACCCACCCAGCTCCTTTCCTAATGCCGCCACCGTTTTTCTATGCCGCCAGCCTCCTGTCCAGGTCGGTGAAGTCCCACATCCGGGCCTTTTCGTCCGGCCTTTCAACGACGAGCCAGCACGGCTTCCGTACTACGTAAGCTGCTATCGCCCACGCCAGGTCGGCCCCCGAGAACTCCATTACCTTGGGTTTATGCTCACCCGACCACTTCACTATCCGGGCAATCCCGCCATCCATCTCTATTACGTCGCCCCTCCGGATCAGTCTGGTCGTGCCGGTCTCCAGGGTGGCCGCCACCCACACCTTGCCCCGGGCCGAGAAGTTCACGCCCGCGGGTTCGTCGACTACCATCCTTTCGTTGCCGTTCACCAGCGCCACCCTGCCCTTGTCCAGCGGCACCACAGTGCCCTTTAGCTTCGGGCTCTTGCCGTTCCTGCCGTTCCTCCGGTTTTTACCCTCTACCTCCCACACCAGCTCGACCACCGCTCCGCCCTGGTCGGAAGCCCTCACGGCGACCGCGGGCGTCCTCTCTATGCAGACCCTGTAGACTTCGTATCCGTCGCGGTGCCCGAGCTGTTCTATGAGGAGTCCCGTCAGGGCGTCCCTCACGCGGCCCGCCAGCTCTTCCATGAACCCGTTCCAGCTCCTGGGCCGATACAGCCCTGCCGTGCGCTTGGCGTCTTCCAGCAGGTCTTCGCAGAGGGCCCACCAGACGTTGCCGCGGCGCTCCTTGATTGTGCCGGCACTCGACCTGGCCTTGAACGGCCGCTCGAGGCTGGGAGTTCCGGTCACAGCTGCATCGTCCGCGTGCAGCTCTCTTATCTCTTCGGCCACCTTTCGTGAAGACCACTGCTTCGCCGCAATGCGTCCGGTGAAGGACAACCTGTGGGTCATCTCTTTACGCGCCCGGAACACTGCCTGGCGGCCGCGCCAGCCCCCCAGCCCCTGGGTCCCCAGAAGGGCTAGGGCTTCCGGTTTCAGGTTTTCGATGCCAATTTCAACGTAGATCTTGTAAAGGAAGGCTGCCTCATCGGGCACTTTATTCCCAGGTGGCAGGCTCTTGTATTTTTCTCTTTCTTCGCCTTCCAGCCTGTAGGTCCTTACTCTTTCTCTCTGCCTTCGCCCGTTGTTTTCGTCCTCTTCTTTTTTCTTCTGCCGGTGGACTATCTGTCTCACCGTGGCTTGTGTGGTTCCGGTCAGCTGTGCTATGATTTTCTTGGGGATGCCCCTCCGGGCGAGCTTTTCTATCTTTACCGTCAGGCTGGATTCGGGCTCCAGCTCTTTGAGTATCTCCTGGAGGTCGTCCGGAGGAGGTTCACTTTCGCGGGGGTTGCTGAGCTTGGCCTGTGCCCTTTTCAGGTGGGTTTTAACGGTGCTCTCGCTCAGGCCCAGCACCTCCGCAATTTTTTTAACTCCGAGGCCCTGGGACCTGAGGGTCAGTACTCTTTCTTGCATGGCAGTGAGATTCGCCATCCGCCGTCTCCTTCCATGCAGATTATGCATTACGGTTACGTGTCTATTTTAACATGAGGTATGCGTTCCGTGCAAGGTACTGTGGTGCGATTTTTATTGTGGGTAGCATAGCGATTATCGCAGATACATTTTTATGCCACATGGCAGGAAACGCGGATTTTTTGGAGAATATAGTATGTAGTTTGATTGTATGCTTGACATAGTGTAGTCGTCTGGCTATATTAAAATTTACTATGAAAGCAAAAGAAGTTATGGAACTCTTGCGCATTAGCCGTAGCACTCTCAACAGGTTACGGTGGGAGAACAAAAATAAAGGCACACAGACTCCCTAACGGCTTTTACGATTACGATGAAAAATCTGTCTACGAGTATTTGCTTAAAACCACTGGGAAGCCTGTGAAGAGCAAAATTGTACTCTATGGCAGGGTGTCTACTAACAAGCAAAGGAGGGACCTGGAAAACCAAATCGAACTGTTGAAGCAGTTTTGCCTGAACAATGGCTGGACGATCGATGGAATCTAGAAAGATATCGCTTCTGCTCTAGACTTCGACAGTCGGAAAGATTTTAACGCTTTGCTTAAAGATGTCCTTAATTATCGGATCGAAAAAGTCGTGATCACATACAAGGACAGGCTGACCCGGACCGGCTTCAACTTCTTCGAAAACCTGTTCAGGGCCTTCGGTGCGGAAATAGTCGTCGTTAACAATTACACCAACGAAAAATCCGACCCGGAAGAATTGATGTAAGAAATTTTCACTTTACTGCACAGTTTTTCCATGAAGTTTTACTCCAGAAGGAGGAAAATAAAAAAATGCTTGGAGGCAGCGCTCCATGAAAGTTAAACGTACTTTACGGATCAGGATTTCCGCCAAGAGAAGACCCAGGGTTAAGAGATTCGTTCTAGATTTGGCCCAGTTCCGCAACCTGTTCCTGATCTTCCAGGACAGGTATCATAAACTCTTCGGGCAGTTTATACTGAACGAAAGCGTCATTTATTCCCTTCTGGCCGATAAAACCAAGAACAAAAGCCCTGAACAGGAGGAAGCACTGCGGGAAGTGTCCGTAAGGGTCATGGAGGACCCGGAACTCAAAGCCCTTGTCGGCAGGATGAAAGAACAGAAAGCTAAGTTGGATAACAATTACGTCCTCCAGACGGCCATCCGCCAGGTCATCAAAGACTACAGGGGCTTCCTCAACTCCATAACCGAATACCGCACCAGCCCGGCGAAATTTAAAGAACAACCGCGGCCACCCAGACCGAAGAAACTAAAAACGATCGCCCAGGTTACCGCAGAGTTTAACAGCAACGCTTTTGAAGCCACTAGCAGGGCCCTGGTCCTCCGGTTGAGGGTAAAAGGCGATGAAAAGATTAAAATAAAGCTTCCCGCGGGAATAGAAAACGTCTCTTCGGTCAGGCTAACTTACCACCTGTCTGACGCCTGGGTAGACGTGGTATACGAAAGAGAGCTAGAGGCTCCAGAAGGCGAACTCTGCTATTTAGCGGGGATAGACCTGGGGCTGGACAACCTTGTCTCGCTTATTTCGACCAACCCGCGGGTGAGGAGCCTGATTGTTTCTGGCAAGGAAATCAAGTCTTTCAACCGCTGGTTCAACAAAAAAGCGGCTGAACTACGTTCAGCTATAGACACTTTAAACAACAAGGTTGCAGAAGAGAAAGATGAAGCACGGAAAAAATCTATGCTGGAAGAACTTTCTGAGTTAAGGCTTTACTTCCACAACCTGTGCAACTACCGCAGACGGTGGATAGAAACCCAGTTTCACAGGATAGCCCGCATTTTGGCGGACTTCCTCTACGAGACGGGGCACAAGAAAGTCTACATCGGCAGCGGGGCCACAACAAGCAAGGACGGGATAAACCTGGGCAGGGTTACCAATCAGAACCTTATGGGCATTCCCTTCCGCAGGTTCATATCTATCTTGAAGTACAAGCTGGAGGAGCTGGGCGTGCAAGCGGAAGAAAAGGACGAACCGTACACCAGTAAGGCTTCGTCTTTATCAGACGACATCCTGGAGATCCAGAAAAAGTACGCTGAAGCTAAAGAAAAGCAGGAAAACGTAACAATTAAGTGTTCCGGTAAGAGAATCGAGCGCGGACTTTACCGGGATGATGCGCTGAATAAAGTTTTCAACGCCGATTTGAACGGTGCCCTAAACATCTTAAAAGTAGGAGCGCAGCTCCGCGAAGTTCCGCTGAACTTCAAAGTCCTCCTTTACAAGTTGAGCACCCCGTTAAAGTTTACGCTCTATGAATTCATTTACGGGTTTAAAAGTAAAGCCGAGTCCCTTTTAGGGATAGGAAATAGTAGGCTGGCGACAGCAGGGTAAGCTTAGAACGGGTATGAGGTATCTACGTGAATACCTAGTGGATGCCGAAATACTTTTCTAAGCACCTAATGTTTAGGTTTTACCACGCAGGGAAACAATCATAAACGGCACTGAAGTCAGGGCTCTGTACTTGAAGGCGCATTGTTTGGATAAGCGGGCCGAAGGAAACTTCGCAGAAATTTTGCTGAAAGGTGGGAAGCATCCGGAAGGCTTATGAGCACAAAAAGGCCTGAAGACGAAGGTATAGGGAGGAGGATACGGGAAGCGCGGGAGTCCCGCGGGGTCACCAGGCAGGAACTGGCTGACCGGACCGGGCTAAGCCCGTACAGGATACAGCGGATCGAGCTCGGCTACCAGGCGGCTACGTACGACGATATCAGCAGAATAGCCCGGGCCCTGGAAATGGACATCTCTACGCTTACGGGGGAAGCCCCTCCCTCCAGGAACATTGACGACATACTTAACGACATGCTAAAAAGGCCCCTATCGGAAGTCCTGCGCTGGAGGCGGGTGCCCCTCGTGGAAAAAGTGGTTCCAGGAGACGCGCTGTTCGCCATAGAAAACGTCGTGGACTATATCAACCTGCCCGAGTACCGGGAGGCCGACTTCGCCGTGGAAGTGCCCGAAGCCGATGCGGCCGTGATGATGCCAGCCCTCAAAAAGGGCGACATCTTGATATGCCGGAGGGGTGCTCCGGTGGACGGTGAGCTGGTCGTCCTGTATCCCTCCGAAGCGACAAAAAATGCCCTCGTGCGGTACCTCGTCCGGCACCACAGGGGCTGGGTACTCCGGACCATGAACCCCCTGATTGAAGACCTCCCCGTCAACCCAGACGAGGCGGTCGCGGGCAGCGTGGTCTATGTCATCAGCAGGACCGGAGCTTACAGGGACTTCTGCGTTCCCCCATCGGCTGAAGATTTCCATGACATAGGCATCTCGAGAGAAGACCTCAGAGACCCCGACGTACGTGAGGTTATCCGCCTGGTAGGCCGCGCCAGGAGGCAGCTGTCCGACGAAGAGAAAAAGACAATGGTAGCAGCTATGGAGGCATACCTGAGGGCGCTCGAGAGAAAAAAATAAAGAAAAGGCGGGGAAGAGAAATGGGTTCTTCCTGGGACATATGGAAGGAAGCGGATTACGGCAGGGCGCACGCCCGCATGGCCGCGAGGAGACTGCTGGTCGAGGCCGGTATTACTTGTCTTCCGGTAAATCCCTTCAGGCTTCTCAGGAACTACCGCTCACACGGCATCGATGCCGTCGACATTCAGTGGGTGGCCGGAGTCGACATTGACGGCTGGTCGGGCTACCTGGCAAAGCACCGGCGGTATGCCGTCTTCATCAACAGCACACGGTCCTACGTGAAAAGCCGATGGACGGGCGCCCACGAACTGGGTCATGCCGTCCTGCGTCACTCCCTCCACCCCATCGACAGCTTCGACGTAGAGAGGGACCCGGAGGAAGAAAGGGAGGCCGACATCTTCGCCGAAGAGCTGCTCATCCCCACGCCTTTCCTCCACGCAGTCCTGAAAAAGCACCGCATCCAGTCGATTCACCAGCTGACTGCAATATTCCACGTTTCAAAGGAGTCCATGGCCATAGCTCTGGAGAAGTTCATGCCTAAGTCCAAAATTGAGAAACTGATGGCCCAGCCTTCGATCCCAATCTCTTATGTAGAGTTCATTGACAGGAGTACGCGCGTACCGGTCAGCTGTCCCCACTGCGGCACGCTCCTTTACCCTACCAAACGGAGCCTAGTGAGCGTCTGTTCGTGCGGACTAGAAATACATTACGTCGATAGAGATTTTGCCGAACTTACGAGAGGCCGCGGGGAAAGCCCACTCTTTTAAGGGTGGGAGTAGGTCACTCCCTCGTGTTATACTTGATCTATAGCAACTCTCTGGGAGGTCTTGATATGGCAGAAAAGACACGCCTCAAGGCCATAAGATTTCCCGCGTACCTTATCCGGGACTTGAATAAGCATGTACGGAAAGGTAAACAGAGCGACTTCATTATCAAGGCTACGGAAGAGGCTCTCCTGCGGCTCAAGCAGGCGAAAGCCCTCAAAGAATGCGCGGGGATATTTTCCCCTGACCAATACCCGGAATTTAAGGACCGGGAAAACATAGAAGCCTGGGTAAGAAATTTGCGCCTGGAAGCAGAGGAGAGGCTGGCCAGGTGGTCTAGGGATGAAAGATAAGGCTCCGGTCAAAGGCTTTCTGCTGGATACCACAGCCTTAATTGACTTCTTCCGCGGGAACAAACACACCATAGCGCTATTAGAAGTGCTCAAGGAGAAAGCTCCTCTGGCTGCCTGTCCTATAACTGTGGCCGAGGTATTTTCCGGAGCCAGGGAAAAGGAGCTGCCCGCAATAGAGCTGTTTTTATCTAGCCTGAAGTTTTATCCCATAGATTACGAGGCCTCCCGCCTGGCTGGCCGCTGGCGCTATACCTACGCTCGGAAAGGCATTACCCTTAGCCTTACTGATTCCCTCATAGCAGCCGTAGCCGTCCGTAACAACTTGATCCTAGTGACGGCCAATGAAAGGCATTACCCAATAGAAGAGCTGATTATCCTCACCCATTGACTACTGGCGGCAGGTACGGCCCGGCAAATAAAGGAGGCCGCTCGAAGGCGGCCTGGGCCGGGTGTAGGAAAACGAAGAGCAGGGCGATGATCTGTTTCATTTTTGCTACCAGGTTCTATCAAAAGACAGCAACCTGGCAGCAAAGCAGGCTCGAAGTTCACGCTCTCCGAGAGGCCGGGTTATACCCCCACCTGTACGGCTGGCAGCACAGGTGGACCGCGGCTTCTGGAGCCCCGCCCGAAACAGTCGCACACGTGCCCCCAGGGGCATCGCACGGCAGCCAAAAGGCCACCGTCCTCCCCAGTGAACACGTGCCTTCCAAACGGCGAAGTGGTGCGAACGCCCGCCTGCCGGGCTCCCACCCGGAGAGGATTAGGAAAGATTGGCACCGCTGCCAGCGCATTCTATACGTCTTCTGGTAACCTCACGGTCAAGCGTTTCATACGCGATCATCCCTCCAATTTATGGAAAAGTCTCGAAAGCCGCTCTATAAAGTCAAGTAGTATCAAAGCGTCAATAAAGATTAAGCATCGCTTTGGCATCTCCTATCCGTGTGTAGCACCTCCTTGAGCATCTCTTATGAATTCAACAGCGCCAGGCTTTGCCTGGCGTCTGGGAAGCGCGCAGAGCACCGCGCCTTATCCTGCCTTCAAAAAGAAGCGCGCCGCATCGCCCATAGCGTGGCGCTTCTTCCATCCAGTTTGCCTGGCCCCTGGAATCAGGAAGGCCTGCGTAGGCAGGCCTTCCAAAGTGATCCCTGTATGAATATATCGCCCGGCTGGGGTCTGCCAGGCTATATGCGAAAAGAAACATAGTTCGTCTAGAAAGATTAAAGGTGCTTGGCAGCCAGGGGAACAACCCCAAGGCCTTTAAAGGCTATCTCCTGGAATACCTCTAGGCTGCCGAAGCGCTTGCGGGCATCCAAGATTTCCATACCGGCAAGCCGCCCGTCTGCCGAATAATCCACGGCAATGCCCTCGTCAACATGCTTCGTGGTAACACTAGTCTCAAGGAAGCGAATATATAGGGCATCTACCTCGGGGTCATAGGTTATTTTCATAAGGCTACACCTCCGTTCTAGAAATAATAAACGTACACGGTAACCACTACGATTTCTGTGTCTTCTTCCACGAAAATAGGCCGTACCTGCTTCGTGGCATAAAATTTGCTATTCCACTCCTACCCATAAGCGAAGTTTTTCCGGCATTCCAATCGACCGCGTTCCGCAGGTTCCCAAGGGGAAGTCTTAATGGCCTCGATTACTTCCTTCTCGGCTGCGCCACGAAAACCCATTGTCTCCCGGCATGGCTGTAAAAGCGGATTGGCTTCACATTCTCTCAGCTCCCAATTCAGTAAAATAGCGAGTAATACTCATTGCTTTGCTAATTTGCTCCTCCCTTGGGTCGAGGCAAACATCTCCTTATGTATCCGGTTTTGCTCATTGGATAATAATCCCCTCCTGGCTTATATTCTGATAAAGGGGCCCAGACCGGAATAGAGCAGACTCAAACTTCTCAAGGTCGTATATAAGAGGTATCAGCATTACATCCTCACTAAGACTAATCTCAAAGGCTGCTTCCAAGATAGCCTCGCGTATTTCCGTATCAAGCCTCTCAGTAACGACAAGAACATCAATGTCCGAATCCGCCTCGTAGTCTCCCCTCGCCTGGGACCCGAAGAGGATTACCGCCTTAATGGGTAGGTTCTTCTTCCTCAAGGTTTCTACGTATAATCTAGCTATGCTTATCGCCTTCTGATTAGGTGACACAGGATCACTCCAGCCTTCTTTGAGCTGTTCTTAGGTTATAGCCTTGGGCCGGTAACCATAATGCGACCGACAGGCAAGCCATCGGCCTCTAGACCTGATAAATCTATCCGCTTGCTCGCTTGGTCAATGTCTAGGCTGACAAGGTTTCCTCCAGTGTCAAAATCCAGAACAAGGCCATGGGCTACTTTTACCGAGTCGGCGCTTTCTCTTTCCAAAAGGTGTATATGCAGGCTGTCGGTAACACCCTTCTTTTCGTTGCCTGCCATTCGCTTCCATTCTACCCGGCTGACACACTCCCGGTCAAGTACAGGCAACCTCTTTTAAGGGCAAGCGTATGAGAAATCTAACTTTCGAATATGTTACTTAAGGCGACCGTGAAACCCGTAAGGAGGCAAGAAGATACTTCTCCCATTCCCTCCACCTCCTGGTTGAGGACGAACCTGCCTTCCTTAAGGACGAAGATCTGTACCGATTTCTCCCCAGGATCCACTATCCAATATTCCTTGACGCCAGACCGTTCATAGACCTTGAATTTCTTCCGTAGGTCGTAGTAGGCCGTAGTGGGAGAAAGGATCTCCACTACAAGGTCAGGAGCGCCATTTATACGTTCGGCTTCGATGATATCCATTCGATCACGGGAGATGAAGATGATGTCCGGTTGGTACGTCTCAGTTTCCGTGAGGTAAACGTCTAGGGGGGCGAATAAGACCCTCCCCAGTTGCCTTGATACCACAAAATTTCCCAACGCAAGTCCCAGGTTAAAGGCAATAATCTGATGGTACGGTGAAGGTACAGGCGTCAACACAAGCTCACCCCCGATGAGTTGATAAGGCGCTCCCTCGGGGAGCTGGCGGTAATCCTCGTAGGTGCAAGTTTCTCTGCCACTGGCGGAATACCCTTCAAGCGGCAGGTTCACGGGTTTCACCTCCACCCTAAACTCAAGTCTTGCCTTTACACTGTCATAACTTCATCTTTCACGATCCGCAAGCGGATGGTCCGAGGCATATCTTTGTTTTGAAAATGACAGCATACTGCATCTCGAACCGCACCCCTTATTTGCTCCAGGTTCTCACCAATTAAGCGGCGCTGGAGGCCCCGGCTTTGAAGGTAGTGGTGAATAACTCGGTAACTTGTCAAGTTGTTCCTGTCCTCAACGGCCACGTTACTAATCGCCCCTGCCACCATTATACACTATGACCACAAGTGCATACGACTATTTTCAAAAAACGCCTCGCTTATGGCCACCGCCCCGGTCTTATAAGGGTAAGCTGCTTCTCCTGGATAAGCGATTGCCCGAGGGCTCTCGCTAGGAAGGTCTTAAACCTCACAGGATATACCACGCTTACAATTCTTTCCTGGCGCCGCTACTCGTTCATACCAGCCGGTGTCCCCCAGATCACAAGGGTATCACTGGAATAATAGGGTGCCCCGGCCAGGAAATCTACACCCGGGTCCTTGCCGTTTGCCGTCCACTGCTTGAGATATGACGACGTCTCCTGCCTGATACTTTCGGAAAACCTCCCCTCAGAAGAAGCCTTCGCTGCCGCCGAGGCCGTAGCATAGTTCACCGCCGCCCAGTCGCACACCACAAAATCTATCTCGATAAGGAGGAAAAACAGCATTAAGAAAAGTGGCAGAACCAGGAGGGCTTCTATAAGGCTGTTCCCGCGCTCGTATTTAAGAAACCGCAAAGCCACTAGCACCACCTCAAAAGACTAAGGCCGCCAGGGTATTCCCCAGCGGCGTCCTCGAATCAGAGCGTGCCGAGCTGGTCGCGCAAAAGCTTCACCAGCTTTCTTAGCGCAACTAGCTATGCTATGATAAAATAAGCTTGGAGCCAGTATCGGGCAGTATAAGAATGTTAGTCGCTACTTGGGTGCAATCGGCACTCCTATCGCACCCAAGTAGCTACAAACCTTTAGGAGTTGGTGTAATTATTTTGGGGAATATTTTAGTTAACTGTGGAAGGAGAAGAACAGAATGGAGGAATACCCACCGGATACAGAAGATCTCCAGGCCCTGGCAGATTTTTTTGATCAAACCGATATAACGGAACTAGAGGGGTTAGAGCTCATTAGCAAAAAGCCTAGGCGCCAAAGGCTAGCTGAAGTAGATATATCAAAGCAATAAATCCCCCACTATCGATAAATATCCTAGAGCGGTCGCAAGCCACCATACAAAGTCCTCCTTAAGGTCCGAGAACCTTTTCCTTGGGGCCCGCCCGCAATCCCAATAAGCTTGTCTAACACCATAATTGCCTTCTCGGGTTCAATAACACTTAATCTTGCATAGAGTTCCTTCTTTAGATCCGGGGGTAACCTTATGCATTGTACAACTCCTCAACTAAATTGGGGGCCATGGGGCTTCCCTCGTTTATCTTCTATCTTCTCCCCTTTATATTCTACCTTATCTTGAGAGAATAAGACTATAAAGATACTGCCACACGGAGTTCAACTGTACCGTGGCCTTCTTCTCCAGTCGTCCGGGCAAATTGAGTCAGGTCCACTCTGTAGCTTATCTCCAGCCTATCCTTCCATAGTGTAACTTTATCAATTATCTGCGCCAGCATCCTTTTCTGAACCGCAACAGGAGCCTCAACAAAAATCTCAAACCACCGTGGAGCCATCCTGGCGAACTGCTGTAGCTTTTCACGCTCATAAGTACAGGCGCTAAGTTCAGCCTTAGCCCCGGCTATTTGCCTTTCCAGTAGTGCAATCTCTTCCTGGGCCCTTTTTATCTCGGCTGCCATTAGCTCCTCGCTGTAAAGGCTTCTGGCTGGATCAGCAAAATATTGATTCAGCCGTTCCACCCAGTTCTTAAGCCGACGGTTAGCCTTTTCCAGTTCGGCTTCGAGTTGCTTTATCTGCTTCTGGAGCCTCATAACCGTAAATTGCTGGCGGCTATCGATATATTTCTCCAGGTTGCCGAGGTCAAGGTTGGATAGAAACATCTTGAGCTCATTCAAAAAAATAGCATCTATCTTTCTCTGAGAGTAACTCCCCTGGCCAGGACAAAACTCCTTGCCTATCCTGGCGTGAGTTACACAGCGGTAGGAAGCGCGCTCATAGATGTAAGTCTTACCATTAGGCCTAGTTACTTTTGCCCTGGTACTCCTGCTTGAAATGAACCCCCGCCCGCAGTAACCGCACTTAAGGAAGCCGGTAAGCAGCGCCGGGCTATCCAAGGCCCTGGCATCAGGCTCCTGATTCTGGGCTGAGGCTTTCATTTTCTGCATCACTTTAAGCCAGGTCTCGAGGGGAATTATAACATACTCCTCAACTGGCTTGGGGTTGCCATGTTCGTCCCTGGGAATAATTATCTCCGGATTATTAAGGTCATACCTGTCTCTTACTTTACACCGGGAGGTAGGAGTATTGCCGGGCCTGGTACGGTTATAAGCCGGCAACCCGGCTATAATAGGGTTCTGCAGCACATCTCTTACCCGGACATCCCGCCACAGCTTCCCTTCCCTTGTCCTTATGCCACGGCTATTGAGTATCTCCGCTATCTTCTTGCTCCCCACCCCTTCTTCCAGGTAGAGACGGACCATCTCCTTCAAGACTTCCGCTTCACCGGGGTCTATTTCCAGGGGTAGCCCGTTTTTACTGGAAGACAACCGGAAGCCGTAAGGTGGCCTGCCGCCGGTCCACTTGCCCTGGCGGGCCAGGTCGAGCATCGCCTGGGAAACGCGGATGGACGTATTTTTACTTTCAGTTTCCGCCTGCCACCCCTCGATAAAGCGGAGGAGCTTTTCCATCTGGTCATCAACATTAAGCTTCCTACCGCCGGGCGCATCGGCCACGGCAATTACTTCCACCCCTGCGCGGTAAAGCCGCCACAGTACCATCGGGTACTCAAAGCTGTTGCGGCTAAGGCGGTCGGCCTTGAAGACAAGGAGCACGTCATACTTACCAGCTTCAGCATCGCGGAGGGCATCCTGTAAAATATCCCTGTCTATGGAAGACAACTTATAAGCCGATACCCCTGGCTCTATATATTCAGCGACCAGTTCCCAGCCACGCTCGGCCGCGTACTCCCGCAGTAAATGTTGCTGGACAGGGATACTGTCTTCCTCGGCCTTAACTTGCTTTTTAGTGCTCACCCGGTATAGAGCTGCTGCCCGCAAGGCTCATTCCTCCAGTCTGGCCCAGATCATTTGTGCAGCGAGGTAGCGAAATGCTTCTAGCCTTTTATCCGCATCTTGAGCATCGCGGGGAAATTTATTTTCTACCGTAATATCACCATATTTACGGGTATAAACAACATGATCTTTTTCTTCCTTTATATTATACTTTGCCTGGAGATCGCCCACAACGCCACCCCCTCTGTTTATAGCCTGCCTAATACGAATCAAAATATGCAAAAACAAGAAACCGGGCCATAAAAAGCCCGGCCCCCTGTGGCCAATGCGACACGATACTAATGTAAGTATTTCTGGGGGGGTGAATATCTCGTGTTGGCTTTAAGAAACAATGGTATCTTCAAAAGTGCTACAGGTAGTTAGTATAATAGAATTGTCAAAAAGACAATTAATTAACGGGGATCAGAGGACGGAAGAGGCAGCCGTCGCCCACCAAAAGGTATTAGGAGATGTGGGAGTGTAGCCCCACCTGATCCCACGTGTTATGGGACTAGTTAAACCTAGTCCCATTTTACTTTTCTGCCGTTGTGGCAGCCGTATACAAAGCATTTAAAGGGAGGTATGTGGGGAGAACTTTAAGGAACAACTAATGAAAAATCCTGCTTTCTGGAAAGAATACGAAGAACTCGAACCGGAATACGAGCCAGTCGGCCATAGCCAGGCTCGAAAGCGGCAGGTATAATCCCTCTCTCCGATTTCTAAAAAGGGTGGCAAAAGCTCTAGATGTAAAGCTGGAAGTAAAACTGAGACCACAATAAAAAACCAGGCAAATCCCGGTATATTATTCCGTATCCACGTTATACACCAACGCTCTTTTACCCCCGCCTTTCCCTTTCTTGAACCCGTAAGATACAGCCTCTATTGTTGAGATAACTGCCGGTATCTTCTCCGGTATGTCGGCCGGCCTCGATTTTTCGTCCAAGGAGTATATGTACTCTATGTGGCTTATATCTAGCGCATAAGCATTACTGGCCCACTTGAGCAGGTCACCGTTGCCAACCCGGACGCGGGGACCAGAAAGCTCTCTAACAGCTAGCACGTGCTGTTCCCGCAGGGAGAAGGCTATAGCTTCTTCCTCCTCGCCAGACCGGGTACCCACCGAGCCATGCTGCCCCACTTTCCTGTTGGCGGGCAGGCCCAGGCGCTTGCGGGCCATGCTCACGGTAGTGCGTTTAACCCCAAGTTGATCGGCTATTTCCCCATCGTTCAAGCCAGCGCTGTGAAGCTCTTTTAGCTTATCGATATTTATTATCACAGGCCGCCCACCAGGGTTTTTGACATTTCCCGCGGGCATACTATGGCTAATGGTTTTGTATGCTATAATAGACAGGGAGGCTTAAATAAATGGCATCTATTGGTGAAGTGATCAGGGAATACCGGGAGAAACACGGGCTATCCCTTCGTGAATTTGCACAAAAGGTAAAACTAAGCCATGCCTATATAGATAAGCTGGAAAACGGGGTCGATCCCGTAACAGGAAAGTCACCCCTACATTGCGTACCATAGACCTTCTCGCCAAGGCCATGGAGATGACACCGGAAGAGCTCATGGCAGCAGCAGGCTATATTAATAACACTAACAAGAAAGAAAGCCAACACGAGGAAGCTATCCGGCTTTTTGCCCGGCTCAGCCGGCTCACTCCCGAGGGCCGGGAAAAAGTCTTGCGGGAGCTAGAATGGATAGAACAGCTAGAGCGAAAGCGGCTGCTGGAAAGAGACAAAAAGAAAAAGCAAGCACTGGACGAGGAATAGCTGCCCGGAAAAAGGTAGCGTTTTTTGTTTCGACAAAAATCGACACAAGGAGAGATTTCATGAGCCGAGCCCGCCAGAAGGCCAGGGAACTTGTAAGATCCCTGATGCCCAAATACCCGCTGGATATAGTGCAATTTGCCAACCTCCTTGGTCTGGCCAAGCCGGTGGAATTCCATAAACGCCGCGGATTGCCAGATGAAGTCAGCGCTCTGGTGATTGACAAGGACTGGTATGGAAGCATACATATTCTGAGCAACGCCAACCACCCCATTACCCGGCAGCGTTTCAGATGTGTCCATGAGCTAGCCCATCTTTACCTGGAACATAAGGGAAGACTTCACTTCTACTCTCCGGGCAATTGGTGCCATGAAGACCCGGTAGAGCATAACGAGGCTGATATCTTTGCTACAGAAGTGCTAATGCCTGTTTTCCATGTGATAGAACTGGCGAGTCAGGTTAAGAATCCCTTGAAGCTGCTACAGGCCATGCAATTAAAATTCGGCGTAAGCCTGGAAGCTGCGGCCAGGCGTATAATCGAGCTTGAAATTTATAAGAACTCAGCCTGCATCTTGTTACGGGATGGACAGGTTGTTTTTGCTTATGAAACCCCAGATTTTTACCTTTCGTGGGAGACAATTCACGAGTGCTTAGGAGAGTTATTCCATAACATGAAGCCAGGCCAGGAGAAGGCCTGGCTATTGAATAATTTCACGATTTATGCCAGCAAGAAACAGAAAGGATTTATACTAGCAGTGTTAGTGGAAAATCAAGTCAGAATTTGAGAGGAGAGATGGTGCGATAAACTTCTTCGTATTTGAGACTGCGCCAGAGGCGTTCGATAAAGATATTGGCGGTAGCCCGACCTCTCCCGTCCATGCTAATCCTTATACCTGCTCCTTCTAATCAAGTTTAAGGGATTCAGTACGGGCATTCTGGACCTGGTCGCTCCGGAGGGGCCACTTGCTGGACACGCTAGCATGAAGGATGAGCGGCCGGGGGAGATCTTATTTTTCCGTTTCCGGAACGGTGTATAAATAGCGTAGAGGTCACCCCAACAATTATCCCGGGCTGATTGATCTTATTCGTCCGGCCACAGTTCACGGGCAATAATAATATCAGGTGTGATGAGGTAATCCTGCATAAAGAGGACGATAGCCCCGGGCTCTCGCTCCCGAGCCGTTTTACAAGAGCGTGGAGGGCAGCAAGGTGACTATAGGGTTCATACCGTGCAATGCCCGGTTCAGCCTGGCTGGTACTAAATCCCGGGGTTCGGGACGGGCGTGCTCAAGCGAGCAAAAGGTTCTCTCTGGGAAGTCTTCTGTGTGTTTAAAGGTGTCTTGCCACCAGATTGCTCACTACCTTATGGGAAGAAGCATGTTCAGTAACGGCTTAACAAAATAACACGCCCTGGCGGCCGGGAGCACAACCAGCACGCCCGGCCCCGCAGCGGGGCGGTACACGCGGTCGCGGTAAAGCCAAGATACCCGGAGCCACACTCATGCAATACGTAGCAGCCATGATGCCCGCACGCTACTCCCTATAGGCCGCCGGGCAGTGGTAGGGGCCTTCCTTCACCTCCTATCCAGCCAGGCGGTAGGAGGGCCTTGGGGCGCTATTCCAGCAAACTAGCACCCTCTCGGAGGAGCAGGGTAACAACCCTTGCTTCAGGCTGCAGGTGCGACGGTAAAGGATATTCCTTTAATGAAACAACCGCGTATAATCCAGTTACTGCTCAATCTCCGTACACCCAGGCTATCTTGCCTTCCAAGCTAGCGCCACAGTAATGTTGTACTGAAAACCGCCTCATATCCAACTCAGAAATAGCCCCACTAGTTATAGGGGCCCGGGTATATTTCGCGATTAACCCCAAAATACTTTTGGCTTTGGGGACGCTACCTAACCCTACTAATTCAGCAAGCCGTAAGGGGACTTGTGCCAAGTCCCACTGTAATTTACACAGCTCCAACCTCTGCATAGCACTTAAGCCTTGCCACACGGAAGAGTGACCTGCATAAGAGCAGCCTGCATTTAGAGGGCAAGCAACACAATCCGGTTGCTGCGGGGTACACATAAGAGCCCCCAAATCCAGCAAGCCCCAGTTGTACTCTTTCACGCATTGTTTTGGCAGCAAAGCAGAAGCTATCAACCAGTAAGCCCTTGTCCTCACCGGGTTTGAGGTATTACCTGGAACTCCGAAAAACCTGCCCAGTAACCTGGCTATATTAGCATCAACAATAGGTGCTGGCTGACCAAGGTAAAAACACCGCGTCGCGTTAGCTATGTATGGCCCTATATGAGGGATTTCTAACAGCTGGCCCAGGTCCTGCGGTAATTTGCCACTATAATTGGTACGCAAATACTTTGCGATTTCATCTATAGCAACCATCCGCTGGTGCTGCAGGCCAAGGGGCTTTAGTGCCCTGTAAAGCTCTTCACGGTTCTGCCCTGAAGATAAAAACTCCTTCACATAAGCGATTATCTCAGTATAGGCTTTACTGACTTGCTCAGCCGTTGTTTTCCGTAGCAATAACTCCGTAAGCAGGCCAACTGCTGGCTCAATGCCTCCTCGCCGCCACGGGAACGCTCGCCCGTTTGACTCGAACCACCGGATTACTAGGTACTGAAATTCAACTTCCGTCATGCTCTCACACCCTGTTTTTTTGCAGTGATTCTAGCCTTTCTTTAATCTTCGAGAAAACCTGATCTATATCTCCAAGCCTGCCCGCGTAAAATGTCTCATCCACCGCGCGCTCCGGCCTGAGCCTTATGTCTACCAGGGTGCTGGTTGTTGCTGTAATAAGGGCTCTTGCGTCCTTCTTGCCAGGGGCTTTTTTGCCATTAACAATAGCATAAAATGGTGGTATCTCATAGCTATAATCCCAGAAGCGTGTTTTGAAATGGAGCATTACAGCTTTAAAGATATTACCCTCGTAAACGAGCTGCAGCCGCCTGTCCGGCCGCAAACTATCTTTAACACCAATTGCGCATATTACATCTGTATACTTGCACTTGTTTCTAAAGCCCCTGTATAAATTCTCCAGGTACTCAAAATTCCTATATAAGTCCTCTAGGCGCCCAAGGTTCTCAAGAGAAAAATCCTTATGCTTTACCGGACAGCTTTTATGTTCTCCGGCTTTTAATGTAACAACGACAAAGTCAGGGTTAGATGTCTCCAGAGCAACCCCGTGATTATCTAAGTGTTTTTTCAGGCTTCCAATTACCTTCTCTTCTTCTTCAGAGCAAAAAATCTTTACAAAATTAAACTTAGCGGCATCTGGTAACTTTAGTACAAAGTAGGGTATACCCCCGATATTTTTGCAGTATTCATACCACCTGGACCACAGCCAAAAACTCACAACTTTCTCAAACCAAGCACCCCTGACGTTATTAAAGGACTGGTCTCTCGGCTCTATACCGTAGTGTTTTTGGGAAGCCTTTTTAATCCCGTTCTGTAATTCGTCCAATAAATCAGAGGTCACCTTACCAACCAATTCGCTAAGGGGTTTTTGTGACAGGTATTTCAAGAGGCACTTTGAACTCTCAATACTGGACAATTTTACTCTCTGCTTGCCATCTTTACCTTTTTCAACACTTAGACACCTGGGAGTAGTGCAGTTCTTACAATTCACCCCCTACCCCCCTATTCCATTACTCCAGTCTCATCTTACCCGCCTCTACCATCAGGTAGAGGCCTCCGGCGCAAACCACATGGAACGTACGCCCGCCTAGCTGGACAACTACGCCCCCCTCCGGCTTGTGGGGACTTCTGATAACAGCATAAGTTCCCTCCTTTACTCCCGGCAGGGAACTGCCAGCCACCAGGAAAACCCGCGTGCCACCACACTCATGCTTGTATACCCCCGGGGCCAGTGGCTCTGCGCGTGTGCCAGCAACACTCTCGAGCGCTTGCGACACACCACGCACGTCGCTGGTCACGACCACTACCTCTGATGTTACCACTGGTGACGCAGCTCCCCTCAATTTTGCTTTGATTTTTTCAGCTTGAACAGGGTCCATTTCTTTTAGCGTACCCGGAGGGTGTGTTGCCTGCCCCACAAAGGCGATGTGCTTTTTCTTGTTGTACCTGAACCACTCGATATACGGGAGGTTTGCCAGGATTGTCTCTGGCTGGTTGCGGCTGGAGCCGGAACCGTAAAGGACCGATTCAACATGTACGGCTGGCTTCTTGCATAGCTCATCCCATATGCGCCTTATTTCTTGGAACGGGCGTGACTTTACTTCGCCAGATTTTGCCTGTACCAGTATCCTGCCGTGTTCTTCATCAACCTCAATGATAGTTATTTCGGCACCCGGCCTGATGCTGTTAAGCTTCATGCCCACAAGGCACTTGATATCATCAATTACCTGGCTGAACTTCACCTGCGACCACCCGGAAGCACCGGCGGAAACTTGAGTATACTTGCATCCTCTCCTGCGCTTTCTACAGCCGCTATATCCTCCAGCCACTGGCGCAAAAAGGACTCTGTCTCAGGATCCTCACCACCGACCCGCCTGAATGTCACTTTGTGCGGGAGGCTGATCCGCACGGGGTTCCCCGGGGACGGACCATACCCCTCATTAAGGCTGTCCTTCAATTCAAGCCCCGCAGCAAACCTCCTGATGTCAGAGACGAAGTCTAGCACAATCACTTTTTCCTTCCCCGGAGCGATACGGAGGCCGCGCCCCAATTGCTGGACGAAAATACGCCTGCTGTGCGTCACGCGCTGGAACACGATAATGTTAACCTCTGGTACGTCAATCCCTTCATTAAATATATCAACCGCACATACCGCACCAATAACCCCGTCGTGAAAGTCGGAAAGGATCCGGTTACGCTCGTAAGATGGCATACTCCTCCCCGTAGCCGTCGCAGAGTAAATAGCTGCCGCATTGCAAAATCCCAGGGCGTTTATCCTGTCACGCATAGTAATAGCGTGGTCTACCGTACCGCAAAAGATTATTGCCCTGGGGTTCGTCTGCTCTTCCCACGCCCGCTTCAGCTCGTGAACAACAGCGTCATCCCACTCATTTATAAAAAGCGTCCGGTTAATTTGCCTCGGTGAAAACTTTGAGCCGTGGAGGTTTCTCAGGGCATCCCAGTTAATATTATCAGTATACATGCGGTAATCCACATTTGAAAGGAATCCCTTTTTCAACCCTGTCACTATATCAATACATACTAGCGGCTCGCCAAAGTACTCCCTCAGGTCCACCTCATCAGGGCGCCACGGCGTAGCCGTCAAGCCGATAAGGAACGGTCCGGAGGGCTTCCCGGCGCGGGTTCCGTCCAGAATAGTGCGGTACATTTCCGCGCCAACGTGGTGGCACTCGTCAACCAGGATAATGTCAAAATATGGCAGGTCGCCCCCATTTTTAACATACGCAGCCACCGTGTTCAAACAGGCAAACACGAAAGGCGCCCTTTTAAGGTCGTCAGGCCCGGGTTGCTCGTACTGGTTCCAAACAAGTGTCTCTTGGTCCTTCCTCAAAAATGGCCAGAACGCCCGCTCAAGCTGGTAAACTAGCTCGTTCGTGTGGGCAATCGCAAGCACCCTCACAGGGGACAAAGCGTTCAGCCGCCTGATAGACTCGCACGCGACAAAAGTTTTACCCAGGCCCGTGGCCATCACGATCATGGCCCTCCGCGTGTACCCCTCTGTGTAAGCCCGCACTATAGCCCTGATAGCTTCTTCCTGGTACTCGCGGGGCTCTGGTAACTGGCAGCCATCAGCAAGCCTCCGGGCCCGGCTCACGAGCGCCCCGGAATCCCACAGCTGCAGCGGCACGCCCCGGCTGAGGAGAACCTGCTGGTGCTCGCGGAGGTTCCTGTCAAACCCGTTGAGCGCGACTATTACCGGGACCTGGGCCCTGTAAACAGTCATTGCCTTCAGCACCTGATCGGCCAGCTCTACCCCTGCTCTCTTACGCCAGTGCTTGATCTGGAAAAGCCAGCGCTTACCATTGCGGTGCGCTATCAGATCCGCACCGCGGTCGCCTGGCTGGTCAACAACACGAATACCGGTAAACCCCTCATATACCAGCAGCCTCGCCACAGCACGCACGAACCCCTGCCACGTACAGGACATGAGAGTTTTTTCGCTGATAAACAAGGTGCTCAGACCACCTTTTGTTGCAAAAATTCCAGTGACATCCGTGCCCTCTGCGTGATAATAGCTTCAGGTGCCCTGTACCTCAAAAAACTTGAAACATCTTCCAGGCAGTTGAGGTAGGTGGCTACGATACTTTTCCGGGCTTGCTCAACCGCCACATCAGGGAGCCCACTAATCCCTGCATAAGTAACTTGCCAGAACTTGCCATCAAAGAACTCTTCCGGGTACTTATGGAATATGTCAACAACTGTCTGCTCGTCTATGTAGTACAGGTATTCTCCCGATTGCTTCATGTCACCCAAATTGCTTATATCAATGTTCCGGCCAAGCAAATTATTAACCAAGTGCTTCTTTTGATCATCGCTCAAATCATTAAATATATCTTTCGCCCTTTCGCCAAGGAGGTGGGGCAACCGCTGCCTTAGAGCGTCGAAGAAAGCCAGGATATCTTCCCGGAGCCGCTCGGCGCTATCCTCTAGTGCATCGGACCACCTCATGTCCAGAATTTCCCACTGCAAGTTAGAAAGTGTGTGCAGGCCCTGGTATTGTTGCTGGGCACACAACCTGCGGTTATAGTCATACAAGAAAAGGGCCACTTCCGCCGCAATCATTTGTTCCGGGCGCACCCGGAACGTCTTGAACAATCTGTGGTTTTTGTCTACAAAAACCTCTATCTTCTCCCCCTTAAACGCTATGAGGGGGACCTGCTTGTCCGGCTGGTCCGGGGGCGATATAGGGACCTTCGTTATGTAAGTATCTACATCTACCGGGGCGCTACGGCTTCCATCCGCCAGCAGCACCGTGCACCCCGGAATAGAAAGTTCGTCTGACTTGTACGAATGCTTCAGCAGGTACTCCTTAGATAAAGTATTTTCAGTGCCACGTTGCATGCCACAGCTGCTGCAAGTTTTTTCGTCCGGGCTGTTACGCCTCCCGCACACAAGGCATTTCCACGGTTCTTGCACTTGGGGTTCCTGCAAGGTCCCGCAGTGCGGGCACGAAGGCGCTGACTTCGGGATAAACTGCCTGCATTCTGGATTCAAACACGTTTTCCCGATTAAAACTCTTTCACATACAGTGCATACTTCGCTGGTTTTGAGGTTCTGTGCCGCACATTCCGGACACTCAACAAGTTCCTCCAGTGGTGGCTTGTCAGCTTCTTCGACTAGCTTCCACCATTCGGTGTCATCGTAGTAGCCTGGCTCTCTCCTCTTAAATCTTTCATAGAATTCCCTTTCAACATCGCGGCTTACACGGACAGGTCTTTTCTTTTCCGGATCCCAGTACCCCATGTACAAATCTGTTTTCCCGGGAACTCTCACACGCCTGTAACCCTGGTATAGCTTGAACAGGGGGCTGTTGTTTTGGTCGGCACCCGGCTGGTTTGGCTGGAGGGAGCTATCACCTCTCAGAAAAGACATTGCCCTCTGCCATTCAGGGCTGGTGCGCTGGAAATCTTGTTTCAAGAAATCTACTGGTACGTGGTCAAGGTGCACCTCACCAACTATCCGGCCGTAAGGCTGGTCTATCGGGTAATCTTTGATTGTCCTCTTAAACTCATCAACATATTCAAAGAAAGCTGCTTTTTCGCCAATCCGGATAGCCCTACCGTTCCGGATCAAATCTATCCCGAAATCGGTAGGGTGGTCAAAGCGCTGGATACCTACCCAGCCCCGAATCCTCTCCTCAATGGTCCTCAGATTACTGGACCCACAAGCGGGGCATTGCTTGTGGCCCGCGGGAACAAGAGCAGTACAAGAGCAACAACGTATCTGGGTGCCAACAACCTCATTAAAGCGGAACACAGCCGGGATTTTACCGTAACCCTTCCGCTCAACATACCTCGAATCACTCCACACGCAGTGCTCGAACGGCTCGCAAGGGTCCCCGTTAATAATTATGCGAACCCCACGCTCCCGCAAGATTGTGGCGTACCGCCTCCCGATTTCTTCCCGCACTTTAGGTATCCCGTATTGTACCAGCTTCCGTACAAACCCGCTATTAGGGTTTCCCTCTGGCCACCAGCCTGATATTTCGACTAGAGTACCGTGCTCAAATTCTTTCTGTTTGCGGCTAAACGGTACCCTGTAACTCCCTGATTGCCTTATTTGTTCCAAATCTATTACCACTTCTATGGCAGTGTCCTCTTCCTTGCGCGCTGTCAAAAACCTGGTCACCCTCCCCAGCTTGCCGGTTGATATATTAAAACCCATTCCGAACAGGCCCAGGCTATCAAACGGGTTATTTCCAGAAAAACCCGCCCGCAAAGCTTTTTCTGCCATGTCGCGGGTCAGGCCAGGTCCGTTATCGCGCACCCTTATACTTCCCCCACCATGCTTTATGTCCGAAGGGCGCGGTAAATCTATAACAACAAGGGGGTGCTCGACCGGAATTCCTTGCAATTTTGCGGTCTGGAACGAGTCAATAGCGTTATCGATAAGCTCACACAGAGCATCAAGTGGCTGCATAGGAGTATGAGTAAGAGCAATTAGCACTTTCGGGTCAGGAGTCAGGTCAAACGTATCCATTTAGCTCCCCCCTAAGAACTTTTATAAATGACAGCGCCACGGCATAAGCCAGCCTGACGGGTACACCATTCCCTATCATTTTAAACTTATCCGAAAGGGGCAAGTCGGGCGGTAAGGCGTACCCGTCAGGAACTGTTTGTATCCGCATTGCTTCCCTCACCGTTAACCTCCGGGGCAGAGTCGGGTGAAGGTGTACTTCGTTATTCCCGTAAGCTGCCGTGGGACTATACCGCCACCTGTGCAAGCGCTTAAAGCTTTTTCTGGAAACGTCACCCTCCGGGATTGTCAAGAATTTTCTACTATACGGCCTGAAACCCTCTAACCCGTTAGGGAGTCGGGCAATCTCCTCAGTATTACAAATCAGCGGCCCCACAACCAGCTCATCCGGAATGCCCTCCGGCTTTTCAGGCTCGCCACCGAACGGTGACAAATCAGGCCACGGGTACTTGTTCTTAGCATCCGGGTATAAAGGCTCAGGCCAAGGAAACCAGCCTCCCAAAACAGGTAATTGCCCGAAATACCTTTTTAACCACTTTTTATGGAAACCAACCACAAAAAGGCGCTCCCTGTCTTGCGGCACACCGTATTCCAGGGCATTTAGGACTTTGTAATCCAACGTGTAGTGCGTTTCGAGTTGTGTGAGGAGCCTCCTGAGAAACTCCCTGTGTTTTGCTGTGCGGATTAGCCCCGGCACATTTTCATAAAGGAAAAACACGGGTTGCAAATCCAGTATCTTATCAACGAACACTTTAGAAAGCCGACCTTGCTCGCCATTCTCTCCCCTGTTTTTTCCGCCAACGGAAAAGTCAGGGCAGGGGGGGCCACCTATAATCCCGAAAAGCCCGGGGCGTGGCGTGTTCCCGAAAGCTTCTTTTGCTATCTGCCTCGCACCCAAGTTAACTATAGATTCTGTATTTACTTTGCAAGGTTCGCGACCCGTCAAGGAAGCCACACCATACTCATAACCCTTTACAAAAGACCGATTATACTCGTTACACCAAATTATTTTAAATCCCGCCTGCATAAAGCCAAGATCAAGAAAACCAGCACCTGTGAAGAAAGAAAGCAACGGTACTTCTACTGCAAGCTCAGGTGCAGGACCTAGTGCCAGGGACTGGTTTCCTGCTACCATACCCTGAGCCAACACTCCCTCACCCCTCTCTTTTTCTCTCTAAGAAGATTATAATCTTGTAACCCTGACATGTCACTTGCCACCACCCGGGTCCGTGTCAAGGGTTAATAGGTACGTGTCCGTGTCAAGATATAGTAGGTGCGTTCAGAAAGAATTTCTCCGGATGAGACCTCACCGTTCGATAATATAGCTTTGCCGTACAGGTCATGGCGGCTATCTTACCCATGGCAAACCTTGGATATTGGTTTGGCAAAGCTGTAAGAGAAGGTAATAAGACACCCCTCCTAGCCCTTCCCTCTGAAAGGCTATACTAGCTTTAGTTCTACCTTTTCGCCCTCTAAAGCTCAAAAACATCCGACTACCCCACAAGAGCCCAAAGACTTGGCCGGGTAAGTTCCCGTAAAACGTGCTTTACCCATATCCGGTCGGCATATGGACCCCTTAGAGCCGGTAAGGATACCCGTAACCATTTCTCTATATCCTCCACCTTGGGCCTATCTACTTCTTTCGCTTTAGCCTTTACTATCTCTTTCAGTTTCTGTTGTTCCACTGGCCAGCGCCATATGTACTGTTCTAGCTCTCCGTTGGCCTTGGCGGCTAATACACGAGCCATGCGGTCTGCACCTGAGGTCGTCCACCTGGCCCCCAGACGTTTCGTCCGCCGGGCTATGTTGTGTTGTATCTGCCCCTCTATAGCACCTAGTCGCTGCGCTCCAGGTGAATTAATTACCCCTGCCCAGTTCTCTTTGAGGTATTGTAATAGCTTGGTGATCCTTTTCTTCCTGTCACCCCGGCTCTTCTTCTCCGCTTCCTCAAGTACTCTTCGGGTTTCCTCCCAGTTGCCCTGGGATATCGCTAAACCTACTTTACTAAAGGTTTCTTCATCATGCCAGAGAGCCTCGGTTAAATGCTTGCTTAGGTGATAAGGGTCTAAGCGATATTCAGCACCCGGAAAGTATTCTACCCCCTGTTTAGGCCACTCCGCCCCGTCTCCGCCTATGTAAATCTTCTTGGTCTGGCTTAAGTCCCATTTTTCCCCTATTAAAGCATAGCTTTCTTCCCAGGCTCCTTCCCCATCCCTTAAGCTGCTTATCACCAGCTTGTTCTTTAAACTAAAGCGTCCCCGTCTTACTTCTTCCTTCCCTTCATAGGCTACTATATGCTTGATTTCCCCTCGCTTCTCCTTTTCCCTCTGCAGGCGTATTATCACCCCGTCGGCTTCTATGTATAGCTCCGGCGCCACTTCTTCCCCTCCAGGTACTTCACCATTCTCAAAAACTATTGCCCTCTTCTCTTCCCCTTCCTGCTTTAAAGCCTCCCCCACTTCTTGAAGGGCTTGCCATACTTTCATGGCGCTTACCCCAGGTGCTAAATACCCTAGTATCTCCGCCGCCCGGCCAAAGGATAGTTCACTACCCAGTTTCAGAAATAGCTCCTTTAGCCTTGGAGTAACCTTCGCCCGAGAAGGCCAGCCTAAAACTTCGTCTAGGAAAAATTTGGTCTCCCCAGTCTCTTTGTTCCTGTACAAGCGCCTCCTGTAAATAAATTCCCCAAAGGTGCTTAAAGCTGTCTTGGCCCGAAATCCTACCACTTCCCAAAGGCTCCGGTCACGTTCATTCATCAGCCGTGTATCTATCTGTTCTAGTGCCCAGGTTAACATCTGGCTACAAACCTTCTGCGTTAGTTCGTGTATCCCTTTCTCCAGCTCATAAAAATCCTTGCATTCCCCAATTAGTTTCTCAAGTCCACTCGCAAATAGAAGGACTCCCCCTACTATTTGGCGAATATCTATCATGAGACCTCACGCTCCTTTTGCTTTCAGTGTTTTTCCCTGGTGAGGTCTCTTTTTTCTTTATTACATCCCTATTCTCCTGCTGCTACCTACTGAAATTTTACACGGCCTAGGTACGTTTAGAAGAGCTTGCCATACAGTCATGGCGCTTACCTCAGGTGCAAAATAGTTCAGTATCTCCGCTGCCGGGCGGTTACCAGGTTGTTCTCTCTGATAAAAGCTCGTAGCTGTTCTTTGGTAAAGGTAGGTACCATTGGTCTTACCCCCTGGCTTAAGTTTAGCATTTATCCAGAGGGGTTTACACAAAATTTTCCACTCCCACAACTATTGGGGGCAGGGTTCCTGGGCAGTACATGCTCAACCGTAATATTGCAGCGATAGGTTTCTAAGTACAAGTTATTATGCGTTTTTACATAATCAGTTCTACGGTTTCCTTAAAATATCCTGCAGCAGGGTCTAATTCTTCTTTAAAAGTTCAGTGGAGACTGATAATAAGTAGGCCTTCGGATGCCAATCCTTTTTTAACCCACATTACCTTGTGCGGCAGATATGCAAAATCCAGCCGCCCAGCTGGTAAAGGCAATCCGGAGATTCTGCCCGTGAAATAACAGCTTAGGTAAAGCGTGAACCTATCTACGGCAGACCCTTACCCTTGTCACCCCCGGCCCAGGGTGACAGTACAATAAAGCGGCATCCGGAAGGACATTACAATGTGAGGTGATGTACCACCCTTTAAACATTTTTATTTCCTCCTCCAGGGCCACAAACTTCTCTTAGGAAAATCTTTAGCCCGCGGCAATACTGGTTCAAGAAGCGCAATTAACGGTTCATCGGGCATTTTGAAGGGATCAGGAGCGTGGGGAAGCTTATAGGTGGCCGGTATCGCTCCCTTCAACCACCCGAGCATTTCTTCCGGCGGATCTATCAAGGCTATACGGTATGAGTCGATAGACTCCACCATCTCAAAGTCCCTTATCCTCCACCTGGCGGCGCTGGCCACAAGTATGGGGAGAGTGGCCCTCAATGCTTCCCTGTCCCTATCTTTCTCCCAATAGCCGAGGTCGCGGATGATATAGTCATATTGCCCAAGCCTCAAATCTGGTAGGACACGGTCGAACAAGAGACCCGTAGGTTTAGGGTCAATGAACTCGCTAAAGAAACCGTCCTGGGTCAAAAAATAAGCAAAAATATCAATCCCGTTAACTCTTTGGACCCTTTTATATTCCCCTCAGCAGCCTTAACAGTACGCAAATACTGGTCAAACGCATACCTCTGGCTATCTTCCACCAGGGCCACTTTGTGGCCTTGCCTGGCCAGGAAAGCACTTATAGCCAGGGCCGTATGAGTACAACCCAGGCCGGGGGCAGCTCCGATTACCGCAATAGTAACTGCTCCTGCTGGACGTTCCTGGATTACGACCTTCTCTTTTACCTGCTCACCTCCAGCTAATCCGGGAATAACATGCCACCTGGCGGCCTGAGCGTAAGTTGCCGGGGGACCAGCGAGGGCCTGGCCAACTAGAGCTCCCCAATCGGTATCAGGAGATGCGGATAATATATCATAAATACCCAGGCCTACCAGCCCGGCCACCGTAGGGTCACCTGGCTCTCTTCCTGGAGCTAGAACAATTATTCTGGTATGGGGCCTGGCTATGCGGTAGCCCTGAACGGCGTGTAGCAGGTCCGGTCCCGGGGCAACGTCCAAGTCGAGAATTAGAGCATCTGCTGCCACCCTGGCGGCAGACTGCAGGACATCTCGGATACCCAGGGAATCTATCAATCCAGCATGGTCGAATACGATGTTGCCGTATGGTTGGATGACCTCCCTTACTCTATCAGCCCGTACAGGGGTAAGTATCAAAACAAACATCATGTAAGACCGCTCCTTTCCCAAAATAAAAAAACCCAGGAAACCCCCTGGAAGTCCGTGGATTTAACATATCCATTCGCTTTGTACACTACTGCAGGTTTAGAGCTTATAACCGTCGCCCCTCGGCCGGATCTGGTAAAGAATGCGCCACCCCCCCTTATCTCTTTTTTCTCAGTCCAACTTCAAAACTTCTTCGTTTCTCCCTAACGGCTGAGTAGTATCCACATGACCTGCCAGAGACTCTACCTTCCTACCTTCCACCAGAATCTGGACTCTCTCAATTTCCGGGAGCTTAGTAAGGGTGTTGGCAATAGCCGCCAGAACCAGGACTTCTCCTCGAGATCCTACACTAAGGCGAGTGATCTCCTGGCTAAAATCTACCGTAGCTAAACCTTTTTCCACTTTAACCCCCAACACCCTTACATTCTGGGGGAGTACAGGCTTAAGGGAGGGATCCTTAGGACCGGCTATCAATTCTTGTAAAACCCTTTCCGGGGTACACTGGGTAGCGTCTAGGCGGCGTAACTCTGGAGCAAGGTAGAAGTCGTTAGGAGTTTCCTTAATAAAATAAAGGGCGACAGTCCTCTCAGCTGTAGCTTGGAGCTTTTGCTGGGCGGCTGCGAGCTGGCTCTGTAGTTCGGCAACTTGTTTTTCTAGTTCCGAGATCCTGTCGCGAGTACATCCAAAGAGAAAAATTGCCAGTAAAACAGAAAGCAACACCAAATACGACTTGCGCATCTTTTTCCTCCTTAGAGCTTCTTGGTTTATAGTTTATATGTTACCATAATCGCCATAATTCATGTATGTTTTCCTACAACTCTCTTCTTCCCTTCTCCAGCAACCTTCTCAGGACCACCATTACCCTCTCCAGGCTATAACCCTGCCCTAGCGCCACCGAGCCTAGCAGTAAAGCAAGCTGGAGAGAGACCGGCTGGCGGCCCTCATTACGGCTTCCACCGAAGAGTATTTCTACAAGAAGTAAGATGGGGTGCGACTTCAGCATGGCATACTCCCTCATGGACATCTTCAAGGCCGGGTTACCTGGATCGGCCAGGGCCAGGGCTTCCCTGGCAGCCCTGGCATTTTCCCTGGCGATTTCCGCCGCTTGCAGGTGGGCGGCATAAAGCTCAATGGCTTGGTCATAATGTTTTACTTCTACCATTAGGGGTTCCTCCTCTTTATTTGAAGTAATCAATCGGGTTTACCGGCTGGTGGTGAAACCTCACCTCGAAATGCAAGTGCGGCCCGGTAGATTTCCCTGTGGAGCCCACATACCCGATAACCTCACCGGCCTGGATCACCTGGCCTCTTTTGACTGCAACGCCCGACAGGTGAGCATAGATGGTCTCCATCCCTCCCCCGTGCTGGATGAATATGGCCAGGCCGTAGTTCCCCGCCCGGCCAGCGTGAGCCACAATACCGGGAGCAACGGCCACCACCGGTGTACCCTGAGGAGCGCCAATGTCTATTCCCGTATGGAAACCGTCAATACCCTCTACGGGGTCAATACGGGGACCGAAGCCGGATGTTACGGTGTAGACACCCGGCACCGGCCACTTCAGGGTCTTCTCCACTGGTATCCAATCTGGCGGCACTCCAGGGCCCACATCCAGGAGGAAGGACAGGTCCACGGTGAGGATGTTCCTCACTTTTTCCTTCTGCGCTTCGGTAAATCCTAAGTCATTAAGGACCTCACCGAGGTCCCTGAGCCGGTAGACCGGGTAACTCTCTCAGGTGGGCGGGTCGTCACCGATGCAGTGGGTGCAGGTGCCCTTTCTCTCTATGAACATCCCGGCTAGCTCCCTGGCCCTGTCCGGGGTGGCCTTCCGGAAGTCCTGTTCCAGCCTTACCGCCTCAATAGCAAGTAAAGGCTGCCAGTCCACGGTAACACCCGGGTCGCAGGGTGATTTCGTGCTTTCGCTCACCTCTTTGGCTGCGTCTACGTAGATCTGAGCCTGAGAAGGGGTAACTATAGGGACTCGCTCCCAGATGACAATCGGCCCTGCAAATAGCAGGGTCAGAAGAGCAACAGGGAGAATGAGTATTATCACGGCCCAGAGGAGCACTTTCTCCGGCTCAGGTAGAAGGGCCCAAGTTATTTTAGTTATTGGAGTGGCCACTAATGGCCACCTCCGGTTAAATATGGCATCTCGTAGGGCGCAGCCTCAATCTTCACGTGTACCCGTTGTGTCCCGGCCACCAGCAACCCTTCCCCACGTTTCGCAGTAGCCAGCAGGTCCCTCTCGGCTTCCGAGAGGTTCATTAAGTACGAAATTGCCTCCAGGTCCTTCTCACCCTGGGCCAAAAGGAGCTTGTAGGTCGGATTATCAAGGAGGGCCTGGCCGTGACGCTGTACTTCCGGGGCCAGGAAGTCTATCACGTTCTGGGTTATGACCACCAGGCCCCCCATGTATTTGCGGATCCTCTTGCTGGTATCTCTCAAGAAAGCCAGGGCCTGGGGCGTCTGGGGGTCCACCAAGAGCCAAGCTTCATCCACTACCAGCAGGGTCCTCTCCTGCCGGTCCCTCTCTATCAGGTCCCAGGCAAAGGAGAGGACGTTGAAATATTGCGCCCTCCTCACTGCGTCGTCGGCATTTTGTAAGTCGTGCACATCGAGCACGATTAAATCATTATCGGCACTGGCGGTGGTGGGCCCGGCCCATAAGGAGGCGTCCGCGCCCAGGGCCGCCCGTTTAAGTAGCACCGCCAGCCTGGAATAGGTCTCAGGCTGCTTTTCCGCTTGGCCGGCTATATAGGCGTGTAGCTCCCTCACGGTGGGCCACTTTTCTGCGGGTATAGACCCGGGGTCCGTATTCCAGGTTATGCCCGCCTGCCGGTAGACTTCTACTAGGGCGTCTTCCAGGGCGGCCTTCTCCAGGTCGGTAAGGTCCCGGCTATAAAGGGAGAAGAAGGTCCGGAGAGTCTGGAGGTGCAAAGCCAAAGGCCCCTGGCCGGACCTTTCGCCGCCTTGTTCCTCCTCATCGACGGGCACGGGCCTTACCTGGAGGGGGTTGATCCTTCCCTTGCCTCCGGCGCAGTTTATCCAGGCACCATTCAGACCTACTAACAGATGTCAAGGGGTATGTTTTGGGTTTTTATTTAAGTATTCAGGGTTATAGGGTTGGTTCTTTGACAACACGGCAAAGATGATGCTGCAAAGCTTGGAGGCTACAGCGGCCTGAGCCTGCTTGGGGTGCTTTCCTCTGGCGATTAACCTCTCCTAGTAAGCCTTTAGCGCCGGGTCGCGCAGGCGGGCTGTGCCTGCGGCAATCCACAACGCCCGCCGCAGGTAGGGCGAGCCCCGCTTGGACAGATGGGCACGCGAGCCCTCAAAGGTTCCGCTCTGATAGACGGTAGCATCCAACCCGGCATATGCCCGGAGCTTTTTAGCGTTCTCAAACCGGCTGATGTCACCAATTTCGCCAAGGATAGCCGCCCCGAGAACCGGACCAACGCCTGGAACGGAGAGAATCAATTGGTGCTCTTGCATTAGGTTGATAATGGCTTCATCCAGCTGCTTGACCTGGCCTGTAATGAACTCTAGTTGCTCCAGGAGAAGCCGTAGCTCCAGGGTGAAGGCGTCGAAGCCGTAGCGGACACCGAAGGAATTGGCGGCTCGCTCCTTAAGTTGCTGGGCTTTATCTAGGGAGAGACGCCCGTTGCTGTATTTCTTCAGCAATGCGGCAAGCTCACTCAGGTCAGCATTGGCCAGTTGTTCCGGGTCAGGGTAAGTCTTGAGGACCTGGAGGGCCGCCTGCCCGAATGCGTTACCAAAGCAACCCGGGAACTCGGGGAAAATGCGGTCGAGGATACCCAGGATGCGGCGTTTAATATCGCCTACGGTTTGCATGAACTCAACCCGCAGGCGGGAGAGTTCGCGCAACTGCACCAGAGGCTCATCGGGAATTTTGGTTTCTGTAAAGCGTCCGAAACGCAATACCTCGGCGACCAGGAACGAGTCTTTGCGGTCGTTCTTAGTCACGCGGATATAAAGGTTGCGCAAGCTATCGGACTGGATGGGGTTAATAACCTTGACTGTACAGCTAGCCGCTGTCAAGAAAGTGTACAAGGGTAGCCAATAATGGCCGGTGGCCTCAAGGCCGTAAATAACTTCACTCGCTCCCAAGGAAGCAACCCAGTGCAACAATTTTTCTACGCCCTGATGCGAATTGTTAAAGACCAGCGAACCACCTATCTGTTTACCAGTTTCATCAAGGATGGAGGCTTCATGCTTGCGTTTGCCCACGTCGATACCCACGTAGATAACGGACACGGGATCACCTCCCAATGGGTTCGTGGTGGGGATCCCACGACCTCTACGGGTCACAGCCTTGTGGGTTAGACGGGTTACAAGCATGGCTTGTCCCAACCTACTTAATCGTGATCATCCCGTAGAGGTGGGGCCTCAATCTGAAGGCCGGGCTTTTCTGCCCAAGGGGGCGGGTCGATTTGACCCCACCAACGGGATGAAATTTCGGTTATTAACTGTAATATCCTGCTACCTCTATACTACAAGGAGGCGGCACATCTCCCGGTACTCGCGCTCGGGGTCGATTATTATCACCTTGGAGCCCTGGGCCAGGTTGCGAAGGGCTAAGAGCTTTACAGCGAAGGACTTGCCTGCACCGGGCTTGGCCAGGACGGTCCAGTTAGAGTTCGTGCGGTCGCCTCCCCTCTTCCATATGTCCACCAGGACCAGGCCTCCGTCCCTGTCTCTCCCTAGCACCACACCGCTGCCGTCATTTATGCCGCTGGCCGTGAAGGGGAAGGAGGCAGCTACCGTCTCCGCAGGCATGTTTCTGGCTCCAGCCTCCTCGGTATCCTTTAGGAGTACGGCCCAGGGCCCTGCGGTCTTAAGGCCCTGCTCCTGGCGGAAGGTGGCGGTCCTGGCTCGCATTCCTGCTGCGGCCAGAGTGGCCTCTACCTGCCGGGTCCTGCGTTCCAGGGTCTCCTGGTCAGGGGCCAGCACCAGGAGCACTACCGTAACGTAGAACACCTGCTGCTGCTCCTGATCTATTTTCCTTAAAAGCTCCTGGGCGTCCTTTAAAGCCTGCTCCGTCCTTTGCATGACCAGGGCGTTGCCGCCTAATTCCAACCTGGCCGTGTACTCCCTATAGCCTTGTTTATACTCAAGAGTAACTCGGTAGGATCAGTGGGTGTTACATGCACGGAACACACCACGCCGGGTATGGCAGCCGCCCTGGCCAGCCAGGCTGGACCCACCCTGGGAGGATAGTTCGTCACTACCAATACTCTTGCAAGCTGGTCGCCGAAGGTGATCTGCCTTGCTCCAAAGTCCAAGGCCTGGGGGGATAAAATATCGAGCAGGCCGGAAAGGGGGTGTACTTGTTGGGGCTGCACCTTGGGTTTGCTCATTTACTAGCTCACTCCCTCGTGTTATACTTAATGTATAGCAAATCTCTGGGAGGTCCTGATATGGCAGAGAAGACACGCCTCAAAGCCATAAGATTTCCCGAGCACCTCATCCGCGAGTTGAACAAGCATGTACGGAGAGGCAAACAGAGCGACTTTATCATTAGGGCTACGGAAGAAGCTCTCCTGCGGCTCAAGCAGGCAAAAGCCCTCAAAGAATGCGCGGGAATATTCTCCCCTGACGAATACCCGGAATTTAAGGACCGGGAGAGCATAGAAGCCTGGGTAAGAAATTTGCGCCGGGAAGCAGAGGAGAGGCTGGCCAGGTGGTCCAGGAATGAAGGATAAAGCTCCGGTCAAAGGCTTTCTCTTGGACACCACGGCCTTAATTGACTTTTTCCGCGGGAACAAGCACGTCATAGCGCTGTTAGAAGTGCTCAAGGAGAAAGCTCCTCTGGCTGCCTGTCCTATAACTGTGGCCGAGGTATTTTCCGGAGCCAGGGAAAAGGAGCTGCCCGCAATAGAGCAGTTTTTATCGAGCCTGAAGTTTTATCCCATAGATTACGAGGCCTCCCGCCTGGCTGGCCGCTGGCGCTATACCTACGCCCGGAAAGGCATTACTCTTAGCCTCACGGATTCCCTCATAGCAGCCGTAGCCGTCCGTAACAACTTGGTCCTGGTGACGGCCAATGAAAGGCATTACCCAATGGAAGAGCTGGTTGTCCTCACCCATTGACCACCGGCGGCAGGTAGGGCCCTGCGAATAAAGGAGGCCTCTCGAAGGCGGCCTGGGCCGGGTGGAGGAAAACAAAAAGCAAGTCGATGATCTCCTGGTCCTCGCATATCTTCACCTTTAGCCCCGAGCGCTCCAGGTTGGAGGCCAGCTCGTGGGCCTTCTGCACGATTTCTTCCCGCTCCTTGCCGGGAAGGAGGATATAGTACCTTCTCTCCATGGCCTCCCCGCTGGATACTAGAGTACCCACGTACCTGATGTACTCCTGGAGGAGCTTTTTCCTGGCGGGACTGACCGCCTCCCTCGCTTTCTCCTGGAGCTCCCTTAAGTAAGCGTCCAGGTCCACCGGCCTGCCCAGGGAGAATATCTGAAAAGGCTCCTTCAACCCGTTTAAGGCCTCAAACACCGCGGTGATGATGCGCTTCTTCTCCGTCTCGCTCTTCAGAGAAAGGTTAAAGGGCTCCACTTTTAGAACTGCTGCCACCTGACCATCCTTCCTTACCAGGACTCCTGCGGTAATATCTTTAAAAGGCAGCCAGTCCTGGACGGCCTTCCTGGCCTCTTCCTGGCTTGCCTGCTTCTTCTTGGAGGCCTCCTTTTTACCTGGAAATTTGAGCAGCACAGTATCACCCTCCCTTGGTGATGTAGAGGTATCGCTTCTGGCTCTTAATCCAGCCGCGCCAGAGCCTGATGAGGGTGTAAAGGCTCTGGCCGTCAGGTCCCGGCCTGGTGACGAAGTAGACCAGGCCGGGGGGAATAATGAAGAGGACAGCCCGGAAAAAGGAATGAGTGAATAAGCCTGCTGCGAAATAGAGCAAAAGCCCTGTTATAGCCCCTGCCACCACGCTCATAAGCTCGAACCAGCCAAAGCCGGGGAAAAACTCAAACCTGGCTTTAACGTTCCTGGGTATGAGATACACTCCTTATCGCCTCCTAAACCCTTGTGAACATCCTCCGCATGATGTACCAGGTGCCCGCGGTCTGGGCCGTATGCCCAATAGCAGCACCAAGGCCGGAATGATAGGCGAACTGCCGCAAAACCGCAGGAGTCTTAAAGGCCACCCACAGCCAGCCGATAAGGAGAAAAAGCTTCAGGATATCTGCACCGAAGGTTATGGTCATCACCGTAGCTAGGAACCCCTTAATGAGAAAGACCTGTACGGCCTGGGAGGCTGAGAGCACCACGAGTTCCCTCCACCACACTGCGGCCACTCCTTCATCCGCCCGGGTCAAGCCCACGGCCATGACCGGTCCGACAGCCGCCAAGAGGGCCACCTCCACGCTACGTATACCCATCTGGATAAGGATTAAGGCCCAGATAACAATGGCTATCAAAGAGGTAATTATTATCAAGAAAGGTGCTGTCGCAGTAAAAGTTATGATGGTGTCCAGGGGAAATAGGGGCTGGCCCACAGACCCCAGATGGGCTACACTGTCGGCCAAGGCAGAACCCCAGAGATAAACATTTTTCACCATCCAGGGCCCGGCTGCTATGGCCCCCACGGCAAAGGCGGTACGCTTAAGGAGGCCTCCGGGGTCAGCTCCCGGGTCGCCGCCAAGATAGAGCACGTAGGAGCGTGTGGCCTCTACACCCACTTTCAGAGCTAAAAGGCTCCCCGCCAAAGTCTGGGCGAGCCTTATAGCGTTCTGCACGTAAACCGAATCGAGGATCTGTGTGGCCAGGGCCATCTCGTTCCCGGCGAACTGGGCAAAGGTGGTAAGGGCATTTTCAAAGATAGTAGCCAGGAATTTGTTGATGGCACCGATGATGAGGTTAAACAGGACCTCCATATCTTTTCCTCCTTAGAAGAGCAGGCCCGTAAAAGCCCGGGCCTGCCGTAAAAAGGATATTCCCCGAGGATTATTGAAAATAGGCCAGGAAGGCCTTAGTGATGCCTACAGCGCTCTCACCAATTGCTCCGCCGATCAAGACATTCCGCATAGCCCGGTTGTGGGCGGCAGCCGTGGCCGGGTCACCGTCGCTCATCTGCTTCATAAGAGCGTGGTACCCGATAGCCGCACCGGAAGCCGCGGGGATAATGCCCAAAAGCCAGGTAGTAGCATCGTTGAGAAGGTTTATAGCGCCCGATACGAATTCGGGCTGCCCACCAGGCGCGGCCAGTGCTACCCTGGTGAAGGTAAGCACAATAAAAGGTACATAAGGCATGGCTTTCTTAAAAAGAGCAGTAATCCTTTTAAACATAATTTTCCTTCCCCCTTACAAGATTTAGATGTTAGAGATCGAGTAGAATAGTTGATGCTTGTCCGGGCTCCCCGGCGTCTCCCTCGCCGCCCGCCTTCCCGGGCACCCATACCGGCGGGATCTCTCTCACCCCCTCTTTATCCTGGTCTATGTCAGGTGAAGGTTTTAGCTCCCCTGCTACCGACCACTCGGAAAGGTCCACCAGGGGCAGCCTAGCCGGGTTCTGGCCTATTTGCAGTATTAGGGCTTCTCCCCTGGGCCACCTTAAGACCTCATCCGGCAGGAGCAGGGGCCTGCCAGTCAATGCTTCGGTTGTTCCCTGGCTGTGGTCCGTGTACCTAACCTGGGAAGAGTAACTTTCGGTGGCTACCGTGTACTGTCCGGTCTTGGCGCTTATAACCTTTGCCGTCTCTATATCCGACGTAGCAAGATAAACCCAGGTGGCGCAGTTGGCAGTGATGGTCTGGGAGGCCTCCCTGTACCTGGCCTTAATCTGGGCTAAATCCTGCACGGCCAGAAGGAACCGCATACCCCGGCCGGCCGCTACGGTGAGCTTCTTGTCGAAGGCCGGAATGGCCGGGAGGTTGCCGAACTCGTCCAGGAGGAAGTTCACCCTTACCGGGAGCTTGTCGGCTTTTTTGGCCTCATCGGTCAAAGCCTGGTAGGCCTGGGAGATGTAGAGGGTAGCCAGCACGTCCCTGGTCTGCCTTTCGTCCGGGATGACGATGAACACTGCAGCTTTTGTTTTCCCTGCCAGGGCCATATCGTGGTCCTGGGCCGCGGTGAGGCAAATTACCTCCGGGTCCGCCCAGAGCCTTAGCTGCGCTGCCGTCCCTGTAAATATGCTGCTCCTCAACCTGTCTTCGGATAGGGCCGCCACACCGTAGGCAGAGCGTGCAGGGTGGTCCTGAGGGAGCCTTCTGAAGTACCCGTCCAGTTCCTCGCCCCCGCCTGCTCCGAGCTCGGCCAGCATCCTGTAGGCGCTCGCCAAATGCCTGGCTTTTTCAGGTGCTTGGTCTGCCACTGCCAGGGTCAAAGCTGCGGTAAGGCTCTCCTGTGCCTGCGGCCAGATAGGGTCTCCATAGTGCGGGTACTGGTGGGTTATTATGTGCGCTATGTCCCAGGCAGCCTGGCTGGCTTCTACCATGTCGTTACGTTTGAAGGCCTCCACTACGGGCAAGAGTGGGTTCCATCTATTTCCCCTCAAGGGCTGGCGGAGGTCTATAAGTACTACCTCGTAGCCCTGGCGCTTCAAATATCCGCTGGTCATGTGGTAGAGTTCACCCTTGGGGGCGGTGATTATCATACTCTCTCCTGTTTGAGCCAGGACCCAAATGGTGGGTAAGATTATGCGCCTGGACTTGCCGCTGCGGGTGGCCCCGATAACTAAGCAATGTGTCTCAGAGGCATCGAGCCAGGCAGCAAAGTATCTATCATTTCCTGCGCCAACAACAAAGCCCCCAATAGGGGGCCTCTCTGGACAGCGCCATTCAGTCAAGGTCTTAACTATCTCTTTACTGGTCCTCCACCTGGCCGTGCCGAACTGCCCGCGGCCTGCGGCCTCGGGGCCTCCCAGATCCTTTGCTTTACCCCTTAGCCGCCCGGGAGGCCACAGGATAGCAAGAACGGCAGCTCCTATTGCCGATTGCAGCCAGAGCCAGGCTATGCGGGCCCTTGTGTCCCGCATAAGTATTGCCGGACCCGTTAGGGGGTGGGCCAGGAGCTCCTTTTTCCAGACCTCCATGCCGGGCTTAAAGCCGTAGGCCTTTAGACTAGGGGGTAAGGTTAAAAGCCTGGGTATGAGGAACAGGTCTAAGAGCAGCAGGAGAAACAGCATTACATGGCGGGGTCTTATCTTCATGCCCTCTCCCTGGCCTCCTCTCTTTCTCTCTTCTTGCGCCTCTCCATTTCCTTTTGCGCCAGGAGCAGGGCCTGGGCCTCGGCACGGGTGCGCTCTCTTTCCAGAGCCCTCCAGGCGGCCTTCCATACGCTGTGGGCTATACGGCTGGCTTCCGTACGGATAACATTTCCTCCCTCCCTGGAAGCCTCGTCGTGCTGAAAGCGGTTTATGGCTGCTGCGCCTTTAAGTACCTCCTGGGCCACCCGGTCCCGGACGTCTTCGTAGGCCTTCCGTGCTGCTTCTTCCAGGGCCTCCGGCTTCATAGTGTAGTGGCTGGCGATCTGTTTAGCCAGTTCCTTGTAACGTTCCGTGGACTGGTTGAAGCCCGGCTGCCAGAGTATCCAGTCGGCTATCTCTCTAGCCTGGGCTTTTACTTCCTGGTGCATGTAAGCCAGGGCTATCCTGCCGTGGCCGGGCATTATTTCCGCCAGCTCCTGTAGCTTCTTCGCTAATATATCCTCCTGTTCTGGCTGGAGTACAGGCAGCATACGGGGCCTGTCCCCGGTTAGAGTTCTAGCTTCCAGCCCAGCCATTTCTATCTCCCGCATAAGCCCCGCCGCCCTGGCTATGTTATCGCGGGCAACCTCCCTGATCATGTCCCTGATAATGGTCTTCTCGGCTGCAAGGCGGTCTCTCTCATCCCTGAAGACCTCACGGGCAAAGGCGCGGAAGACGCCTTTCCTTTCCCCCTGCTCCAAGCGGCCCTGTCTCCTCGCTGCGCCGTGCTCTTCTTCCCAGATGACTACGTGGCAGTGGGGGTGGCCCTCCTTACGGTGGAAGGCGGCCACCCACCTGGCATGGTCCGGGTCCAGGTGCATGGCCTTTATGGCCCTGTTTACCCCGTTCTCAATGACGGCCTGCCACTTCTCCCTGTCCACCAGGCCCAGTTGCTCAGCATCGTCCTGCCGCAAGGACACTATCACCCTCCACACGGGGAGGTTGTGTTTAGCCAATTTCTTGCCCACTTCTTGCCACTGGGGGACCGGCTCTTCCTGGGGCCCGAAGAGGCCGGAGCTGCCAGGCCTCTCGGCTGCGTATTTGACGTGGCCGGCGGCGGTGTCCATAGCTATGGGATAATCATGGTCGCCTACCCGGTAGGACTCTGGATCTCCCCGGTCGGCCTCGGGCTTGGTGGCAATGTAGCGTATGTGGTTGTAGTTGTGGGACATTTTTCTGGTGCCGGGCTGGTAATAGGCTATGTTGACGATTACCACGCTCTTACTCATCCTGGTCATCTACCCTGAAGTAGGTTGCCGCTTTCTTCCGGGCCATGTGGTACATCTCTACGGCATCGTGCTTGCCCATGTCGGCTATGGCCTGGGTGTTGAGGTACATGGCTGCCGCGGCGGCATGGCCAGCCCTATATATGAGCTTTGCCAAGCGGTCCATCTCGGGTTTTATTGCCTTCTTGATAACCTTTTCCAGGGCCTCCTTGCCTTCCCTGGCTGCCAGCCCGGCGGCTTCCTCGCTCAGCGCCTGTTCCAGCATGTCCCGGACCAGATTCGCTACCGAAAGGCCCCGCCTGGCCGCTTCGGCCCGGAGCCGCCTTTCTAACTCTTCCGTTAAACGTACTAAAAGCTGTCTATTAAACTTACTGTTCTTTGCCACCTGTAGCCATCCCCTTTCTGTTTTCAAGCTCTTTGAGAAAGTCTTGTAAAATTTCTTTGTCCCATTCTTCATCCTCTGCGATAGCTTCTTCGATCAAGGCTTCAAAACGGGCCTAGTTCTCAGCTTCCTCTTCTTGCTGTGCAAAATACTGCTCGAGAATTTTTCTGGCCAGAGCAGCCACCGAAGGACAGCACCGTCGTTTGGCTTCGGCCTGTAGCATGTTATATAGCTTTTCATCTACCCTGAGATCGAGGCGTTTGGAAAGACGGCTCGAATTTCCCATGGTATTGCCTCCCGCGATACAAGTTGATAATGATATGCAAAGTGGTATACAAATTGGCATAGCAATGCCAAGGTAAAACTGGAAAATGTAATACGTAAAACTATACAAAACATTAAGTTGTATAACAAAAAGCTATCGCTTAAAATGTAGTTACCGCCTGGCTCTGCCAGGCGTGTGTAAGCGGGAGCGATAGCTCCCTTAACCTGCCTTCAGAAAGAAGCACGCCGACATCAGCCATAGCGTGGCGCTCCTCCCGTCCAGTTTGCCTGGTCCCTGGAATCAGGAAGGCCTGCATAGGCAGGCCTTCCAAAGTGATCCCCGCATAAACAAAGCGCCCGGGTGGGTTTTCCCGGGCTACTCTTGCTGCTCTATTAATCTCGCAGCTAAATCGGCAAGCTGCCGTAAGTATGTCCTTCCTTGTTCTAAATACTTTTGGACCTCTTCACGGGAAAAATCTTTATCGTCGTAGTCTGCCTCTGTCCTAGCCGTCTGCAAGGCATGAAGGAACCTCCCGACTTCTCTTGGGAGCAGGCCTCCTTTCACAAAAATCCGATTAACTTCACCTATGACCGCCGAGTGCTTGGTCGGGATTTTCGGCTGGAAAGCGAGTAGAGCCAAACATGCCCTGTAGAAGGCATAATACATCCTGTTGATAGTGCTAGGGTATTTCCCTCCCTGGAAGGCCCATTCGGCCTCATCCCAGGTTTGCCATGCCTTCTCTATCTTGGCCCGGGCGAACAGGTTCTTAAACTCGGTGTCGCTCATTGGATAATAATCCCTTCCTGGGTTATACTCTGATAAAGGGGCCCAGACCGAAATAGAGGAGACTCAAACTTCTCAAGGTCGTATATAAGAGGTATTAGCATTACATCCTCACTAAGACTAATCTCAAAGGCTTCGTCTAAGATAGCCTCGCGTATTTCCGTATCAAGCCTCTCAGTAACCACAAGAACATCAATGTCGGAATCCGGCTCGTAGTCTCCCCTTGCCTGGGACCCGAAGAGAATTACCGACTTAATGGGGAGGTTTTTCTTCCTCAAGGTTTCTACGTACAATCTAGCTATGTTTATCGCCTTCTGATTAGGTGACATAGGATCACCTCAGCCTGTTTGGGGTGTTCTTAGGTTATAGCCTGGGCCGGTAACCATAATGCGACCGAGGGGCAAGCCATCGGCCTCTAGACGCGATAAATCTATTCGCTTGCTCGCTTGGTCAATATCTAGGCCGACAAGGTTTCCTTCGGCGTCAAAATCCAGGACAACGCCGGGAGCTACTTCAACCGAGTCGGCGCTTTCTTTTGCCACAAGGTCTATATACAGGCTGTCAGTATCGGCATAGTAGTGGAATTTCATATTCTCAGCCCTCTAGTCTTTGTCGATTCTAAAATTGCGGTCAGGAAAGGCATTGTTTACTGTTTAACGATCCTCTGAGGGACGTTCAACCCCTGTCAAAGGATAAAAACAATCAAAACTGGTACTCTTTTGTTTCCGGTTGGGTCAAGATATGCCGGAGGAAGCTTCCTTCTCGCTTCATTAAGGCTTCAATCTCTTCAGGAGTATAGGCTAATGGTTCTACCGGCTCCATGATACGGGAAATAGCCTTACCAAGGACCTCCCACCTGCGCCAGGCCGGCATTTTAGAAAAGTCCCTGGAGATTACTACAAGGTCTATGTCGCTGTTCTCGTTCGCTTCGCCCCTTGCATGAGATCCATAAAGAAACACCTTGTCTACCTTAACGCCTTGCTCTTTCATAGCCTCCAGGAAGTCCCGTATTATTTTTTCTACTGCAATTCTTTCTTGAGGCATTGCACCACTTCCCTGGATTTGTTCAAGTATTCTTGGGCAACTTTCTTGGAATACTTTTTTATGGCCTGGTCCAGGAATTCTGGATACCTGGCCCCAATCGCAGCCGTATTCAAAATTGAAATGAATTCTTTTTTATCGTCGTCCAGGTTAACCTGGGCAAATTTGGCTAGCCTTACAAGATTGTGAATTTTGGGTGGGACTGTTCCTGTACGCTCCGCAATAATTGCTTTAAGGCCTTTCTCTACTGCCAGGTGGCACATGAATACAGTATAGAGATACCTGCCGGCTTTCCACATGGCTTCCGCAGTTTCCAGGTCATATTCAGCCTGTTTCAGCCATTCTCCCGCTTCCGGGCGCATACAGCTTTTTCCACCTTTCAAATTTATCGTATCATATGGGATAAGCAAGATCAATCAAAGGAGGCTTATCTCCAACCCAGCTACCAAGGTATCGTCTATCCCTTTTTCGTTTTTGCACCTGGCTTCCCAAACTGCCTCCCGGACTGTTATGCCCATTTTGCTCAATTCTGCTGCCAGCATTCTCTTGGCGGTAGCTACCGTCCTGTTCGTCTTCTGGTCCATATCATAGGCTATTACCACCTCCTTCGCCGACAGCTCCTGGACCACCTGAACCGCCGGTTTCCAGGAAGTGGCACCCGCGACACCTATGACCAGAGCGCCTAGATAGGCCGCGGCAATATCGGCCTTAAGGGGACCTTCAGTGATCCATACCCGTGGGTCCTTTATCTCTTCCGGCCTGGCCACATGGGCAGGAGTACTACAAGAACAACCGCCCTTGTTTACGTGGCCACTGAAAAGCTTGTATTTGACCGTTAGAAGTATCGTCCATCCTCCGTTGCAGGGCCTGGATCCGGCCCTGGCGGTCCCGGATGGGGATGAAATATCCTGGAGAAGGGTCAAAGGTCCAGTAATACCCGCCATGTTGACTCTTAGCCAGGTAGAACCCAGGGATTCCTTCCAAGTTATGGCCATTATTTATAAGCCTCCTACATATTACCCAGGGAGGTTCATTTTCCGGTACCGATTTGTAGCCGTTTCTCTTAATCTCTTTATCGTCTAGGCCTCGCCTGTGCAGATCCTCTTGGTGGCGGGGATAAAGGTATAAAAGCCGCAAGAAACTCCGGTATACCCGGTCCCGTACCTCTATGGGAGCCAGCTTTGCGCTTGCTACGGGTATTATCTCTTCCCGATTTCTCTCAAAAGTAACCCTGCCAGGCTCTAGCCAGTGGAGGTGGGCTACCTGGCCATTGCTCAAGATAACATGCTTAAACGCTCCTTCGCTAATTCTCATGCAGCTGCAAATATAGCTGTTGAAACCGCACCAATCAGGCTTGCCGCAAACAGGGCACGGGTGATGTCTTGAAGCCTTTATGAACCGCTCGTAATCCCGCCTGGCCACCGGCATCCCCACCGCCTCCTTCTTTTTTCGGCCTTCGGCCTTTGGCCTTCCGGCCTTGAGAGCAAAACACAGCCGCCCGGCCGGGCGGCAAGGGTCGCCGGAGGCGAGGCCGAGGAATAAATGGAGGGGACCCGCCCGAAGGGCGGGGAGGAGGCTGTTTATGCCGCAGGCCCTTGCCCTTGCCGGCCCCGGCCCAGGGCGGCAGTAAAATAGAAAGGCAGCCGGAAGGCCAGGAGGCTTAAAGTAATTATGATGATAAAAGCAGCAGGAGGGCGAAAGTCTTCCTGCTGCTTACCGCTTTGATACAGCCCGCCGCGACGCCGGACCGAAGGGACAGGCGTGGCGGCGGCACAAGGCTTGTCGGCTAGACCAGCCGGTATAGGTCTCTATACTTATCGTCCTTGCTGGCGTCTGGGAGCTTTAGAGCCGGAGGGCTTTTGGGGTTCGTTCGCCTCTTTCTCGCCTTCACTGGCAAGTGCTGATAATCCTCCCGGCAGGCCTCGAGTAACCATCCTGGTGCGTTAATTTTCTCTTTACCCACCTCTACCATTGCGATCTTTGTCAGCACATACTCCAAGGAGTAGTTCATTAACTCCTCCAAGGCTCTACCTGTTAGAGGTTGGCCCGTTGCTTTTATGAACGCTTCCTGGATTTCGCGGGCTGGGCCAGCGGAGATATGGTCTTGGATTATTTCATGAGTGTTATCATTAAAGCTAATCCGGGACGATTTTTCTCCCAAATAAATTCCCCCGTTGGTCCAGTTAGGCTGGTGATTAACTAAAGTTTCATCTTGTACACTAGCACCTAGACTAGAAATCGCATTAGTCTGTGAGCCCGGCATTAAGTTCTCTTGCAAATCATGCGGATCCGGATTGGTACCTACCGAATTGAGAGTTTCAGGGATGGCCTCGACCTTACAACTAGTTCCGGTCAAGGGAATTTTCGGAGTCTCAGCGATGGGGGCCTTATTTACAACAACAACATTATTATTCTTAAGTGAGTCTTCTTCAGTGGCTCTGTCAGAACCTAGGTCGGTTCTGTCAGAACCTACTACCCCCGGGGGGTAGTAGGTTCCTGTAGAACCTACCCCTGTCATGTAGCGACAGGGTAGGTTCTGTGAGAACCTACTACCCTGGGTAGGTATCTCGCTTCCCTCTGAAGCAGGAACCTTAGGGTCGAGTAATATGTAAACGTTGCTGGTATATTCACCACTTTCATTTTGACGAATCTCTTTTAGTAGTAGACCTTTTTCTTCCAGTTCAGCCAGTGCCCTTTTCACAGTGGCGCGACTAATGCCACAATGTGCAGCAATATTGGAAATAGAGGGGAAAGCTACCCGGTTTTCCCCTGCACATCTTGCAAGATATAACCTTACCACCAGGGCATAACAGGAAAGGTTACAGTCGAAGATAGAATTGCTCTCCCAGAACCAGTTCTTCCTCCTGCCATCCTGCAAGATAATTGGGGTATCGGATACTAGCATAAAGATCGCCTCCGGGTATTGGGACTGTCAAAAAAATAGCCGGTGGCGCTATTACCACCGGCTAGGCCCGGAAGAAGAACTTTAAGAAGCTTGCTGTTTGTGTTCCCCGGCCACTTGTTCCAGGGCTCTTACCACTTCCAGCAGGAGCTCCCGTTTAAAGGCCACACCTTTCCGCGAGGGTTTCCACTCCTGCTGGGCAGCGTTGTAGTAGTACACCCGGATATCGATATACTCGATACCTTTGTAGGTGCCGGACTGGATCCTCAGCTGTTCATTCCCGCTCTTGTTAATGGTTATCAAGGTTGAACCCCCTTTGCTGTGCTTTTAAATAAAAAAGCCGGTGGCGAAAGCACCACCGGCCATAATTGCTTAGTCGCTTCTTTCCCTTACTTTAACAAAGTCTCTCACCCGTTTAGCAATATCCAAGGCTTTCTTTGCATCGTCTTCATTAGGTAGGCCTTCAGGCAGGCTTCCCACAGGGGCGGTTGGGTACCGAGTCGGAATGTAATACATATCCAGTATCAGAGCATCCTCTTTTAGTTCTTCAATTTCAGCGCCTGCCTGCTGGCATAGACCTACGAGGACAGGTAGCTTATGTATCCTGGGTGGATTTATTCTATGTTTTACGAGGAATGCTTTCAGGTACTTTTCGGCAGCCTGGTGAGAGTGAAAACAGGCTAAATTATATAACCCTGCTTTGATGAGTTCTTCAGCGGCCTTCAGATCATCATCAGCATACCTAACCCAGGCCATGTATTCTTGCTCCCCCGCTATCATAAAGCACAACCCCCTTTTTTACCACCTCTTCCTTCAAGAACAGATTCTCGTCTTCCATCATCTGTCTGAACTCCTCTGGCGTATATACGAGAAAATCTACTCCTACCTGCGGCTTGGTTAGTGTGGCCAAAAACAATAGCCTGTCTATAAATCGCATGTCTGTTTTCATGACTACCAGAAGGTCAAGATCACTATGTTCCTGCGCCCTGCCTCCTGCGAGAGAACCGAAAAGAATAATTTTCTCCGGGCGGCAGTTTTCAATAATAATACCACTTATCCGTTTTAGCTCTTCTTTGAGATATTGCCTATTACCCCCGCCTAAATCTATAGCCAAGGAAATCGCTCCTTTCTCCCTATCTCGAACAGCACTTTAGAAAACGGCCGGTGTTACCCTCACTACCGGCCGGGAAGCCACAATGCTTATAAAATGACCTTGCCTTTTTCAATTATTTCATCATGCAAGAACTCGCCATTGTGAGCATTAAGATATTGCTCCACCGAATATGGCCTCGGGGAGATATCGAAATCTACCTCCTCAGCTATCTTCTTCAGCAGCACTGCCTCCTCAATACGGTCTTTGCCCAGGTCCAGACTTATAATGGCCACATCAATGTCGCTATCCTCACGGGCATGACCTGTAGCATGGGAACCAAAAAGAATAGCTCGGTATACTCGGATATTGTTCTTCCGCAATAGATTTATATACTCACGTACAGTCATCTCAACTTGTCTGCCAGCCATCGGAACCACCCTTTCGGTTTCTTCAACAATTTGCCTGGTATACTTTTCCGTGCACTTTGCAGCTAGTTTTGCCTTATCTTCAGGGTAACGGCACTCAATGTAATACACCGTCAGCCTCCGGAGAAAGTCACGCTCCGTTTCGTCAAGTTCCTCAAGAAGACCAGTAAGCTTGGCTAATACTACAAGATCGTGCTTGCGCGGTGGAACCCTCCCGAATTTCTTGAGATATACCGCCTTGAAAGCCTTTTCCAAAGCCTGCTGGCACAGGAACACAGTCTATAAATACCGTTTGCCCTCAAGCATATATTTAGCGGTGTCCAGGTCTTCGTATGCGATTTCCAACCAGGCTTCGGGGGTAGAAAGGGACATACAGCATTTTCCACCTCTTCTATGTTTATAGTACCATACGGTATTGGGAAAAACAATCTAAGGACTCCTCAATCTCTTCCCAAGAACTAAATCTCTGAATACGGACACCTTCCACATTTGAATTATAAGGCCACTCCAGCATATATACCCATGTGCCTACTTCCTGAAGCCCTAGAGCCTCTCCGGGATCATCTTCGAAAAATATATCACTCCCATAGCAGGCCGCGAACACTTTCTTAAACCCTCTGGGCACGAAAACAATACCGCCGCGAGGAAAGCCCCAAGCTTTAAGCCACTCCCGGGTGAAGTTGATAGCTAATACCGGCCTGCTTGTTATGTACAGAACTTCATGCCCAGCCCTTGAAAGAGCTCTTAACACTTCTGCCGCCCCCGGAAGAGGTTTCGCCTGGGCCAGGAGCTCCAACCCTTCCTCGGTGCTGAAAAAGCCGCCCGGCAGATCAGGAGAAGGATAGACCTCCAGGGACACATTATATCTCTTCACCAGCTCCTCATTCAGGTTGGCCACCGTATTGTCTATATCCACCCCTACGCGCATCTTGTAACCCTTTTGGATGTTCCTCTTAAGCATCACGACCGCCTCCTTCTTTTTTGGGCCTTCGCCCTTTGGCCTTCCGGCCTTGAGGGCAAAATACAGCCGCCCGGCCGGGCGGCAAGGGCGGCCCGCAGGGCCGGGCCGAGGAATAGCGGACCGGGCGCTAGCCCGGGAGCATATGCCGCAGGCCCTTACCCTTGCCGGCCCCGGCCCTGGGCGGCAGTAAAATAGAAAGGCAGCCGGAAGGCCAGGAGGCTTAAAGTGATTATCGAGTAGGAGGGGACGGCTAGCCCCCGTCCTCTCACACCACCGGACATGCGGGTCCGCATCCGGCGGTTCACCAAGCTTGACGAAGACAAGAATAGCGTTCGGTTAAGCTCATGAGGCCCTGGGACTGCCAATAGGCATTGCCCAGGGCTCTATTCATTGGCCTGTGGGCCATCCGCCATGGCCCTTTGCGAGCATTAGCAAATTGATGTACCACCCATTCCGGCAGTCCCAATGCGCGTAGCTCCCGATATCTGGTCCGTACTCGCTTCCACTGCTTCCAGAGGCACATGCGCAGCCTCCTCCGCATCCAGCCTTCTATCTCCTCAAAGACGCTGGGCGTTTCGGCCAGGGCAAAGTATCCTATCCACCCGCCCAAATAGGCGTTGAGACGCTCTATGCGTTCGGCCATACTCACGGGTTTATTCCGGGCAGTTATCTCCCGAATTTTCCCTTTCACCCGCTCGATGGTCTGAGGCGCCAGGCGGATAAGAATTTCTCCTGTCTTGCGCTTGTGCATGCTAAACCCCAGGAATTTCAGTTTCCACGGCCGGTCTACCGCACTTTTCTGCTCGTTAATTTTGAGCTTCAACCGTTCCTGCAGGAACTTACGGATACTTGCCATGACCCTCTCCCCCGCCCGCTTGCTCTTGACGTAAATGTTGCAGTCATCAGCATAGCGGACAAACTTGTGGCCCCTCTTCTCCAGTTCTTTGTCCAGGTCGTCCAGGAGTATGTTGGCCAAAAGTGGACTTAAAGGCCCGCCCTGCGGCGTCCCTTCCACCGTCTCTACGACCACCCCGTTTACCATGACACCTGCCTGGAGATAGCGACGGATAAGGGTAAGCACTCTCTTATCTGTCACTTTTCGGGCCACTCGGGCCATGAGTATGTCGTGGTTGACCCGGTCAAAGAATTTCTCTATGTCCAGGTCCACGACCCATTCGTATCCTTCTTCCACGTATTGACGCGCTCTCCTTACCGCATCATGGGCTCTCCTCCCAGGCCGAAACCCGTAACTGGCCTCCGAAAACTGCGGGTCGAAAATGGGCGTCAATACTTGCAGGAGAGCCTGCTGGATCAGGCGGTCCATTGCGGTAGGTATCCCTAATAGCCGCTTGCCTCCCCCGGGTTTCGGGATTTCGACCCGGCGCACGGGCTTAGGCCTATAGGTACCTGCAAGCAATTCCTCCCGGATGCACGGCCATCCGGCACGAATTTGGTCCCGAAGCCGTTCGGTCGGGATGCCATCTACGCCGGGCGCGCCTCCGTTCCGCTCTACCCGCCTCAAAGCGGCCAGCATGTTGCTTCTTTCCACCACCTGCTCCATCAGGCCGCTACCTTGGCCTCCGCGAGGTGACGTCCCGCCTTGTGCCGGAGAAGAACTCGGCCCTCCCCCAGTCCCCCGTGGCTTCACCACTTCCTCCTGTGGGCAGGCCCCTTCCGGGGTTTTCTGCTTTCTTCGCCCTTCTCGCGAACGCACCAGTCCCACCTCTGACTTGATGTTCGGGCCTTCCCCTGGAGTTCATGACCCCCAGGGTACTATGCCCAAAGCTTCCTCCTGCCAGTTCAGCCGTGCCTTCCGGCACGGGTTACCAGCTCTACCTGGCTTATCCGGCAGGCCTCCCCGGGTAAGAGCACAGGCCTACCCCGCGCCCGCCCCATATACTCCGCCGTCCTTATGTCTGCCTGGGATTTCGCTGTGTTATGCCAGCTCATCCGGACGGCTTAGCCTCTTATGGGGTTCTTGTTCATCGGGCCGTGGCTTTGCCTCCGGCTTCCTTCGGATTCCACCTCACGATGGACACCCTTGCCTTCGGCTAGCAGGCTCGTGCTGCCTCGCCTGCAGTGGACTCTCACCACCAAGTTAACGCCCATGCCGGGCGCACATAAAAGCAGCAGGAGGGCGAAAGCCTTCCTGCTGCTTACCACCTTGCTAAGCCCGCCGCGACGCTAGGCCGAAGGGCCTTAAGCATGGCGGTGACCCAGGATTTACCACAATCCCCCTTTGAGCCACTACAGCTCTGAAAAGGATGAAGAACTGCAAATTGAGCTGCAGAAACTTTACACTGAAACCTAATTTTTACCCTTTTGGGCTGACATTTTCTCATTCCCAATGAAGTGTCACTGGACTGTGATATTGTCATGGTATAAGTGGACTAAAGAAAGTTGGTACAAGTACAATATTTTAACTCTCCCCTTACAGAAAATGGTTGTAAAATAGAAGCAGAGGTTGTAAAATAGAACCAGAAAAGTAAAGGGGGCGATTTGATGCTATATTCTATGCAAGCTTGATTTTTAACACGATGCTGTAAAAACTAGTCGCGGGAAAGTCACACCTCTGATTGGTTTAAAGGACATAACGAGAATGTACCTTTTACTTCTAAGGAGAGGAAGGAATGTCTTATGTTTATTCGAAAGCTAAAATGGGCAGCAATAATCTTAATTGTATTTATAACTTCTGCCATTTCAGGATTTGTTTTAGCCTATAGCTTAGAACCGTATCATTGGCCTAAAGGTACCACATGGTGGTATTCTGTTGGTAGCAATTTTACCTCAGATGGGGTCTACTCTATTACCGTAGCCGACAACCAATGGAATAACATAAGTAATCGACAAGTATATTTAGCAAACAGCGGAACAACAAATAATATTACTACGGAAACCAGGGATGGCATAAACGAAATTTTTAAAGCTAATCGCGGATCAAATAGCTATTTGGCCCAAACAACGTCATGGTACAATACTTTAACAGGACTCGAATCAGAGGCCGATATTGTTTTAAATATGGATTATTCTTGGTCAAATGATCCCGTACCTCCGCCTGGATTTTATGATGTAAAATCAGTTATGACACATGAAATGGGGCATGTAGTTGGATTAGGTCATAGCGATGTTCGAAGCGCTGTAATGTATCCCACTTTTGCTGACCAAGAAGTCAGGTATACTCTCGATCAAGATGATATAAATGGTTATAATGCTATTCCGTGGTAATTAATTTGGCTATCGTCTAAATGTTAGGGGGTAAATAACGTGTTTATTAAGAATCGAACGATATGGGGTTTTCTTATCGTAGCCATTTTAGGATTTGGTATGGGCTTTGGTTTTTGGAGGTTTACTGTAGCTAAAGTTAGACCGGACGCTATACGTGTAAGCGGAGCAATAGCTAGAATAACCCCAGAAGAATTAGCAGCAAGCTCACCTCTTATTATAGAAGGTACTGTATCCTCGATTTTACCAGCACAATGGAATACCTCAGATGGTAAGGAACCAAATACAATTAGTGAAGGAGACATTATATATCATGATGTTCTAATTGACGTTAATGAAATACTGAAAGGTTCACTGACTGAAAAACCATTACGGGTACGAGTATATGAAGGCAACGTACCTGATGGTAAAACGATAAAGGCTCGTCAATCAGAAGGGGAACCTAAGTTTTCTTTACATGAAAGAGTACTATTGTTTTTAACATATGACGATTCGCCTTACAACAAATCTCGCGTACGGAATTACTATATTACCAGGGGCATGTTCCAAGGAAAATTCACTATTTCTGATGGTCAAGCAAGTAATACGATGGATTCTTTTAATCTAGAAGTGCTCCGGAAAATAATAGAAGAACATAAAAATGATCCACCTAAAACCCATAAGAGTAGACCCATCAGCCCTGAAACGTAAAATAACGAGGCAGCCAGAAGGCCGAAGCCTCCCTGAATCAAAGCAGCAGGAGGGCGAAAGCATTCCTGCTGCTTACCGCTGCATTAAAAGGCCGCCGCGACGCTGGCCTGTAAAGGCCAAAGCGTGGCGGCGGCCAGGCTTCCCTAAAAATCATCTTTTCAGCGCACCACAGCCCGGTACGATGCCCAGCAAGGCTGCGGTTTACCTAACAAGTAGCCCTGCCCGTACTTTATTCCCAAACCCCGCAGCACTTCCAGTTCCTCCACCCGTTCAATACCTTCAGCCACGGTTTCCGCGCCTACATAGCGGCATACCTCGAGAATTTGCTCGAGAAAAAGCCTTTTGCTCCCCTGTATATCACAGTAGCTGACCAGGGAGCGATTAATCTTGATTAGATCAGGCTGGAAGTACAGGGAGGCCCGGATCTGTGTAACCTCGCCCCCCACATCATCGATAGCCAATGACGTTCCCTTCTCGCGCCATTTATCCAGTATGGGCAGCAACTGTCTAAGGTCGTATGTGCCATACTCCGTTAACTCCAGCACAAGGCGCGGGCCAGCAAAAGAGATATCCAGCCCTGCCAGCCCCTCACCTGTAACATTGACGCAAAGCTTGCTATCTGGTGGTAACCCCTTGGCCAGGATTAACTTAAAGCAGGCTATATCTAGCTCCTTCAATAAATCTACTGCATATGCAGCACGGAAAAGCCTGCCCGGGTTGGAGAGTACGCCTTTCCCTCTGACCAGGGCCTCATACCCCCACAGCCGCCCGGACAGAAGATCTACTATGGGCTGGTAATAGACCTGTATCCTCGTAGGGTTTCTTATAATCGCCTCTATATCCTTCCTCTTCAAGCGCATCAAAACCCCTTTCCCGGCGTTTCCTGGCCCACGGGCTATAAACCTTTCGCCTTGCCTCGTACCATTCTAACAGCGCTTCTATCTGGGCCTGGCTAACACGGTAAGCAATAACCGGGGGCTGCCCCGGGTAATGAATTATCCTTATCTCGCCTTCTGGAATGAGCGGGGGAAGCTCGCACTTGACACGAATTGGTACAAAAGGGTTTTTCTCACCCACCTCCACACCACCTTTCTAAAGCTCGAGGAACATATCTGGGTTTATCTGTGGTATCTTGAGAATGCTCAGTCTCTTGCTGGCGGGGGATGACGCCGTCCGTACATGCCTTGAGAGGTGTACGAAACATTTCCACTCCAGAAGCAGTCTGGCCATTGCCGGGTTGACACCTGCCAGCTCGAAAATACCAGCCGCGTATGCTTCACCGCTGGCCGCAGCCAGCAAAAATTCACCATCATCGCGGCGCGCCTCTTCCCTTTCGGCCTGCTGCGTAAAGGGAACCGTAAAAATCAAGAACTGCCCTAACGATTATGGCCTGGGCCAGCCTTTGCCAGGGTTCCCTCATGGCCGCACCACCTTTTGGTCATCCATCTTATCTCCCCCTAAAAGTTCAAAAATTTATCCAGGGTCTCAAAAAGCCTATTGTCAGTCTCATCTTTCTCCTTAATGCTTCCTACTGCGCCGCAAGCGATGAGCTGCTTGATCTCTTCTAAGTTCGCCCGCACTTCTTCCCATGCGTCATGGTACCTCCGGTAAAAGTCAAGGGCCTTCTGCACCTCCAAGGACCTCATTTTAGGGTCTATCTCCCAGATCCAGTGCCCGCGCGGCAAGCGCACCTGTAATTGCGGATTCCCCTTCCGTTTATGGCTGGCCACCCAGTATCACTCCATTTTAAAGGGGTGTGTTCACCCTGAAGCCTTTGTCTTTTAAGGCATAAAGGCCTCAAAAATAAACCAGGTGAACACACCCGCCAGTGACCCGGGAAGGGTGTGTTCACCCGGCCTTTAAAAATATCGCTCCACCCTTGATGCTCAAAGCGTCCCGGGTGTGTTCACCCGCACTTCTACATAGACCCGGCGCTTTTACTCCCGGCGCCCAGATGCTTTAAGGCCATGCGGTAAAAGCCCAGGGCATTAGCGTATTGCGGTTCGGGTACCAGAACTACATCCCTGCGCAGGGACTGCCTTAGTGTAGATAAAAACTCCAGGCCGCCACCACCGGCCAGATATATTACATCAACATAGCTAAGTTTCTGGGCCCAGGCAGCAGTTATGCCCTCAACTATTGCCTGCGCCACCACAACGCGGCTTTCTTCCTGGAGCGGTTCCAGATCTAGTTTCTGTCCCTCAAAGGTCAGGCGGGACTTACCCCAGAGCTCTTGGGTCTCCACCAGGCTCAAAGGCCTGCCGGTTAACCGCAGGAACCGGTCCCCAAAGGCCTTCATGGCCGAACTCACACCTATCTCCATAGAGCCGAAATAGTTCGGCAGGGGCTCTACCCTATCTTTCCTTACATCTACCAGCAGGTAGTCCGTGGTATAAAAGCCTATGTCGAGCAATCCCACCAGTCCTTCCTGCGGTAGCCTGTCCACACTGAACAGCGCGCCAACCCCCTGCGGGAACACCGCAACATGGTTGAAGCTAATATACTTTTCCGGCCCATTGTCAACGCTCACATAAGCAGCCGTTCCCTGGAGGGACCGCCGGGCTTCGTCTCGCTGGTGGCGAAAATAAGCTATCGGCAGGCCATAAGCCAGGGTCACCTGGCCCTCGGTACCTGCCAGGTAGGCCGCAGTCAGCATGAGAAGGACAGAAATGTCCCTTGAAAGCTTGTCCCGCGCCAGGGTCAGATGGGCGGCAAGCCCGCACCTCACCGCCAGTTCGCCAGCAAAATACTGGCGCTTAACCATAGAACCCTGGGGTCTTACCGTAACGCAGTGTCCCCAGGAAACCCGGCCTAACCCCAGATCAGTTTCACTGGCAGGCGAGACCACCGAGGGGAAAACGGCCTTCTTTTCCCCTGCCACGGCTTTGGTATAGCCGTAACCCTGGTCAATAGCAACGAGCATATTTTTCTCCCTCCTGAACTAATAAACCCGGAGTTTTATCGATTATACTGGCGTACATGGGGAAAACAAAAAGCAGTAAAAGGGATAAAAACATGACCGCCGGTATCACGGCCATTAAAATGGGCTGTACCTTGATCTTCCGCCTTATGTCGTTTACCCTCTCTTCATAGGCGTGCCGGGCGAAGGTGTCCAGCACCTCCTCCACGTTGGCTCCCGTCTGGATGGCCATCATGACCACGCCTATTAGACTTGCCAGGGGCCCGTACCCGGCCCTTTTGGCCAGGTTGTCCAGGGCTTCGGGCAAGGGGAAGACCTCGAGCTCCGCAGCCAGGATATCGAGCTGCCTCTTAAGTTCACCCCTTACAGCCCCCCTCACCACCCGCATGGCCTGGTAGAGATCGCTCGCCCGCGCAAACACTTTAAGAAGAGTCACCATCAGGGGAAATTCCCGGCGCAAACTTTGAAGCTTCTCTTTTCTTTCCAGGTACTTTTCCGGGAATATATAGAGCAAGGCCCCAGCGCCCAGGAACAATACGGCCAGGGGTAAGCTTGCGGGCCAGGCCATAACGCCTGCCAGGACCGCAGCGGCACCGGCTATGGCCCGGAAACCTAAGATAACCTCCGGGTCCACCTCCTGTTCCCGGCCCAAGCGCCACAGATAAAGCCTGTACCTCTCCCTGGTGGCGGCAGAAGAAAACCTCCTGCCCGCGCGCCTGACCAGGTCAGGAGGTGCTTTCCAGGCTACAATTAACAGGAAAACCGCGGCCGCTACCAGGATGCATACCGGTAACACCGTGGAAATCATAGCTCCTCCACCACCCCCGCATGGCGGCTGAAATACCAGGCCCCGAACTCCACCAGGATAATAAAGCATATTACTGCCTTGCCGAAGAAAGTGCCGGTGATAATGTACCGGGCCTCGCTGGAGAAATAAAGGAGCAAGGCGGTCAAAGGCAGGAAGAGCAAGAAAAGATTAACCGTAAGCTTTTGCCCGCGCACCTCGCTTCTCAACTCCTCGCGCAACATTATCCGGTCCCGGATCACCCGGGCGATCTCCGCCACCACCTCGGCCGTATCCGTCCCGTACTTTTCGGATAAGACGACGGCTTTCACGAATATGTCTATATCCCGGTTGTCAGCCCTCTCCGCAAAAGACTGCAGTGCCTCCGCCAGAGAAGCTCCGGTCTTGTATTCCACCAGGGTCTTCACCAGCTCGTCCCGCATAGGCGATGCCGTGCAGCTTGCTGCCCCCTCGATGGCCCGGACCAGGTCGCCGGTGGTATCGTACAGGGAAGCTATCATCTGAAGGGCCGCCTGCGCCTGCTCATCTACCCGGGCCTTGTACTGGCGGTAATCCACTTCTAGCTTCTTAAAGCTAAAAATGACCGCAAAAACCGCTGAAAGGACGCTGGCGGCCAGGTTGTCAAGCAAGAGCCCGACCACAATCCCAGCGGCGGCCAGGACTGCTGTAAGGAGAATAAACCCCTGTCTTGAGCGCCCCATCCGGTCTAATAAGTACCGGGTCGAGCCCCGGGGCGGGGGTGAAGAAAAGAGCTGCTGCCGCCTGTAAGCTTCCAGCAGGCTCACAACCCTCCCCCGCCCCAAGTAGAAGCAGGTACTGGCCGCAAAAAGGAAGACCAGAAAAGAAATAAGCTTTACGTCAGTCACATCCCCCACCCCCAAAGGGCCGGATAGGAGGCAGGCACCCGGCCAGGTTCTTCTTGAGCTTCTCTTTCAACTCCTCCGTTACCTCGCCCACGCACTCGTGGATCCCCTGGCTGTAGCGATAGCGGTAAATATCCCTGAAGGCTGGCTTGCCCTCCCCTGGAATCACCTGGCTTATGCTCACCACCTTGCGGGAGCCGTCCCGCAAGCGCTCCACAAAAATAAGGAGGTCGATGACCTCCACAATCATCTCCTCCAGTTCTGAGGCCGTCACCCCGCCAGCCCTCAAGGCCGCCCGCACTATGCGCTGTATAGCCGCCCGCTTGTTGTAGTTGGTGTGCACAGAAGTTATGGAACCATCATGGCCGGTACCCATAGCCTGCAAAAGCTCAAAGGCTTCCTTGCCCCTGATCTCGCCCAAGATAATCCTGTCCGGCCGCATCCTCAAGGCGTTAATCATTAGCTCATAAATCCCCGCCTTATCCGAAGCCTCTAAAGGCACCACGTGCTCCCGCTCCAGCCCCAGCTCCAGGGTATCCTCGATAGTAACAACCCTTTCCCCGGGCGGGATGAAGCTACAGAGCCACCGGATCAGGGTAGTCTTGCCTGACCCGGTGGCCCCGGCCACCACGATATTGGCCTTCCCTTCTACAGCAGCCTGCAAAAAAGTAACCATCTCCGGAGATAAAAACCCCATATCCAGGAGTTCTGCGGTGGAGAAGGAGCGCTTTACAAAACGCCGGATGGTAACGCACGGGTAAGGAGCCGCAGGCGGTACCACGGCGTTCACCCGGGAACCGTCGGGGAGCCTGGCATCCACTAATGGCGAGGAGAAGTTAATCCTCCGCCCGCACCTCTGCACCAGGCGGTACAGGACGTTCATCACTTCCTCGTTATCCCGGTAACTTAACTCCGTTCTTTCAATGCGGCCCTCCCTTTCTATAAAGATATCATGCGGGCCATTAATCATTATCTCGCTCACCAGCGGATCCTTTAAAAGCTGGTCCACAGGGCCAAGGCCTGCGATCCAGCTCACCACGTAATCCTCGACTTCCTTATCCTCCCGGCCCAGCACCTTCCTGGCCTCTTCCCTCACCAGCTCCACCATATTGCCGTTGGCCGAAAGCAGGGATTCCCCGTACTTTTCCACCAGGACTCTCCTGGTGGCCTCCAGGACCTTATCCCACTCCTGATTCTGGATATTCAACTCTCTCACCGTCCTTTCGCAGATAAATACCCTACTCCCGGCAGGCACCCGCCCGCCTTCACCGGGCAGCAACCTTCTCCGGACTTTGAGGCAAGAGATACACAAGTTTAGCAGAGATGGTAGCCATCAGGATCTTCTTGGCTTCCTCTCTATTTAAGAGAAGGGTGATCTCCGAAGTGGGCCTGGCCTCCGCCTCCCGGGCACTCTGGAGCTCGCCCAGGATGGGCAAGGGCTTGCTATTGTGGACTACCCTGGCATGAGTAGCTACTTCCTCCACCCTGTCTGGATACACCGCCAGGGCGGAAACGAAGTCACCATCACGCAATACATCCGGCCAGTTTACCTGGCTGGATTTAAGGGTTATAAGGGTCTCGTCCGGCTTCATGGTGCCGTAGGCCTCAACAGCCTGGCCGGGATCGCGTACCAGCTTCTCCGGGAAAAGCATCTCCCCTTCCACCAAAGGCATCCTGGTATAAGCACCTATAGCCTGGCCTAGCTGTGTCAAAGCGCGGGGATGGAGATCCCTTCTGGAAATGGTAATCACCTTAACATCCCCAGGCCCTATCTTTTTTAGCGGCTCCACGTTCCTTGCGGCCACTACCACCTGGGCTGGCTGGTATACACTAGCAAAAGCAGCATAAACCCCGGTAGCAGCCAGAATGCCCGTCAAGAGGGCAGTCAGTAGTAAGGATCCTCCTGGTATCTTTTTAAAAGAAGATTTGAGCATGATTACCTACCTCCCCAAACTATAATCAGCAGTGTGGCGGCCACGGCCAGGCAGGTGCCGAAGGGCACTGCCTCCCGGGGTACGGGAGCATTAACATCCTCAGGGAGCCTGGGCCAGCTCCAGCCGGGCTTTGTGCCGTACACCAGCCTTAAATACAAGGCGCCCAAGAACGCCTGCAAGCGCTCCCGGAGGATCCCCATCCGGGCATACTTGTACAACCCCCATACTATCCCTATTATTGCCGCGGCCAAGACTATCACCGCTGCTTTCCCCGCTCCCAGCCAGCAGCCTATGGCAATCATCAGCTTATCATCCCCGCCTCCTATTCCACCCAGCCGGTACAGGAAGCACCCGAAGATAAAAAAGGCAAAACCCCCGGGGAAGGCTTCTCGCAAACCTTCCAGCCCGCCATAAATCGTCTGATGAACCATGCCCGCTAGCATAAGAGGGAGAGTAATCGCATTGGGGACGAGATTCCAGCACCAGTCACAGAAACCGGCTATATTTACGGGGACGATAAACCCCAGTAAATAAAAAATCGCTGGCGGGTCCATTGCTAGTCACCCCCTCCTGAAAAGAAGAATCCCGGGCCAGGAGACCCAGCCCGGGAGGCAAGATGTTACCAGCTTTCGGTCTGTATTATCAGCCTCTTCAAGATGTGCCCGCGCACCTCGAAATTGTAATACGCCTCCTTGGCCACCCCATTCCGGTAGCCGATAACCTTAACCGTATACCAGCCGTCATCCGGCCAGCGGCCCTCCTGCACCCGGTTGGGGATGAGGTACGTGTATTCCCACATGCCGCGGGAAGGGTTATAGGTCATCCATGCTTCAAAGGGCTGCCAGCCGGAAGGTAAATTGCCGGTGGGTATGATCACCTTCATGGCGTCGATGGCCACCAGCTGCCCGTCACTAGGCCGGCAGGCGCTGGCGCGGACGATCATGTTCCGGCCGCGCTCTGCGGGCTGGGGTATGACACCTTCCACCCGGACCGCAAAGCCCGGCTCCACCCTCACCGTAGCCGTGGTGGTGACCATGGCATCGTGGCTGTCGATTACCGTAAGCTCAAAGGTCCAGGTGCCCGCCTGGTCATCCGCCGGCACCACCCCTAGCCGCAAGAACCCCGCCTCGCCCCGGTACTGGCTGATAGGACCTATCCAGTCTCCGCCGGGCGGCCTGTACCGCCAGAGGCAGGCTTTAATATAGTCTCCCGGGTCGGGATCGTAAGAACCAGTGCCCAAGGCAGTGAGGGGTTCACCCGTATACCCGGGGTTAGGGTTAAAGCTTATGGCAGCCACCGGCGGCCGGTTGGGCCAGCAGTCCTCCACGGTCACGTAGCCTGTATACGGGTCGGACCACAGCCCGTGCTGGTCCATCACCCGCAAGGTGACAGGGTAAATACCTGGGTTAGCCCAGGAAATCCCCGTCACATTCTGGGAGGTACGCGTCCCTATACCCTGTACCGTCCACTCCCAGGCTATGATGGCGTCCCCGTCCGGGTCATAGCTAGCATCCAGCAGCTTTACCTCTTCCGTCCTGCCCGCCGGGTTGGGCCAGGCCTGGAAGTAGGCCACGGGCTTCCTGTTCTGAACAGTGATGCTCCCATAAGCCCAGTCGCTCCAGGCACCCAGGAAGTCCTGGACCCTGAGCCGCACCTCCACGCTGCCAGGCTGGGTAAAATACGCCGGGGGTTCCGAAGAAGTTATCCACTCCCCGCCGTCCACCCGGTACTGCCACTGCCAGGACCGGATACCCTTCTTACCCTCAGGGTCTGTAAACTGCAGATCGGGGTCGTAGGAAAGATCCTGGTACGCCACCTGCTGGCCGGGTAAAGGGTTAGACGGCGTAACAGTAAATCCCGCCACAGGCCTCCTGTGAACATGCACTTTCATCTCCGCCCACTGGGACCACTTGCGCCCGGCATCGGGGTCGTTCCAGTAAGGCGAGTTCGGCGGCTGGTCCTGAACCCGGTATTTTACCGTGTAGGTGCCGGGCTTGGAAAAGGAAGTAACCGGCTGAGTGAACGTCTTCTGGTGCACATCGGTGTTGAGGCCCCAGGAGTTGCTGAGGTCGTAGCCCATGAGGTGGTTGGGGTCATGCTCGTAGTACCACTGTTCGGTGATTTTGGGGTCGGATTCAGGATCGACATACAAAGTAGGAAAGTCTGCCTGCTGGTATATGAGAAGGACGTTTGGCAACGAGTTGGTTTCCACTTCTAAACTTACGTATCCAGGCATGACGGCCACGGTGGGATAAGGTGAAATATTCTTCCTCGTCCACCACGCCAGGGGCAACGACATGCTCCGTTCTAGCATGAGTTCATTGCCTCCGCCATACCGGAGTACTACGTACCACGGCTGGAGACCGATTACGACAGAGCCATGGCTGTGGTAATCAATAAACACGCCGTTGTTTTCCGAAGCGAAGTTGATCCATACTCCACCCGTATTATCTGGTACCCACACCAGCCCATAGTTCTGATAGGTACCAGAAAGCCATCCCCTAACCCAATTTGTAATATCGAAGGAAACCCAGCTTAAGGGTGTGGCTGGCGTCCAGACCATCCAGCCTGGTGAAGGGATTGTCTGAGAAAACACGACCAGATCGGTACTGTCGAAGCCCGGGCGGCTGTTCCATGTAACTGTAGACGGTTCCCAGGGGCTCGTAACCCTGTGGAGGCGTGCTCTCTGGGTCTGTGTATAACCAGAGGGATTCATACCCCACCAGATCATTCTAAGCTCCACTTGCTCCAGGTTCCCTGCGTTCACATACCCAGGAACCATCTCGCTGGGTATCTTAAGGAGAGAGTAGTAGTAATCCGCCCAACCTCCGACGTACAAGTATGAGCCATTAGCGAAGTTTTGGTACGGGTAGTAAACGGAAGTAATGTAGGTATCGAGATCCCCATAGCGGAAGGCCTCGAAGGTAGCCAGGCCATTGCTTGCAGGGGGAGCATCAGGTTTACCATAAAGCATGTATACTTTTACCGAACTGTTAGGAGGTACCGACGGTACTTTAACCCAGAAAGGCGTGGTTGCAGTATTAGCCCCGCCGTCCATAAAATAAGGTATAGCAGACACCCGGCCCGCATCATCAACCACCACGAACCTGACATCGCCGCAGTCAGGGCGCATCCGCCCGGCCGAGATCTCCGCCGCAGTATCCACAATAACCCGGACCTGAAAATCGGTCAGGTTCCGGGAGCTGCTGTTAGTTACTACTATCTCTTTTGCATACCGCCAGCCGCTGAGCTCAGGCGGCAAGGCAAAAGGTGTTGCCGGTTTCGGGTTGGAAGAAAAGCTCCCTGCCGGGGCTAAATTTACAACCGTTATTATCTTTTCATTAAGTGGCTTAGAAGCCGTATCCCCGCTCAACCCGCTCCACCAAGTCCCCCAGCCGTACCATCTCTCGGTAACCCTGAGCTCCAACTTATACCGCCCCGTCTGGTAGAACTCCAGCCTGGGCTGCGGGTCATTATCCGAGGCCTGGATTATCCTTGCGCTTTTTCCCGTATCTCCAGGCCGTATCACCTCATCACCAGCATCGCCGTAAACCCCGTTGTTGTTCTTATCGTAATACAGCGTCCACTCACGCTTAAATATTTCATTACCCATAGAGGCGTCCGGCTGCGGAACGGAGCTCCTGTCCTGTACGGTTAAGGAATACCCGCCAACTACATTTCTCGCAGCAGTATTAGCCACCCAGAAATCCGCCACCGGAGGTTTATCCGGCAGCACCTCTACCGTCTCCTCGGCCCATTCCGACTTGTTGCCGCCGGAGTCCGTCACCCGGAGCCTCACCTTCCACGTGCCCGGCGAGTTGAACATCTGGTTGGGCGGCGGGTCGTTCTTCGGGTACCTCTGTACTCCCGACCACTTTAAGCCGCCATCGGGCCGGTAGATCTGCCACTCATTCTGGTCCAGCAGCACCGTCCTCCCACCACCAGTAATGCTGCCGTCACCGCTGATAATAACCTCCCGGCCTGCCAGGATGCGCTTGGGGCTGACCGATATGTTTGCCACCGGGGGAGCCGCAGCTACCACCACCGATTTGGTCTTGCTGCTGCTATCCCCATCCTGATCCGTTACCGCAAGAGTGATCTTATACGTCCCTGCCACCGGCCAGCTCATGCTCACCGTCCTGCCGGTTCTGGTGCCAACCCCCTGGATGTCCCAGGTCCACGACACTATCCTCTCCCCGTACTGGCTGCCAGGATGAGTCGAAGTGTCACTTAGGGTCACGATTTCGTTTTCCGCCGGGTTGGGATTGGACACCGTAAAATCAGCCACCGGGCTCATATCGGGCGGCGGTAGCAGTGGGGGTGGAGGCGGCGGAGGTTCTGCAGGAGGTGGAGGCGGGGGTGTAGGCGGTCCCGGAGGTAGCGGCCCCATGCCCGAAGCTGGCACCTCAATATATTTCTCCACCACTGTACGCCTCAAGACCCCATCGCTCACCCTGATTTCGAGCTTTACCTTCTCGCCAGGGTTTTTATTTACCGTGTACTGTACACTTCTCACAAACTGCTGCTTGTTTTCTTCCCCGCCAGCTATCCACTGGCCGTCGGCATAGAGGTTGTAGTAAATCTTATTCTTCCACACAGGAACCCTGGAGGAAACGAAAGAAGTACCGCTTATATTGATCGTCACCGTCTGGCCCTGGGTAGCCTGGGTAGGGGCGCCGATATAAGCAAAGGGTTTGGGCGTAGGCCGTATGGTCACCGTCTTACTAGTTTCATCCCAGGAAACATCATCCGTACCGCACATATCGGCCACACCCCGGATGTGCACCCTGGTAGTGCTCCAGCCCTGGTTAGCACCCCATCCTTCAATCCTGGCCTTGAAAAGCTGCCAGTTGGCCGGATCCTGGACGAAATCAGGGTTACCGCCCAGCTCGTTGGCCCAAGACCCGAGAAGGTCGGTCTTGACCATGACGGCACCCCTCTGGGTGGGCAATATATAATCTCCCTGGGGCTGGCCAAGGAGATACTCGAAGTACATGCCCCGACCCAAAATTCGGCCAGTTGGGTCTTTAATAGTGGCCAATTGCCAGTATACGAAAAACTTGAAGCTAGGATCAAACCCCAAGAACTGGGCCAGATAGGGGCCAGGGTCAAAGAACTGAACATAGGTTTCCTCATTGATGTTGAGGTCGCTCCTATCATCAGGCACAAGGGCCAGAGCCGGACCTGGCCTGGCAAGGGATACAGTGATAACTGTAAACAGCAGCAGAAGAAACACCCAGCCACGCGAGAAATGTTTTCTTTTCACAACAGGCCCTCCTTTCAAGAGTTGATCTGGACCATTAATCTATAAAACATCACCTCCAAAAAAGAAAAACCCCGGCACGGCCGGGGCTACAAAGTTCTCCCTTTATCTTTGGGAGATAATTATGTTTATCCGATCGTATGGCGCACCATCTACATATACACGATAATAATTCTCTGTGGTATAGAAGTCCTTACCCTCCAGGTCATAATTTCTATTTTTCTTCTGCTCGAAATACTCCGCTACCTGCCTGGCAAAATCCTTTCCAAACTTACTGGCCAAGATTGTCTCCGCCTGCTTGTACCCTTCCTCGGTGCCGCCGTCGTTTAACGGCAATATACGAATTTCTAATTCGAGCTTGCCACCATAGCGCGGAACTATACTTATTCCAGCATGTGTCTTAAACAAATACTTCGGCATCACAGAATCCCTATAAGCCAGTCTCCCATCTGGGTCCGGTATCTTATATCCCCTATCAATCCACACCCAATCCTTAAACAGTTCCACCGCCTTACCCACGTCGGGCTTGGGGTCACCTTTTGGCCAGAGATAAATTACCTGGTTCCCGTCATCCCAGCCCACTTCATAACCCAGGGCCTCCGCCACGTAGCGGGCGGGCAGGTAGACTCGGCCGTCTCTTAGTACCGGGGTAACATCCATTTCCCGGGGTTGCTCGCCCACGTACATGACCGTACCGCCAACAGCCAGGGTGATAGTTGCTTTATCGGTGATCAGGGTGACGGTATTGGCTGAAGGGCTCCAGGATACTTTATCGTCCGGCACGCCCAAGGCCCTGGCCAGGTAGCGCACGGGTATAAACGCCCGGCCCTGCTCGGTGAATGGTGCCGCATCGGTTTTCACGGGCATTACGTTATCAATCATGTACTCTGCCTTGCCCACCATGAAGGCGGCGCATTTGGTCTCGGCGGCCCGGGCTGTAGTTGCCCCGGCAAAAATAAGAAAAAAGACGGCAAACCAAAAGGCTGGAATAGATAGCTTGCGCTGCATAGTAATACCCTCCTTCTACTTAAAACTATCGCGGATGATCGATTTGTTAATCATCCTTCTTACCATTTTAGCCAGCGTTTTCCATACAATCAATCTCTGAGGTTGTTATCACCTTTGGGGAATTATCCTCGGCGCTACCGTAGAATGGACATATATGGTCACCACCTCCCCGTAATCCGGCCGCACCATCCTTATCCACGGCCCTATTTTTACCGGGAAACTGATGATGGCTGTAACTGAGGGCCTCACAATTGTCTCCCTGAAATCGCCGTACTGGTAACTAAAAGGTACCTCGTTGACCACACGGAAATACTCTACTCTCACCGGACCGTCGGCAATGGAACCAGGCAGGGGATTATTCCAGGCATCCAGCCGCAAATTTTCCCTCAAGCAGGAGTAAAACACCTCTCCCGCTTCCTGGGTCAAAATAACCACCCTGGGGTTTTCGGCATTGGAAAGGGCGGCCATATCCACCTGGGCGGCTGCGGCCTTAAGGGCAAGATTCAAGGCGTGCCTGGCATTGATCTTCACGGCGAAAAGGTAGCCTATATCCAAAACTAAAGCTGTAAGTGCCAGGGCTACCAGAGTAAAGAAGAGTGTAAATATGCCCGCCGAACCCCTGCTATCTTTTATCGCCTGGTAAAGTCTATTCTTACCTCGTTCCTGTAAAGCGAACAACATCCTTCGACTCCTTTCGCGTTTCTCTGGAGTTATACTATTCTTGAGTTAGCAATGCTCTTGGGTTCCGGTGTATCCCGTCCATAACGGAAACATTAAGCTCGTTAAGCGTATCTTTCCTAAAGTGGCCTAAAGCCCCGGGGAATGGTGGCTTTAGTGTATAGACATTTTGGTAAAATAAGACAAGCAGGGGGGTACATTCTATGTCAAAACTTTATGTTCCCATTCTTAAGTGGAAAGAAGGAGAACAGGTGGCGTTGCGTTGGTTGTCAGAAGAGGTTAAAAATAATATATGTCCTGTAATAAATGTTATGAAAGATACTAAACCAAATAGTTTCGCCAGTGAGGTTATAAAAAACTGGGGCGAAGGACGGGAGTTTTACCTTGATTTTCATCCGACATTTCCAGGCGAGTTGAATGATTTTATAGAAGCAGTATTAGCCGAACCTGAAAGCTCAAAGCTAGCTATAATACCTGTTATATCCGCAAGCAAACCACCAGAGTATTTTCAATTAATCCGTGAAAACACCCATGTATTTAACAATGGAATTGCTTTAAGGGTAGGTATTCAGGACCTCGAGAACACACATGCTTTTGAGGAAGGGTTATGTAAAGAGGCAGGGATGGATAAACAGTCTATAGATTTAATTGTGGATTTAGGAGGAATAGTACGATTACCTCAAGAGGTTATTAAATCGCTGGCTGCCTTTATATGCTTCGTACTTACACAAGTAAGGGCCTCTGAATTTAGAAATGTAATAGTGGCGGGGGCTTCTTTCCCCGAAAGCTTAAATGTCCCCCAAAACAAAGTGTCAATACTGCCAAGAAAAGAATGGATACTATGGAAAGAGGTTTATGACAAACATTCATATGCTATCTTCGGGGATTATGGGCCCGACGACCCCGAGGATCAGGAATACGAACACGGCATTACTATAATACCAACTATTAGATACACTTATGGAGATTCCTGGCATATTGTCCGAGGCATTCGAGATCCCAGAAACCCCTATGACTATACACAATTTCACGGCCTATCACAAACACTAATTAAAATGACCGAGATCTTCTGTGGTAAAGATTTTAGTTGGGGCGACATGAAGATTTATGAATGTGCTAACCGGGTATGTACTGGCTCCAGCAATTGTAACCATGGGAATATGAGAAGCTGGGTACCGATTAATACCAACCATCACCTCACGTACGTAACACATCAGGTCTCCATGCTTGTCTCTTCTTAAGGCAATCTCTAACATGGGCTTTGAGTTCTTCCAGAGAAATATTTTCTGCCACATAGGCCCAAAGCTTAGAACGTGTTAGTCTCTTTATTTCTTTACCCACATTGTGGCGCATAAGCAAATCCAGGAGCTCATCTCGCCAGAGAAACTGGGCCAAGGAAAAGGCATCAACATTGGTATTGCTTTCAGGTTGACGCATATCTGTTATAGCAATCTCACCTGAATTCATCCGGGTTGCTACCTTAATTCCCCACCAAGGGGGTATTAAGGTAGCAACTTCCTTTAAATGACTGGCGCCAGTAACGATAGTAATAGTATCAAATACCCGGTTATATATTTTAATTTGTCCTGGTAGTCTCTCCAGGGTGTCTCGGTCGCTCTTTATCTCATAGCCATGCAAAGCACCATTAACTAAAGCAATATCAATTCGAGCTTCACCTTGGCAAACCTTCAGCTCGTGTACGATCAACGTGCCTGGGTCTTTACCATATTTCTTTATGAGACTATTACAAATCTCTCGCCTGATTTCTCTGTCGCTAGTTGCCATAACGGCCTTCTCCGTTCCGGTAAAATGCTGCTTGCCGTTTATATTATAACTCATTATTATACCAGAGTACCCCCTCAAAGATTACATTAAATTTGCTGTCATATTAAAATCAGGAAACTGTTAAGTTTAAAATCAGGAAACTGCTAAGTGCAAGAAAGAGAATTCACTTATTCAAAAAACGCCTCGCTAGTGGTCACCGCCCTGGTCTTAAGGGTAAGTTGCTCCTCCTGGATAAGCCATTGCCCCAGGGCTCCCACTAGGAAAGTCTTAAACCTCACAGGATATACCACGCCTACGACTATTTCCTGCCCCCGCTGCACGTTCATACCGGCCGGTGTCCCCCAGATCACCATGGTATCACTGGAATAGTAGGGTGCCCCGGCCAGGAAATCTACACCCAGGTCCTTGCCGTTTACCGTCCACTGCTTAAGATAAGCTGCCGTCTCCTGCCTGATGGTTTCCGAAAACCTCCCCTCAGAGGAGGCCTTCGCTGCAGCGGAAGCAGTAGCATAGTTCACCACCGCCCAGTCGTACACCACAAAGCCCATCTCGATAAGGAGGAAAAACAGTATTAAGAAAAGTGGCAGCACCAGGAGGGCTTCTATAAGGCTGTTCCCGCGCTCGTCTTTAAGAAACCGCAAAACCACTAGCACCACCTCAAAAGATAAGGCCGCCAGGGTATCTCCCAGCGACCTCCTAGAATCAGGGCGTGCCGATAGAATTTATCCGGGATGCCATCTCAGTGAATTTGGTACCTATGGCCGTAGCCAGGGTGACGAGAAAAGGCGAGATGGCGAGGACAAAAAGTATGATCCACAAGGCATTCTCAATGAAAGTGGAGCCGCGCTGGTCACGTAAGATTTTTTTCATCAGCCTCACGCCTTTACTGCCCTATATTGGGAACTACTACCGAGGAAATGGCATTCTGGATAGCTTCTAATTTGGGCTTTACGCCCTGGCTGGCCAGGGCATAGCCTGCACCAGCTACGAGCAGTACCACGACTATAATCCACAACCCGTTCTCAATAAAAGCTGAACCCCGCTGGTCGCGTAAAAAGTTCACCAGCTTTCTTATAAAACCCATGTTGCACCACCTACCTCCTTCCCTGGCACGCCCTAAAATAAAAAAGCGCAGGTAAGACCGCGCTTCGATGGCTCGCTCAGTGTGAGCTATGTTGTGATAAAATAAGCTTGGAGCCAGTATCGGGCAGTACAAAATAATGTTAGTTGCTACTTGGGTGCAATCGGCACCCCTATGGAATGGCCCCCGCCCAAAACTAACGAGACTACAGGCTTAGACATGCTTACGAGCATTTCAGCAATGGCCAGGCCTGCCTCTACATCCCCGCCCACCGTATTTAGCACCACCAACAACCCCTTTATATCTTTATCTTGCTCTACGGCCACCAACTGGGGAATAATGTGTTCATATTTAGTAGTTTTATTTTGCGGTGGTAAAACCAAATGTCCCTCAATTTGGCCTACGATAGGCAGGCAGTGTATCTCGCTTTTGGTTTCCGGTACGCTCATCTGCCCCAGCTCTTTAATATTCTCTAGTCGCTTCCCGGCCGACTTGGCCATGACTTGGCGCCTTGCAGGAACAGGTTCTCCAGAAGCCGCTTGGGGGTCACCGTGTCCGGATTTAAAATACCCATTATCCATCGCTGCGCCCTCCTATTTTCCCAGGTTTCCTTTACTTTTATTAGTATGGGGACAAAGGGCAAGGGAACATGTACAAGTTCACGGTTAGTGTCAACTCCAAGTGGGAAACTCCAGCTAGCCCTGTCATAGCGGCTGTGAAAAACTTAGCCGTTATCCCAAAAGGTTAACCGCGAAATTATGTTTAACAAAAAGGACCCAGAGCTACTCCGCTCCATCGCCGCTTTTACTCCGGTTTTTGAACAATTGTAATATAAAGTTAAATTTAACTAAGTAAGGGTAAGACTGGGGCTACCAGTTTAGCCTCAAGTAAAAGAAAACTCAGGCCGCGCTTAAGCTTTAAAGATTTTGAGCTTGGCCAACCGGAATACCCCTGCCACCTATTTTTTAGGACTTTTTAAACTTAAAACTTCCCCCAAACTTTTAGCCTTAGCCTGCAAGCATTTTGTGGTAGGTACCTAAGAGGTATTTCTTCAAATTGATGGCTGATTTCCTTAAGTTCCACGCCATCCTGCCTCAGTTGGCAAAAGGCCATATCCCAAAGCTCTTGCTTTTCCACCTGGATTTGACGGTAATCGGAAAAAAAGCAAACCTTCTCTATTTCCGCTCCGTAAAGAGCAACAAGCACCCCCGCTCCCTGTAAAGCAGGGCCTGCAGGTGGCAGCAAAACTGGGTACCGGAATACCCGGGGGATCTCGTTAGGCGGTGCAAAGCACACTATAGGAAGGGGACCTGGGAAGGGATTCAGAGCGTCAAGGGTTTCTTCCCATTTGTAGGGGCTCAGGTTTTCTTTACAATAAATTACGTAAGGATAGCTACCGGCAAGTTCTACTCCGTAAAAACTGGTAAGGCCCGTCGCTAATTTGGGTAAATAACGTTCTGTAATACTCAATCTTATCCCCTTTGTACCGGGAAGGACAACAAAGGTTTCCCCCTGGCGGAGCCACCAACTGCTCCCCAGCAAGTAAGATGAAAGGACAGCCTGCCAGGTCAGTAAGGGATAAGTAGTTGCCACGCGACAGCTAGTTAAAGTACCATCGCCTTTTAAAAAATAAACAGGAGCTGATATGCCAGAAGAAGCGAGCAAATTTTGTAGCCAGGACCAGAAAGATTTTACACTTTCCAAAAGAAAGGTATTAATCAAGAGCGCATTTTCCCTCAAGAGAAAGTTTAAAGCATTGTAAAGGTAGGAAGGATAAAAGGAAAACCTGCCCGGAAAAAGTTTTTCCGCTGCCTCTATTAGTTCCTGCTCGGGGCTGGGGTCTATGGGAGAAAAAGCGGAGTTCACAGCAATGCTTTTAACCGGTAGCTCCGCTAGATACGCCAGGGCTCTTTCCAGCTGAGAGCGATATCCAGGCTGGCCAGGTAAAGGCAACTGAAAGGTGTAGAGTTTTAAATTTTTTCTCTTGAGCAACTCACTTACTGGCACCAGTTCGAGGGGAGCAGAAGTTAGCCGGAAATACCCTAAAGCGTTTTCTGTCTTGAAGAGCAAACTCGTCAGGTCGGCTGCAACAAGCACCCTTTTGACATCCGCAGGAATTATCCCGTTATGGCAGAGGAAATTCTTAAGGTTTTGGGGATAGACCGCACTGGGACATTTTTCTTCTGCCAGCACAATCCCTTCCTGCCCAAAAAGCAGGGTTGATTCTTTCTCTTCAAAAATCAGGACAAGATTTCCTTGCACTATTTAACACCACGCCTGGTCTAGGAGTAGATTAATAGTAATACGAGAAATACAGCTTTTCTAACGGCTCGTATCCAGATTTATAGCCAAAACACTGGGGACCCACTACATTAAGGGCTTTTTTGGTTTTAAGATGCACAGGCGCCGGCATACCAATTACCGCTACTTCCATACCCAGAGTTACATCGTTATTATTTATGGGCTTTAGAGTCTCCATGTCTATAAGTGAAATCAAATCCGGTACCATCGCCGCCACCCGGTTGTTGCGGTAAGCAATAAGGTTTTCGTTCTGGATTAAGATTTTAAACTCCTCGTCAGCATAAGTACCGCTCCCCCTTAAGGTGATGGTACGCCACTTGAGAGTTTCTATTTTGCCTATATCTTGAACAAATCCAATAAAAAGCTCAATTGCGCTACCGTAAAGGGAGTTTTTGGTAACTAAAATCAGATTTTCCAATAGCTGAGAATAAGAACCGGGACTAATAAAGACCCGGCCCAGTTCAGCAGCAAAGGAGATAGTCCCAGGAATGAGAATCCGCCTGAGTACGCTACCTTTGGTCGGGAAGCCAGCGAAAAAACCAACCCCGCCTCCCTCTCCTACCACCTGGCGCGTGTTCAACTCCAACAAGAAATTGTCTTCTTCAGAAAAAATATGATCTTGACCGCGACTATCAATAAGGACCAGCGGGGTACCCGTAAGCTGGGCAAAGTGAAAAGTCGTCATTTGCAATTCAGGAAAGGCCCGGCCCATGGCATCGGCATCCACCAGGGGTAGCCCCGTGCGCCTGGCAACCAAAAGGGGGTACAAGATGTTCACACCTGCCCCTTCCACCGTTACCAGGGCCAAAAATTCTTCTCCTGTTAAGCTTTTAAGCTGGTCTAAAGCCCTAACGCCTTCGTGCCCGGTAGGAAGGTTCTCTTCTGCCAGTTCTGGCGAGCCCATTATAGCCACAGCAGCGTACATACCTTCCGGTTCCAAGTCTTCGAGCTGAATTAGCCTCACTGCGCCTTTGGCAGCTAATAGCTCCTGCAAAAGAAGAGCCATAACCTTAGTTCTTCCCCCTCCGCCGGATCCAAGAAAAATACCTCCATACAGAAGGGGTTGTATCCATTTTTCGTCTATGGTTTCCATTCTGGGCACCTCTTACAGCTTGTATTTTTTTAGCCACCGGTAAAGGGTCGCCAGGCTAATACCCAAATGCCTGGCCAACTCTTTCTTTCCTTCTACAGAATACCCGAAGCGTTCCAAAAGCTCGGCCAACTCCTCGCGTTTGACCCTGCCAGTACGTATATCTTTCCTTTCAGGCGAAGATTGAGGCTGGTAAAACCTCCGGATGGCCAAGGGCAAACTTTCCACTCCAATTTCTTCTTTATCCTCTACTGTTACAATATATTCCACGGTGTTTTCTAATTCCCTTATATTCCCCGGCCAGGGGTAAGCCTTCAAAAGCTGAAGGGCATCGTAGGTGAAGGTTTTAAACTCTTTGTTAAGAAGGACGCAATATTTTTTTACATAATAGTAAAGCAATAGCTCGATATCCTCCGGTCTTTCCCGCAGCGGGGGAATATATATGGGAATAACGCTTAACCGGTAGTACAGGTCCTCCCGGAACTGTCCGGTGGCAATCATTTCCTCTAAATTGCGATGGGTGGCAGCAATAATCCGGACATCAATGGGAACAGGCCTCGTTCCTCCTACCCTTTCAATCTTTTTCTCCTGAAGGACCCTCAACAGTTTAGCCTGGAGGGCTGGTGGCATGTCGCCAATCTCGTCCAAAAAGAGTGTACCCTTGTGCGCCAGCTCTATCTTGCCCGGCTTGCCTCCCCGGCGCGCGCCAGTAAAGGAGCCCTCTTCATAACCGAAAAGCTCGCTTTCTAACAGGTTCTCAGGAATGGCCGCACAGTTAATAGCTATAAAGGGGCCCTTTTTCCTCGGACTGTTCTCGTGAATAGCCCGGGCAAACATCTCTTTCCCCGTGCCACTTTCTCCCCGCAGCAGAATGGTGGAGTCAGTAAGTGCCACCTGCTGGGCGATAGATATAGCCTTGACGAGTTTGGGGTTCTTACCAATTATCTTCGGCAATCCGATGGGCTCGCGTGACTGGAAAACGCCGCTTTTAAACTCCCGCTTTTCCCGCCGGGTAAATACCGCTCCCCCGAGGTAATCGCGACCATAATAAAACGGCCGAAAGCGGAGAGGTAAAGAATTATTCAAAACCAGCTCCGTTTCTTTCTTATTCTGGAACAGTTTGTTTATGCCGGTCCCTTCCCTGAACTGCCTGTAAAGATTTAGTTCATTAGCAATTTCATTCTGATAAACCACTTCCCACCGCTCATCAAAAAGTATGAGCCCTTCCCCCAGCATTTGGCCACATAACTCCACCGTTTGACGGAAAAGCTCTCCCCAGGACCAGCTCTTTTCCTGTTCCAAGGCAGAAATCAGTAGGCTGGTTATATCCACCGCGAACTTAAGCCAGGAAGGATTATCAACAAAGGGTGTGGGTGCCGCAAATTGCCACCCAATACCCATTTCCTCATTCCAAAGTCGAAAGGGGACAAAGAATTCACAATGCCAGGTACAAAGCCGCTCGTCAGGACAGCCAGTACAAAGGGAGTGCCGGCCCCTGGTAATGGCTACAGGATGAGAAAAAGGAAGGAGTCTCTTAAGGTGGTCCAGAGAAGGAACTGGGACATTTAAGGGCGTGAAAACCCCGCGAATTTCTTTCGCGTCCCACCAGACCACCTGGCAATTGAATAACGAGGCAATGTTGTGCAAGAAAAAGTCTAATTTAAATCTCCCTTCCAACGTTCAACACCATGGTTCGCAGTATTTCGTATTACTATTCTATCTGTGTAATGTTGATAAAGCAAGATAATAAGTGAGAAATTAGTGATAAACTTCCTAGGTATAGCGAAATATATCGCATTTTTAACCTCTAAATTTCTTATTCTCAACTCAACCTGTCGCCCGGAATCCGTTATCCACCTCCTTTTCCGTAGATAAAATAGTCTGGCACGATTCTTGCTACGATATTTACGGTGTCTAGATTCTTTTTAGGGAGGTAGGACGGAAGTGCTCAAACAAAGTACTGACGATTTCGCTTTAAGCCGCATACCTTTAACTGCGCGGCGCCCCATGTGGGAAGTTTTTATGATTCGTTTCGGCGGAGTGGTCTGCTTACCCCTCCTCATGACCGGAGCCGTTCTGGGTTACGGCATGACGGTAAGGGACGCCATTCTGGCCACCATACTAGGTGTTGTAATATTGGAAATTGTAAGTTTCCTAGTGGGTGTAGCCGGGGCCCTGGAGGGAATGTCCACTAGCTTTCTTGCGAGGTGGACAGGCTTTGGGCAGCTTGGATCCAGCCTCATCGGCTTTATTATCGCCATTTCTTGTATAGGATGGTTTGGTATTCAAAATTCCATCTTCGCCAAGGGACTCATTGCAGCCCTGGGCAGTAAAATCAATTTCCAGCTAATGGCGCTCATAACCGGCCTGGGCATTACTATTATTGTAGTTTATGGCTACCGTATGCTTAGCTACACTGCCAACATCGCTGTCCCGGCCTTTTTGCTGGCCCTATTGTACGCTACTTATAAAATGATAGGGAATTTTAACATGGCAGAAATTCTGTCTTCCAGCCCGCCGGGACCGCCTTTAAGCATAGGCGTCGCGGCCACCATAGTAGCGGGCGGCTTCATGGTCGGTGCGATAGTAACACCCGATCTCAGCAGGTATAACCGGAACACCAAAGATGTTTTCTGGATGACTTTACTCAGCCTGCTATTAGGTGAAGTTTTAATAAACTTCTTAGGCGCCGCCATGTCCCACGCGGTAAAAAGCAGCGATATAGTTACTATCATGTATGATCTAGGGGGATGGCTGGCCGCCATTCTGGTCATTTTTTCCACGATTAAAATCAACGACCTTAACCTTTATGCCGCCTCCCTTGGGATAACTAACTTCCTCGATGCCGCCTTCGGTTTAAAAGTCAACCGCGGAACAGCAACTCTGGTGATCGGAGCTTTAGGCACAGTCCTTTCTATCTTAGGAATTCTAGACAGGTTTATGAGCTTTCTGGTTTTATTAGGAGTGGCCGTGCCCCCCGTGGGGGGAATTATGGTAGTGGACTATTTTATTCTTAAGCGATTCAGGAAAGAATTGGAGGAAAGCCGCCTGGAAAACAGTTTGCCAGCAGTTTCCGAACGTTTGAATCCTGTAGCGTTACTGGCCTGGCTGATAGGCTTCTTGGTAGGCTATTTCATAAAAAGCGGTATTCCGTCTCTAAATTCCTTAATCGGTGCTGGAATAGTGTACTGGATAGGGATGAAATTATATGCTGCGTTCAGCGGCCGGGAAACTGTTCGTTTCATAGATTCGAAAGCGTAAGGGGGAGCTCCAAATGACTAAGATCGACGCCCAGACCATTGAAGACATCGCCATAGGCGCCGCCCTCCTGGGGACGGGTGGGGGCGGCGACCCCTACCTGGGAAAACTTATGGCCCTGCAGGCCGTAAAGGAATGCGGCCCGGTGAGCCTTATAAGCCCCGACGAGGTGCCGGATGAGACAGTAGTAGTGCCCACCGCTATGATGGGGGCCCCTACTGTTTTGATTGAAAAAATACCCAACGGTGAAGAGATTATCCGGGCCTTTAATGGGCTGAAAAGCTACCTGGGCAAAGATATTTTTGCCACCATGCCCATCGAAGCAGGCGGGGTAAATTCCATGATCCCTATTGCTGTGGCCGCCCGTTTGGGAATACCCCTGGTAGATTGCGACGGTATGGGACGTGCCTTCCCCGAACTGCAGATGGTTACCTTTCACCTCTACGGGGTACCGGCTACTCCCATGGTAATGGCCGACGAAAAAGGAAATACCATTATTCTGGAAACCATCAACAATTTCTGGACCGAAAGCCTGGCCAGGAACGCCACCGTGGTTATGGGCGGCTCGGTAATGTTAAGCATTTATCCCATGACGGGAAAAATCCTTAAAGAGGCCGGCATAAAGAACATTGTGTCTTATTCTGCGAAAATAGGCAGGGTGATTAGAGAGGCCCGCCAGCGCGGGGAAAGCCCTGTTAAAGCCCTCCTTGAAGCCACCGGCGGTTTCGAGCTGTTCAAAGGTAAAGTAGTTGATGTTTTGCGGCGCACGGAAGGGGGCTTTGTCCGGGGCGAAGCTAAAATAGAGGGACTAGAGGAATATAAAGGCGAGGTGCTTAAGGTAAAGTTTCAAAATGAAAACCTGGTCGCCATAAGGGGAGACAGGATTGTGGCCAGCGTGCCCGACCTGATATGTATTGTCAACCTGGAAACGGCCATACCCATCACTACGGAAGGGCTGAAATATGGCCATCGCGTTTTTGTCCTGGGCATACCCTGCGATGAAAAATGGCGCACACCTAAAGGCCTGGAAACAGTAGGGCCCCGCTATTTCGGGTATGACCTAGATTATGTGCCCGTGGAAGTGCTGGCGCAAGGAGGAGAAAACCGATGAGTTACCGGCTTGGTATAGACGTAGGCGGTACCAACACGGACGCGGTAATTATCGATGAGAAGCTTAACCTCATAGCCAAAGTTAAAACCCCCACCACTAAAGACGTAACTACAGGAATTTATACAGCATTGAGCAGAGTTTTAAGCGAAGCAGGTATCAATAAAGATGAAATCGCTTACGCCATGCTGGGAACAACCCACTGCACCAATGCGATAGTCGAGCGCAAACGCCTCTGCCGCGTGGGAATCTTGCGCATTGGGAAACCAGCTACTAGGGCTATAGCTCCCATGGCTGCCTGGCCACCTGATTTAGTTAAAGCTATTGGCGAAGAGTATTACCTGGTAAGCGGCGGCCATGAGTTTGATGGCCGCGAAATCGCGGCCTTTGACCCGGAGGAAGTAAGATCCGCGGCCCGCGCCTTCAAGGGTAAGGTTGATGCTGTAGCCATAACCTCGGTCTTTTCCCCCATATCCGCCGACCATGAAAAACGGGCAGCCGAGATTATAAGGAACGAACTGGGCGACATACCTATTTCTTTGTCCCATGAAATAGGTTCCATTGGGCTTCTCGAAAGGGAAAACGCCACAATTCTGAATGCAGCGCTAGCGGAGGTGGCCCGGACTACAGCCCGCGGTTTTAAGACCGCTCTGGAGCAGGAGGGAGTTAAAAACGCTCGCGTTTACCTGTGTCAAAATGACGGCACGCTCATGTCCATCGACTACGCTATGCGTTACCCCATTCTTACTATTGCCTGCGGGCCTACCAACAGCATCCGTGGAGCCTCCTTTTTGAGCGGGCAAAAGACAGCCATTGTTTTAGACGTGGGAGGCACCACCAGCGATATTGGGGTAATCGTCAACGGTTTCCCCAGGGAATCCTCAGTAGCCGTAGAGATAGGAGGTGTGCGCACCAACTTCCGCATGCCTGATTTGATTTCCATTGGGCTAGGCGGGGGAACGATTATACAAGAAGTAAATGGAGAGATACAGGTCGGTCCCCAGAGCGTGGGTTACCGGTTAACGGAGGAAGCCCTCGTTTTTGGTGGTAACGTACTGACAGCTACGGACATCGCCGTGAGATTGGGCCTGGCAGAGATTGGCGACCCTTCCCTGGTAAGCCATATAGACAAAAACTTTGCCCGGCGTTGCCTGCACAAGATGATGCAGCTTGTCAATGAGGCAATCGATAAAATGAAACTTTCAGCCGAGCCCTTACCCCTCATACTTGTTGGGGGCGGGAGCATCCTGGTTACAGATGAAGTAGAGGGAGTATCGGAGATAATTCGTCCCGCCCACTACGAGGTAGCCAATGCCCTGGGAGCGGCCATCGCCCAGGTGAGCGGTCAGGTGGAGCGGATATTTGCCTTAAGTGAAATAAGCCGCGAAGAGGCTCTAAAACAAGCCAAAGCCATGGCCTATGAAGAAGCGGTAAAGGCCGGGGCCGAGCCCTCTACAGTGCAAATTGTGGAAGTAGAGGATGTGCCGCTAGCTTACCTTCCCGGTAACGCGACGCGCATAAGGATTAAGGCGGCGGGGGATTTGAGGCACGTATAAATTATCAAAAGGGGGACCAGTTAGAAGAAAAAAAGTGGAGTGTGCAGGACCATCCGAGACATGGTAGCTGGGCAAGCAGGAGGTTTAAGCTGCTTGGTCGAAATCAACCAAAAACAACAAGCGAGGGCTTCTCCATGGTACTCCGCTTAATTAGACAACAGCGCAAGACGCCTGTACTTAAGGCGCCATCCTTCGGGTGCCTTAAAGGAATCCCGGTCATAAACGTAACAAGGGGATGCCCCCATTCCTGCGTGTACTGCTATGCCCGAGGATTCCCCGAAGCGCCGCTCCGGGGGGAAATACACCTGTATGTGAACCTTCCTGAACTCCTGGAGAAGGAACTTGGGAGGAGGAAGAGATTACCCCGGTGGGTCTCCTTTAGTACAGCCTCCGATCCTTTCCCGCCCATTGACGAAGTACTAAAGGTAAGCTACCAAGTAATGGAATTCCTCCTAAGGCGGGGCATCGGCATCTCCTTTCTCACCAAGGGAGTGATACCCCCCGATTTCGTGGAGCTCTTTGCCAGACACTGTGAGCTGGTCCGGGCACGGGTGGGCTTGGTTTCCCTGAATGATGAGTATCAAAAGCTTTTCGAACCTTTTGCCGCACCTCCCTTCCTAAGGCTAGCTAACATCCGCAACCTGACAGCCGCCGGGGTCAAAGTTAGCGTTAGGATGGACCCCCTCATCCCAGGGGTAGCTGATTCAGAGGGAGAGATAGAAAGCCTAGTCAAACGTCTCAAGGTATTAAAGGTTAAAGAGTTGTCTATAAGTGCACTAATCCTAAGGCCTTCCGTGGCCATGCAACTCGCTGAAGAGCTCCCTCTTTCCTTGTCCAGGAGCATCTTAAAGTATTACCAAGGCCAGCCTTGGCAAAAAGTTATCACCTCGGCTAGGACCAAGCTGCTTCCAGCTTCAGCACGTATAGTCCGCTACCAGATGATAAAGGAAATATCCGCCCGCTACGGGCTCGCCTGTCATATCTGTGGTTGCAAAAATCCCGACTTACCCTGGGAATCCTGTAACACGGGAGTGGAAAGTGCGAACGGGGATAAAGTTGAGCAACTTACTCTGTTTTAGCGTCCAATTACAGCCAAGCTATTCCATCGGTTTAGTAAATCCGGGAACAACTTTGTGGGGGCTAGAATTTTAGCTCCAGGTCTCAAACCCCTGGGCTATTCCCTTAACTTTTTTAATATATTCTTGCGTCTCCCGGTAGGGTGGGATACCTCCGTAACGCTGGACTGTGCCCGGACCTGCGTTATAAGCGGCCAAGGCCAGGTCTATATTTCCCTGGAAAAGATCTAACATTTGCCTTAGATAACGTGCTCCGGCCTCCAGGTTTTCCCGGGGATCAAAGGGGTTTTTAACTCCCAAAGCACGAGCAGTTTCCGGCATAAGCTGCATTAAGCCTAAGGCCCCGCTGGGTGATACGGCCTGTGGATTAAAATTAGACTCGGCCTTAACTACACCTTGCAACAGGTTTAAGGGTAGCTGGTATTGGCGGGCCACCTCCTCAAGGAGTTTACGGAGCTCTCCGGGTACCTCAGTCCTCATGGAAGAAGTTGAGGCTCCTCTTTTAGAGTGAAAAGGTGAAAGAGAGGGGTTCCCCTCAGGTAGGAGTGAAACAGATTGGCCCTTACCCTGGGAAGATATTAGCCTAGCTAATACCCGTAAAAAAAGCAGATTAAATAGCAGCCTACTGCACCCCTTGCTGGCCCGTTGCCGGACTGGAAACTCCATCCACGTAGAAGAGGCGGTCCAAAGACTCTCTATCTCCATAAGTTTCCCCCCTCCATAGGGCCTAGTTGCTCATAACCCTCCTCCTTAAAGTAAAAACTTCTTACACCTCCATTATTATCGGTAAAATCATAGGCCGCCTGCGGGTTTTCTCATAAAGGAATTTGCTCAAAGTATCCCGCACATTAGCCTTTATCGTAGACCAATCAGTAATTTTCCTCTCCTCGCACTTATCCAAAGCCTGCCGGACTTTAGCTTTAGCTTCCTCTATAAGCTCCTCCGCCTCCCGGACGTAGACAAAACCACGGGAAACAATATCCGGACCCGCCATAATGGCACCTGTGTCTTTATTTAAGGTAAGAACAACGATTAAAATGCCATCCTGGGCCAGCTGTTTTCGGTCCCTAAGGACAATGTTACCTACATCCCCTACACCTAGGCCATCCACCAATACCCGGCCAGCCGGTACGCGTCCAGCAATATAGCCCCTTTCCCGCGTAAACTCCAACACCTGCCCGTTCTCGATAACAAAAATATTTTCTGGAGGGATACCGAGTTCCTGGGCCAGGTTAGCGTGCTTAATGAGCATCCTATACTCGCCATGGATGGGTACGAAAAATTTAGGTTTCACTAAGCTTATCATAAGCTTTAGCTCTTCCTGGCTAGCATGTCCAGAAACATGGACTCCATCTACTGCTTCATGATAAACATCAGCTCCTTGTTTAAAGAGCTGGTCTACTATCCGCGCCACTAGCTTTTCATTACCGGGAATGGGGAGGGCAGAAATGATCACCGTATCCCCTGGCATAATCTCTACCTGACGATGCTCAGCCATGGCCATACGCGTTAAGGCCGACATGGGTTCTCCCTGGCTGCCGGTGGAAATAATCACGGTTTTGTTTTTGGGGAGGTGTACTATTTCATCTAGTTCCACCAGGATGCCTGGGGGTATAGTTAAATAACCTAGCTCGCAGGCGATATTTACCACATTCAACATACTCCGTCCAGCGATAGCCACCTTACGATTATACTTGTGCGCAATGGAGATCACCTGTTGAATACGATGAATATTGGAAGCAAAACTGGCAACAATGATCCGTTCTTTCGCCTTCCTGAATACCTCATCAAAGGTCTGGCCCACCGCACGTTCGGACATGGTAAAACCCGGACGTTCCACATTTGTACTATCTGATAGAAGTACCAATACTCCTTCCTCGCCGAGCTGGGCAAACTTATAAAAATCAAAAACCTCGCCGTCTATAGGAGTATGATCAATTTTAAAATCACCCGTATGAACAATAGTTCCCACCGGCGTATGAATAGCCAGACCCACAGAATCTGCTATTGAGTGGCTGACCCGGATGAATTCCACCTTGAAAGGGCCCAATTTTAAAATATCTCTAGGTTTGACCTGTTGTAACCTAAATCCGTTCACACCGTACTCCTTAAGTTTGGCCTGGAGCAAAGCCAAGGTGAGTTTCGTTCCGTAAACCGGGACATTGAGATCCTTCAAAACGTATGGTAAAGCCCCGATATGGTCTTCATGCCCATGGGTAACGATAATACCCTTAACCATATGCCGGTTTTCTAAAAGGTAACTAACATCAGGAATCACAACATCCACGCCGAACATTTCGTCTTCCGGGAAAATTAGGCCACAGTCGATTACTAAGATATGAGCACCGTACCGTATAAGCATCATGTTACGGCCTATTTCTCCCAAGCCACCTAATGGAATAATAGATACCCTTTGCCCGTTTTCTACCATTAATCCACCTCCACTTGGTCAGTAACTTAGAAAAACTAAGCTAGATAAAAAAGCCGACCTAGTAAAACCAACGCCCCTACCCCTGGTCCCTAAATATCAATAAAAAACCGGGCGTCTACCGCCGGCCCGGTTTTGTATTCACCGTTTACAACCAGCCATTAGTATTATAGCTTATTTAACGTCAGTCAGCAACGGCCACCCCTGTAGAGGGCTTCCCGTCAAGTTATAACACACCTACTGCCCTTAATGCAGCCGCAATTTTTTCCTTTTCAGCTTCTGTAGCTTCTACCAAAGGAAGCCGTACTGGCCCTGCAGGCAGGTTCATCATGTTCAGGGCTGCCTTAACCGGCACGGGGTTGGTGGTTAAAAATAAGGCCTTAAAAACAGGGAATAGTTCCTGATGAATAGCCGCGGCCCGAGCTGTATCCCCCTGGACATAAGCCTGAACCATGGTTTGCATTTTCTCCCCTACCACATGGGCAGCCACACTAACCACACCATAACCTCCTACAGCCAGTATAGGCAAGGTGGCAGAATCGTCCCCGCTATACACAAGGAAACCCTCTGGTGCCCCGCGTAGGATAGCAGTAACCTGATCTAGATCCCCACTCGACTCTTTTACAGCCACAATGTTATCAATTTGCGCTAGCTTAAGGGTGGTATCTGCTTCCATATTGCGACCAGTCCGGGAAGGTATGTTATAAAGCATTATGGGCAGGGAAGTAGCTTGGGCTATCGCCTTAAAGTGCTGGTATAGGCCTTCTTGGGAGGGACGGTTATAGTAAGGTACTACCAGGAGGAGCCCATCCACTCCTAACCTCTCCGCTTCCTTAGAAAGCTCAACGCTGGCTGCTGTAGAATTTCCTCCTGTACCTGCGATTACCTGAGCCTGTTCCCCCACCGCCTCCTTTACTGCAGCAAAAAGGGCTAATTTCTCATCATGGGTCAAAGTCGGTGATTCCCCGGTGGTCCCTGCCACCACCAAGCCGTCGCTCCCGTGTTCTACCAGGTATCTGGCCAGCTTCTTTGCTCCTTCTAGGTCCAGTTCTCCCGAAGGAGTAAAAGGTGTCACCATAGCTGTTAAAATCCGTCCCCATTTTACTGCCAAGGCTATCACCCCCGTTAAGTTTCTAACCCTTTAAAAAGTATTTAAGCGCTCAATTTAAACTGTCGATGCAGGGCCCGTACGGCCTTTTCCATATTCTCTTCCTCTACTAAGCACCAAATAGAGGTATAAGAATCTGCCGATTGTAATATGGTAATATTTTCTTGAGTTAAGGCATTAACGATGCTAGCCATTACGCCAGGAACACCACGCATCCCGGCACCCACAGCCGCTACCTTAGCGCACCCTGGCCGCGCGTGTACTTTAAACCCTTTCTTCTGCAGCAAAGAAACGGCCCGTTCGGCTACACCGTTATTCACTGTAAAAATAGCTTCCTCGGGGAAAAGGTTGATAAAGTCTACACTGATGTTGGCTTCGGCTAGGGTAGAAAAAACTTCCCGGGCCTCCCTTTCGCCGTCTAGTTTAACGCGCAATTGAGTGAGCCCTGCTACATTAGTTATGCCCGTGATAATACGGTCGCGGCTAATAGTTATACCGGTTGCTCCCGGCTGCCAGGGTACCACCAGGGTTCCGGGGCCATCACTGAAGGTCGAGCGGATCTTAAGTGGTATATTCTTTTCCCGGGCTATCTCTACCGCCCGGGGGTGGATTACTTTGGCCCCCTCGTAGGCGAGCTGGCATAATTCGTTGTAAGTAACCGTTTCTAAAGTCCGAGCTTCAGATACAATCCGGGGATCCGCTGTCTTCAGCCCATCTACATCTGTAAAAATCTCTACTGCCTCAGCTTCCAAGGCTACTCCAAGGGCAGCAGCGGTAGTGTCGCTCCCTCCTCGGCCTAAAGTGGTTATTTCCCCGCTTTCTGTCACCCCTTGAAACCCAGCTACCACAACTACCTGGTCCCGCTCTAACTCCTGACGTATCCGCCGGGGCTCCACCCGTATGATTCTGGCGTCTCCAAAGTTATCATCAGTTATGATACCCGCTTGGGCACCTGTTAAGCAGACAACTGGTACACCAGCCTCCCGTAAGGCACCAGCTAGTACCACTGTAGCTATAATCTCCCCGCAGGAAAGGAGGAGATCTTTATCCCTGGGACTTATATCTTGACCGGCCACCAGGTCCAGAAGGGTATCCGTGGCATAAGGGGCTCCACGTCTCCCCATAGCCGAAACCACTACCACTACCCGATAGCCCCCCTCCCGGGCCTTAAGAATATGCCGTACTACCAGACGGCGGTCTTCGGCCCGAGCCACTGAAGACCCGCCAAATTTCTGGACCAGAACCTTCAAGGAGGCTCACCTCCTTTTCCTCCCCATGTCCTAGCTCTCTTTAGTTTTCCACAATGTCTCCTTGGGAGGATCTAATGGTCTCCGGTCGACCGGCTGGTCGTCTCTCCTATAGCAATCCTTCCTTGAGCAACAGTTCAGCAATCTGTACCGCGTTGGTGGCTGCCCCTTTTCGGAGATTATCAGCCACAATCCATAAGTTCAACCCATGCTCCAAGGAAATGTCTTCCCGGATGCGGCCCACAAAAACTTCATCCCGCCCCGAAGCCATAATAGGTAGAGGGTAAACTTTTTCTTGGGGATCATCTACTACTATCACTCCGGGCGCCCGACGCAAGATCTCCCGTGCTTCATCGGCTGTTAATTTTCTTTCCGTTTCGATGTTCACTGCTTCCGAATGGCCATTAAAGACCGGGACCCGCACTGTAGTAGCCGTAACTCGTATAGTCTCATCACCCATTATTTTCTTAGTCTCGTTAACCATCTTCATTTCTTCCTTGGTATACCCATTATCTAAAAAAACGTCTATATGAGGCAAGCAGTTAAAGGCGATCTGGTGGGGGAAGACCTTCCCCTCCCCTGCTTCTTCTCCGCTAAGTATTCGTATTGATTGTTCCCGTAACTCCTCGATAGCTTCTTGTCCGGCCCCCGATACTGCCTGGTAGGTAGCTACTACCACCCTCTTGATACGGGCTACATCATGTAAAGGTTTTAAAGCAACCACCATCTGGATGGTGGAACAATTGGGATTAGCTATGATGCCCTTATGCCAGCGCACATCCTGGGGGTTGACTTCCGGGACTACCAAGGGAACATCGGGATCCATACGGAAGGTGCTACTGTTATCGATGACTACTGCGCCCCGGGCTACCGCCTCCCGGGCGAAAAGTTTGCTCGCTTCACCTCCGGCAAAAAGGGCTAAATGAATATCTTTAAAGGATTCCGGGGTAGTTTCCTCAATAACATGATCCTCTCCTTTAAACTTCACTGTTTTACCAGCTGAACGGCTGGTGGCCAATACCTTGAGTTTGCCTACAGGGAAATTCCTTTCTGCTAGCACCTGTAACATTGTTTGGCCTACTGCTCCTGTCCCCACTACAGCCACATTTAACTGGCGCATATTTTTTAGGTATCCCTCCTATATCTATCCACTACCTCCCCCCGGGCCCAGAAGAACTGGCTGGAGTTGCCTCCCACCCAGGGCAGCTAAGGTGGTCTCTAAAATAAGATTCATATCAGCTATTAAAGAATTAGCTTTGTTATAAGGGTCATCCTGCCCGAAGGGAACCAAATATATATTTTTAGCGTTTAAAAGTAATCCTAAGTTTTTAGCATTCGCTCCTAAGCCGTCATTGGTAGAGATGGCAATGATTACAGGCCGCTGGTTACGTAACACAGCTTTAGCAGCCATAAGAACCGGCGTATCAGTTATCCCGTTGGCCAATTTAGCCAAGGTGTTCCCGCTACAAGGTGCAATAATTAGGGCATCTAAAAGCTTCTGGGGACCGATGGGTTCGGCCTCCACGATGGTAGTTATCGCTTGGTGACCGGTGAGGGTTTCTAACTGGGCCTGCCAAGAAGCTCCAGGGCCGAAACGTGTATCGGTGTCCTTAACCGCCGGTGAGAGAATGGGATAAACTTCAGCCCCCTCATCCATAAGTTTTTTAATCTGGGGCAAAACCTTAGATATAGTACAATGGGAGCCTGTCACAGCAAACCCTATCTTTTTATCTTTAAGCCTCATGTTTTAAGCACCTCCGGATAGGGTTTACGGTCGTTCCAGGCTCTCCAATATCAGGCGGGGATATAAGCGGGCAAGGATTTCACCGGCTGTTCTAGGGGCTACTTTACCTGGTAGTCCCGGGGCTAGCATGGCTTTCCTGCCTAGTTTCTGTGCTGCTACGAAGTCAGTACCACCAGGTGCAGCAGCGAGATCTATAATTAAGCATTCCGGTGAGGTATGGCTTAAAACTGTAGCTGTAAGGACTAAGGCGGGCACTGTATTGAAAATGACCTGAGCCTGGCTTATATAATGAGCTAGCTCTTCAAACGAAATGGCTCGCCAGCCCAGGGCCATAGCTCGAGCCCGGTCGGCCGCCCCCCGGTCTACCACCGTTACCCTGGCCCCTATCCCGGCTAACATATAAGCTAGGGTCAAACCGGTACGCCCTAAACCGAGGACAAAGGCCTGGCTCCCATGTAAGGTAATAGGCATCTCCTGCATAGCCAGCATAATAGCGCCCTCGGCCGTAGGAACTGAGTTCAAAATGGCCATTTCGTCCATTTCGGCTGTTTCTATTAACCGCCAGCCGTATCGTGTGGCCACTTGCTTAAGGATTGGCCGGGCTACTCCCACCAATACCGGGGTACCGGCGGCCACCTCCTTCACCCATTTCTCTTCTAAATGGAAGGTCTGGCCCGTTAAAACAGCGTGTATATTCCCTTGGGTATCAGCCCCTGGTACAGGAAGTATAAGAACGTGCGTTCCCCGGACAACCTCAGCAGGATCCTTAGTCAAAATACAGCCGTGCGTCTCTGGGGATGGCGGGAAACCCGCTACCTTGACTTCCGCACCTAAGCGGACTAGCTCCCTGATGAGCACTAGCTCCCGGGCATCCCCACCGATAAGTCCTACCCGGACCCCCGCCAGCTTTTGGTCCACGCTGGAACGACCTCCTGCTCTAATTGCCTTCTCGCTACTGTAATATATGTGCTGGCGGGATCGGAGGTGCTTGAAGATACTTACAGCTCCAGAAGTTTGTCTAAGCCATAGACCACCCCCCTTAACTTTAAGACCTTCTCGATAGCTAGTAACAGACCAGGGAGGAAAGCCTCCCGGCTAGTGGTATCATGTCGGATGGTTAACAGCTGGCCCTGTCCCCCAAAAATGACTTCCTGGTGGGCTATCGCCCCCGGTAACCTAAGGCTATGGATGGGAAAGCCCTGGTATTCACCCCCTCGTACCCCCTTAATTTTTTCTTCTTTTTTCCCTTGCCCGTGATCCGGCCTTGTATCTTTAGCGAAGGTAGATTCGAGCTCGGCCCTCACCTCCGCCATAAGTTCAGCAGTTTTTAGAGCTGTCCCTGAAGGGGCATCCAACTTCTGTTCATGGTGTATTTCAATTATTTCTACATGGGGAAAATAGCGCGCCGCCTGACGTGCAAAATGCATCATTAATACAGCGCCAAGGGAAAAATTAGGAGCTACTACTGCACCGATACCTCTTTCTTCACATAGGATATGTAACTCCTCTAAATCCCCCCCGGCTAGGCCAGTAGTCCCAATTACCGGGCATACACCACGGAGGACCGCCTGCTTAGCGTTTTCTAAAGCTGCCGATGCCACAGTAAAATCAACGAGGACCTGTGGTCTAGTCCGGTCTAAAACTCCTGCTAAATCTTTACTTATAGTAACTCCTACGGGGGGAAAACCATTCAGGACACCTATATCAGTACCCACCTGGACCAGATCAACAGCTCCTACCACCTCTGTCTTAGGGGACTTTAGCAACCCTTTAGTCATTTCTCGCCCCATCTTCCCAGCCGCACCAGTAATTACAACCTTAATCTTTTCTGTCAAATTTGTTCCACCTCTCTTCTTCATTTAAAAAAACAGGGGAAACCATGAGCATTCTTGCTCCGGCTTCCCCCGGATAAACAAAGAATACTCATCTCGAGGCCATCGTGCGAGGAGCGCTCCACTATCCCCGGGATAGTGACAGTCTAGTGCTTATTCAGCACCAGCCCAGCAGGTAAGCCTGGGTAGCCTACCTACTTCGGCGGCTAGCCCTTTCCCGTACCCTCCTCGCTTCCCAACTCCGGTACAGTACTCTTGCTACGCCGCGCCTCTACCCCGCTCCGCACGAGATGAGGTTAAGTTTCTCCTTTTCCTATTTCGTTAATTATGCTAACATAAGAAGATAACCCTGTCAACGCCTCCGACCCTGGATTAATCCCCAGTTTCAGTTCCTGGCCTGCTTGGTCTTCGCTTGCCCCAAAGTCTTTCGCGGATAGAGCTTTGCTCGGCTGCTGCCGCTTGGGTTTAGTTGTTTTGCTTTAAGCCCGACTAGGCTTCTACTTTAGCTGGCCGCAACTTCTTGCCCTCGAGCTCCCCTTTCAAGGTGGTCCCAAATCTATAGTGATCACTTCGCTCCCTACTTTATGCACGGCCTCCCAAGGTATCACCAGTTCTTGCCTTCTTCCCCATATGGATAGGAGGCCTCTAGAGCCCGGCAAAACCAGGGCCTCTATTTCGCCTGTTTCTACATTAATTATAAGATCACCTTCTCCTAAGGTCCCCAGCCGGGAACCATCATATATGTTAATAATTTCTTTCCCCTTCAACTCCATAAGGCGCATCTATTGCATCACCTACCGTTTTCTATGGCGTGGCCACCAGGCTAGAATTAACGGCTGGATAAGGGCTACTAAAATGGCTACTAGAGCCAAGGGATCTAGGGACCATCCCCCAAAGGAGATGCTCTCTGGTACTGTAAGTTTAAGAAAGCTAACCATCATGACCAGGGAGAGGTATATCCCTCCAGCGATACCTACTAGTTCAGCCAGTGCTCGGGAAGCTGGACTAGGCAGATTCTCTCCACTACCAGAAATCTGGTATGTCCGCATTTTAACCTTTAGTGCCCCATAAAAAAGTAAGAGCAGGAGGCTGAGCATACTTATAGATCCCCACATTAATGCCACCTCCTGCTAAAAGATATGGTAACACCAGCATTTCTATTACTTGGAATATTTCCTTTGGAGCCTAGTGTATTCCACTACCATGGCATCTATTTGCCGGCTTAAATTAGCTACTTCCTGGCTATCTACACGGCTCCCTCGGCTTAAAACATCCTCTAGCTGACGGCGTAACTTTTCTATCTCTTGGGCTAGGATATTAGCCTTATTCACTTGGCTTCTCCCTCCAGCCGGACATAACCTTTTCGCGAAGATAGCCCCCTTTGCCTTCGGAAATTTTCTGCATTTTTGGCTACATAAGTCTGGTATAACTCCTCAGCGCTTACCCCAATTTTTAGGCACATGCTAACAAAGAAGTGTAAAATATCCGCTAGCTCTTCCTTGAGAGCCTCCCGGTTTAAGGGATGCGGGATCTTCCACCATTTGAAATTAACCTCTTCAAGAAGTTCGGCTAACTCTACTATTATAGCCATAGTTTCCTTTTGTACCCAAGTAGACAAGTCCTGTTCGGGAAGCTGATGGTTCTTTTCAATCTCAGCATCTAGCTTTGCTTGAAGTTCGAAAATATGTTGGAGGCGGTCCACTAGCCTTATCCTCCTTTAAAGACTTTATAATCCTACTTGCCTAGCTAGCATCTTAAGATCTAATTCCTCCAGGGGCGGTCCTAAAGTGGTCAAGGACAGGCTTTGGGCAGAAAACAAGTTCTTGGCTACCCTTTGTACATCTTCCACTGTTACTTTAGTGAGATTTTCTATCACCTCTTCTGTTGTGATTACCCTTCCAAAGGAAAGCTCAGTTTTTCCCAAGCGGCTCATCCGATGGCTTACGTTCTCTTGATTAAGGAGCAAGTTGCCACGAATCTGGTCCTTAGTGCGCTTAAGCTCCTTCTCCGTAACTCCCTCGTTTTTTAAGATAGCAAGTTGCTTTAAAATAAGTTCCACTACTTGCCGAAAGTTAGAAGGGCTAGTACCAGCATATACAGTAAACAGCCCACTATCAACATACCCTGCATGATAAGAATAAACCGAATAAGCTAGGGCATTATCCTCGCGTATAAGCTGGAATAAACGTGAACTTATACCCCCGCCCAAAATATTGTTTAAAGCCTGCAAAGCATAAATATCTTCATCATCTTGGGCAAGGCCAGGGGTACCCAGGCAGATCTGAACTTGCTCGGTATCTTTAATATTTATACTTATCCCGGGTCTGTCATGGGGTGGATAATAAACAGCCGGCTCCCCGGGGAGTTCCCGCTGTCCAAAAGCCTTGGCCAGTTTCTCTTCCAGCTCCTGGGTCTTAAAATTGCCGGCTGCAGCTAGGACGATGTTGCGGGCATTATAATGCTCATGATAATAATTACAAATGCGTTCTCTATTCAGCCCTTCTATGGATTGGAAGGTGCCTAAGATGGCCCTTCCTAAGGGATGACCGGGCCAGACAGTTTGGGCAAACAAGTCGTGAACTAATTCATCTGGAGAATCCTCATACATTTTTATTTCCTCTAGGATAACCTTCTTTTCTTTTTCAATGTCCTCTAAGTTGAAGCGGGGATTAAAAAGCATATCGCTTAAGACATCGATGGCTAAGTCCAGATGTTCTGCTAGCACTCGGGTATAAAAACAGGTGTATTCTTTGGTAGTAAAGGCATTAAGCACTCCGCCAACGGATTCTAGGGCCTCGGCAATTTCCCTAGCGCTCCTTTTTTCAGTTCCTTTAAAAAGCAGATGCTCTATAAAGTGGGAAACCCCGTGATTTTCCTCGGTCTCATTTCGCGAACCCGCCCGTACCCAAACTCCTAAGGCTACAGAATGAACAAAAGGGATCTCTTCACTTACCACCCTTATGCCATTGTCTAAAGTTATTTTTCGATACATCCTTTCACCACTTCCAGAAGGGAATTAATCCTCTCTCTGCGGGCACCCCCTCTTCAGCCACCAAGTCAGCGGAAGAAACTTCCTTCCCCTGATATAAGAGGACAATCCGACCTAGAACTTGTCCCTTCTGGACCGGTGCTTTTACTTGGGGGAAAAGAATCACCCGCTTTTCCAATTGATCCATCTTTTCCGTGGGAACCGCCCAGGCTACCTCCTGGGCAGTTACAACCCCTATTTCCTTTTTCTGGCCACAAGGTACGTAAATCATGGCAACCCTTTGTCCACCTGGTACCTTCTCCAAGTAAAAATTACTAAATCCGTAATCCAATAAAACCCTAGCATCTTCATATCTATCCTCGCTCCTCAAGACCACGGCTATGAGCTGCCGACCCTCCCTTGTAGCTGAGGCCACCAAGCATTGCCCTGCTGCATTGGTAGTACCTGTCTTTACACCATCAGCTCCTTTATAACTCTCCAGAAGGCGATTGGTATTGTATAGATAGCGGGGCCCATCAGAAGTCATAATCTTAGCCTGGCGGGTCTTTACCATTTGGCGGAAGAGGGGAATGGTTAGGGCATAGCGAGTAATAACCGCTAAATCGTAAGCTGTACTATAGTGGCCTTCGGCAGGCAGGCCGTTGGGATTTACGAAATGGCTCTGGAAGGCTCCGAGTAAAACAGCCTTTCGGTTCATAAGCCAGGCGAAGATTTCTTCTGAACCCGCCAGATGTTCGGCTATAGCTACTGTCGCATCATTGCCAGAATTTAACAGGGCCCCTTTAATAAGATCTTCCAGACGTAGTACCACCCCTGGTACTAGATCAATACTAGCTCCTGGAGTACTAGCTGCATATTTACTCACTTTAACATAGTCATCCAGGCGCCCCAATTCCAAGCCCAAAACAGCTGTCAATATCTTGGTGGTGCTGGCTGGGGGGCGCTCCTGGTGAGCATTCTTAGCATAAAGGACTTGACCTGTACTAGCTTCTAAAAGAATAGCTCCCGGAGCACTAACCCAAGGTGCTTCTGCTGCCTCTCCTACTAAGGTAAAACTTATACACAAAAAAAAGACGGTTAAAATCTTCCCCCAGAAATTCATTCCTTTTCCTCCTCGAACAATTTTATCACCTTCTATTATGTTCGAGGAGGAACTTTAGTATTAATAACGTCCACTTTATAAGATCTCGGATACCGTAACCAGGGCGTATCCACGCTTTTTTAATCCATTAATAATACCTGGTAAAGCCTGGGTAGTGGCGGCTGTCGGATGAAGCTGAATTATAGCCCCGTTCTGGCTATGGGATATTACCGTTTTTATAATATCTTCTGGTTTAGTGCCTGGCAAGTAGTCCCCTGGATTTATAGTCCAGAGGATAAATTTATACCCTAACTCTACTGCTGCAGCTATGACATGGGGTTTATTCTCTCCATAGGGAGGAGTATAAAGAGCAGGTTTTCGGCCTATCAAACCCATAAGCACTTCCTCTGCTCGCTTTATATCCCGGCGTATTTCCTCTCGGCTTAAATTATTTACATGCAGATGGCCGTAACCATGATTCCCCACCTCATGGCCAGACTCAGCCACCTTTCTAACCAATTCTGGAAACTTATCTGCCCACTGCCCTGTGAGGAAAAAGGTGGCTCGTACCTTCCCTTGGGAAAGAAGTTCCAATATTTGGGGAAGATGCTCTTCCCCCCAATCCACATTAAATACCAGGGCTATAGCTTTCTTATTTGCATCACCCTGGTATATAGGAACTACCTTAGTCACATAAACCGTCCGTGCCGCCCACCATAGCCAACCGCCAAACACCAATCCCAAAGCTAGGACTACTAAACCCCAAAATATCAGTCTCTGGCGCCGCCAGTAGAGCACACGCAAATCTTTCACCCGCTTCCCTTTAGCTTTTGCCTTAAGTCCATACATAAATATATGCTCTACTGGCAAAGGGTTAGTAATCTAAAAATGATCAGCGAACACTATCCGGCATCAGAACAACCAGGAATAGAATATCGCTTAAGATTCTAAGTGCTTAGCGAACCCGGCGTTCACGACCAGGGCGTCGATAAGTAGGCCGCGTGGGCGCAGGAGAGCTCTGTAGAGATCGCAGGGCTTCTTTACGAGACAGCCTTACCCTTCCCTGGGAATCAAACCCTATGGCCTTCACTAATATTTCGTCCCCTTCTTTCACTACATCCTCTACACGGCTTACCCTTCCCTCGGCCAGTTGGGAAATATGCACCAGGCCCTCCTTACCAGGCATCCCTAGGACACCTGGTATAATCTCTACGAAAGCACCAAAGTCAGTTATCCTGGTGACGCGACCGTTGTAAATCTTACCCACTTCTATATCCTTGGTAAGGGCTTCTATAATTTGAAGGGCCCTTTCCCCGGCTTTCGCATCATTAGCAGCAATAAATATACGGCCATCATCCTCAATATCTATTTCTACCCCCGTCTCTTCTATAATCTTTTTAATTACTTTGCCTCCGGGGCCGATGATATCACGTATTTTATCAGTGTCCACCACGGTGGTGAGCATCCGTGGGGCATAAGGAGACAATTCCTTCCTGGGCTCCGGGAGCACTTCTAGCATCTTTTCTAAAATATATAGGCGAGCACGGCGAGCTTGTTCCAAGGCCTGAGCCAGGATGTTACGATCGATCCCGGGGATCTTAATATCCATCTGCAACGCGGTTACTCCTCGGGCTGTACCTGCAACCTTAAAATCCATATCTCCTAAGGCATCTTCGATCCCCTGGATGTCGGTTAGGATGGCGACTTTATCCCCTTCCTTGACTAGGCCCATAGCCACACCGGCCACCGGAGCCTTAATGGGAACCCCGGCATCCATAAGAGCTAGGGTACTACCGCATACACTCCCCATGGAAGTGGAACCGTTGGAACTCAACACCTCGGACACAAGCCTAATAGCGTAAGGAAACTCCTCTTCAGAAGGGATCATAGGCTCTAAGGCACGCTCGGCTAAGGCGCCATGGCCTATCTCACGTCGGCCAGGAGCTCGTATGGGCCGCGCTTCTCCCACAGAGTAAGGTGGAAAGTTGTAGTGATGCATATAGCGTTTAGACTCTTCTACTCCCAGGTCATCCAATATCTGTTCATCGCTTACTGACCCTAAGGTAGTTACAGTAAGGATCTGGGTTTCTCCTCGGGTGAATAACGCCGAACCATGCGTCCGCGCCAGGACTCCTACCTCACAGCTTATGGGACGGATCTCATCTAGCTTTCGGCCGTCTACCCGTATCCCTTCCTCCAATATCAACTTCCGGACGATCTCCTTCTCCACCTGGGTCACAATGTCACTAATTTGTCTCGCTAGTTCAGGTTGTTCCACAGCGGCCTCGCTGTGAGTGGCCAAGACCTCTTGGATGATGGCCTCCTTACAAGCTTCTAGATTTTTTTCCCGTACTTGCTTTCCCCATCTTTCCGCTATTCCCTGGCGTATCACCTCTTCTAACCTACTCCAAGCCAGAGACCGGGTAGCCTCCTCAATCCCCGGATATAGCTCTATTACAGGAACTTCTTGTTTTTCTCGGGCTAACCCTAAATCTTTAGCTTCCTGGCAAAACTCCTGTATAAAAGCCACAATACGCTTGATTTCTTCGTGGCCGGCCATTATAGCTTCCAAAAGGAGATCCTCCGGTACCTCATCAGCTCCCGCTTCCACCATCATAACCGCCTCATAGGTACCAGCCACTACTAAGTGAAGTTTGCTTTCTTCTTCCTGTTTTAGGGTGGGGTTTATTACAGGCTCCCCGTTGATGAGGCCTACAGCTACGGCTCCTATAGGTCCATTAAAAGGAATATCAGAAAGGGTTAGCGCAGCTGAAGCGCCTATTATCCCAGCTACATTGGGGGGGCAATCCTGATCTACTGATAGAACAGTAGCTACTACATGCACATCATTCCGATAACTTTTGGGAAAAAGGGGACGGATAGGCCGATCGATCAAACGGCTGGAAAGGATGGCTTTTTCGCTAGGTTTTCCTTCCCTCTTTATAAAGCCCCCTGGTATTTTACCAGCCGCGTATAGCCGTTCTTCATAATCAACAGTTAGTGGAAAGAAGTCAATACCTTCCCGAGGTTGAGGTGAGGCTGTGGCGGTAACCAGTACCATAGTGCCTCCGTATTGGACTAGGACGGCACCACCAGCCTGCCTCGCTAGCCGACCCGTTTCTAAAATAAGGTCCCGGCCGGCTACGGTAAGCGCTTTACGCAATACTGGTTGCATGAACTTCCCTTTTCCTCCCCTGTTGTTAACCTGGATAATCTAGTATTTCTTCGACATTTATCATAGTATTTCCTGCAGGACAAGCTCTTAAATCCCCCCAGGCTACAAATAAAAGGAGCGGCTTTCCCGCTCCCGTTGTGTTATTAATGCCTCAAACCTAGTGTCTCCACTAACTGGCGGTATCTTTCCATATCATTCTCCCGGAGATAATTGAGTAAACGCCGGCGCTGGCCTACCATTTTAAGAAGGCCTCGACGTGAATGATGGTCCTTACGATGTATCTTAAGATGCTCGGTTAAAGAATTAATACGTTCCGTTAGGATAGCTATCTGAACTTCTGGCGACCCCGTATCCGTTTCGTGCCTCTGGAAGCGTTTAATAATTTCCTGTTTCTTTTCCTTTTCTAAAGCCATGGAATTTACCTCCTTAAATGCTTAATCGCCCACTGCCAAGGGAAGCGCCGGAGGCTCGCCTCTCCTAGCCTGGGTTCATTGTTCATTTTGTTAGTATTATAAAATAAATAGCCAAGCCCGTGCAACTATTTCCCGATAATTGTAATGACCAATCGTCCAGCCGGTACATCCTTAATAACTAGGTCGAAGGCTCTACCCGAGGAAGCTAGGAAACCGCGGAATCTAGTAGCTACTACGATGTGTCCTGGGATCTTAAGGGCGGCGGACATGACATCGCTTATATCTATACCTTCCTGCCGTAGTTCTTTTAAGCGTTTTCGCCCATGGGAAGTAAGAATAACCCGCACCTACCCGCACCTCGCACCAGCTCCGCTTACCCGGGAAGCCCATTAGAAAATTAAGCTACCATAATCATCTTACGTCACTTTAAAAGAGCTGGTTACGCCTTTTAAGATTTGCCTAGCCCTCCTTATATCGGCTCCTATTTGCTCGATCAATTCATGGGAGCTGGCGAAGGATTTTTCTGGCCGCAGGAAATACCTTAATTCAAGCTTGAGTTTTTCTCCATAGAGGTAACCAGAAAAATCCAATAGATGAACCTCCACCGTGGGTACAAGGTTAGAACCGAAGGTGGGCCGCTTCCCTATGTTTACTATTCCCGCCTGCCAGGAACCGTTAGGAAGCTTAACACGGCAAGCATATACTCCGTAAGCGGGAAGCCTAACTTCTGGCTCCACAGCTATATTAGCCGTAGGAAAACCTAAAAGCCGGCCACGTCCCTCACCTGAAACTACATATCCTACAAGGGTAGGCCAGTATCCTAGGAATTCCCTGGCTAGGGCTACATCCCCTGCGGCTAATGCCTCTCGGATGGCAGTGCTACTGACGAGATGGTCACGTACCTTTACAGGGGGGATAACCTCTACCTCAAAGCCTAGCTCCCTTCCCAGGGCAGCCAGCAAGTAAGGATTACCCCGCCCCCCCCGGCCAAAGGTATAGTTAAAACCTACTACCACTAAAGAAGGGTAAAAATAAGTCCACAGGATTTGTCGCACGAAAGCCTCTGGAGTTAAAGAAGCAAGGTTTAAATCAAAGGGTAAAAAATAAAGAAAATCAACCCCTAACCCAGCTATGAGCTCCATTTTTTGCTCTTTAGTGGTAAGTAAGCCCGGTGGATCATCCGGGGTAAGCACTAAAGCTGGGTGGGGATCGAAAGTGACAACTACCGCAGGGCACCCTTTCTCCTGGGCCTTCTTAACTGTGGCATGAATAAGCTCCTGGTGTCCCCGGTGGACACCATCAAAGTTTCCTAAAGCTACACAACATCCCTTTACGGCGTCAGTACCTTGTAAACCGTACCGCACCCTCATATTGCCTCGTTTCCTCGTCGTCTTAAGATCGCTCTAACCTGAAGAGAAAATAACCTTTTCGGGTTTTAAAAGTCCTTCACCCATCCTTTCTGAGTATATGGCTATACCCAATAATTTCCCTTCTTCTTGGTGTAACCGCACCCGTGCTCCCCTTGGAAGCTCAGCAGGCAATTCCTGGCAAAGGGCCGCGGGCAGAAAATGGCCGTTTAAAAACCTTTCCACCCCTTCCTGTTTGACCACTACAGCAGGTAAATGCTGCACCCCGGCTTCTGGCGGCAAAAGAAAATCCCGACACCCCTCTTGAACAGCCCTGGCAATCTCTTCTAAGGTCCAAGCAGTCTCTACTTTAAACGGTCCTGCTTGTGTCCTTAAAAGAAATAATGAAGTAGCCCCACAACCTAAAAATTCTCCTAGGTCGTGGCAAAGGGTTCGCACATAAGTACCTTTAGAACACATTATTTCAAGAAGGGCCCGCGGGTAGGGCCCCTCAGGCCATATCCTTACTAATCGTAGGTCATATATGGTGATCTTTCTTGCCTGGCGGGGCAATTCCTTACCTTCCCGGGCCAGGTTATAAAGACGCCGACCCTGGTGGCGTAAAGCCGAAAACATAGGAGGAACCTGCTCTAGTTCCCCTGTGAAGTGGGAAAGGGCACGAAGAAGGACCTCTTCCTCCAGCCTTTCTACTGGAGAGCACTCTATCACCTCTCCCTCCAGGTCGTGACTGGTGGTTTTAAGGCCAAAAATCACCTCTACCCGATAGGACTTGCGCTCCGCCTGAATGTATTCTAGAAGCCGGGTAGAGCGACCTATAGCTACCGGTAATACCCCGGAAGCTAAAGGGTCCAAGGTGCCGCCATGTCCAGCCCTTTCTACCCCTAATATCTGGCGCAGGCGGTCCACTACCCCCCGTGAGGTAGGTCCGGGGGGTTTTAACACATTAATAAAGCCTTCCAGCATGATTTAAACGCTCCCCCACCGCCTTAATCACCTGTTCCACCGCCTCTTCTAACGACCCGCGAATGAGGCAGCCTGCGGCCCGTTTGTGTCCTCCGCCACCAAAGAGAGCAGCCACTTCATTAACATCTAGTTGCTTTTTTGAGCGTAAAGCTACCTTAATAACCCCCGGCTCCAATTCCCTGAAGACCGCTCCTACTTCTACACCGGCGATAGAGCGAGGATAGTTTACCAGCCCCTCAGCATGTTCTCCCTTTGCACCTAGTTTTTCCATTACTTCCTGTCTGACTACCAACCACGCCACCTTCCCCTCATAAGCTAAGGAAAGGGTAGGCAAAACTTCAGCCAGGAGGCGGATAGACAAAAGAGGCTTATTTTCCCATAAATTTTCTCGAATAAGGGCTAGATCCGCCCCCAAATCTACCAACTCAGCAGCGAGCCTCAAGGTACGGGATTGGCAGTTTTCAAACTGAAAAGAACCTGTATCAGTTACCAGGGCAGTATACAGGGCTGTAGCTATGGCGGCATCTATGCATATTCCATCTATTTCCTTTAGCACAGCGTAAATCAGTTCCCCTGTAGCAGCGGCTCCTTCATCCACAAAGTTAAGATCACCAAAAAAAGTGTTACTAACATGGTGATCGATGTTAATTATCCGCCGGACTTTCTGTCTCCAGGAACTAAAACCTTCCTCTACCCTTTCTAAATCTGTACAATCCACCACTATAAGGAGAGAGGGTAGGAAAGGGACCTGATTAGGGAACAATAATTCCTTGCTACCGGGAAGGAAACTATACATCTCAGGTACCGGATCACCTATTACAGCCGCCACTCGGGCCCCCAGCTGACCCAAGGCTCTAGCCAAGGCCAAGGTGGAACCTATACAGTCCCCATCGGGTAGCCGGTGAGAAGCGATGACTACTTCTTTAGCTTGGGTCAGCTCAGCAGCTATCTCGGCTGCTATACCCATGATACCTTACCCTTCCTCCGCTTTAATCCGGGATAAAAGTCGGGCTATCCGGTCCCCGCGTTCGATAGACTCATCGTATTTGAATACAATCTCCGGCACTAAGCGGAGCTTTATCCGCCGGCCTATCTCCCGGCGGATAAAACCCGTAGCCCGGGCTAACGCCTCTAGGGTTTGCTTCTTTTGTTCCTCATCTCCATAGACGCTGACATACACCTTGGCGTGCTGCATATCACTAGATAGCTCCACATCGGTCACGGTTACAAAACCGATCCGGGGATCTTTTATTTCATCTTGCAAAAGCTCGGCTATTTCTTTTTTCATCTGTTCTGCTACCCGTTCCACCCTTATCGACATAGGAGCTTTCGCCTCCTTATAACTCGCGTCTTATCTCTTCAATAGTATAAGCTTCTATAATGTCGCCCTCCTTAATATCGTTAAACTTCTCCAGCCCAATACCACACTCGAACCCTTGCGCCACTTCGCGGACATCATCCTTAAAGCGCTTAAGGGAGGCGATGCGTCCTTCATAAATAACTACTCCGTCACGTATTAACCGCACCAGGGCCCGGTTAACAATCTTCCCTTCGCTAACGTAACAACCAGCCACGGTACCCACTTTAGGAACCTTAAAAGTAGCTCGGACTTCCGCACGGCCTAAGAAAACCTCGCGTTTTTCAGGTTCTAAGAGCCCAACCATGGCAGCTTTAATATCATCCAATACTTCATAAATAACTCGGTATAAGCGAATCTCGACTCCAGTACCCTCAGCTGCCTTGCGGGCGTTAGCATCCGGCCGTACTTGGAAACCGATGATTATAGCCTTGGAAGCAGCTGCCAGCATAACATCAGTCTCCGTGATGGCGCCTACTCCGCTGTGGATGATATTCACCTTTACTTCCTCGTTGGAGAGACGTTCTAGACTATTCCGCAAAGCCTCCACGGAACCTTGCACGTCAGCTTTAAGAATAACCTTGAGCTCCTTAAGTTGTCCTGCTTCCATTTGCTTAAAGATCTCGTCCAGGGAAGTCTTAGCAGCAACCTGTAGCTCTTTTTGCCTTTTCTCTATCAGGCGTTCCTCAGCCACCTGGCGGGCCAGCTTTTCGTCTTCTACCACTTGGAATATATCTCCAGCTTCCGGCACATCATTAAGGCCTAAAATCTCTACCGGTGTAGAAGGTGGGGCTTCCTGTACCCGGTTACCCCGGTCGTCAAGCATGGCCCGGACCCGGCCATAGACGCTCCCAGCTACCAGAGTATCCCCTACTTTTAGAGTGCCTTTCTGCACCAGTACAGTAGCCACTGGCCCGCGTCCCCGATCTAGCTTGGCCTCAATAACTACCCCGCGAGCAGGTCGATCCGGATTGGCCTTGAGCTCCTGTAAATCAGCGACCAAAAGGATCATTTCCAGGAGCTGCTCCAAGCCCTGCTTCTTTAAAGCCGAGACTGGTACCATAATAGTATCTCCACCCCATTCTTCAGGTACCAGCTCGTATTCGGTTAGCTGCTGCTTGATCCTCTCTGGGTTAGCATCCGGCTTATCGATCTTGTTAATAGCTACAATAATAGGCACGTTAGCTGCCTTAGCGTGGTTTATGGCCTCCACTGTCTGGGGCATTACCCCATCATCGGCAGCTACTACCAGTACAGCTATATCTGTAACCTGGGCTCCCCGAGCCCGCATGGCCGTGAAGGCTTCATGTCCTGGCGTATCCAGGAAAGTTATCTTACGGCCATTAACTGTTACCTGGTAGGCTCCTATATGCTGGGTAATTCCGCCAGCTTCTGTCGCTGTAACATTAGTATGCCGGATGGCATCTAAAAGCGATGTCTTCCCGTGGTCTACATGACCCATAACCGTTACTACTGGCGGTCGCGGCTTAAGGGTGGCGGGATCGTCGGGGATATCTGGAAGCTCTGTTATAGGCCTTTCTATCTTGATCTCTACTTCAGCACCCAACTCCTGAGCTGCGATGGCCGCTGTATCCACATCGAGCTCTTGATTTATGGTAGCCATTACGCCCAGGCTCATAAGCTTCTTAATTACCTCGGCTGCTGTCTTATTTAATTTTTTAGCCAACTCCTGTACAGTTAAGGGCCCGCTCAAGACAACATGCGGTACCACTCGAGGAGGCTCCGGTTGTTCCTTAACCTTAGGCCGAGGCTTTTCCCGCCAGACTAGGCGTTCTTCTTCCCGTTCTTCTTCCAAGAATCTATCCCGGATCCTCTCCCGGGCTTTAGCTTCAATTTTACCAGGGCGCTCCCGTCTCTTCTCCTGAGTTTCCTTAGTCCCCAACTCTGGGGGCTTAGGGATGCGCAACGGCTTGCTTTCCGCCCGTTTACGGAGGGGCCTAGCGGTATCCAGGGGGGTCACTTTACCCTTACGTTCCTTTTCGCGCCGTTCCCGTCCTCGCGGACGAACCTTTTCCCCCTTCTCTGGTTTATCTATCTTCTCTACCTTTTCCACTCTACTAGAAGTTATAGGCGCTACTTCTGGTTTCCCTGGCGAAGCTTTAGCTATCTTTGCCACTTCCCTCGACCTTTCCGGTGGTGCCGAAGGCTTCTCTTCTACAACTGCTTCAGCCTTAGCTACTCCTTCAGCCTTCTCCCGTAATACCACTTCCTGCTGTTCTGGCACTGGGACCTGCTTAAGTTCTGCAGTCGCCCCTCCTTCTTCAGGACGCTCCTGGGGTAAAACAGGTTGAGGCGCTGCCGGTTGTACGTTAGTCTCTCCAACGTGGGTGGCCGGCCCAGGAGCACCTTCTGTCTCAGTAGCACTCTGGATTGCAGCTTGCGCCGCAGCTTTCGCCGCCCGCCTTAAGTGTCGATAATAGTTCCGTATTTTAATAACCTCTCCATTTTCCAAGACACTCATATGCGACCGGGTATAAATACCAAGGCTAGCCATAGTATCCATGAGTTCTTTATGGGAAACTCGTAATTCCTTGGCTAGTTCAAAAACCCTGGTTTTAGCCATCTTCCCACCCCCGCTTATCTCAATGATTTACCATCAACCCCCTTTAGGGCTTGTTGTATCAAGCTAGCAAAGCCAATATCCTTTAGACCTATCACAGCGCAAGGTTCTTTACCTAAAGCACAACCTAGCTCTTGTTTAGTACCCCCTATCGCTATTTTAACACCAGCTCTGCGGCAGGCCTGTTGGAAATCCTCCTGCAAGCGTGAACTCGCATCTTTTGCTATCCAAACAAAATGAATTTCACCTTTTTTAAGCCCGGCTTTTACCGCTCGGGCACCCCAGGCTAACTTACGGGCACGGAGGGCCAGCCCGAAAATCTCCCGCACTTTCCGTTCCATCAATCCTCATTCCGCAGGCTAGCTTCTAATTCAGCTAGGATCTCAGGGCTAATCTGAACCCCCAAAGCCCTCTCTAAGGCCCGGCTTTTAGCAGCTTTCTGGAGGCACTCCAACTTAGGGCAAAGATAGGCCCCCCGCCCGGCTTTCTTACCTGTAGGATCAATAAGCACCATGTGTTCCGGTGTACGTACTACCCTTACTAATTCTCTTTTATCCTTACGTGCTCTACAACCCACGCACATACGCAAGGGTATTTTTTTAGGACGCGGCACTTTCTTTTTCTCCTCCAAAAAGTTAAAACTTAAAACTCAAAATCCTCATCATCCCAACCATGCCAATCGCCAGCTTCGCTTTCACTCTTAATATCGATCTTCCACCCAGTAAGTTTGGCTGCCAAGCGGGCGTTTTGCCCTTCTTTACCTATTGCTAAGGATAGCTGATTATCTGGTACGATAACTCGCCCTACCCTATTTTCATAATCAATTTCCACATCTAAAACCCGAGCCGGACTTAAGGAGTTAGCCACAAATACTGCAGGGTCGTCGCTCCACTTGATGATATCTATTTTTTCTCCCCGCAATTCGTTAACTACTGCCTGAACCCGGATTCCTTTGGGTCCTACACAAGCTCCTACAGGATCCACCTTTTCCTCCCGCGAATAAACTGCTATTTTCGACCTTGTCCCTGCCTCACGGGCCACCCCCTTAATCTCCACTATCCCGTCATGGATCTCCGGTACTTCTAACTCGAAAAGTCGTTTAAGAAGGCCAGGATGGGTACGGGATACAAAAATCTGCGGTCCCTTGGTAGTTTTTTTAACTTCCAAGATGTAAATTTTTATTCTTTCTCCCTGAGTATATACCTCAGAAGGTATCTGCTCTGATGGGGTCATTATAGCCTCTGCACGGCCTAGATCGATAATCCAGTTTTTGCCTTCCTGCCTGCGCACAATTCCAGTGGCTATATCATTTTCCCGAGCGATAAATTCCTCATAAATCAGGTTTCTCTCCGCTTCCCGTATGCGCTGGATTACCACCTGTTTAGCTGTCTGGGCTGCTATTCGGCCGAACTCCTTAGGAGTAACTTCCTTCTCTACTATATCTCCTACCTCGTAATTCGCGTTCAATTTTCTAGCTTCCTCCAGGCTTATCTCCACTCGGGGATCATTAACCTTCTCTACTACCCTTTTCTGGGCCAAGACTTTTATCTCCCCTGTTTCCGGTTGGATATGGATCCGCACGTTTTGGGCTGAACCAAAATTCTTTTTATAAGCAGAAACCAAAGCTGCTTCAATAGCCTCCAAAAGTACCCCTAGCTGTATTCCTTTCTCTCGCTCTAAATCCTTTAAAGCATGGATAAACTCTGTATTCATCCTTAAAGCCCCCTTCACTCCTTTCCCGGTTCATACTTTAATCTTGCACTAGCTATGGCTGGGCGGGGGATTCTAAAATGTTCTCCGGTGGTAGTAAGTATATGGACCTCATCCCCTTCCAGGCCCAAAAGCCGACCTTCAAACCGCTTACGACCTCCTATAGGAGCAAAGGTACGCACGCTAACCAAGCGGCCCCGGAAACGGTGGTAATCGGCCTCTTTCTTAAGGGGTCTCTCCACACCGGGCGACGAGACTTCTAAATAGTAACTGTGGGGAATGGGGTCAGCCCGGTCCAGCTCCTCCCCTATCACTTCGCTTACCTTTTCGCAATCCTCTAAGCTTATGCCGCCTGGTCCGTCGATAAATATCCGCAAAAAATACCTCTGCCCCTCCTTGCAGTATTCTACATCTACCAGCTCATAGCCCATGCTTTCTATAATGGGTCCTACCAGGCCTTCAACAGTAGCCGCTATTTTGCTCAAAGGGATTACCTCCTCAACATAAAAGAGTGGGCATGCACCCACTCTTTCCCTGCTAAAAAGCTCATACTACACAAAAGTTAGAGACCTACATTAACCTAGCCTTAGTATAACATAGGTTTCATCCCTCTGCAACCCTTAAGGCCCTAGGTTATCCCCACTTTTAAACCCCAGCCTCTTGGGCTTTCGCTCGCGAAAGTTTCCCTCATAGATTCCTTTAGCTTGCAAAGGAAAGTTCCCCCAGATATGCCGAGCGCACTTTAGGGTTATCCCGTACCTCTTTCGCTGCACCTTCCAACACTAGCTTTCCGGTTTCTAATACATAGGCTCGGTGAGCAATTTGTAAGGCCATAAAAGCATTTTGCTCCACCAAAAGAACCGTCGTGCCCTCACGGTTGATGTTCTTTATAATCTCAAATATTTCTTCCACCAGGATGGGGGATAATCCCATGGAAGGCTCATCCAAAAGGAGAAGGGAAGGCTTGGACATTAAACTCCGCCCCATGGCCAGCATCTGCTGTTCGCCACCTGAAAGGGTGCCTGCCAGTTGCTTTACTCGCTCTTTCAACCGGGGAAAACTTTTAAATACCCTCTCTAGGCTCTCTTCGATTTCTTGCTTATTGCTCCGGGTATAGGCCCCCATTTGCAGATTCTCCAAGACCGTGAGGTTAGGAAAAATCTTGCGCCCTTCAGGGACATGGGCCACACCCATACGAACTATGGTATGGGCCGGGACCCGGCTTATGTCCGTTCCCCGGAAAAGAATTTTACCCCGACGGGGCCGCACTAACCCTGAAATGGTACGCAAAGTCGTGGACTTACCGGCTCCGTTAGCTCCTATAAGGGTTACAATTTCGCCTTCATTAACTTTAAAGGATATACCGTGGAGGGCCTGTATAGACCCATAAAACACTTCCAAATCCTTAACTTCTAACATCAGTTGACTACGGCCCCCTTTCCCAGATAGGCCTCCAGCACAAGAGGATTATTGCTTACCTCGCGAGGTGTTCCTTCAGCAATGATCTCTCCGAAATCCATCACCACTATCCTCTCACACAGGTTCATAACCAGGCCCATCTGGTGCTCAATCAGTAACACTGTAAGCTGGAACTTATCTTTAATGAAGCGGATCAATTCTATCAAGGAAGCCACTTCTCGTGGATTCATCCCTGCCGCCGGTTCATCCAAAAGAAGGAGCTTGGGTTCTAAAGCTAAAGCCCGAGCTATCTCCAAGCGGCGCTGGTCGCCATAGGGGAGACTTCCTGCCGGGTCCTGCTCACGGGAAGCCAAATTCACTACCTCCAATAGCTCCCTCGCCCTAGCCAAGGCCTGTTCTTCTTTATGGGCATATCGTGGACCATGGAGAGCTGCCTGCCAAAGCCCATACCCGTTCTGAACGTGGAGAACTGCGCGCACATTATCCAGTACACTCATATTCTTAAAGAGCCGTATGTTCTGAAAGGTACGGGCAACCCCTTTAGCAGCAATCTTATATGGAGGTAGACCCACCAAATTTTCTCCTTGAAATATTATACTCCCAGAAGTGGGAGGGATCAGGCCTGTAATCAAATTAAATACAGTGGTCTTACCAGCTCCATTCGGCCCAATAAGCCCCACTATCTCCCCTTTTTCCATCTTAAGATGAAAGTTAGATACAGCTCTTAAACCTCCAAAATCCTTACATAAGTCCTTAACCTCCAAAAGAGGCATGTTTCCCCTCCTTTCCCAGTGTTCTGTCTTGACTAAGGGAAGGGAATAACAGCCTCCACTCCTTACCACTAAAGAGACCTTGGGGGCGAAGAAGGATGGTTACGATTAAAATAAGGGCATAAATTATCCCTCGCCAATCCACGAAAGCCTGACCCAAAACTATTCGTAAACCTTCCAACAGGAAAACCCAGGCTATAGCCGTAACTACGGTTCCCGATATACTCCCCAATCCTCCCAGTACAACTATAAGAAGGAAGTCAAAGGATTTAAGAAAATCAAAGCTACTGGGGTGGAGATAGGGGTAGCGGTAAGCATAAAGCCCCCCTGCTAGTCCAGCCAAAGCACATCCTAACACAAAAGCCAGGATTTTGTAACGTGTAGTATCGATACCTAACGCATCAGCTGCAATTTCATCTTCCCGTATACTTAGCCACGCTCGCCCGTAACTCGAGGTAACCAGATTGCACACTAAGACAAGCGTCCCTGCCGCAAACCAAAAAATCCAGTCGAAATTGGCTACTTGAGGGATCCCGGTCATTCCCGTGGCACCGCCCAGGGGTGGATAGAGCTTGTTGGAATTTTCCATGGCTACCCTAACGATTACCCCAAACCCCAAAGTAGCTATTCCCAAATAATCGGAACGCAGCCTTAAAATAGGAATCCCTAATAGGAAAGCTATAAAACCAGCCATCAAGACTCCGGCCAAAAGGGCCAACAAAAAATAGGCTAAATTCCCGTGGCCCCATACTTTACCTATTACCCCTGCTGTATAGGCACCTATCCCATAGAAGGCTGCATGACCTAAGGAAAACTGTCCAGCAAAACCATAAATAATGCTTAGCCCTAAAGCTCCTATAGTGGTAATCAATGCTTGATCTAAAACTCTTTGCCAATAATCGTTTATCAACCCTACTAAACCCAAAAGCTTTAATACCACATAAAGGGCACCGAATAGCCCCCCTAAGACGATTGGCCGCCGCAATATAGGAATCACCATCCTTCTATCCTTCTATTACGCTTTTCCCTAGGCTATCCTCGGCAACGTGCGGCACGCAACGTACCTCGCCTTCTATCGCGGTATTACACCTTTTCCGGGTCGCTGCGGCCCAAGATGCCTGAAGGTCGAACCAGAAGCACAACAATAAGAATTAAAAAAGCTATAGCATCTCGCATCTGGGAGGTGAGGTAAGCTGCTGTAAGGGTTTCCACTTGTCCCATAATAAGGGAACCGAGGACGGCCCCTGGGATGATACCTATCCCCCCCAATACCGCTGCCGTGAAGGCTTTAAGGCCAGGCATAATACCCATAAACGGATAAATCTGAGGATAAGCTAAGGTATATAGCACTCCGCCAGCTGCAGCTAAAGCAGAGCCCAGGGCAAAGGTGAAGGAAATTATAAAATCCACATTTATCCCCATTAAACGTGCAGCATCATGGTCAAAGGAAACCGCCCGCATAGCTGTCCCTATCTTAGTCCGATACACAAGATACTGGAGAACCAAGAGTAAAAGGATGACTACAGATACAATAATAACTTGGATATTGGTAATTGGTATACCACCCAAATTCCAATGTATTTCCTTTAAAGGTGGTTGTACCACCCGGAAATTAGGTCCAAAGACGAATTTAAGGCTAGAAAAATATTCCAAAAAAAGAGATACTCCCAAAGCACTTATAAGTGCAGCTATGCGCGGAGCATATCTTAAGGGCCGGTAGGCTACCCGTTCTATGAGGATCCCTAATAAAGCGCATAGGACCATAGCGATAAGAACAGCTCCGAAAAGCGAAAACCCCCAAAAGGTATAGGCGAAATAGCCTATAAATGCACCTACCATAAAGACATCGCCATGGGCAAAATTAATAAGCTTAATTATACCATAAACCATGGTATAGCCCAGGGCGATTAAAGCATACACAAATCCCAACTGAAGACCGTTAATAATCTGCTCCAATAGGCGTTCCAAAGACTCTTACCCCCTACCCTCTAATTCGAAGGGGAGGGGCAATAACGCCCCTCCAGGTCTTTATTTTTTATCACGGGTTTATAGTAGTTACATAAACTTGTTTTCCACCCTTGATCTGAATTATATGGGCAGGTTTAACAGGGTCTCCATTGGCATCAAAGGTGATCTTCCCAGTAACCCCAGGGAAATCTTTAGTGGCTTGTAGAGCTTCTTTGATTTTTACTGGATCATTACTGTTAGCTGTTTTAATAGCATTTAACAGAAGGTTAGTGGCATCATAAGCTAAAGTACCCAAAGCATCTGGTACGGTACCATATTTTGCCTTATATTGTTGTATCCATTTCTGTACCTCTGACCGAGGGTCGTCTGGAGAATAGTGATTGGTAAAGTACCCACCTTCCATGGCAGCAAAGTCCAATTCAGAAGAATCCCAGCCATCCCCTCCCAGAAACACAGCTTTAATACCTTTACCCCGGGCTTGCTTCCCAATTAAGGAAACTTTTTGGTAATAATCTGGGAGATAAAGTATATCAGGATTCTTCCCCGCAATGTTGGTTAAGACGGCAGAGAAATCTTGATCATCCTTGGAATAAGACTCCCAGGCCACAACCTGACCACCACCAGCTTCAAAGCTTTTCTTAAAAGCTTCAGCTAGACCCTTGCTATAGTCATTACCCTGATCGTACAAAACAGCAGCCGTTTTAGCCTTGAGATTTTCACGAGCAAACTGCGCTGCTACCTTGCCTTGGAAAGGATCTAAGAAACAGGCCCGAAAGACAAACTCCTTACGTTTGTTGTCCACCGTAACCTTAGTAGCTGTAGCCGTAGGAGTAATTAGTAGCACTTTCTTACTGTTGGCAACCTCTGAAATAGGTATGGTCGTCCTGGAAGTTACCGAGCCGACAATGGCTTGAACCTTATCTTGGGAAATAAGCTTATCTGCCACATTTACGGCCTCTGTAGCATCATTCCGGTCATCAGCGATTACATATTCAATTTTATAATCCCCAGCTTTCATGCCCGCCTGTTCCAGCGCTAAAAGAAAAGCATTCTTCGCGGATTCCCCGAAGGTTTTCACGTCACCAGTAAGTGGGGCTATAAACCCAATTTTTATAGTCTTTTCACCCGTACTAGTCTGGCTAGTCTTACCGCTGCAGCCCGCCAAAGAAAGGGCAACAGTAACAAGTAAGATTAACAGAATAAACCAAGCTTTTTTTCTTTCCATGAGAAGCTCGTTCCTCCTTCCCCCAAGAATTGGTTTTAAATGTTCTAATTTGATAAATTAAGTATTTTTGTTTTAGATCACCGCTAACTGTCCTTTAATCTAACACGTCCCCCCTCCCCTTAAGTTCATACTAAAAAATCAAATGCCTTTTTTATTCGCCAATAACTCCAACGTTTCCTGCTTTTTTATTTACCCTTTCTTATCTTTGGGCACCCCCATAAAGCCTATTCTAAAAAAGTAAACGCTTCCCCGCTTAAGGGAAGCGCCTTCGCTTCTACTATAGAGTATATACCCTTTAAAAAAACTTGTAAAGAAAGGAAAATAAACTTTCTTGGTCTAGAACGCTAATCTAAAAGAGCACTAGCTGGTCAGTGGCTGGTAGGCTAGACAGGCACCCGTGCTTCTCTAGGACTTCTAGGACTGCCCGATTAACCCGCGCCCGACGTTGAAGATCTTCTATAGACGTAAACGGCTTCTCTTGGCGGGCTCGTACGATGGCCTCCGCCGCGGCCTTCCCCACACCGGCTAAAGCAGCCAGTGGAGGCAACAGTTCCCCCGGCGCAATAAGGAAGCGCGTTGCATCTGATGTAGCAATATCTACTCTCTTTAGTTTTATCCCCCGGCAAAACATCTCCCGGGCTACTTCTAAGATAGTAAGAAAATTCTTGTCCCGAGCAGTAGCCTCGTTCCCTTTACGCTCTAAAACTTCAATTTCCTGGCGGATCCGCTCCGGTCCTTGGCAGATAATATCAGCATCGAATTCTTCAGCGCGTACACTAAAGAAAGCAGCATAAAAGGCTTCAGGATAGTATACTTTATAAAAGGCGATCCGGAAGGCCATCATAACATAAGCTACAGCGTGGGCCTTAGGAAACAAATAAGTAATTTTTTTACAAGAGTTAATAAACCATTCCGGCACACCAGCGGCCAGCATCGCTTCTTCGTACTCTTTTTTAACCCCTTTCCCTTTCCGTACATCCTCCATAACCCGGAAGGCCAGTTCAGGGGCTACTCCCTTCTGGATTAAAAAGTTCATTATGTCATCCCGGGTAGAAATAGCCTCGCTTAACTTAGCTATTCCGTTTTTGATCAACTCCTGGGCGTTGTTTAGCCAAACATCTGTTCCATGGGAAAAACCGCTAATACGTACGAGTTCAGAAAAAGTTTTAGGTCGTGTCTCTTCCAGCATCTGCCGGACGAAACGGGTACCGAACTCCGGAATACCTAAAGTCCCTACCTGGGAACCTATATCCTCAGGTCTAACCCCCAAGGCTTCCACACTAGAAAACAAGGAGAGGGTTTTCTTTTCATCCAACGGAATACTCTTGGCCGGTACCCCCGTCAGGTCTTCTAGCATTTTAAGTACAGTAGGATCATCATGGCCTAGAAGATCTAACTTCACCAGACGTTCACTTAAAGCTTCATAATCGAAGTGGGTAGTGATCACATCGCTATCCTGGTCGTCGGCCGGATGCTGCAAGGGGGTAAACAAGTGCACATCCAGCCCACGGGGAACTACCATAAGGCCCCCTGGGTGCTGGCCAGTAGTACGTTTTACTCCGCTACAACCTTGCACCAATCTGTTGATCTCGGCCCTCCTTAAGGTCAGCCCCCGTTCTTCTAAGAACTTCTGGACAAAACCAAAGGCAGTTCGTTCAGCTAAAGTAGCAATAGTACCAGCCCGGAAAACGCAGTCTTTGCCGAACATCTCTTCAGCGTACCTGTGCGCCCGGGCTTGATATTCCCCGGAAAAGTTAAGGTCAATATCCGGCACTTTATCCCCTTTAAACCCTAGAAAAACTTCAAAGGGAATGTCATGCCCATCCTTATCTAGCTTGGTCCCGCATTGGGGGCAAAGCTTATCTGGCAAGTCGGCTCCTGAAGCAAAACTACCATCCTGTATAAACTCGCTATAATGACAGGCTGGACACCGGTAATGGGGGGGAAGGGGATTAACTTCTGTAATACCCGCCAGGGTAGCCACCAGGGAGGAGCCCACAGAACCCCGGGAGCCCACCATATAGCCATCTTCATTAGATTTTTTCACTAATTTGTGAGCGATAAGGTATAACACAGCAAAACCGTGGCTGATAATAGCATTTAGCTCCTTGTCCAGGCGAGCCTGCACAACAGGAGGTAAAGGGTCGCCGTACCAGGCCCGAGCTTGTTCCTGGACAAGGCGGACGAGTTCCTCTTCAGCCCCAGGAATTTCAGGTGGGTAAAACTCGCTAGGAACAGGCTTAACTTCTTCTATGGACTCCGCTAGAGCCCGCGGGTTATCTATAACTACTTCCCTCGCCACCTCCTCCCCCAGATAACTAAATTCTTCTAGCATTTCTTCGGTTGTCCGGTAGAAAAGGGGCGCTTGGACCTCATCCTCATAACCCTGACCGGCAAGAAGTATCTGGCGGAATACGCCATCTTCAGGTTCCAAAAAATGAACATCACCCGTAGCCACCACAGGTTTCCTGAGCTTCCGGCCCAGCTCCACTATCTTACGGTTCATTTCTTGCAGAGCTTCTCTATCAGGAAGCTTCCCTTCCCGGATTAAGAATTCGTTGTTGGGCAGGGGTTGGATTTCTAGATAATCGTAAAAAGAGGCAATGTTAGCCAGCTCTTCTTCCCCTGCGCCAGCCAGGTAATGCTGTACCAACTCTCCAGCTTCGCAAGCTGTACCTAGCAAGAGGCCCTCGCGGTAGTGGTTCAGGAGCCTTCTGGGTATGCGGGGTTTACGATAAAAGAATTCTAGATGGGACGCGGAGACTAAGCGGTAAAGGTTGTACAACCCCTGTTGGTTTTTTACCAGGATTACTATATGATACGTTTTCTGCTGATCGGGCGGTAATCCAGAATCGTCGTCGTACAAATATCCCTCCATCCCGTAAATTACCTTAACTCCGTACTTCTTGGCTGCTTCAGCTGCCAAGGGAAAGGCTTGAACTACACCGTGATCGGTAATGGCCACCGCTCCATGTTGCCAGAGGGCAGCTAAGCGTATGGCCTCTTCCACCTCCGCCACCCCATCCATAGCACTCATCTTAGTATGTAAGTGCAATTCCACCCTCTTCACTGGGGCCAAATCCTGTCGCTGCCGGGGATCAGTAAGCTCCACATCTTTAGCCACCAGGATCAGTTCCTGGGTATGGGTATCATACTGTACGTCCCCCCGTACTAAAACCCAGTCGCCAGCCTGCAATCCCCTCTCTTTTAAAGGTCCTTCCGAGACAAAAGCTTTTACTGTGATGCTATCCGTACGGTCCGTAAGGTCGAAGGTAAAGACCATTCTGCCGCTCTTAAGGGCCCGGGCAAAAGAATTTAACACTTCCCCCCGGACTATTACCTGCCTTTCCTCGTCTAGAATATCCTTTAAGGGGCGTTCCTGTCCCTTGATCTTTTTACCTAAAAGTACCCTATCCTTACAAACATCCCCTACTCCATTATCTTTAAGTTTATCGTTCTGAACCTGAGAGGTTTGTAAAACCTTTTGAACCTCTTTAATCTCCATCTCCCGGGAAACCCGTATTAGCTCTTGGTTATAATCCTCATCAGATTTCAGTTCCACTTCTACAGGATAGCCTAGCTTCTGGGCGAGAACCTTTTCCAGGATAGTATTACAGCCCTGTTCATGTAAAATCTCTTGGGCGAGCCGACCAGGTAGCACAAGTTCCCAGCGGTCTTGCTGTCCTATCAAGCGTGCCCCTGCTAACCAGGGTCTCGTTCCTTTGTCCAGCCGGAGGGCCACTTCCTGCAAAATATGATCCTCCCACGCCTCCCCATCATCTTCCGGCTGAACCACCCGTTTCACTTCCACCTCCAAGTCCGGAAACTCTTCCCTCCAAAATCTTAGCCAAGCTTCCTCTTCCTTAGGGTCTAAATCCTTTCCCCCTACCCAAATACGGCACCGTCCCTGCCGACGATACACTTCTATTTTATGGACAGCTCTAGGATCCACGGCCATAAAACTTCCCCCTAAGGTATCCATGGAAAGCCTCTACATTCACCGGCGAGTTTTGTCTTTAGCCAACTGCTTCTATGCAAACAGCCCCTTAAGTTTCTTAATCTTTTATCAGAACTTTTAAGGACTAGGGCTATCCAGCTCCTGTAAGGCCCTTTGTATAGCTTCTTTTACCCGCCGTGCTAAACCTTCCCGGGGAACAGCTTGTTCTTCCTGGCTCCCCCTCCACTTCCAATCCACAGTACCCTGGGATAGGGTCTTGTTACCTAAGGTAAGGCGTAAGGGGTAACCTATAAGATCAGCCTCTACAAACTTGACACCCGCCCTTTCATCTCTATCATCTAAGACCGCTTCCACACCTTCAGCCTTAAGCTCCTCATAAAGTTTTTCGGCTTCTTCCCTGAGGAGGGGATCCTTAATGGAAACCGGTATTACTACCACCTGATAGGGGGCAATAGAAATAGGCCATATAATCCCCTTTTCGTCGTGATACTGCTCTACGGCTGCTGCCATAGTACGGCTTATTCCTATACCGTAGCACCCCATGACTATAGGACGTTCTCTACCTGTTTCATCTAGGTAGGTAGCTCCCAAAGCTTTGCTATACTTGGTTCCTAACTTAAAGATCTGGCCCACTTCAATACCGCGTGCCCCTTCCAAGGGTTGCCCGCACTGTGGACAAGGTTCCCCAGCCCCCACTTCCCGCAGGTCAACCACTTTAGCAGGAACAAAATCCCGCTCAGGGTTGACATTCACCCAGTGGTAATCATCCACGTTAGCCCCGGCTACCGCGTTCACTAGATAAGGGATCTCCAGATCAGCATAAATAGGAATATCATTTAAGCCCACTGGACCTACGTAACCCACGCTTACTCCGAGGGCCTCTTTAACCCTTTCAGGCTCGGCCAGCTTGAGCTTCCAACATCCTAGAGCATTTTGTAACTTAACTTCGTTCAGCTCTCGGTCACCCCGCACTAGGGCGGCTACCAGCTGGCCATCGGCTTCATAGAAAAGGGTTTTTATAAGCCGCTGCGGTATGACCCCGAGGTAAGCGCAGACATCCTCTACTGTACGCTTCCCTGGGGTGGCTACCTTTTTAAGGGGTAGCTCTTTTTCGGGAGTTTCTATAGGCTGGGGAATACTTTGGGCTATTTCCACATTGGCAGCATAATCGCAGGAAGGGCAAAAAACCACCCGGGCCTCCCCCGTTTCAGCCAACACCATAAATTCGTGGCTAAAGTTACCTCCAATGGCCCCAGTATCTGCCTCTACCGCCCGGAATTTCAATCCGCAGCGCCGGAAAACATTTGAGTAAGCTGTATACATCTTTCGATAGCTCTCCTCCAACCCTGCCTCATCACGGTCAAAGGAGTAGAGATCCTTCATGATGAACTCCCTGCCCCGGAGGAGACCAAAGCGAGGGCGCCGTTCATCCCTATATTTGTTTTGAATCTGGTAAAGAAGGAGGGGCAGCTGTTTATAGGAATTAACTTCGCTCCGGATCAAAGCTGTGATTATCTCCTCATGGGTGGGCCCTAAGCAAAAGGGACGCCCATGGCGATCTTTAAGCCGGAACATCTCCTCCCCATAAAGATCCCAACGTCCGCTCTCCTGCCAAACTTCCGCAGGTTGAAGGATAGGTAAAACCAGTTCCTGGGCTCCAGCACGATCCATCTCTTCCCGTACGATACCTTCAATTTTTTTCAGTACCCGCCAGCCCAGGGGAAGAAAAGTATAAATACCAGCAGCAGCTTTCCGTATAAACCCAGCACGTAGAAGTAACTGGTGGCTTATCACCTCGGCTTCCGCTGGTGTCTCCTTTAAAGTAGGGGCAAAAAGTTGGCTAGCGCGCATTTTCTCCCTCCCGTTCTCGTACAATTTTGTCTATCTCCTCCATAAGGGCATCAACAAGCTGGGATTCCGGGACTCGTCTTATGGGTTTCCCCTCCCGGAAGAGCAAACCCCATCCCCTTCCTCCAGCTATACCTACGTCGGCCTGGCTAGCCTCGCCCGGCCCATTTACTGCGCAGCCCATAACTGCCACTCTCAAGGGATAAGGCAAGCCTTTTATTTTCTTCTCTACTTCAGCAACCAGATTTTCCAGCTCTATCTGGCAGCGACCGCAGGTAGGGCAGGATATGAGCTCGATCCCCCGCTGGCGTAAACCTAAAGAACGGAGGATCTGGTAAGCCACTTCCACTTCCAATACAGGATCCCCTGTTAAAGAAACCCGTATGGTATCGCCTATACCTTGGCTAAGCAAAATACCTATACCTACAGCGGATTTAACAGCTCCTGCCAAAGGGGGCCCCGCTTCAGTTACTCCCAGATGGAAGGGATAATTCACCTTTTCCGCCAGCAACCGGTAGGCTTCTACCATCAAAAGAACATCTGAGGCCTTAAGGGAGACCTTAAGATCGTAGAAACCTTGGTCTTCCAAAAGGTGAATGGCCTCTAAGGCGCTTGTTACCATGGCTTCCGGCGTAATACCTCCATGAGCAGCTACTACCTTTTTATCCAGTGAACCAGCGTTAACCCCCACCCGGATGGGAACTTTTCGTTCAGATGCCTCCCGGGCCACAGCCTTTAAAGCTTGTGAACCCCCGATATTACCTGGGTTTATCCGCAGGCCATCGGCGCCAGCCTCTAATGCTTCCAAGGCCAGACGATAATCAAAATGAATATCTGCAATAAGCGGTAAGCGAATGCGTTCTTTTATTTTCTTTATAGCCCGGGCAGCTTCTCGATCCGGTACAGCTACCCGCACAATTTCGCAACCCGCTTCTTCCAGCCGTCGGATTTGGTTTACAGTAGCATTCACATCCCGGGTGTCGGTATTAGTCATGGATTGTACAACAATGGGAGCCCCACCACCAATGGGTACCTGACCTACATAGATACGCTTGGAAGCCCTCCGTTGGATGCTATTCATTTTTTAATTCCACCTCAAATTGCTAACCTAACCTCCCCCACACCTGAAAGGTCCGGCTTCTTCTCCTTTGACTTAGCCTAAGAGCCGTACCAAATCTTGATAAGTGATAAGCAAGAGCAAACCCATGAGCAAGGCAAAACCGATCAAATGAATAAAATTTTCCTTGGCCGGGTCAATGGGCCGCCCACGCAATCCTTCCCAAATTAAAAATGTTAATCGACTTCCATCCAAGGCCGGAATGGGCAGGAGGTTTATTAAGCCTAAGTCTAAACTTAAGACAGCGGTGAAGTTAAGCACATTAATCCACCCGAAAGAAGCGGCCTGGCTTACTAATTGTACGATCCCTACCGGTCCCACTATCTCTGGAGCTGTCTTACCAGTTATCATTTCTATCAAGCTCATTAGAATCATCCCTGTAACCGCCACAGCCTGGGAAAAACCGAGGCGAACAGATTTAAGAAGTCCTTGCCGTTCCCAAGAAGGCCCTATACCAATAAGCCCCACTCCAGAATGGGGATCCCTTTCACTTCGTACCACTACCTTAAGGCGTTCTCCCTGGCGTTCTATTTCTAAAGTTATATCCTGCTCCGGTCGTCGATAAATCTCCTGTACAATATCTGACCAGCTATTTACAGCCACTCCCTCTATGGCCACTATTTTATCTCCCGGCTTAATTCCAGCCAGGGCTGCTGGCCGCCCCGGTTCCACACGCCCTACTATATTCTTATCTACCGGAAGGCCTATAACCATAAATACAAAAATAAACAAAAAGATGGCTAGCAAAAAATTCATACCTGAGCCAGCAGCAATGACTGCCATGCGCGCAGTTACGGGTTGCCGGTTAAACCCACGGGGGTCATCAGCATCCTTCTCCTCCATACCAGCCATACGGTTAAAGCCTCCTAAAGGAAAGGCCCGTAAGGAGTACACTGTCTCCCCCCGCTTAACTCGGGCTATTACTGGCCCCATACCTAGAGCAAATTCTTCAACCCGTATACCAACCCTTTTGGCCACTAGAAAATGGCCTAACTCGTGGGCCAAAATAAGCAAGCTAAATACTAGTAAAGACCAGAGAATGCTCACCTTTAATCTACCCCTTCCCTAGCCTTCTATTAAAGCCCAGATCTGTCGACGGGCCCAGGCATCGGCCTCCCAAATATCCTCTAGGCTGGGGTCTTCTACCTTCTGGTGACGCCCCAAAACTTCTTCTATCAAATGAGGTATGGCTGGAAATTTTATTCTTCCTTGTAAGAATAGCTCCACGGCTACCTCATCTGCAGCATTGAGCACAGCCGGCAATGTCCCACCCTGGCGGCCAGCTTCCATGGCGATCCTCAAGCAGGGGAAGCGTTCTTCATCCGGCTTTTCAAAGGTGAGCCGGCCCAAGGCCGCTAGATCCAAATAGGGACCGTAGGGATTATCCCATCTTTCTGGCCAGGTCAGGGCGTACTGGATGGGTAACCGCATGTCTGGGTAGCTTAAATGGGCGAAGGAGCTACCATCCATATAGGTAACGATGGCATGGACGACGCTTTGCGGGTGGATCAACACCTCAATTTTCTCATAGTCCAAATCAAAAAGATGCTTAGCTTCGATAACTTCCAAGCCTTTATTCATAAGAGTCGCAGAATCTATGCTTATTTTAGGACCCATACGCCAGTTGGGATGGGCCAAAGCCATCTCTGGAGTAACCTTATCCATCTCTTCCCGGGGTAGCTCCCGGAAAGGGCCGCCAGAAGCGGTTATAATAACCTTCTTCACCCTGCCACCTCGGTTGAGGCACTGGAATATAGCTGAGTGTTCGCTATCCACAGGAAGGATCTGGATGCCATACTTTCGAGCCTTCTCCATGACCAACTTCCCAGCTACCACCAGAATCTCTTTGTTAGCCAGGGCTATATTTTTCCCCTCTTGGATGGCCGCTAGTACAGCCGGCAAGCTCTTAATACCCACCATGGCAGCAAGCACCAAATGAGCCTCGGGGAAAGTGGCTGCACTCAGAAGACCAGCTTCCCCAACAACCACCTTCACTCCCAACCCGCTTACCCTTTCTTTTAGCCTTTTCCCCTTCTCCTCATCCAGTACTGCCGCCAAACGGGGATGATAGCGCCGAATCTGCTCCTCCAGTAGGTCTATGTTTTGCCCCGCCGCTAGAGCTACTACCTGGAACTTATCTCTAAAACTGTCGATAACCGCCAAAGCTTGTCGACCTATACATCCTGTAGAACCTAAAATAACTATACCTTTACCCAACCTTTACCCATCCTTCCAACATGCATCCTTAACCTTTATCGTTTTCCTATACCTGCTGCTAAATATGCCTTAAAAACTACTACCGTTAAAGGCCCTATAATCAACCCGGCTATACCTAAAAGTTTAAGGCCAGCGTACAGGGCTATCAGGGCGGTTAAGGGGTGTAACCCCAAATTTACAGCCACCAGTTTGGGCTGTAAAAGTTGACGAAGTATAATAATAAAGCTATATAGAATCAAAAGCGCTATACCTAACCCGTATCTTCCCTGGATGAATTCCCAGATCGCCCAGGGGATATAAATGGTCCCCGGACCCACAATGGGTAAAATATCTGCTAGCCCGATCAAAAAAGCTAGGGTAAGAGCATAATCCACCCGCAATATAAGTAACCCAATGATTGTCTGGGTAATCTGTAAGCTTATTAGAAGGGTTTCCGCTCGTAGGACCCCGATAATAGCTCTACCTACAGAAGAGCCCACGGTCTCTATATTCTTGGCCCAGCTTAAAGGTAGAAACTGGCGTAAGGTAGCCATTATGGCTTCCTTGTCCCGGCTAAAGAAGAAAGTAGCTACTAAAGTTATAATAACTACTATAAAAAGTTCAGGCAAGGAACTTAAGAAAGCTATTAACCATTGGATTAAGGAAGTAAGTAAACCCTTAAGTCCCACCGTAGCAGTATTAAGGAGATTTTGAAGGGAACTTAGAATATCCGGCGGAAGAGCCCCTGAGAAGTAAAAGGCCTGGAGCCGATTGAAAATTTCCTGAAGTAAAGCTCCGAGCCCCCTAGCCTGGGCAGGCAGAGTACTCACCAAACCCTCAAGCTCTATAATAAGATTAGAAATAAGATAAAAAAGCCCAGTAGAAGTCAACCCTAAAAAAAAGAATATGGTGATTAACACCGCGGCTGTACGGTTAAGCTTTGCGTGCTCCTGGATAAAGTTCACTACCGGATCTATCAAGGCCGCTAGTAAAGCTGCCACAGCAAAGGGTAAAATAACAGGGAGTAAGCTATTGATAATTTTTACTATAGCTGGAATAATATAGTATAAAAGTAAAAAAACTACTAAACACGCTGTCAAAAGGACTAATAAGCCTTGAAAAGCCCGGGCCAACCGTTCGGGCATATTTATACCTCACCCCTTAAGCTTTAAGCCAACCATTTCCAAAAATAGTATACCACTGGTGCGACCAGGAACAAACTGTCGAAGCGATCTAAAATACCACCATGGCCTGGCAAAAGGTGGCTGCTATCTTTAACCTGGGCTAGGCGCTTCATTCCTGATTCTATCAGATCCCCCACCTGGGCCGCTAGGGTTATAAGAAAACTTAAGACCAGGGCCCGCCATCCTCCTAAGGAAAAAAGGTAAATACCTAATAAAACCCCGACCGCCACCGTAACTACCCCAGCTCCCCAGGCTCCTTCCCAAGTCTTACCAGGGCTTAAAACGGGGCATAACTTCCTAGAGCCCAGACCTCGACCAATAAAGTAGGCCGCCGTATCGCTAACCCAAGTAAGAAGGAAAGTATATAATAAAAGACCAAAGCTCCCTGACTGGCCAGCCCGCAGAAGGAAAAGATGAGCCAAGGAGCCGGGTATATAAAGACAACCCAAAAAGGTGGCTCCTATATCCGCCAGAGAATAACGGGGAAATCGGAGAAGGAACCCACCTAGAAAAACCCAAAGCAAAAGAAAAGGTAGATAAGTAGAGAACTCCCGTTGCCAGTAAACAGCTAGCAGTATACCTAGGGTTCCTAAGTATCCTATTAAAACCGGAGGTTTTAGCCCTAAACGCCTAAGTAAATGATGGTATTCCCTTAAGCCTAGAAAGGATATTATAGCCACTACCCCCAGCAACCATACGCTACCTAGGTAGGCTACTAACAATAGGATGGGTATACCACCCACTGCTACGAAAACCCTTGCCCAGAGCATCTACTTTAACCCCCCAAAACGCCTTTCCCTCCGGGCATAATCATGGAGGGCAACCAACAAATCCTCCCGGCGGAAATCCGGCCAAAGTATAGGAGTTACCCAAAGCTCGGTATAGGCCGATTGCCATAAGAGAAAATTGCTAAAACGCATTTCCCCAGCTGTACGGATAAGGAGATCAGGATCCGGGAGCCCAGCGGTGTAAAGGTACCGACTTAAAACCTCTTCATCAATTTGTTCAAGCTTGAGTTTCCCCTGGAGTATATCCTGGGCCACTGCGCAGCAAGCATCTACCAGTTCTGCCCGCCCTCCATAGTTCAACGCTAAATTAAGGAGAAGCCTTTGGTTCCCCGCCGTTAGTTCCCTAGCTCGCGCGAGCTCCTGTTGGGCCTCTATAGGTAGTTCATGCAACCGGCCGATGGCACCTATCCTTACCCCTTGCTGGTTGAGCTCTTTAACCTCTTTCCGGAGGTACTCCACCAGCAACTCCATTAAAGTGTCCACTTCTTCCCGGGGTCTTTTCCAATTCTCCGTGGAAAAAGCATATACTGTCAAGATCTCAATACCCCATTCCAAGCAGGCTTTGACTGTCTCTCGCAGGGCCTCTACCCCTGCCCGGTGGCCAGCTACTCTGGGTAAGCCCCGGCGTAGGGCCCAACGACCGTTACCGTCCATTATAATGGCTAGGTGCCGGGGTAGGCGGTCTCGTGGGGGTAGTTTCCATCTCTGCGTCATACGACGCTTATGTAGCCAGGGAAAGAAAGCTTCTGGCAAACTTCTATACCCTCCTACCAAAAGATACACAAAACAAACCCCCTCCAGAGGAGGGGGTAGCGCCATCACTCTGCTACGATGGCTTCATTAGGACAAGCTTCTCGACAAGTACCGCAATCAGTACATAACTCGGGATCGATTACATAAATGTTATCTCCCTCGGAAATCGCGCCATTGGGGCATTCGTCGGCACACACCCCACACGCTAAACATTCCTCAGTAATCCGATGGGGCATGGGCTCCTGCACCTCCTTTCCCTGGTGGCCACAAATTTATAACAGGAGCCACGACCAGCTCTACCTGGCCAGCTCCCACCACCCGCACCCTCACGACCCTTGTCGTGATCCCTTGGCCGGTTAAAGCACCGCCACCGGTTACGCAAGTAGCTACCACCTGGTAGCCAGCCCGGTTAAGGAGGTGGCAGGCCTCTTCCGGGGGTAAGCCCAAGCAATCTGTAAACAACTCCCTTAAACCTCCATAATTTCAGCTTCCTTAGTGGCCAAAGCCTTATCGATGGCCTGGATATAGGTATCGGTCAACTTCTGGACCTTATCCTGGGCCCTCCGTGCTTCATCTTCCGAAATTTCGCCGCCTTTTTCTTTAGCCTTTAGCTTCTCATTAGCCTCCCGGCGGATGTTCCGTACAACTACGCGAAATTCCTCGGCCTTTTTCCGAACTAGCTTCACCAGTTCGGCCCTCCGTTCTTCCGTTAATTGGGGGAGCACAATACGGATTACGGTACCGTCGCTGGTAGGAGTAAGGCCTAGATCTGATTTAAGGATGGCTTTTTCGATTTCCCCCACTATAGAGCGATCCCAGGGCTGAACAACGAGTAACCGGGGTTCAGGGGCCGAAATGGTAGCTAGTTGATTTACCGGGGTAGGAGTCCCATAATAATTAACCTGAACCTTCTCTAATAGGGCAGGAGTAGCCCTTCCTGCCCTAATAGTGGCTAACTCTCTACGCAAGTTTTCTACGGCTTTCTGCATCTTATTTTCTGTTTCCTTAAGTATCTCCTCTAACATCCCCTTTTACCCCCTACATAGGTACCGATTTCTTCACCCATGACCGCCTTCAATATATTACCCTTCTCTTTGATTCCAAAAACAATAAGGGGAATGTTATTATCCATACAGAGGGAAGTAGCAGTGGAATCCATAACTCCTAAATTGCTATTTAGAACATCTAGATAATCCAGCCCTTTGTAGCGTTTAGCCTGAGGATTCTGTTCAGGATCTGCATCATATACCCCATCCACTCGCTTAGCCATAAGTATTACTTCCGCTTCAATCTCCGCAGCCCGCAGAGCGGCAGTAGTATCCGTAGAAAAGTAAGGATTTCCTGTACCTCCGGCAAAAATCACTACGCGACCTTTTTCTAAATGCCTGATGGCCCTCCGCCGGATATAAGGTTCTGCTATCTGACGCATCTCAATGGCAGATTGTACCCTCGTGTCAACCCCTAAACGTTCTAAAGCATCCTGGAGGGCGAGGGAATTAATTACTGTAGCCAACATCCCCATATAATCCGCCGTCGCCCTATCCATCCCTTGGGCGCTTCCTTTGACCCCCCGCCAGATGTTGCCACCCCCTACCACTACGGCCACATCGACTCCAAGATCCCGTACCTCTTTAATCTGTTCAGCAATGGAATTTATAACATCAGGGTCGATGCCGAAGCCTTGATTCCCAGCCAAGGCCTCACCGCTTAACTTTAAAACCACCCTCTTATACTTGGGTTTCTGCATAGCGCAGTACCCCCGTAATTCCTCATAATGTTTCTACAAACTTGTTAAAATTCCTTTCGTATTTTAGAAAAAAAGAGCACCTCTGTGCTCTTCCCTGAAGTTTACTGGCTAATAGTGTTAGCCTCACCCACTTCAAAGCGGGCAAACCGCCGGACCTCAATGTTTTCTCCTAATTTGGCTATCTTTTCAGCAATAAGATCTTTGACCTTACGCTCAGGATCCTTTATATAAGGCTGTTCTAATAAGCAATTCTCTTGGAAAAACTTTTCCAAACGACCCGATACAATCTTTTCCACGACCTTCTCCGGCTTACCCTCGTTCAGGGCCTGGGCACGAAGGATGCTCTTCTCCCTTTCAATTACTTCTTCTGGAACATCTTCCCTCTTTACATACTCCGGCCGAGCAGCAGCCACCTGCATAGCCAGGTTGTGAACCAAATCTTTAAATTCCTCTGTCCTGGCTACAAAGTCCGTTTCGCAATTCACCTCGATAAGGACTCCTATCCGGCCACCACCATGGATATAGGCGTGTACCAAGCCTTCCTTGGCTACCCGCCCTGCCTTCTTAGCGGCTGCCGCTAGGCCCTTCATACGTAAGATTTCAATGGCTTTTTCTATATCGCCCCCCGTTTCCTCTAGGGCTCGCTTACAATCCATCATCCCAGCCCCAGTACGGTTGCGCAGCTCTTTTACAGCTTCAGCCGAAATCATCCTAAGTTTCCCCCTTTACTCACCCACAGCTTCGGGCTGATCTTCACCCTGCAGTCCCTCTAAAACTGCATCAGCAATTTTACTAGTTATCAATTTAACCGCCCTGATGGCATCATCATTACCTGGAATTACGTAATCTATTTCATCAGGATCGCAATTGGTATCTACAATGGCTACAATGGGGATACCTAAACGGCGGGCTTCCGCGACTGCAATGCGCTCCTTGCGCGGGTCTACCACGAAAAGGGCCTCCGGCAGCTGCTTCATGTTTTTAATGCCGCCTAGGAAGCGCTCAAGCTTCTCCTTTTCTTTTTTTAAAGCCATAACTTCTTTTTTGGGAAGGAGCTCTAGCGTACCTTCTTCTTCCATCCGTTCCAGCTCTTTTAGGCGTTCAATGCGCCGGCGGATAGTCTGAAAATTGGTAAGGGTCCCGCCCAGCCAACGTACATTAACATAAAACATACCACAGCGCTCGGCTTCCTCTTTGACTGTGTCTTGGGCCTGTTTCTTTGTGCCTACAAAGAGGATCTTGCCACCCTCTTTAGCTACATCCCGGACAAAGTTATAAGCCTCCTCCAGCTTCTTAACTGTACGTTGCAGGTCAATAATATAAATACCATTACGCTCGGTAAAAATATAAGGGGCCATCTTGGGATTCCAGCGCCGGGTCTGATGCCCGAAATGAACCCCCGCTTCTAATAACTGCTTCATAGATACAACAGACACCAAAAATACCTCCTTTGTGGTTTTATGCCTCCGCTCCCTCATCCTCACAGGAGACCTTTAAAAAGGCACCGTCCTGCGCGTCAGGCCGCGTGTGGAATAGCACACCAGCGGTAGTATAGCATAAAGTTAACTCTACCGCAAGCCGAAGGGAAAGTCTGTCCGTGTCAAAATCTTGTACCTCAAAAAATAAATTTAAGGCCAGGGGCAATCTGTTTTTCCCTGGCCTTAAAAATTTAGGCCCTACTCCGGAGCTTCTGCAGCTCTTCGAGGAGGTTGTCATTTAACACTCGGATATAGGTCCCTTTCATACCTAGGGACTTAGATTCTATGACACCGGCGCTTTCAAACTTCCGTAAGGCGTTGACGATCACCGAACGGGTGATGCCCGCCCGGTCGGCTATTTTACTGGCTACCAATATCCCCTCATCACCGTCGAGCTCAGCAAAGATGTGCTCCACGGCTTCTAGTTCTGAGTAAGACAAGGTAGCCAGAGCTACCTGCACCGCCGCCCGCTTACGCGCTTCCTCTTCAATTTTCTCAGATTTGGACCGCAGGATCTCCATGCCCACTACCGTGGCCCCATATTCTGCCAGGATCAAGTCTTCATCCGTAAAACGGATATTGAACTTAGACAGCACCAAGGAACCAAGGCGCTGACCGCCGCTCACTATGGGTACCACAGTGGTTAACTTATTGCTGAATACACACCTTTTCTCTGGATCGAACACACAGGCATTCCCTACCTGACAGAAATTGGCTTGAGTTTCGTCGATACGGAGGAGCTGCTCATTATATTTCTCCGGGAAGCGTTCTGACTGAAAAACGATCTCCTCCATGATCTCACAAGTGAAACCCTCTACAAAAGCATACCCTAGGACTCGTCCATGGCGGCCCACTATATAGGTATTAGCCCCCAGGACATCCCGGAGTACACCAGCCATTTCTTGAAAATCTACGGGATTGCCTGCTGTCCTCTGGAGAAGGCGGTTTATAGTACGGGTTTTTTCTAGCAAAGTCTGCAAGGTATTTTCCTCCTTTCTCAAGGTTTTTATAAAATATAGGCCCGAAGATCAGCCTTTTGCAGAATATCTCCGAGCTTCTCCCGCACGTAATTGCGGTCGATTACCACACGGCTGTCCACAAGCTCAGGAGCTAAAAATAAGAGATCCTGCAGCACTTTTTCCATAATAGTATGGAGACGGCGAGCGCCGATGTCTTCTCCCTGAGTATTTACAGTATAAGCAATATCGGCAATTTCCGCAATAGCATCTCCTGTAAATTCCACTTCTAAACCTTCCGTAGCGAGTAAAGCTTTATATTGACGAAGCAAAGAATTTTGGGGCTCCGTCAAGATCCTTTGAAAATCTTCCCGAGTGAGGCTTTTAAGCTCCACCCTTATGGGGAACCGGCCCTGAAGCTCGGGAATCAAATCTGATGGCTTGGCTATATGGAAGGCACCTGCTGCGATAAACAATATATGATCAGTTTTCACTGGCCCGTATTTGGTCTGTACAGTGGTGCCTTCTACTATGGGCAGTATATCCCTCTGTACTCCCTCTCGGGAAACATCTGGTCCTACTCCCCCATTTCTTGCCGCAATTTTATCGATTTCGTCGATAAATATGATACCATTTTGTTCTACCCTTTGTACAGCTTCTCTAGCCACCTCATCCATATCTATTAATTTGTCAGCTTCTTCCTGGGCCAAGATCTTCCGTGCTTCAGCTACAGTTACCCGCCTCTTACGTTTACGCCGCGGAAATATATGGCTTAGCATATCCTGGAGGTTAAGACCTAATTCCTCTAAACCTAAGGTACCGAACATCACCCCTGGCATAGTGCTTTCCTCTACCTCAATTTCCACCATCATATCTTCCAGCTCTTTCCTTCTTAACTTTTCCCAAAATATGGCTCGTTTATCCCCGTTGTCATCTTCATATTCTGTAGCCCCTTCCCCTTCCATAAGTCCGCTCCAAAGGGCTTCCCAGGGGTTACGGGCTTCCCTCTTCCGTCTAGACCGTGGTACGATGAGATCGAGTAATCTCTTTTCGGCTAACTTATAAGCCTCTTTTTCCACCTCTGCTCGCTTTTCCGCCTTCACCATTCTGACCGCATTCTCCACTAGCTCCCGCACCATGGACTCTACATCCCGTCCTACATAACCCACTTCGGTGAAACGTGTAGCTTCCACCTTGAGGAAAGGAGCACCCACCAACCGTGCTAAACGTCGGGCTATCTCGGTTTTGCCTACCCCCGTAGGCCCGATCATGAGGATATTTTTGGGTAAGACCTCGTCCCTAAGCTCCGGAGGAAGCTTCTGTCTCCGGTACCTATTGCGCAGGGCTATAGCTACGCATTTCTTAGCTTCTTCCTGGCCTACTATATATTTATCCAGTTCCTGGACAATCTGGCGCGGTGTAAGGAGTTCCACTGGCCAACCCCCTTCTATGCCGGGCTTGCTATTTTATAGCTCTTCGATAACAATATTTTCATTGGTATAGATACAGATAGAAGCTGCTATTTTTAGAGCTTCCCTGGCAATGTCCGCTGCGCCTAGGTTTGTATGTTTTATCAAGGCTCGAGCTGCAGCCAGGGCATAAGGACCTCCTGAACCTATAGCTACTACACCATCATCCGGCTCTATAATCTCCCCACTACCAGAGATAAGAAGTAACCTTTCCCGGTCCGCTACCACTAATAAGGCCTCCAAACGTCTAAGCAACCGATCTGTACGCCACTCTTTCCCTAGCTCTACAGCAGCACGTTGGAGGTTCCCTTTGTATTCCTCTAACTTGGCTTCAAATTTTTCAAAAAGGGTAAAGGCGTCAGCTACGCTACCTGCAAACCCGGCAAGGACTTGCCCTTGATAGAGGCGGCGGACTTTACGCGCCTGGTGTTTAAGCACTGTATTACCCAAGGTAACCTGTCCGTCACTTGCTATGGCTACTTTATCGCCTCTTTTCACAGCAATGACAGTGGTACTATACACTTTTTTAGCCTGCATATTCATACCTCTTCCTTAGGGGCTCTATCGAGGCTCTATTCCTGCTCAATATATAGCCTTGTTTCCCCTGTTTCTTTTCTGGTAACCTCCCGTGCCCTAGGATGTGCCTTTTGGTATATTTGGCGTAAGTGCTCTGGGGTAACATGAGTATACACTTGAGTGCTACTTAAACGGGCATGACCCAGCAATTCCTGCACAACACGCAAGTCAGCTCCCCTCTCCAACATATGGGTAGCAAAACAATGCCTTAAGGTATGGGGTGAAACATCTGCGGTTACTGCCATCCTTTTAACGTAATAGTCCAGGCGTTCCCGGACTCCACGACTGGTCAACCGGCGCCCCCGGTGGTTTAAGAAAAGCGCCTTTTCCTTTTGGTTTCCTCTAGCGGCTAATACCGGCCTCCCCCGCGCCAAATAATCTTTAAGGGCTGCTATGGCTATCTTTCCGAGGGGTGCTAAGCGTTCACGTTGCCCTTTACCCTTTACCCTTATCTCCCCCCGTATTAAATCTACGTCCTCTAGATTAAGGCTTACTAGCTCTCCTACCCTCAGCCCCGAAGCATAAAGGGTTTCCCACAAAGCCCGATCCCTTAATCCCAAGGGGGTGGGAGGGGGGGCCTCGAGGATCTTTACTATTTCATTATAGGGAAGATACTTGGGCAACCTTTTTTCTTGTCGGGGAGACCGTACAAGCTCTACTGGATTAATCTCTACCCGGCCTTCGCGCAAAAGATAACGATAAAATACCCGCAAGGCCACTAGCTTTCGGGCTATGCTACTCTTCTTTTCCTGCAATACATTAAGCCAGCCCAAGAAACGCCGTATCAAGGTGCGATCTACTTCTTCTGGTCGTGTACCGGGTCCTAAGATACTTTGTACATAAACCGCAAACTGCTTCAAATCTGTTAGGTAAGCTATAAGTGTCCTAGGGGCCACGTTCTTTTCTGCTATTAGATAGGAAGCAAAATCCTCCAGCGCTCGTTGAAACTCACGGCCGATCAAACGCTAGCCCCCTTTATTAAATATCCCAGTAAAAAGCCCCGGCTTAACTTGAAGCCGAGAGCCCTGCCAGCCTTTATATATTATCAAATTGTCGAAGAAAGGGCAAGTCAATTGAGTGAAAATTCATCGAGAACTTGTTCCCAAATGGACAAGGACCTTTGGGATAATAGGAGGTTACGTTGGCGGCGGGAACGTACACGCCGTTCGAGGGGGGGTAACAGCCCAAAATTGATATTCATAGGTTGGAAATTTTGGGGATGGGCTTCAGTAATGTAATGGGCCAAGGCCCCGTGAGCAGTCTCACGGGGAAGTACAAGGGGTTTTAGTCCTTTGAGGAGACGAGCAGCATTAAGGCCGGCCAATAAGCCCATAGCAGCAGATTCTATATAACCCTCTACACCGGTGATCTGCCCGGCCAAAAAAATTTCTGGCCGTTCTTTTAGCTGGAGGGTAGGCAGCAGCAAGCGAGGTGAATTGATATATGTATTACGGTGCATAACTCCATAGCGTACAAACTCTGCGTTCCGCAGGGCAGGAATGAGGCGAAAAACCCGATCCTGCTCACCCCATTTTAAGCTCGTTTGAAACCCCACCAAGTTATACAAGGTTCCCTCTCGGTTATCCTGGCGCAATTGTACTACGGCAAATGGCTGTTTGCCCGTGGCCGGATCAACTAAACCCGTAGGTTTCATAGGGCCATACCTTAAGGTATCCGGTCCCCTTCTGGCCATTTCTTCTATCGGCATGCAGCCTTCAAAGTATATCTCCTTTTCGAAGGGATGGGGCAGGTGACGCTCGGCATTTACTAGTGCCTGGTAAAAGGTGTAATATTCCTCCTCTGTCAGGGGGCAGTTTAAATAGTCTTCTTCCCCCTTACCATAACGACTACCTCGAAAGAGCTTCGACCAATCCAGGGATTCCGCTGTAACAATGGGGGCTGCCGCATCATAAAAATAAAGATATTCTTCTCCCGTCAACTCCCTAAGGGCCTCAGTTAAGGCAGGCGACGTCAAAGGGCCGGAAGCGATAATCACAACCCCTTCTGAAGGTATTTCTTTTGCTTCTTGCCGTACCAGGGTAATGAAGGGGTGGGCTTCTATCCTAGAGGTCACTTCCTGGCTAAAAGCAACTCTATCCACGGCCAAGGCCTTTCCTGCCGGGACTCGGTGCTTTTCAGCCACTTCCATAAGTAGCGAACCTGCTCTACGCATTTCCTCTTTGAGGAGCCCGGCGGCATTCTCTAACTCATTGGAACGTAAAGAATTGGAACAGACCAGTTCAGCCAAATAACCGGTCCGGTGGGCCGGGGTAGTCTGGTAAGGTCGCATCTCCCAAAGCTCCACCTTTATACCCCTCTGGGCTGCCTGCCAAGCGGCTTCGCTTCCGGCTAAACCTCCACCAATTACGATTAACTTCTCTTTCATCTTCAGGCTTCTCCCTGCCTCCTTACTTCTTCCTGATACCCGCAATCTTTACTCGGACAGACCAAACGCAGCGAGCGCCGGCCGCCCTTTTCCACTAGGCGGCTGCCACATTCCGGGCAAAAGGACTGGGCGGGTTTATCCCAGGAAAAATAATCACACTCGGGATAATTCTTACAGGTATAGAACTTGCGACCTCGTTTGCTTTTCCTTTCCACAATCTCTTGGCCACAACGGGGGCATTCCACTCCTATACCAGTAAGAAGGGGTTTCGTAAAACGGCACTCTGGAAAACCAGGGCAGGCCAAAAACTTGCCGTAACGCCCCTGTCTCACCACCAAATTCCGGCCACACGCTTCACATTTTTCTTCCGTAATCTCTTCCGGAAGCTTAAGTATACCGATTTTGGCCTCAGCCTGCTCTAGAACCTTGCTGAAGGGGATATAGAATTCTTCTACTACTTTTCGCCAAGAAAGCTTTCCGGCTTCCACTTCATCCAGTTTAGCCTCCATGTGGGCGGTAAATTCCACATCGATAATATCGGGAAAGTATTCCTTAAGCAAATCTACCACGATACAACCTAGTTCGGTGGGAACAAGATGCTTCTGTTCCCGTACCACATACCCCCGGCTTAAGATAGTTTCAATGGTGGGAGCGTAAGTGCTAGGTCGACCTATCCCTAATTCTTCCATGGTTTTGACTAGGGTAGCCTCGGTATACCGCGGTGGGGGCTGGGTAAAATGCTGCTTGGGTTCTAAGGATACAAGGGTTAATATTTGACCTTCAGAAACCTCGGGAAGTAATTCTTCCTTTTCCCAGTCTTCCTGTTCCCTCTCCCCCTTAAAAACTTTAAGAAAGCCAGGGAATTTAATTACCGAGCCTGAAGCCCTAAAAAGGTATTCGCCAGCAGCGATATCCACAATAACAGTATCCAAAAGGGCGGCCTCCATCTGACTAGCCAGGAATCGTTCCCAAATCAAAGAGTACAGGCGATACTGGTCCCGGGTCAGAGCCTCTTTAATAGCCTCGGGCTCCCGCCAAACTGAGGTGGGCCTTATAGCCTCATGGGCATCCTGCACATGCTCTTTACGTTCACCCTGCCGGCGTACCCTGGCAGGAACATAAAGGGGGCCAAAATGCTTAAGAAGGTATTCCCGGGCTTCCTGCTGGGCCACCTGGGCTATCCGGGTGGAATCCGTGCGGATATAGGTCACCAATCCCACCCGGCCTAGATCCGGCCCCAGGTCGATACCCTCATAAAGCTCCTGGGCAACCTGCATAGTACGCCGGGTGGTAAAGTTCAAGCGTCGATAAGCTTCTTGTTGCAGAGTGCTGGTAGTAAAGGGATCCGGAGGATTCTTACGCCGCTCCCTTTTTTTAACTTCTACGACCTGGAAAGAAACCCCAGCCAGGGCGGCCAGGATCTCGTCCATGTCCTCTTTGTTTTTAACGTTGATAGTTTCTCCCTGAAACTTGTGTAGTTTGGCTGCAAAAGTAGTTCCTTCTTCCCCCGTCTTAAGCCAAGCTGTTAAGGTCCAATATTCCTCCGGCTTAAAATTAGCGATCTCTCTCTCGCGATCTACAATTAGCCGCACAGCCACCGATTGCACTCTACCAGCACTTAAACCCTTTTTTATCTTGCGCCAGAGCAGGGGGCTTAGTTTATAGCCTACTAAGCGGTCTAAAACCCTACGGGCCTGCTGGGCAGCCACTCGGTCCATGTCGATGGGACGTGGATTTTTGATGGCCTCCAGCACAGCCTGTCGGGTTATCTCGTTAAATTCTATACGACATCTCCCATCGGGTAACCCCAAAAGGTGCTGTAAGTGCCAGGCTATAGCTTCTCCCTCACGGTCAGGGTCGGGGGCTAGAAGGACCCGCTCTGTTTTTTGAGCCGCCTCGCGCAACTCTTTAACTATTTCTCCCTTACCACGGATGGTAATGTAATAGGGCTCGAAGCCATGTTCAATATCTACCCCGAACTGGCTTTTAGGTAGATCCCTGACGTGTCCCATAGAGGATTTAACCAAGTAGTCACGGCCCAAAAATTTGCTAATGGTTTTGGCCTTGGCCGGAGATTCTACTATAACCAACGTCTTGGCCAACTAGCTTCACCCCTAAGAGCATCTTTACAGCCTTAATCCCCTGGGAAGGAGCGTAGATAAAGCCCGCCTGGAAGCCTTAAGACCAGGCCTTGTAACTCCAAAAAAGTTAGCGCAACGTTTATTTCTTGAGTGGAAAGCCCTGTGGCTTCCACAATCTCTTCTAAGGATAACGGTGAAGACACTACCGCGGCCAGGACCTTTTCCTCTATAGGAGAAAGTTGGAATCCCCCCGACTTTCCTGCTACCACTTCCAGGGTGGGAACCTGAACCTCCGCCGGGAAGTATTCCTCCAGGATATCCCCCACCCCAGTAACTATCTTAGCCCCCTGTTTAAGTAAATTATTAGTCCCCTTGCTCTGGGGGCTTGTAATGGGCCCTGGCACCGCAAAAACATCACGTCCTTGTTCCAGGGCCAAATCGGCTGTTATTAAAGCGCCGCTTTTCTCGCCCGCCTCCACCACTACGGTTCCTCGGGCCAGGCCACTTATGATACGGTTACGAGCGGGAAAATGGTACCGTTCAGGGGGTGTACCAGGAGGAAGCTCAGAAAGTATCAACCCCTCCCGGGCTATTTCCTGGTAGAGCCGGGCATTTTCCCGAGGGTAGATTACGTCCACCCCGCTACCTAATACAGCTATAGTTTTCCCCTTCCCCTGAAGGGCTCCCCGGTGGGCAGCAGCATCTATCCCTATCGCCAGTCCGCTCACCACAATTATACCTGCCTCAGCCAGGCCCTGGGCCAGGACGTGGGCCACTTTAAGGCCGTAAGGTGTGGGGCGTCGAGTACCCACCACAGCTACTTTTAGCCCTTCTAAAGCTGTCAAATCGCCTAAATAATATAACACCGGTGGGGGATTATAAATACTCTTTAGTTCTGGGGGATAACGTGCATCAGTAAAAACTAAAATCCCCACCTTTAAACGGGAAAACTCCTTCCCTAGCCTGGCAGGGTCTATGTTCCTGCGCCAGGCTATCAGCTCTTGTGCCGCTTTCCCCATCCAAGGGAGATTTAAAAGCTCTCCTTCTTCGGCCTCCCAGGCAGCCTCCGCGCTACCAAAGTGTTCTACTAGCTTAAGCAGCCGCTGGGGGCCTAAGCCTGGAACCTGCTGTAAAGCTATCCAATAGCTATACTCAAATCCTTTATTATTCAATTTTGCCTGCCCCTCTTACCAGGTATTCATCTACCTGGATGGCACTTTCAATGATGTCCCTCTACCGGTTTCTCCTTCTTCGAGAGCTCTCCCTCCCTTTTATCTCCTATAACCAAAAGCAAGAGGTAGAGGGCGAAAAGTTGAAGGATCATACCTACCAGAGCCAAAACAAATTTAAACATAACTAGGCGTCCTCCCTTCCTAAGGACAATCCATAAAATCAAAGCTTTTAAAGCAGGCTCCGCCGTAAAATCTCATATAGCTCATCTTCTCGGGCGGATCTTAAGGTAGCTTTAAGGCTATGTTGTGCTTTAGAAGCTAATGCCGCATAACCTTTAAGTTCTTCGTCCGTATACCGTTCTGGTGATGGGAGAAGGTTCTTAAGCGTCACCCCTAGCTCATCTATACCCGAAAATCCCAATAAGCTCAAGATATGGGCTACCTTCTGCGGGGCTACCGGAGCCAAAAACTCCAAGTAAGCTGCCATTAGTAACCCGTTAGCCCTCCCATGGGGAACACCTCGGAAAAAGGTTAAAGAATAGCCTAAGGTATGTAAGATAGTTGTACGGGTCTGGGCTATAACCATTCCGGCGAGGCTGCTGGCGTAGAGCAGGCTTCGACGTATATGGGGGGTAAACTCCCGCTTTTCCAAGGCGTTCCGGCAAGAACCTATAAGGCGTATAACCTCGGTAGCCAAGAGATCGGTTAAAGGAGAGGCCCGGCGGGAAAGGTACCCTTCTACTGCATGGGAAAGGGCGTCCAGGGCCGTATCAATGGTAACTTCTTCCGGCAGGGAATAGGTATACCGCGGGTCGACCCAGGCCACCCGGGGAAACAACCGCACATCGCTGAATCCTTTTTTGGTCTCTTCTTCAGGCAAGGTAAAAACCGCATGAGGGGTTACTTCGCTACCTGTCCCCGCAGTAGTTGGTATGGCTACCACAGGTAGCGGAGCTTCTGGTAAAGGGGTCCGGTAAAGTTCAGTAGCTTTCACCTTGTTAGTAGCCAGGATGGCGATCCCCTTAGCTACATCCATCGGTGAACCCCCACCGCACCCTATAACTAGGTCCACTCTTTCCTCCTGGGCCACCTTAACCCCTTCAGCTAGCACCTCTAGGGTTGGATTAGGGGGTACACGCTCAAAAATACTCCATTTAATTTTAAGGTGCTCCAACACCTCCAGGAGATCTTCCAAAGCCCCGCTCTCCCGTGCGCTCCTGCGGCCAGTAACAATTAGGGCTCTCCTCCCTAATTCTTCTAAAGGGTGAAAATTGGCCTTTAAGCACCCCTCTCCAAAATAGAACCGGGTGGGAAGAAAAAAGGAGAAATCCATTACCTTGCTCCTCCTCACCTTTTCCCTTTAAAAAACCGGTGAAAGAAAGCTTCATGGGCTCTCCATTCCATCTCATCACCAGGAAGGGGCATCAACTCTACCTGGCCGTAACGGCCTTCTAAAGCCAAGCTTAAAATGTAATCCGCCAAGTGGGGATTTTTAGCCAGTAAAGGCCCATGAAGATAAGTTCCTATGGCCCGCCCATAAAGGCAGCCCTCGGTTCCATCTACTCCATTGTTACCGTACCCGAAGAGAACCCTACCTAAAGGGCGGTGGCCTTCTTCTGAAGCTTCTAGATAAGTCCGACCCATATGGTTTTCGAAACCCACCACGGGGCGTGGAATAGATAAATCTTCCACCTTAATAGCTATGTTACCCTTTAAGCGTTTATCCCCCGCTATGGTATAGACAGGGAACAACCCAACTCCCGAGAATACTTGACCGGAGGCAGTTCGGTAGTAACGACCCAGGAGCTGGTATCCACCGCAAATGGCCAGCAAAGCCGCTCCCCGGGCCAAAGCTTCTTTTAGGTAAGGTCCTTTAACTATCAGGTCTTGGGCTACTATACCCTGCTCCTGATCAGGTCCTCCTCCCAGGAAAAACAGGTCATAGTTTTTAGGGTCTAAAGGATCCCCCAAAGAAACCCAACTTATCTCCACCTGGATACCGCGCCATTCAGCTCGACGGCGAAGAACCAGGAGGTTTCCCCGGTCACCATATAGATTAAGCAGTTCGGGGTAAAGATGACAGATCCTTAACTTCACTTTGGGCCCCCATCCTGAGAAGAAGGCGCCGATATACAGCCAAATTGGTATAAGTACATAATATTAATATCTCGCTAGTTTCCTCCTGTAAGGCTTCTTCCAGGCTTTCAGCCTGATTAGGAACTACCTTAATTAGGTTAAGGTTAATGCCTTGATACTTTAAACATACCGCCATATCCCAGGCCCTAAGTCCGGAGCAGATTATGCGCTTACTCGAACCCCTAACAAGGGGTTCCCAATCCACGTCCCATAACCATGATACATCCCGGCCATCCGCAGCTAAATCATTAATAGCCAGAACATAAGCCTCTGCTCTTATCTCAGCTACTGCCCGCAAAGCTTCGCTTAACCCTGTGGGATTCTTGACCAAGACTAAGGTAACTTTCTTATCCCTTAAACGGAAAGCCTCTGTCCTCCCTTGCCCGGGTTGAAAAATAGCCACCAACTCAATTACTTCCCTGGGGTCTATCCCTAACATCCAACCTGCACTAAGGGCGGCGAGGATGTTATAACAGTTATAAAGACCAAGCAGGGGAGTGAAAAGCTCAACTTCTCCCCCAGGATAGACCAAAGTAAAAGTATATCCGGTACGTGTTTTACATAAATCCTTAACCCTAAAATGGGGAAGAGGTCGTTCCCACCCACAACGGGGGCAATAGTATTGCCCCAAATGGCTATAATGATAATAAGCAAAATCCAAAAGTCCATGGCATTCAGGGCAGATATGACCCTCTTGTACATCTCCGCTGGTAAAACGTATATAGGAGGTGCGATCCATCCCAAAATAATAAACATCTTCCCGGTAGCGACCCAGGGAGGCCACCAAAGGATCGTCGGCGTTTAACAATAGCTGGGCTTGTGGCATGTTCTCCAAGGTTTGCTGGATATACTTTAATATCTGTTCTAGTTCGTGGTAGCGGTCTAGCTGATCGCGCAAAAGATTCGTTATCACTATTAAGTTAGCTGGAACCTGCGTTAAAATATAGCCCAAGCTACCCTCGTCTACCTCTAACACAGCTATTCTTTCCTTTGAGGTATTGGAAAGTTGGGAAACCGAAGCCATAAGAGCTGCAGCCACGCCGGCCGGCATATTAGCACCTTGCTTATTATGCACTACATTTAAGCCTGCTCTTTCTTTCAAAATATAAGCCACAAGATTAGCCGTAGTGGTTTTGCCATTGGTACCGGTTATGATTATTACCTTATCTAAGATTCGAGCTAGATCCCTTAAAAGATTAGGATATAATCGCAAAGCTATCCACCCAGGCAAAGAAGTACCTTCCCGGCCTAATAAGCGAGAAAACAGGCCCGCCAAGCGGCCAAGAGAAATAGCCAATTTAAACCTGAACGTGGCCACCAGGTAGGCTAACCAATTTAATCCCTTAGCCAGCAACTATTCTACCCCCATCCTGTAATGCAGAATTTACCGGGGGTTTACTACCCCACTTTCCCTAGATCCTCTGATAGTCCAGCTCGGCGACGCCGGAAAGGACCCTTAAGGGCTTGAGTTACAAACCCTAGCTCCTCCATTCGCAAAAGCCAAGCTATAGTAATATATAGGACTGCCCCACCAGTAATTAATAACAAAAGCTTAAGGCCCTCAGTCCAAATCCCAGAGCCTGTAAGAAAAAGGGTAACCCTACCTGTCAATATTTTTAAGCACCCACCCATAAAGATAGCTCCTATCAAGCTCTTAACTAAAGTGGAGCCCAATACCTTGGGACTACCAGAAATTATACCTCGGCGTTTAAGAAGATAAAAGAGTAAGGCAACATTAAACCATCCAGCCAAGGAGTAAGCTAGCGCCAATCCTTTAACTCCCCAAAGGGGACCTAATAGGAAATTAAAAGAAGTGCCCACCCCCAAAGTTAGAAGCCCTACCTTTAGAGGCGTTCTAGTATCCTGTAAGGCATAAAAAGCCCGGCTTAACATTTCGTAGGCGCCGTAAGCCGCAATACCTAAGGAATAATACACTAAAGCGTTGGCGGTAGCTAAAGTATCTTGCCTTGTAAAGCGGCCGTGCTCAAACAATACCCTGATAACCTGTTCTCCCAGTACTATAAATCCTGCAGTAGCCGGAAGGGCTATAAAAAGAATGGCACTTAAGGACATAACCAGGTACCGTTCGAAGGCTTCCCGCTCCTTATTTACAGCCAACCTGGTTAAAGTCGGAAGTAAAGTGATCCCTAAAGAAGGGGCAAAAAGCATGGGAACTAACACCACCCGGCTAGCTAGGGTTAAGGCATTGATGGATCCCGGAGGTAAGAAAGAAGCGATAAAAGTTTGGTTTAAAAAAAGATTTATCTGAGCGATGGATAACCCGATGGTTACAGGTAACATAAGTTCTCCTATCCGCCTGATGGCAGGATGCCGGAAGTTCCAAGACCACAAGTAAGGAATCCGAAGGCGCCATACACCCCAAACTTGCACTAGAAAATTAAGAAAGGCACCTAACAAAGTAGACCAAGCAAAAGCAGCGATCCCTAAGCGGCTAGCCAAAGCAGTACCAAAAATTATAATGGCCGCATTATACACTAAGGGTCCAATAGTGGTACCAAGGAAAGATTGATAAGCATATTCCGTCCCCATAAGAACTCCGTTTAGGGAATGGAACAAAATAGCCATCAGTACCACCCGGGTCAGGTAAGCTGTATAACTAATCTCCTGGGAATTAAACCCAGGAGCGATTAAACGCACAAGAAAGGGAGAAAAAAAGATGCTTAAGGTTACTGCCAAACCTACCACAACCAAAACTAAATTAAAGGCAATGCTAACCACTTCCCCAGCTTCCCTTTCTTTCTTTTCGGCTAGATAACCCGAAAGAACCGGAACAAAAGCCGAACTTATACCTCCGCCCACTAGTATAAGGTATAAGGTATCGGGTAACACAAAGGAAGCGTTAAGCATGTCTGTCCATCGGTTCTGGCCAAATAGGGTGGAAATAACCATATTGCGCATAAAGCCCAGGATGCGGGACAATAAAGATGCACTAGTTATTATAAGGGCCCAGCTAGCCAGGCCCAATTCCCTTTTCTCTCCCATACAACCAACCTACCTTTTTGTTGAAACGTACTTTATATATCTTCCAGTTTTTCCGTCCCTTCTACCTTTTAATCCTACAGAGTCGAACGATATTGTAAGGCTTCCGCTAGATGGTGTTCTTCAATATTCTTAACCCCCTCTAGATCAGCTATAGTACGGGCCACTTTTAGCACCCGGTCATGGGCTCGTAAAGAAAGGGCCAGCCTAGTAAAAGCATTTTGCAACAGTACCCGGGCAGAGGAAGAAAGCTGGCAATATTTTTTTACCTGCGGACCCTGCATCTCCGCGTTACACTGTAGTCTATCTTCAGCCAACCTTTCCCTCTGCTTCTTCCGCGCCCTTTCTACCCTTATACGCACCTGGCTGGAAGTCTCCCCGAGTTCAGCCCTTTCTATATTACGGTACTCCAGGCGAGGGACTTCTACTACCAAATCTATCCTATCCAGCAAAGGCCCCGATAAGCGCTTACGGTATTGGGCCACCTGGTAAGGAGTACACTGGCACATCCTTACAGGATCTCCCAAAAACCCACACGGGCAAGGATTCATACTTCCCACTAGCAAAAAATTAGCCGGGTAAGTAACGGCCGCTGTAGCGCGGGCTACCGTAATAACACGATCCTCTAAAGGTTGACGCAAAGCCTCCAGTACTTCCCGGCGGAACTCTGGTATTTCATCCAGGAAAAGAACCCCGTAACTAGCCAGGCTAACCTCCCCTGGCCGTGGCGCCCGACCGCCTCCGACGATACTGACTAAAGAAGCAGTATGGTGCGGCGAACGGAAAGGGCGCTCCCTTATCAAACCCTGGCCAGCTGGTAACAATCCGGCAGCGCTATAGATTTTCGTGATCTCCAAGGCTTCTTCATAAGTGAGCGAGGGCAATAAACCTGGTAAACTGCGGGCTAGCATTGTCTTACCCGTTCCTGGAGGACCAATGAGAAGAATATTATGCCCTCCTGCAGCTGCAATCTCCAAAGCCCGCTTAGCCTGGTCTTGCCCTCTGATATCTGCTAGATCTACCGACCCCCAAGGCTCCGAAAAATTAAGCTCCTCTTCCGGTAATACCCGAGGTAGCTCTTCTTGCCCTTTAAGGAAAGCTAGTACTTGAGAAAGATTATTAGCAGCTAAGACATGGATACCTTTAGCCAATGCTGCGGCTTGAGCATTACCCTCTGGTACCACCAGGGTGGAGCCTGGGTACAACTCCTGCAAGGCTAGGGCCATGGGTAAAACACCTGGTACAGGTCGTAAGCTCCCTTCTAAAGAAAGCTCACCTACCAAAAAAAGGTCCTTAGGTAGGTAACCCCCTTCCAGTTGCCCCGAAGCCGCTAGAACTCCTATAGCTATGGGCAAGTCATAAATGGGCCCCTCTTTTTTTACATCCGCCGGTGCTAAATTTACAGTTATACGTCGAAGGGGAAATTCAAAACCGCTGTTTTTAATAGCTGCTCTAACCCTTTCCCTGGCCTCCTTTACAGAAACATCAGGTAGCCCCACAATAGTAAATACTGGTAAACCATTGCTTATATCGACTTCTACCCTTACTTGTTGACCCTCCAAGCCTATAAGAACCACGGAATGAACAATGGCTAACACCAGTCAACCTCCTATAGTTTTACCCAACTATTGCTATTCGCCACCAGGGCAGCACTTCCTGCTTTTTTATCTTAAACATTAATCTTAGCCTACAGCTAAAGTTTGACCTTTACTTGGAAAAACGATCCGGCATAGGCCTTCAAATCTCTGGAAGAACTCTTTATCCTCTGTATGGACCGGGATCAGTATCTCGGGCCGGATCGTTTCCACCATCTCTTCTAGTCCTGGTCCATGGACGTGGCCGCTGGCGTGAAAACCTGACTTTTCCCGTTCCCGACCCAGAGTCCCATATAACTCAAAACCAAAAAAATCGATCCAGTTCTTCACCCGCTCTTGATCGAGGAGCATCTCTTCATCAAAGGCCTCACTGGAAGAATAAATGTAAATACCTCCTCGTACTTCCAAATCTAGTAAGGCATGAAAATCATAATAAGAAAAACAAAGTATATAGCTTCCGGGATCGCGCCGAATATCCTTCGCCTCTACTATGCGTTCTGGCGCCTTCTTTCGAAAGCGCTCAAGCAGGTTTTCTTCCCATCTCGCGCGCTGGGCCTTAGGCCGGGTATATAGTACAATATTGCTTTCACTGTAAGGATCGGGTATACCTGGTTCTCCACTAACATAGAGGGCCTCCAAAAGATGTATATCCTTAGGGGTAAGAACCAGTTGTCTCCCCTTCTCCCTAGCTATTTTTAAAAAAGAGAGAAGCCTTTCTATATTGCGGGGCCCGAAGTCAGCTACCACTAAGGTAGAAGTCCGAGGTATTACTTTCCGGCAATTATCTAATACCTCTTCTTCCGTTACTGGTCTTTGGGTTCCAGGATGGGTCCCTTCGCAGATCAACACCACCGGCCTTAAACTTGCTGCTTCGTGTATAAACTTACGGCTTAATTCTCCCTGCTTGCCGTGCAAACGGAAGTCTCCAGTATAAAGAATCCAACCAACGGAAGTTTTAAGGCCAAAGGCCCCTGCCCCTGGTATAGAGTGGTCCATAGGCCAGAAGCGTATCCCGATCCCCCCTCCTTCAATTTGCTCCTTCCAACCGACTAAAGGGCGGCTAACCAACTTCCGAGAACCCTCGCACCGTGTCCAGAAAGCTTGGGCAGCATCCGGTAACCCCTGTCTCCCCCAAACCACAAAAGGCCTTTGTTCCCCTGGGACCCGACGGTAATCAGTCGTCCGGAGAAGCCCATCCTTAAGCTCGCGAGGAGTAATATAACATACTTCTTGCAACCTACTACTACTTGTATCCTGAAGGGCCTTCAAGATTAAACTTGTAGCCAAACTGGTGTAGACAGGAATATCTGCCCGCAAGTAAGAAAGATACCCACAGTGATCCCAATGGGCATGGGAAAGAAGTACCCCTTGAATCTCTATCTTCCTATAGGAAGGATGGGAACTATATTTTTCCCAGATACCAGGATACTCTAAATCCAGCCGGTATCCTCCCTGTAAGGGTGGTAGAATCCCTAGGGCCAGAAGGTCAGCAAAACCGAAAATGATGCGCGGAGTAAGGTACTCGTCGAAGAACATGCCCTCGACCTTAAAGTTCGTCCCAAAATCAAGTAGTAAAGCTGTACCATTATCTTCTAGAAGAATTTTATTGCCCCCTATATTGTCTACTCCATCATAGAAAGTAAGGAAAACGCTCATTTTATTCTGGCTCCTTTAATCACCTTTCCTCTTTAAACTGGATTCCCTTGCATGTTTGTAGGATAATTGTACCAGAATGATAATGCTCGCCAACAGGATTCTGATAAATCCCTGTCGAATGTAGAATACTCAAGAAGGAGGTTGGTGCCATGTCCAATATTTTACGTACAGCAGCTGAACTTATGGCTTTGGCTGCTCGTACAGCTCCCAAAGCTGCGGGAAAAGATTTCGTAGTGCTAGAAATATTGGAAGGTGAACAGCTAAACAAATTAGCCGATGCCATGGTGGAATACGGCCGCCAAACAGGCCGTAAAAATTTTGACCGGGATGGCGAAAACGTGCGCCGCTCTGCAGCTGTCCTTCTTATAGGCCTAAAAAATCCTCAAAAGACCGGACTAGATTGTGGTGCTTGTGGTGCGCCGCGCTGCGCCGAACTGGGTGAAGTTCAGGAAGGGCCCGAGTTTGCAGGCCCCTTATGTGTCTGGCGTCTCCTTGACTTAGGAATAGCTATAGGTTCTGCTGTTAAAACAGCCAGCATATTAAACGTAGATAACCGTATCATGTACCGTATTGGTGTACTGGCCCGGCGCTTAAAGTTCATCGATGCCGAAGTAGTAATCGGGGTTCCCCTCTCAGCCACGGGGAAAAACATCTATTTTGATCGGCCTAGCTAAAAAGGGGGTCCCTCCCTCGAGGGACCTCTGTAAGATTAGCTAAAAAGTTTCTAAACCGCTTATACTTAAGAAGGAAGGGCTTGGGTGTAAATAGGCACTGGTCGAAAAGCGACGTGATCGCCAGACACTAAATGGAATTCAATCCCCCAGTGGAGACCTTCCAGGGCCTTCCACCGGTCCGGACCGTGAAGATGGGCATAATAACATCGGCTTACACCGTACTTAAGCATAAGCTCGATAAAGCCGGTAAAAACCCCTGGAAGGGCGGGCGGAAAATGAAACATAACCACAATAGGTTCCCCGTCCTGGCGAACACTAAGCAGATCTGTTAGGGCGCGTTCTAGCCTTATGAGTTCCCGGCGGTAAACCCTTTCATCGGTTTCGGGATTAAAAAGCGGGTGTTCCGGTACTAACCAGCCCCGAGTACCGCAAATGGCCACACCTTCTACCACTTCCGGTTTGAGCAGAGAGAAGTCCTCATCCAGAATAGCAGCCCGCATCTTTTTTTCTGTCTGCCACCAATAATCGTGATTGCCTTTAAGAAGCCTTTTTCGGCCAGGCAGGCTTTTTATTAATTTTAAGTGCGGGAGGGCTTCCTCAAGCCTCATAGCCCAGCTAAGATCGCCCAGTAAGTATACAGTATCTTCAGGCCTAACTTGTTCCTTCCATTCTTCTACAATCCTTTGCTCGTGGTTTTGCCATTCTGGGCCGAAAATAGACATATCCCTTCCCAGATGGAGGTCTCCAAGAGCGTAAAGCGCCATTTCCTCCCTCGCCCTTCCAGTTTACTTTATCTCCTCCCTTTACATAGAAACCAGACGACTTACAATAGCATCTGCCATCTCCTGGGTTCCTGCACTACCACCCAGATCATAGGTCAGATATTGACCTTCCTGTAAAACTTGAATAATAGCCTGGCGTACGCGCTCTGCCGCTTCCCTTTCCCCCAGATATTCCAACATCATTACCCCAGATAAAATAGTGGCCAAAGGATTAACCTTGTTCTGCCCCGCATATTTAGGCGCGCTTCCATGTATAGGCTCAAAAACAGCCGCTGTTTCTCCTAGGTTAGCACCTGGGGCTATCCCCAGGCCCCCTACAAGGCCAGCGCAGAGATCAGAAAGGATATCACCGTAAAGGTTGGGAAGCACCAATACATCATATTGCTCCGGCTTCTGTACCAGCTGTAAAGCCAAGTTATCAATAATGCGATCGTCAGCCTCTATTTCGGGATATTCTTGGGCTACCTCATAAAAACAACGCAAGAAAAGTCCGTCCGTGAGTTTCATTATATTAGCCTTATGGCCAGCCGTTACTCGGCGGCGCCCGTTTTTCCGTGCGTACTCAAAGGCAGCCCTGGCTATCCTTTGAGAACCTTTGCGAGTTATAATTTTTATACTCTCTGCAGCATCCTCACCTACCATATGCTCTATCCCCGCATAGAGATCTTCTGTGTTTTCCCGGAAGATTACCAAATCTACCCCTTGGTACCGCGAAGGGACATTGGGCCAGTTCCGGAAAGGCCGGACATTAGCGTAGAGATCTAGCTCCTGGCGTAAGGCTACATTTACACTGCGGAAACCGGTACCCACCGGGGTAGTGATAGGACCTTTAAGGGCTACTTTATTACGCCGTATAGAATCAAGTACTTCTGAGGGGAGAACCTCCCCGTATTTCTTAAGGGCCGTTTCCCCTGCCTCTACTACTTCCCATTCTAATTCGGCCCCGCTAGCCTCCAATACCCGGCGGGCAGCAGCGATCACCTCCGGCCCCGTTCCATCTCCAGGAATTAAAGTTACCGTATGCCGCAAAAGCAAGCCACCTCCAGTTAAAAAGTTGGTTGCCCTTCCTATTATACGTGATCCTGTCCCCCCTGCCTAGCCCTAGCGTGGCTAGCTTAGGGCTACGCCTATGTCCCAACCCTTGCCAGTCCCTCTTCCTAGAAGTACAATAAAGCGGGAGGAAGAAACTTATGTACATAGGCCTAGACATGGGCGGTACCCATACCGATGCCGTGCTCATATCTAAAGGTCGCGTGGTCCGGTACGTTAAACGACCCACCCACCCTTTTAACTTCTTAGCCTCCGTGCAGGAAGCCCTGGAAGAAATATTAAAAGGTATAAATCCTGCTCAAATAGAACGGGTAAACTTAAGTACTACAGTGTGTACCAATGCTATTGTAGAAGGTAAAACAGAACCTGTAGGGTTGCTGCTGATACCTGGACCAGGTCTTAATCCCTCTTTTTTACAGTGTGGGCAACTTAATTTTATCCTCCAGGGGAGTATCGATCACCGCGGGCGGGAAACTTCACCCTTAAGGGAGGAAGAACTGGCTTTAGCTAAACGGAAGCTCCGGGCCCGGGGCTTACGTTCCCTGGCCATAGTAGGCAAATTCTCTAACCGTAACCCCACCCACGAGGTACAAATAGCCAGCTTCTTGGAAGGAGATTATGATTTTATTACCCTAGGTCATCGTTTGTCTGGACGGTTGGGCTTCCCCCGGCGGGTTTATACAGCCTATTTAAATAGCGCTGTCTGGCGGGTGTTTCATCGCTTTGCTGAGGCTGTCCAAGCCCACTTGGCCGAAAAAAGTGTAAATAGAGAACCCTTTATCCTTAAAGCAGATGGGGGCACCCTGACCCTTTCTGCTGCTAAAAGTGCTCCCGTAGAAACTATCCTTTCGGGCCCGGCCGCCAGTATAATGGGGGCTCTAGCTCTGCTACCCACTAAGGAGGACGCAGTAATCCTAGATATAGGTGGTACTACTACGGATGTGGCTTTTTGCGCGGAAGGTATACCTCTATTTGAACCTCAGGGAATTTATATAGGCCCTTACCCCACCCTGGTCCGCTCCCTCTGGGCTTACCCTATAGGGTTGGGGGGCGATAGCCAAATTCGGGTAGCGGATGGCTTTTTATCTATAGGTCCCCAGCGTTTGGGTCCTCCAGCTTGTTTAGGTGGGCCAGCTCCTACACCTACCGATGCTTTAGTGGTATTAGGCCTTCTAAGTTTAGGGGACCTTAAACTAGCCTTACAGGCCTTACAAAATATAGCTAAGGCTCTAAACCTATCCTTACAAGCTACAGCAGAAGCTATCCTAAAAGAATTCACCAGGCGAATAGCCCAAGTAGTAACCAGACTTGTTCACCAGCTTAACCAAAGACCAGTATATACTGTAAGGGAAATCCTAAGGGGACGAAAATTCCAACCTACCAAAGCCTTGGTTGTTGGAACACCTGCACCTATCTTAAAACCTTTTTTAGCTCAAGCCTTAAGACTCCCGGTAGAGGTCCCTGAGCTTGCCGGAGTAGCTAATGCCATAGGTGCCGCCATAAGCCGACCTACAGCTAGCTTAACCCTTTTTGCAGATACCGAGCAAGGTAGACTTTTTATTCCCGAAGTAGGATGGGAGGAAAAAATCTCTCCCCGCTTTACCCTGGAGGACGCTAGAAACCGAGCCTTCGAACTTCTTAAAAAGCGGCTTAAGGAATTAGGATACCCTGAAACAAACCTTGAGCTTGAGGTAATCGAAGAGCAAGTGTTCAATGTGGTGAGGGGCTTTTATACCGCAGGTAAAAACATACGCCTGAAGGTTCAAAATAGGCCATCTCCCGCAGGTCTAGTGGAAACAAACCTCAAGGAGGAATTATTCCATGCTTAAAGCTTCCCGCCGTGTGGGCCTGGTATTTTTCCCGGCCTACGATTGGGCCATTTCCCCCACCCACCCGGAACGCGAGGAGCGCTTACTTTACACTCAAGATCAAATATGGGAAGAAGGGTTATTGGATATCGAAGGGATCGTAGAATACCGTCCTCAGGTAGCTAGCACCCGGGATGTGGAACGCGTACATGTTTGCGTACCGGATGTAGAAAGCCGCGTTACAGAATCTGACCTTATCGCGGCAGGTGGTGCCATAACTGCTGCCGAGGCTGTCCTGCAAGGGGAAGTAGAACGGGCCTTCGCTATAATTAGGCCACCCGGTCACCACGCCCAGCGCATTGTCTACGCTAACCGGGGTTTTTGCAACATCAACAATGAAGCCATCATGATAGAATACATCCGCCGCCGGTACGGTCCTAAACGTATAGCTATAGTAGACACCGACTGCCACCATGGTGACGGAACTCAAGACATTTACTGGCATGACAAGGATACCCTATTTATCTCCCTTCACCAGGACGGACGTACCCTCTACCCTGGTACAGGTTTCCTGAGTGAATTCGGTGGGCCTAACGCTTGCGGGTATACTTTAAATGTTCCGCTACCGCCGGAGACGGGGGAAGAGGGATTCCTTTACGTTATGGAGAATCTAGTCCTCCCCGTCCTAGCGGAATTCAAACCCGACCTAGTCATTAATTCGGCCGGGCAAGATAACCACTATAGCGATCCCATTACGAATATGCGTTTTTCGGCCCAGGGTTACGCACGGCTTAACGAACTCTTAAACCCAGATATCGCTGTACTAGAAGGTGGCTACTCCATCGAAGGTGCCTTGCCTTACGTTAATGTAGGGATAATCCTGGCTTTGGCGGGGTTGGATTATTCTTATGTACGCGAACCGGATTATAGCCTTGCCCGTGTTTCCCAGTCCAAGGAAATTAGCGAGTATATTGCCCGCCTTTGTCAAGAGGCCTATACGGCCTGGCGGCACAGGGAGGAGATACGGGCCAAGATAATACAAGGGAAAAAGGAAATCACCCGTCAGCGTCGCGTATACTACGATACAGTGGGCTTGCTAGAACTCCAAAAGGAAACCACCTTAGTATGTGAGGAGTGTGCTGGCCTGACCTGGATAGAATCCTATTCTGATCGAGGAGAACATATCCTAGCTGTATTTCTGCCCCGTGGTGCCTGCCAGCGCTGCCGGGAAGAAGGAGAAAAAATTTACAAGCGAGCCAGTAAGCGTGAATATACTGGTATTTTCCTCCAGGACCGCGATAATGATATTCTCCTTAAGCGGTAAAACCTTTGGAGTTACTACCTTCTTTAAAAAGCTCCCCGTATCAATTCTATCCTCGCCACCCTGCCTTGCCCATTCAACAATACTGCTACTACATCGAACCGGCAGGGTTGACCATGTAGCTTCCTTTGCTTCAAATAGAAACTAGCCAAACGTCGCAAACGGTTCTGTTTGCGAAAGTCTATGGATTCTTGGGGAAGTCCAAAGGCGGAGGAAGAGCGCGTCCGGACTTCTATAAATACTATTTCCCCGCCTTCCTCCGCCACAATATCTATCTCACCCAAGGGGCAGCGGAAATTCCGCTCCCGCAAATGATATCCCTGCTCTTTCAAGAAAGTAGCTGCTACTTCCTCTCCCTGCCAGCCCTTTTGCCGCCTCCCACAGTTCAAAAGGAATACCCCCTTATTTCTAGCCCCTCTTTAAGGGGTGAAGAAGGCCGCAGCAGTATTAAAGGCGTAATTAGTAAGAGGGGTGGGGTATAGGCCGAAAAAGAACAGCACGGCCAGGGAACAAGCCAGGGCTACCTGTACCCCTAAAGGTACTGTAATAGCGGGCTTCCCTGGCGGGGGATCGCCCAAATACATGACTTTAACTACCTGGAGATAGTAATATACCGAAACCATGCTCATGAGCACAGCTAAAATAGCCAGCCAAATGTACCCCCGATCAATAACGGCCATGAACAAATAAAACTTGCTAACAAACCCGGCCAAAGGGGGTATTCCAGCTAGGGAGAGAAGGGAAAAAAGCATAACCGCTGCCAAAAGGGGAGAACGGCGAGCGAGCCCCGCATAATCCCGGATCTCATCGCTCCCATCGGTATTATAAAAAATGGTAGCTACCATAAAAGCACCCATGTTGGCGAAAACATATAACATAGAATGGTACAGGATCGCTCCTACGCCCAGGGCAGAAAAAGCGACTATACCTAATAAAAGGTAACCTGCCTGGGAAATACTAGAGTAAGCCAAAAGCCTTTTAATGTTCTTTTGCGGGATAGCTACCAGATTCCCGGCCACCACGCTTAAGACAGTTAAAGCTATTATCAGCTCAGCCCAAAGGGGATGGCTTTCGGAGAGGCCTACAAAGAAAACCCTTAAGAAGGCTGCAAAACCTGCGGCCTTGGAAGCCACAGAAAGAAAGGCAGTAACCGGTGTAGGCGCGCCTTCATACACGTCCGGAGCCCACATATGGAAGGGGACGGCGGAGATTTTAAAGGCCAAGCCACCCAGCACAAAGATTATCCCCACCACCATAAGGGGTGTAACACCACCGCTAGCTACCACCAAACCGATTTCCTTAATGAAAGTGCTTCCCGTGCTTCCGTAGAGTAAACTTAACCCGTACAGTAAAATAGCCGAAGAAAGGGCTCCTAAGATTATATACTTAATACCCGCTTCGGCCGATTTCATATCCCCTCTGCGGTAACACGCCAAAATACAAAGGCTTATGGTCATCAGTTCCAGCCCTAGATACAGGGTAATAAGCTCACCGGCAGAGGCCAAAATCATCATACCCAGTGTGGAAAGTACAATCAGAGCATAGTATTCCCCTTCCCCATGTCCCAGCCGGCCAATATATTCAAAGGAAGAAATACAAGTCAGCACTGCGGCAAATAGAAACAATAGCTTAAAATAAGTTCCCAAGGGATCGATGATATATCCTTCCCAGACCACACCCTTGGCTTCCCGCAAGAGAAAGGTTAAAACAGCGATACCCAATAACCCCAGCGTAGCCAGATACCCTAATCCCCGTTTCTGCCCTTTAGGCACCAATAGTCCCAAACCCAAGAGCCCTAGCCCTAAGGACGCCGTCAAAAGCTCCACACTTAAAAGTTCCCATATAGCCATCAGAAGATCCCCCCTATGGTTCTGGCAGCTTCGATCTTAGCTACCAGAGGAGCCACACCACTGTAGATAAGGTCTCCCATAAGCGATGGGAAAAGACCAAAAAGTATAAGGGTGGTACACAATACTACAATAGGTACCATCTCTACACCCCGGGCATCCTCCAGATGATCCCAGTCTTCTTTCCGGGGTCCAAAGAAAGTCCGCTGCACCACCCGGAGAACATAGGTAGCCGTAATTACTATTCCTAAAATGGCCAGTATAGCTAAGGCCCGGTAAGTCAAAAAGCCGCCAAATAGCCCTTGCTCCCTAGTGAAGGCCCCAAGGAAGATTAAGAATTCGGCCACAAAGTTATGCAATCCTGGCAATCCCAAAGAGGCCAGACCACCTATCAAGAATCCAGCCGCCACCCGGGGCATCTGATGAGCTAGGCCACCGAAGCGGGCGATCTCCCTGGTGTGCGCTTTATGGTATATATTACCCACCAGGGCGAAGAAAAGGGCAGTCATGATACCGTGGGCGAACATCTGGGTTACAGCTCCGCTAAGGCTCAAAGTATTAAGGGCAGCGATCCCTAAGAGGACATATCCCATATGGCTGACACTGCTATAGCCGATTACGAACTTCAGATCCCGCTGGACCATGGCTATCATAGCACCGTAGACTACATTAACTATGCAAAGGACAGCGATAAGAGGAGCCCAGAACTTAGCTCCTTCCGGGAGAAAGAAGACCCCTACCCGTATTAAACCGTAAGCACCTAGCTTCATAAGTACCCCAGCGTGCAGCATGCTCACGGCAGTAGGTGCAGCTACATGGCCATCCGGAGACCATAGATGCAGGGGCCATATAGGTACTAATACACCGAACCCTATGAGGAAGAGGAAAAAGACAAACTTCTGGAAGGCTATATCATATTGCACAGTGGCCAGGGTCTGGATATCGAAGGTAGGATATCCAAGCTGGCGGGCAGCGTAAAGGTACAAGGCAATTATCCCGATTAAAGCGAAGGCACTGCCTACTAAAAGATAGAGCGTCAACTTCATAGCTGCATACTCTTTTCTGGTACTGCCCCAGATGCCAATAAGCAAATACATAGGAATTACAGCTACTTCAAAAAACAGATAGAAAAAGAAGAGATCCCGGGAGATGAAAACCCCGAAGACTCCCGTCACCAGCATAAGCAAGAAGAGGAAAAACTCTTTTATCCGGTGGGTCATATCCCAAGAAGCGAAGACACCTGTAAAGATCACCAGGGCGGTAAGCAAAACCATGGGAAGGCTTATCCCATCCACTCCTACGGAATAATTAACGCCTAGGGCGGGTATCCAAGACCTGTCCTCTAAAAACTGTAGACCGCCGGCTACTTGATCGTAAGCTGCATAAGCATAGATGGACAATACCAAAGAAACGAAGGTAGCTACTGCTGCCGTGATCTTTATGGTCAGCTGCTCCCTTTCGGGTATAAAGAGTATGAGTATAATCCCTATCACTGGAGCGAGAAGTATAGCCGTCAAAAGCGGGAAGCTCATCTTATCCCTCCTATCACCGGCGTTGCTACCCAGAGAACAAACACCACTACCGCAGCAAAGAACACCAGGGCATAAACAGGGAGGCTTCCAGTCTGGAGATACCGTAACCTATGCCCCGACCAGCGTACCGTATCCCCTACTCCGTCAAAGATTCCATCCACTACATGGCGGTCATGCCAATGGAAAGCCTCGGCCAAACCTAAAACTATCCGCCGGAAAAACCAGAGGTAAGCCTCGTCTATATAGTACTTGTTGTAAAGTACCGTGTAGATACTCCGCCACCTCTGGGCCAGGGCTTCAGGGGAGATAACCTCCCGACCATAAATAAGCCAGGCAAGATAAATACCCAAGAGGGCTACTAAAGTAGAGACCGCCATAATGAAGTAATTAGGTTCCAGGTGGTGAGGTTCTCCAAAGTAAACCCAGGAACTGAAACCATGGGGCACAAAGGGAGCCCCGACAAAACCGGCCGCTATAGTCAAGCCAGCCAGGATAGTAAGGGGTATAGTCATACATTTGGGGGATTCATGTCCGTGAAGACCTGCCCGCCGCCGGCCAAAGAAGGCTACAAAAATGAGCCGGAACATATAAAAGGCAGTCAGGAAAGCTACTACCGTCCCCAGGATATAAAGGCCTTGATATCCATTAGAGTAAGCCGCCAGTAAAATCTCATCTTTGCTCCAGAAACCAGCTAAGGGCGGGATACCGGCCAAGGCCAGAGCTCCTAGGAGGAAGGTTACGGTAGTAACCTTCATATCCTTAGCTAACCCACCCATACGGAAAATATCCTGTTCGTGTAAGGCATGTATAACACTACCAGCTCCCAGGAAAAGTAGGGCTTTAAAAATAGCATGGGTAGTAAGATGAAACATACCGGCTGTCATACTACCTACACCCATAGCCATTATCATATAACCCAGCTGGCTCATGGTGGAGTAGGCTAGAATACGCTTAATATCCCGCTGGACCAGGGCTATGGTGGCTGCAAAGAGGGCTGTAAAACCGCCCACGTAAGCAACAAACCAAGAAACTTTAGGCACGCTAGCGAACAACACAAAGGCCCGAGCAAGGAGATACACGCCCGCTGCCACCATGGTAGCCGCGTGGATCAGGGCGCTCACCGGTGTAGGTCCTTCCATGGCATCCGGCAGCCACACATGAAGGGGAAACTGGGCCGACTTACCTATAGGTCCAGCAAAAATTAGTATAGCAGCTAGGGCTAAAAGCCCCATATGGGGAGCATGGGGAAGGGCTTCGGCCAGCTCCCGGAAATTGAAAGTCCTAAACAAGAGGAAGAGATAAAAGAAGCCCAACATGAACCCGAAATCAGCTACCCTGTTAACCACAAAGGCCTTAAGGCTAGCCCGCGCCGCCTCAGGCTTATGGAAGTAAAAGCCTATAAGAAGGTATGAACATAAACCCACCAGTTCCCAGAAGAAAAACATCATAAAGAAATTGTTGGCTAACACCAGACCTAACATGGAAGCACTGAAAAGAGATAAATACCCGAAGAACACGCTAAAGCCTGGATCACCGTGCATGTACCCCACCGAATAAATTTCTACTAGCAGGGCTACCAGGGTGACCACCAGAAGCATGACCGCCGTAAGGGGATCTACCAAAACCCCGGCTTCAATCTTAAGGACCCATTCTTTAGCTCCCGGAAGGGCCAACCAGCTTAAAGCATACTCTACAGGTTTTTCCATAGTTACCCCAGAGGTTAATGTCTCCCATAAAATACCAAGGGATAAGACAAAGGAAGCTGCGATAGCTCCTATACCTACCAAGGCACTAAAAGCCTTAAGCCTGCGGGTAATAAAAACTATCGCCGGAAAAGCTAAGGCCGGGAAGAGAGGCACCAGCCAAGCATATTGGATCATGATCTCTTCTCACCTGCCTCACTCATTTCAATAAACTTACTACCATTTAAGCCAATCGGCCTCATCTATACTGGTATTAAGCCTTTGGCGATACAAGTTAATAACAATGGCCAACCCTACTGCTACCTCTACCGCCGCCACAACGATAACAAAGATAGCAAAAACCTGGCCTACCACCTTATCCGGATTTAAAAAACGGTTAAAAGCCACCAGATTAATATTTACCGCATTAAGCATAAGCTCGATCCCCATCAACACAGCTACCGCATTTTTTTTGGCCAGGGCACCAAAAAGGCCGATAACGAACAAAATCCCGCCTAGCGTTAAATAATGATTTAAAGTAATCACTTGTCCTCCTTCACCTCTCTCGCTACCAGGATAGCCCCTATTATCCCTACCAGTAGCAAGATGGCCGCTACTTCAAAGGGTAACACAAAGGATCCTAAGAAAGCTTCAGCCAAGGCTCCTACAGTGTCCTTCGGCCAGGTACCAAAGGGTAAGCTCGCTGGAGTACGAGCTAGAGCTAACATTATCAGGACACAGAGGGCTAAAGATACAACCCCAGCCGCTAGACCAAACCCGTTAAAAAGATTGCTCTGCCTAATATTTCCACGCCGGGTAAGCATCACACCGAAGATTAACAATACAGACACTGCACCCACATAAACTAGAACCTGCACCGCGGCCAGGAACTCAGCTTCCAGCAATATATAAATACCGGCCACCCCGATAAAGCTTAAGACTAGATAGAGGGCGCTATGCACAATATTGGGGAGGAAAACTACAGCTAAAGCCGAAGCCACTATCAGGGCGGACAATACCCAAAAGGCTAGTAAAGTTAAGTTACCAGCCAATTCCCCTCACTCCTTCCCTACCTTCAAAGAACCTTAAGATGCTCCACCGTCCTTAGCATCCTTGGGCTCCGCACCCACCCCTTCTCCTTCTAAGTTATCCTTCTCCTCCGCCAGTACATGGATGGTATCTTCAAAATTATAACAGGCTAACTCAAAGTCAGGCCGGAAACGAAGGGCTTCGCTAGGACAGCTTTCCACACACAGGCCGCAAAAAAGGCATTGCCCGAGCTTCATGGTATACCTCTTTAAATAACGCTTCTTATCTACCCGCCGGCTTTCTACAGAAATAACATGGTTGGGGCAAGCATTGGCACATACTCCGCAAGCCGTACACTTTTCCTTTTCCAAAACAAAAGAACCATGGGAACGTGGCGGAAGATTAGGACGCCATTCCGGATACTGCTCAGTAATGGCTCGACCAAAGCCAAGACGCCAAGTTATGCTTAAACCTTTAAGGAGCCCCTGCCCAAACAACTCTACCACCCACCTGTCACCAAAACCTGGTATACCTTGATGCCTATACCAGTAGCTAAAATATTAGCTAGGGAAAGGGGTAATAGGAACTTCCAGTTAAACTGCAACAGATGATCTATCCGGATACGCGGAAAAGTCCACCGCACCCACATAAAAAGGAGGATCATTATATAAACCTTGATGATAAACCATAACCACGAAGGTAACCAAGGCCCTTGCCATCCCCCAAAGAAAAGGGTCACCGCTAAAGCTGAAACGCTAAGAAGATTGGTGTACTCTGACAAATAGAAAAGGGCATAACGCATAGCTGTAAATTCAGTAAAGGGACCCGCTATGATCTCCTGCTCCCCTTCCACCAGATCAAAAGGTCCGCGGTTTACCTCCGCCGTAGCGGCTATAAAGTAAATGAGAAAGGCTATCGGTTGCAAAAATATAAACCAAATTTCCCTCTGCGCCGCCACAATATCCGAGGTCTTTAGGGATCCAGCTAGCATAATTACTCCTAATATAGAAAATACCAAAGGGATCTCATAACTCACCATCTGGGCCACTGTCCGCATGGCTCCCAAAAGGGAGTATTTATTATTTCCCGCCCAGCCGCCCATGAGTATGGCTATAGTCGTAGTAGAAGCTACAGCAAGGAAATAAAATACTCCGATATTTAAATCTGCAGCGATTATTCCCGGGCCAAAGGGAATAACAGCATACACCATAATAGCCGGGATAAAAATGGCTATAGGTGCCACCAGAAATACCCACTTATCCGCCTCTCGGGGAATTATATCTTCTTTACCCAAAAGTTTAATAGCGTCTACCACCGACTGGAAGAGACCGCGAGGGCCTACCCGGTTAGGCCCGAGGCGCTGCTGCATATAAGCGCTAACTTTCCGTTCTAGATAAATTAAATAGATAGCATTAAGGAACACAAAGGCTAAGATTCCCAGAAGATATATAACCCCTCTAATTACGCTAACAGCCCAAAGGGGTAACCCCCAAGCCGCAAGGAAAGTATCTAGCATACCCTCACTCCTTTAAGATTAAGGCTTTTATTCTGCCCCGGCTGCAAAACCTGCCTACCTATCCACTTCACCTAAAACTATATCTATAGAGGCTAGGGTAGCCACAGCATCCTGGATGGTACCTCCTCTAGCCATAACAGGAAAAGCCCCTAAATTTACAAAAGACGGGCTATGGATATGGACTCTATAGGGTTTGGACGAACCATCACTTACCAAGTAAAAGCCCAAGATTCCTTTAGCACCCTCGATCTGGTGATAAACTTCCCCTTGAGGAGGCTTTAATACCCTAGGAACTTTAGCCAGTACAGGGCCTTCAGGCAAGTCCCTTATAGCCTGCTCGATTATCCTAGCGCTCTGCTCTATTTCTAAGATACGGATAACAAAACGATCATAGGTATCTCCATTGTTGCGGGTAGGGACTTCAAAATCGAAACGCTCATAAATACCGTAGGGTTTCACTTTGCGCAGATCAAAAGGTAGCCCGCAGGCCCTTAAGTTGGGTCCCGTGATGCCATAAGCCAAGGCCGTTTCTAGATCGATCTTGCCGACCCCTTGGCAGCGAGCTTTGAAAATCTCATTATTGGTAATAAGCCCATTAAACTCTTCCAATCCTCGCGGGAGATCTGCCAAGAAGCTCTTCAAGGCGGGGATAAATTCCGGGGGTATATCAGCGGCTACCCCTCCGATACGCATATAGCTTAAAGTTAAGCGAGATCCACACACCATCTCAAAAAGATCCAAAATCCGCTCGCGATCCCGGAAGGGTATAAACCATCCCGTCCAGCCAGAAAGGTCCAAGGCCATGGAAGCCAGCATAACATAGTGGCTGGCTATACGAGAAAGTTCCGCCATAATAATCCGTAGATACTCCGCTCGTTCCGGTACCTCGATGCCCATTAGTTTCTCTACGGCCTGGACATAACCCAAATTGTTCAACATGGCGGCCAGGTAATCGAGGCGATCAGTATAGGGGATAAACTGGGTATAGGTTCTGTCTTCAGCTAGCTTCTCTATACCCCGGTGGAGATATCCTATAACATTCTCCACCTCCACTACCTTTTCCCCATCCAAGGTAAGGACGGCTCGGTAAACTCCATGGGTACTAGGGTGCTGGGGACCCATGTTGAGGGTTATTTCCTCTGTAACTAGTGAGGTGCTAGGCTTCATCCCCTCTCCCTCCTTCCTCCCGGGGCCCAGCAGAATCTTCACGCTCGAGGTAGCCGGAACCATTACCTATAGTAAAATCTTTACGTAAGGGATGGCCATTAAAATCATCCGGACAAAGGATACGCTTTAAATTAGGGTGACCTTCAAAAATAATTCCTAGAAGATCAAAGGCCTCCCTTTCCTGGACTTCCGCTGCTGGCCATAAGGACACCAAGGAGGGCGCCCGGGGGTTGCCGCGTGGAAGCTTCACCTTAACCCTAGTTTCTCGAGCGCTAGGCACGGCCATCAAATGGTATACCAAAATTATCGCCTCTTCTGCCGGTACATCTACTCCTGTAAGGTCGGCTAAAAAGTTTAAGCCATAATCTTCCTTTAGCACTTGCATAACCTCTATTAACCGCTCTACTGGTACCCAGAGGGTAGTCATATCGATACCTTCTGTGACTTCTACCTCTGGGAAGCGCTCTTTTAACCCTTGTAAATCCAGCAGCACTTTAGGCCTTTCTTTCATCGCGACTTCACCAGCGCAAGTTTAGGATTTATTACCTTATCCCTTAGCTTTAATAGCCCGTGGAGTAGGGCTTCCGGCCGTGGTGGACATCCTGGTACGTAAACATCTACCGGGACAATGGTATCCACCCCTGGAACTACATTGTAAGAATCCACAAAAGGCCCACCGCTTATGGCACAGCTACCCATAGCCAAAACCCACTTGGGTGCTGGCATCTGTTCATACAGCCGCCGTACCAAGGGAGCCATTTTCTTAGTGACAGTTCCAGCCACAATCATGAGATCGGCATGTCGTGGTGAAGGCCGGAATACCTCATATCCAAAGCGAGCGATGTCATAGCGGGCCGAACCAGTAGCCATCATCTCAATGGCACAACAGGCCAGCCCAAAGGTAAGGGGCCAAAAAGAATGGGCCCGGCAATAATTTAGAAGTTTCTCCAGGGAGGCCAGAATTATATTTTGAGGAATTTCCGGCTCCTGGGGCTTAAGCCTTATTATAGCCACTCCAAGCCCCCCTCCTTCCAAGCATACCACAATCCTAGGATTAGAATGGCTATAAAAATAACCATCTCTATAAATGCGAACAAACCCAGAACTTGAAATTTAACTGCCCAAGGATAAAGGAACACGGTCTCTACATCAAAAAGTAAAAAGATCAGGGCATAAAGAAAATAGCTGATCCTGAACTGAACCCATGTAGGACCTTTTGTCGTAAGCCCACATTCGTAAGTTTCCCTCTGGTCGCCGACCTGGGGTCTTTTGGGCCGTAACACCCAGTTCGTGGCTAAGGCTCCCAAAGCCACACCCACAGCTCCCAAGAGGAATATGGCCACGGTTAGATATTGGTATAGTATTTTTGAACACCTCCCCAAGCCGGATTGAAACCAAAACACTATTATGTATTCGCTATTTCCGGGTAGATTCCTCCTACTCTGTTACCAAACCAATCTGAAGCTCTTCCGATGGATGGGTGTGGGTCCGTAAGCAGCCAGAGCTGCCCGGTGCTCCAAGGTAGGATAACCCTTATGCCGGCTAAATCCGTAACCCGGAAAAACACGATCGTAACTCTCCATCAGTTTATCCCTGGCTACTTTGGCTAAAATAGCAGCTGCAGCTATGGAAGCGCTTAAAACGTCGCCTTTTATAAGGGGCGTCTGGGCTATCCGTATACCAGGTAAGGGAAAAGCATCTACTAAAATATGCTCCGGCTTAAGTTTTAGGGCAGCCACTGCTCTCTGCATGGCCAGGCGAGAGGCCACTGCGATATTTAGACAATCTATTTCCACTACCGAAGCCCAGCCTATAGCCCAGGCAAGGCTTTTGGCCTTTATCTCCGCCGCCAAGAGTTCGCGCTCCCGCGGTGAAAGCTTTTTAGAGTCCATAAGTCCTGGTAAAAACAAACCCGGGGGTAATATCACGGCGCCCGCTGCCACGGGGCCTGCTAAGGGCCCGCGGCCTACTTCATCTACGCCGGCTATGTACCTTATACCCCGGGCTGCCAATCTTTTTTCCCAGAGGTAGAGCTCGTCTCCCAACCGCGCTCACCTATTCTAGGGTAGCATCAGTTAACCCATGTTTCAAGGCGTAAACCGCCGCTTGTGTACGATCTTGAACTCCAATTTTACGAAAGATGCGGGTTAAATGGTTCTTAACCGTTTTTTCACTAATATACAAGCGCCGGGCTATCTGTTTGTTAGATTCTCCCTTCACTACATAAGCTAAAATTTCCTTTTCCCTTCGGGTAAGGGATGTTCCCGGAGCCTTGGGGCCTTCGCAAGGGGATTCTGTAAGTAGGCGTAACATCTTTTTAGTTACCCCTGGATGGATGACAGGCACACCCTGGGCTACCTGCAAAATGGCCTCCACTAGTCCCTCTGCACTAATATCCTTTAGCAAATACCCGGCCGCGCCGGCCCTGAAAAGCTCCATTATGTACTCTTCTTCCTCGTGGATAGTAAGGGCTATAACCTCGGCCTGGGGAACTTCGCGGCGGATAACTCTGGTGGCCTCTAGCCCGTTTATCAAGGGCAGATTTATATCCATAAGGATGATACGGGGTTTAAGTTTCCGAGCCAGTTCTATAACCGTATGACCATCCGCAGCCTCGCCCACAACCACTATGCGAGGCTCAAGAGAAAGGATCTTCCTTATCCCTTCCCGGACTAAAGGATGATCATCGGCAATCAAAACAGCTATTTTCCCCTCCTCAGCCGGCACTTTCCTCCCCGCTCCCTCCGAAAAAGCTTATATCTATAGGCGGCCACTCCAAGGTAAACTTCCCCAGATCTCCTCGCCGAAACTCCTGAATAAAAACGCGCGCAGCTTTCTCTCGGTCCACCTCGCCCCCAGGCTTTAAAAAACCTCGCTCTCTTCCAACTTTATCCAGAATCTCCTCACAGTCCTCCTGAGTTCGCCAACCTTGCTCCTGCAAAGTGCAAATTAACTCTGCTGCTACTTCTTCTGGAGAAACCTTCCATTCAGGAATACAGCCTAAAGCATGGAGGAGAAGGGTTGTCCTTTCTTGTCTCATGGAAATACCCAAGATTCCAGGGGTATCTAGCACTTCCCATTCCTTAAGCTGCCGTACCCACTGGGGACCCCGGGTTATACCTGGCCGGTCACCAGTACGCGCCACTGCTCGACCCACCAGTCGGTTTAGCAAAGAGGATTTCCCTACATTAGGAATACCTACCACCATTACCCGCAAAGGTGAGCTTAAGATACCTCGCTGGCTAAGTCTCTCTTTCTTGGCGGTTGCTAACTTCCGAAGAAGATACTTAAGTTTAGCTAAACCTTCCCCTGTTTGGGAATTCATCTCCACAGCTAGCTGTCCCTGCGCTCTATAAAAGTTTAACCATCGCCTAGTGGCGGTAAAATCGGCGAGATCAGCTTTATTTAAGACCAGTATAGTTTCCTTACCCTTAAGCAAGCTTCCCAAATCAGGAGGACGGCTGGAGGCAGGCAGACGAGCCTCCACCACTTCCAGGACCACGTCTACTACCTTTAGATAGCGCTTAATATCGGAGGAGGTAAGCATCTTCACTTAATAAACCCTAAGCGATTTAAAGGCCAGAAAATGAATACAGCTTTTCCAATAATGAGCTTGCGCTCTAATGGCCCCCATACCCGGCTATCAGCGCTTATATTGCGGTTGTCACCCATCATAAAGTAAGTATTGGGGGGAACCTTAATGGGCCCAAAATCGTTGTATACCACACCCGGAGGTACATAGCTTTCCTCAAGGGCCTGACCGTTCACATAAATCCTGTTTTGCCGGGCCTCAATAGTATCGCCACCTACAGCAATTACCCGTTTAATGTAATCCCGGCTAGGATCCAAGGGGTAACGGAATACTAATACATCTCCCCTCTGTGGCTCACCGAAGCGATAAGCTAACCGGTTGACTAGGATCCGATCCCCAGGGTAAAGGGTCGGCTCCATGGACCGGGAGGGAATATAAAAAGGGGTTATTAAAAAGGTCCGAATTATGAAAGCTAATATACCCGCCGTTATGAGGGCCTGTAAAACCTCGGTTAAAAAACCCCCCCTCTTCTCTTCTACCACGCTCATCCCCGCCACCTCTTCAAAACCAAACAAGGGGCTGCGCCTTCAACCCCTTGTTCCTATACAGCTATTTTTCATCCCTTATGCGGGCTGCCTTTCCCTTACGTTGCCGCAGGTAATAAAGTTTAGCCCTGCGTACATCTCCTCGCCGTACGACCTCGATCCGTTCGATACGAGGGGAATGCAAAAGGAAAATCCTTTCTACTGCCACGCCATAGGATATACGACGTACAGTAAAGGTTTCCTGGGATCCTTTCCCCCTGCGACCGATAACCACTCCTTCGAATACCTGAGTACGTTCGCGATTGCCTTCAATAACTTTTACGTACACCCGCACCGTATCCCCAGGTTTAAAAGAGGGGATATCCTGGCGCATCTGCTCCTGTTCCACACTTTCCAAGAGGTTCATTTCCTTTGCCCCCCTTCCGTATTATAGCATTCCTTGATTCTCTTTTACAATCTCCTCTAGCAACCGGCGATCTTCTTCAGTTAAAGAAACCTTCTTTAAAAGGTCCGGCCTCTTTAGCCAAGTCCGCTCTAAAGCCTTTTTACGGCGCCAGACACGTATTTTTTCGTGGTCACCTGAAAGGAGGATCTCAGGAACTTCTAAGCCCCGAAAAGAACGGGGACGGGTATACTGCGGATATTCTAAAATACCCCAGGCGAAGGAATCTTCCCGGGGCCCGTCCTCAGCCCCCACTGCTCCAGGTAAAAGGCGGGTTATAGCATCTATCAAAACCATGGCTGGTAGCTCTCCACCCGTAAGGATATAATCACCTATCGATATTTCCCGGGTGGCGAGATAAGCCCGTATCCTTTCGTCTACTCCCTCGTAATGGCCACAGATAAGGATAAGCCATTCTTCCTGGGCTAGTTCCTGGGCCATGGCTTGATTAAACACTTCTCCCTGGGGAGATAAAAGGATTATCGGGGGTTTCTTCCCAGCTCCCCCTTGAAGCAGGGATTCCACCGCCAGGAAAACCGGTTCTGGCCGGAGGATCATCCCTGGTCCTCCGCCATAAGGATAATCATCTACTGTACGATGCTTATCCAAAGAAAAATCCCGTATATCTACTAAATTAACTTGCAACAACCCTTTCTCCCGCGCTCGTTTAACAATGCTTTCATCCAGGGGGCCTGTAAACATACGGGGGAAAATAGTAAGTACATCCACCCGCACTCCGGCCTTCCCCCTTAATCCAGAAGCCCAGGAAGGAGTTTAACTTTTATGGTTTTGTTAGCAACATCTATCTCTTTTACTACTTCCTTTAAGGCAGGAAGCAAAACTTCCTTCCCCTCCAAGGTAACTACCACAAATACATCATTAGCCCCTGTCTTCTGCACATCCTTAAGGCTACCTAGAAACTCTCCCTCTTCTGTAAACACCCGGCAATCGACAAGCTGAAAGACATAATACCGGCCGGGCGGTAAAGGCTCTACTTCCCAGGGATCGACCTCCAAAATAGTGTTCCGCAATCTTTCTGCTTCTGTCATATCGGGTATCTCAGCAAACTTAAGGATAAGATGCCGGCCGTGGGGACGGGAACTAGTCACCGTTACCCGCCGGTAGCCTTGCGCGGAACGTAACCATAACCTGGTACCCGGCCGGAAGCGCTGGGGGAAGTCTGTCCACGGCCAAATCTTAACCTCACCACGGTGGCCGTGGGTAGTTAATATTTTCCCTACTGCTATACGTTTTGTATCCATAGGGCTAGATAATCTCCACCACTACCCGTTTACCCTCCCGGGCAGCCGCTGCCTTTACTACAGTGCGGATAGCCCGGGCAATCCGGCCTTGTTTGCCTATAACCTTACCCATATCCGAGGGCGCCACCCTCAACTCTAGAATCACCGATTTTTCTCCTTCGATCTGGGTCACGCTTACCTGATCTGGATTGTCCACCAGAGCCTTGGCCAAAGTTTCTACTAGTTCCTTCACTGTTACACCTCCCCTTCGTTAACTACTTGGCCTGTTTGGAAGCTATGAATTTCTGCCACACCCCTGCCTTCTCCAGAAGTGCTCGGGCTGTCTCTGAAGGCTGGGCTCCCACTTTGAGCCACCGGAGAGCCTTCTCTTCATCCACTTCTATTTCCTCAGGCTGGCGCACAGGGTTATAGTATCCCAGCTCTTCTATCACCCGGCCATCCCGCGGAGAACGCGCATCAGCCACTACCAACCGGTAAAAGGGGGACTTCTTGGCGCCCATCCTCTTAAGCCTTATCCGGGTGGCCACTCCTCCTTTTCACCTCCTACTCTTAATTTTTTGCTTAAGCTTTTTTGCGCCGCATTTAGCTTAAAAAGGGGAAAAACCCCTTCCCTTTAGTTTTTTTACCCGAACTTAGCTCGCTCAAGCGCTCCATTAGCTTCTGGGCTTCGCTAAACTGGCGGAGCAGCCGGTTTACAGCTTGTACGCTGGTTCCGCTCCCCGCGGCGATACGCCTTTTACGGCTACCATTAATGATGGTAGGGTTACGCCGCTCCTCCGGGGTCATAGATTGAATTATGGCCTCCATATGGAGGAGCTCGCGCTCATCAACTTGGAGGCCCTTTAACTGCTTGAAGGGCCCGCTCCCTGGAAACAAACTTAAAAGCTCATCCAGGGATCCCATCTTTTTTATTTGTTTTAATTGCTCCAGGAAATCTTCCAGGGTAAAATCCTTTTGCCGAAGTTTCCGCTGGAACTCCCGGGCCTGGGCCTGGTCGAAGGCAGCCTGGGCCCTCTCAATTATAGTTAAAACATCCCCCATGCCCAGGATCCTGGCCGCTATGCGGTCAGGGTGAAAGGCCTCTAAGGCCTCCACCTTTTCCCCTACACCAATAAATTTTATAGGACAACCGGTTACGGCGCGCACTGAAAGGGCCGCACCGCCCCGGGTATCGCCATCCAGCTTAGTTAAAATAACCCCTGTTAACCCGACCTGCTGGTGGAAGGTCTCCGCCACTTTCACTGCATCCTGCCCGGTCATGGCATCCAAGACCAACAATACCTCATGGGGCTGAATGGTTCCCTTTATAGCCCTAAGTTCATCCATCATCTCTTCATCGATATGCAAACGCCCCGCCGTATCCACTATTACCGGGTCATAACCAGATTTTACTGCCTGTTCTAGGCTCAAGCGGGTAATATCTACCGGGCTGCATCCTTCCTCCAGGCTAAAAACAGGAAGCTGGCACTGCTGGCCCAGGATTTTTAGCTGTTCCACCGCGGCCGGACGGTAAACATCCGCAGCTACAAGCAAGGGGCGCCGCCCCTGTTTCTGGCAAAAATAAGCTAGCTTCGCAGCCGTAGTAGTCTTCCCCGAACCTTGAAGACCGGCCAGCACGATGACTGTGGGCGGGCGGCTCGCCCAATTGATCTTGCTCTCGTGACTGCCCATCAAATTCGCCAACTCTTCATATACTATCTTTACCACTTGCTGGCCTGGTGTAAGGCTTTCGAGGACTTCCTGGCCTACAGCACGCTCCTTAACTTTGCTTAAGAACTCCTTTACTACCTTAAAATTAACATCGGCTTCGAGGAGGGCCAACCTTATTTCCCTTAAAGCCTCGTTGACCTCCGCTTCGCTTAGCTTACCTTTACTTTTGAGTTTCCGCAAAGTATTTTGGAGCTTTTCTGCAAGGGATCCAAAAAGCACCATCATGATCCCTCCCCTTGTTCCTGGGTACCTCCACCTGCTGGCCATCCAAGGAGCTGGTCTAGCAATTCTAGAGCCTTATCGAAGTTTTCCCAGGATCCTTTCTGGCGGAAGTTATGTAGCTCGCGTCTTATTTCTTCTAGCTTTTCCCTTTCCCGTAAGTATCTTTCTAGGTAGCCCAGGCGGGCTTCATAATCTTCTAGAGCTTTCTCGGCACGTTGCAAACCATCGTGAACAGCCTGACGACTGACACGGCATTCTGCGGCGATTTCCCCTAAAGAGAGATCATGATGGTAATGTAGCTCGAGCCACTGGCGCTGCTTAGGAGTAAGCAGGGGCCCATAAAAATCATACAGCCGGCCTATGCGCGTCATACGATCCAAGGCATTGCCCATCGGTTTAAAATTATACCCTCTCTTGGTGGGGCCGTCAAGGTTAGAGCTTTGACAGAGTGATATCAGTTTCAGCTATATACGGAACAAATATCCAAGCAGGGCGATAGTCATCAAAGCTATCTCGGGACCCACTAACAGGCGGAATACTTTGCGTACATCGGCTTTAAAAAAGTCCACCGTCAACACCAGGCATAGATGCAGAGGGCTTAACATGGTACCTGTAAATCCCGCAATAAAGACGAACACTACTAAAGGCAAGCCCAGTTGGTCACCCATACTGGCTGTAATAAGGGGAAAGGTAATGCCCACAAAGGCGGCCATAAGCCCTGTCAGCATGCCTACTAGGAAACTTAAGAAACCGAAAACTAAAAACCCGGGTACTGGTAGTCTTCCCAGTAAAGGCGGCAGACTCTCTACTGCCTTTGTATCCACCAGCACCTGTTTAAAAACCATGATGCCCCATACCAATACAAGGGTTTTAACCGTAATAGCTTCCCTGCACAGGTGCCACAATTTTGAAGGATTATAACGGTGGCGTATCAAAAGAACGGCCACTACTGTTCCTACGGCCAGCCCCACTTCAATTTGGGCGATTAAACTTAAGGCCAATACCACCAAGATGGGCAGAGTACCGGTGAAGAATTCTTTTGCCCTTATTAACCGTTCTCCAGGCCCCTCTTCTTCTTCCTTTAGGGGTGGTAACCGCCATAGTATAGGTAACCCCAGGAGGACCACTAGAAGTCCGTAAGGAGCTAAAGCTGTAATTAAATGGGGTAGCGGCAGACCGCTCAGGCGAGAGGCTAACAAAACCCCGGGGTACAGTGGCAGGAAGTATTCCCAGATGTGGCGGTAGTAGTAATTGACAAAACTTTTCTCTTCAGCCGCAATACCACCGCTGGCTGCCGCCTGCCCTACTAAAGGAGCCGAAAAAATAGCCCCGCCTGCTGAGGGCATAAGACCGATAAAAGCTGGTATAAGGGCCATTATCACTCTACGGTCCTGGAAAAGTCCCCTTAGCCCTTTTAACATCTTCTCAAGATAACCTTCTTTCCCCAGAAGATGCTCCAAAAGCATAATGGAAGTTAAAATGGCGAGCAGTTCGATAGTAGCCGGATTTTGAGTAGCTCGCCAAACCATACCTAGAAAGGCCCCCGGGCTCGTACGGTAAAGGATAGCCAGGAGGACAGAACCGCCTAACATTACTGGCCCTAAAGGAGCCCGCCGCATAAGAAGCACCATAATTAATATAAATACCACTAACAGTTTTAGCCCTTCCAACGGCTCTCCCTTCTTTTACTACCTAAATCGTTTTTATCCGTTGGATACCTGCAGTTTCTTATAATACCACAAAAATCGCCGGGCCAGTTAAAATTTCTGTTCCTTCGCCATCACAAAAAAATTGCGCTCTAGCTGGAGGCGCTCCCTGCGATACAGAGTTATTAAGGTACAAAAATTTGTTTGACTATGGATATGACTAGTTCAATATCCTCCCTGGAAACATCTTTATGAGTAACAAAGCGGACTGTGTTTGGCCCCATGACACTGCATCTCACACCCTTAAAGTATAGCTTTTGGGCAAACTCAGCAGCCGTCCACTGGCCTTTAACCTCTACGACTACTATATTGGTTTGGACTTTGCTTAAATCTACCAGTAGCTGGGGAAGTCCAACTAATTCTTCCGCCAGACGGCGAGCGTTGGCATGATCTTCTGCCAGCCGGGAAATATTCTGGAGGGCTACCAGGCCCGCCGCAGCCAATATACCAGCCTGCCGCCAGCCCCCACCCAACGCCTTGCGGTAACGTTTTGCCCTTTCAATAAAATCCCGGGAACCGGCGAGGATGGAACCTACTGGCGCGCCCAACCCCTTGGAGAGGGAAAACATTACGCTATCGCAAAACCTAGTAAATTCGCGCACATTGCAACCTGCTGCCACACTAGCATTAAATATTCTCGCACCATCCAAGTGTACGGTTAAATTTCGGTCCTTTGCCAATTCATATATTTCCTTCATTATACCTTGAGAAATAACTACCCCGCCGCCCCGGTTAAAAGTATTTTCCAGACAAACAAGGCTAGTAGGAGGAAAGTGAATATCCGGGGGACGAAAAGCTTGGCGCAGAACTTCTGGCCCACGTTCAGATAGCAACCCGGCGACGGGCTTTAGCTGCACCCCTCCCAACATGGCTGGAGACCCTACCTCATAGTAATAAATGTGCGATTCTTCATCGAGAATAACTTCCTGCCCACGTTCCGTATGGGTCAGAATGGCAACTTGGTTGGCCATCGTACCACTGGGTAGAAAAAGGGCGGCCTCCTTGCCAACTAGTTCGGCTGCTACTTCTTGTAACCTGTTTACGGTAGGGTCTTCCCCATAAACGTCATCACCTACCTCAGCTTCGGCCATGGCTAGCCGCATTTCCTTAGTGGGGACAGTAACTGTATCACTGCGCAAATCTATGATTCTCACCTTTCTTGCCTCCTGGTATGATAGTTAATTCCACTGTTTACCGTTTCGTCCTTGAAAAGTAGATAGCGAAAAAAGGTTTTGGGGGTTCCCAACAGAAACTATGTGTGAAGATGGTTTCAGGGCTATACCATTGCCCCTAGCACTTACAGTGCTAGATAAAGAGTGCGGCCCCACTGCTGACGTATGTTATTATTCCCCTGGCTGTGCACCCAGCACTCTAAGCCCGGTTGCAGTAGCCGGCTTGTACATCGGTTAAAAGCTGTGACAGTGCTATGGTGTAAGGCCGCGCGATGAATCGCGACTGCTGGAACCCCCCAAATAAAGCTTCCCTGAGCCTATTCGGAAAGGATATTGAAAAGGCTATCTACTTATGACACGACAGGCCCGAATAACCCCTCTTGACTGTCCAGCTTTTGGGGAAAGTATCCACCACTGGCATTCTCGCGGAAATGTCTTACCTAGCACCAGTCAGGAGGGGTTCTGGGGAAGAAATAGTTTCTTTGACCAAAACCAATACTTATCTACCCTCTTCAGTATTACCTCATAAAAGCTGCCAACAGCGTCAGTATACACACCGCTGAGTAAAAACAGCCGTGGAAAGAACTATCACGAAGGTAAAAAACACCATCCATTGGTTGGCTCACACTCGGAAATTACCAAGCTGACATCGTTGCAGAAATGTGGATTTGGCTCCCCCTACCGCAGTTTTTTGACAATATTAGCTTGCTGAACAGTAATCCTAGACAGCAGGCGCCTCATACTTTCTTGCCTTCCCGGCTCCCGGTAGCCATTTCCAACCAACAATCCAGGGAAACACCCCTTTCTGTCCCCCTTGTCTTCCCTCCCATGCTTCTTCCCCAATCAATTCCCAAATGCTCGAGTCTCAATGTCTTCAGCCTTTACCTTACCATCATCAAACCCAAAGCCAGTGAAAAGAGTTTGGTTTCGCAAGTATCTGACCTGGACGTCACAACAAGAGGAACCTTAGCACCCACCACTACTTGTGCAGTTTTAGCACGAGAAAGATGAATCAGGGCCTTAAGTAGGACATTCCCAACTTCAATATTCGGTACTATTAAGATATCCGCCACGCCAGCAACTGGGCTATCTATTCCCTTGTGCTTAGCAGCTTCGAGGGAAATAGCTAAGTCCAGCGCAAGGGGGCCATCCACAATAGCACCTCTTATTTGACCCCGTTCTGCCATCTTTGCAAGATTAGCAGCCTCTACTGTGGCTGGCATCTCCGGATTCACTGTCTCCACAGCCGCCAGGATAGCTACCTTGGGCAGACTAACCCCTATGGCTTGAGCAACTTCAATGGCATTTTGGATAATCTCAACCTTTCGGGTCAAATCAGGAGCAATATTTACGCCACTATCGCTGATGATAAGGAGGCGGTTCATATCTGTTACCTGTAAAACAGCTACATGGCTTAAAGCCCGCCCGCTCCGCAACCCACTCTGTTTATCCAGTACAGCCTTCATCAGAGTTGCTGTATCTATCAAGCCCTTCATTAAAATATCAGCCTGAGCCGACCAGACCAGTTCTACAGCTCGATAGGCTATCCCTTCCGGATCTGTTTCATGCCACACCTGGTCTTTAGCCAGGTCAAGCCCCACCCTCTCAGCGCTGGACCTAATAAGCAAAGCATCGCCCACTAAGAGGGCTTTCGCCAAGCCCATTTCCTGTGCAGTCTTGATGGCCTGCAGAACTTCTTCGCCGTGGGCTGCAGCCACAACCACCTTCTTTGCCCCACGTCTCCGGGCTGCTTCTATCAGGTCCTCTAGGGTACGCATTCTCCCACCTCAATATTCTAAGGTTTTCCCTGCTTACCTGAAATGGCGGCGAGAGAATCTAATTTCTCTTCTCAAGGGAGGTCCAAAAAAATGTAAGGAGGAGTACCGGAATCATGCGCTATTTCATCCACCTAGAGAGCCACCCAGGTTGGAGGTGTGTTATCCTCGAAAAATCTCTACGCATTTCTTACGCCATTTTGCTCGTTACTCTATAAATCCCGCCTGATAAAAGGGGTACAGCAGGCTGCCCCGGCCAACTACACCGCAAAGGAGGAAAGTGAAAATCTTTGCGATTTAAGAGAGTTTTTCTCTCTATGGAAGACCCACTAGTCCTTACTGTTTTCCCAACGCACCAGTTCTTCCACTGTATGGGCTAGGTAATTTGCGTCCAAATAGGTTGCTGATGCGATACAGGGCAATCTTAATGTAAATCCCTGAATTGGTAATTGCTAAGCACTACTAATCTAAAAGCCTTACCTAACTCTTTTACTAAGCATGAGCCCTAACCGACTCAACCCTTCACGGATAGCTTCCTGAGGTGAAGCAAGTGAAATTCTAACATGTCGTTTGCCCGAAGGTCCAAAGGTGACTCCAGGTGCTACGGCCACCTTTTGTTCCATCAATAGCGCTTTGGCAAATTCCATGGAATCCTCGCAGTTCACCTCAATCCACATATAGAAGGCTCCTTGCGGCATATGGTAGTTAATGCCAAGATCATCAAGTACTTGACAAGCAATTTTCAAGTTTTCGTGGTAGGCCTTCCGCATGGCTTCAACACAATCCTGGGGCCCCGTAATAGCTGCTTCTGCAGCCTTCTGGGAAACAGAGGCAGCACTAGATACGTAAACTTCCTGTAGCTTGGCGATTTCCTTTGCCACGGGTTCAGCAGCTACAGCATAGCCTATTCTCCACCCTGTCATGGCATAAGTCTTAGAGAAGCTGAAGACCGCTACTACTCTGCCATCAGTATCAAAGGAAAGGGCGCTGGCATGTGTTCCTTCAAATATGATTTTCTCATAAACTTCATCTGAAATAATATAAAGGTCATGCCGCCGGGCAAAGGCCACTAAATCTCTCATTACAGCCTCAGGAAACACTGTTCCGAGGGGATTGGAAGGTGAATTGATTATCAGCACTTTGGTTTTCGGAGTTACAACCTTTTCTAGATCCTCTATACTCGGAACAAATCCCTTTAGCTGATCCAGCTGATAGCGTCGAGGTACGGCACCAGCGCACTTCACAGTCATTTCATAATTTGGCCAGCCAGGATCGGGTATTAAAACCTCGTCGCCCAGGTCTATCAGAGCTCGCACAGCGCTAGATATTGCCCCAATCCCTCCTACAGTCACTACTATGTTCTCAGGTGTCAGCTTTAAGTGGTAGTCTTCGTTCAAGCGCTGCGCTATAACCTTCCGGACAGACATGAGGCCAGCGTTGGGTGTGTATTTGGTAAAACCGACCCTTGCTGCTTCAGATGCTGCCTCTATTATGTGAGGTGGTGTACTGAAAAGCGGTTCACCTATTTCTAGATGGATGACATCCTGCATGCTGGCGGCCAGATCTCCTATTTCCCTGATTCCAGACCTTCTCAAGCCTGTTACTAATTTGGAGAGTTCCCGCATGGTAATACAATACCTCCAACCTGCGTACCTACTCTAATATCCTGAAATTCCAAAAAGACCTGCAACCAGGTAATGCCCCTCACTGGTATTTTTATTAAGGGGTAACAGATGATAGTTCTCCTTGTCCAACGTTCCAATTATATAGAGTGCTAGACAGAGCAGATACCTTTTCAATATTGTAATAACTTACTGTTGTATAATACGCAACATAGTTGTTTTATTTGCATATAGTAATTCAATATCGGCTCAATAATTCCTGCTAACCTCTAAAATTTCTTGTAGCCCATAATGGTGGGACAAAACGGACAGAACGTTCTCCACCACTGGTAACCCAGCAAAGTCTGAAGGCTCCCGGATTGAAGAAATTACTACCTCGAGTGCCACTCTGATTCCTGACATATCGCTCTTATAGTGGAGGTTTTACCTGTTCCAGGTGGTCCCCACAGAAGAACAGGAACCATGGTCTGAACAGCTAGGGCAAGACTTTCTACTTTAGCCATTAGAATTGACCTCTCTCATTCATAAAGTTTGGGAGTTTCTTCGCCTCTCAGTACTCTAAGCGCTCCCTCCACTAGTGCTCTCAGTTCCTCCTCCCCAGGATAAACAAGTGTCTCAGCTATCCATTGAACCCGCTCAATAATACTAGCGGTAACTAATGTCGAATGTGCAATTCCACCAGTAAGCACAATATAGTCAACTTTCCCCGAGAGGGCACAAGACATACTTCCAATTTCTTTAGCAATTTGGTATGCCATTGCTTTCAGAATCAGCTCAGCTTCTCCGTCTCCAGATAGAGCTCTCTTTTCGACTTCTGAGATATCATTGGTGCCAAGGTATGCAACTAACCCGCCCTTACCCACGAGTCTCTGTTTTATCTCTTCCTTTGTAAACCTTCCACTGTAGCATAACTCGACTAACTTCAACACAGGAACACTTCCGGCCCGTTCCGGTGAAAAGGGGCCTTCTTCCAGCGCATTAGTAACATCAATAAAACGTCCTGCCCTACTAGCTGCAACAGAAATACCCCCGCCTAAATGAGCGAGGATTAAATTGAGGTATTCTACGCTAGTATTCTTATCTTTAGCCACACGTCTGGCAACGGCCCTCAGATTTAACGCGTGAAATATACTTGTACGGGGCAGCTCTGGTACTCCGGAAAACCGAGCTATGGGCTCTAATTCGTCTACGCAAGGCGGATCGACAAAAAAGCAAGGAACACCATAGCGTTCAGCTATATCTTTGGCTACAAGAACAGCCACATTACTGATGTGATTTCCCTGAACTCCAACAATAGCGTCCTGAAGCACTCGTTCGTTAACCAGGTAAACTCCTCCCTCTACCGGTTTGAATAGTCCACCTCTAGCCACAACGGCAGACAGATTAGAAAGATCAACACCTGAAGTGGTAAGTAGTTCCCTCACATGCAGATAGCGGAAAATATGTTGCTCATTGATATTTTGCCCAACTTTAGCTAGCTCCTCGTAAGAATGTCTTTTAACTCCCTCATAAAGTGGAGTCTCATCCTCATATATGGCAATTTTTGTAGAAGTAGAGCCTAAATTTATTGCTACTATCCTGAAAGGCCCTTTTCTATACACCCACCACACCTCGCAGTTTATGTGCAAGCCTAATACCTTCATTTATTGCCCTTTCATTTACAGGTAGAAGGCTGTGATACCGCTGGGGGAGCTTTTCCTTGAGCGAGGAAATTACAGCTTTGGGGCTCACACATCCCGTCGCTCCAACCAGAGCTCCAAGGAATACCATGTTCGCTACCCGGGCCTCCCCGAGCCTGACAGCAATATCTGTTGCCGGTATTTCCATAAGGACCACATCTTTCCTTATATTCTGTGGAGCCAAGCCTTCGCTGAATATTAACAGGCCTCCGGAAACCACCAGGGGTGCAAACTTTTGTAATGCCGGTTCGCTCATGGCGATCACCACCGTGGGTTCGGCTACTACGGGGACACCTATGTCTTCCTCGTCAGTAAGAACTACAGAGCAATTCGCGGTTCCCCCGCGCATTTCAGGTCCATAAGACGGCATCCAACTAACGCGCTTCCCCTCTAACATACCCGCATAAGCTAAAATCTCCCCGATGAGCATTACACCCTGGCCCCCGAACCCGGCAATAATTATCTCCTGTCTCACTTAAGGGTTGCCCCCTCCGAGTTCTTAAATTCGCCCAAAGGGTAATAACGTATCATGTTGTCTTCCAGCCATTTTAAGGCCTCTACAGGCGATAAGCCCCAGTTGATGGGGCATGTAGACAACACCTCTACGAGGGAAAAACCGTCACCTTTGATCTGCGCTTCAAAGGCTTTTCTAATTGCACGTTTGGCTGTAATAACGCGCGCGGGAGCGCTTACTGCAACTCGAGCAATATAGGAAGGTCCGGTAAGGGTAGCGAGCATTTCACAGATCCTGATAGGATACCCGGCAGTCTGAGCCAAGCGTCCTTCTGGTGCAGTAGTGGCTTTCTGCCCCAGGAGGGTGGTCGGTGCCATTTGACCGCCTGTCATGCCATAAGTAGCGTTGTTTACAAAAATCACCGTAATGTTTTCTCCTCGTGCAGCTGCATGTACAATCTCTGAAAGCCCGATGGAGGCTAGGTCTCCATCGCCCTGGTAGGTAAAAACCACACGATCAGGCAATACTCTTTTAATCCCAGTGGCTACTGCAGGAGCTCGCCCGTGGGCTGCTTCCTGCATATCGACATTGAAGTATCTATGGGAAAGGACAGAACATCCGACCGCTGCTACCCCCACTGTCTTAGATTGAATCCCCAGTTCGTCGATCACCTCTGCTACTAAACGATGGATAATACCATGGGTGCAACCTGGGCAATAATGAGTTGGCACGTCTGTGAGGGCTTTAGGCCGACCAAACCTAACCTTCATATGAGTAAGCTATCCCTCCTGGATAAGCTTCTGAAGTGCAGCTATAATTTCTTTCGGTGTTGGGATCATACCACCGCCCCGGCCGTAAAAAGCAACTTTTCCACGACCATTAACTGCCAAGCGAACATCTTCCACCATTTGGCCATAGTTCATTTCTACTACCAAAAACTTAGTGATACCAGCCGCAAGAGCTTCTTCAAAAGCCTCGCTTGGAAAAGGCCATAGGGTAATAGGACGAATAAGTGCCACTCTCAAGCCCTGCTGCTTCGTTACCTCAACTATACGCCGACATATGCGTGATGCAGTTCCATAGGCTACCAAGGCTACCTGCGCATCCGCTAATCCTACTGCTTCCCACCGCTTTTCTTTCTGGCAGATTTCAGCATACTTGCGTTGCAATCGCAAATTCAACCCTTCTAATGCTTCTGGCTCTAGATACAAAGTGTAAATAACGTTTCGAGGTCTGTTTCCCTCCCATCCCGTCGTTGCCCAGGGCTTGAAATCGCTCGTTTCCTGTGTTCCCGGGTCTTTTAGCCTGACTGGTTCCATAGCTTGCCCCAGAATAGCGTCGGCAAGTATCATTACAGGATTTCTGTACCTGTCAGCCAGCTCAAAAGCAGTAAATGTGATATCAACCATTTCCTGAATAGACGCTGGTGCCAGGACAATTACTCGGTAGTCCCCATGACCTCCACCCTTAGTTGCTTGAAAGTAGTCGCCCTGTGCTGCTTGAATGCCTCCGAGACCCGGCCCACCCCGAGCCATATTAGCGATCACTGCAGGCAGCTCAGCAGCAGCCAAATAAGAAATTCCTTCTTGCATAAGACTTATCCCCGGGCCTGAGGATGCCGTCATTGCCCGCGCGCCTGCACCTGCAGCCCCAAAGACCATGTTAATGGCTGCTAGTTCACTTTCCGCCTGTACAAAGGAGCCCCCCACCTGGGGTAGCCGCCAAGCCATATACTCCAGTATTTCGTTTTGAGGCGTGATCGGATATCCGGCGAAGAAGCGGCATCCCGCAAGGATTGCCGCTTCCGCCAGTGCCTCGTTCCCTTTAACTAGCTGAAGACATTCCATAATAACGGAGCCCCCTACTCATATACCACTATAGCAGTGTCAGGGCACATAAGGGCGCAGAGGCCACAACTTGTACACTTCTCAGCGTCGCTGAGCATGGCCGGGTAAAACCCGCTGGTGTTTACCCGGCCATGATTAAGGGAAATTAGTCCTCGCGGACATGCTTGAACACAGAGACCGCAGCCTTTGCACCTTTCTTCTTCAAACTTAACCGGCAATTCTGCTCACCTTCTAAATCCAGACGAACTATACATAGAAGTCGCGTTAGGTAGATAAAAAGAATGTAGTTTTTTTATCCGCTCTAACCGTTCCTCGGCCACGCGATCGGCCGCCACATAAGTAGGTACTTTATCTTCTTCCGCTTTCTTAAGGACCCTAAGGACATTATCGTAGATCCGAGCGACCCGCCTTTTGGCTTTTTCTGGGTCATACCCCCGGAGTTCTTCTGCAATATTTATGACTCCACCCGCATTGATGATATAATCGGGTACATATACTATCCCCAGCGACTGAAGCATGGCACCATGCCGATCCTCTTTAAGCTGGTTATTGGCCGCGCCAGCTATAATCTTGCATTTTAACTTGGGAATAGTATCATCATTGAGCACCCCGCCTAAGGCATTAGGCGAGTAGATATCGCATTCTACGCTATAAATATCTTCGGGACTTACTGCTGTAGCGCCCAGTTCTTTTACGGCACGCTCTACATTCTCCTGGTATAGATCGGTAACTATAAGTTTTACGCCCTCTGCGGCCAAATATTGGCATAAGGCGTACCCTACATGGCCCAAGCCTTGAACAGCTACAATCTTCCCCTCTAAGGATTTGTTACCCCACACAAATAACGCAGCCGCTTTCATCCCCATATAAGTACCATAGGCCGTAAAAGGTGATGGATCCCCGCTTGACTCTGGTAAACCAGCTACATATTTGGTCTCGGCGCGGATATACTCCATATCCTCAACGCTTGTACCGACGTCTTCTGCAGTAATGTACCTGCCACCTAAGGTATCTACAAATCGACCAAAGGCCCGGAGCAACTCTTCGGTTTTGTCTTTTCTGGGATCACCAATTATGACAGCTTTACCGCCTCCCAAGTTAAGTCCTGCAGCTGCATTTTTGTACGTCATACCCCGGGCTAGACGCAGAACATCAAGGATAGCTTCATCTTCTGAGGCATATGGCCACATCCTGACACCGCCCAAGGCAGGACCTAACGTGGTATCATGGATGCATATTATCGCCTTAAGGGAGGTATCTTTGTCATGGCAAAGCACCAATTGTTCGTAGTCGTATTTTTGAAGATAGGCAAAGATTTCCATATTCCTCCGTCCCTCCTCCCGTATTTCGTTATGTCTTTCAGTCAGGGAGACCATCAAACACTCGGCGAGCTTGTTATGGTACCGTCCCTTTAGGTTTGGATAGAGCCTCGCAAGTTTAGATTGCTTCCCATCGGACTACCCTACCTTTCCGGTCAGGAGCGAAAAGTAGCCCAAAATTATGCCACAATATTTTGCAACGGGTAATAAGGTAGTCCAAAAGCTTCTGCTACTCCTGGACAGGTCACTTTGCCGTCTATAATATTAACGCCGTTGGCAAGACCTGGATTTTCCCTTATAGCTTTTAACCAGCCCTTATTAGCTAACTCTAACACGTAAGGTAAAGTTACATTAGTCAAGGCAAAGGTAGAAGTGCGAGGAACTGCACCGGGAATATTAGCTACAGAATAGTGGACTACGCCATGCTTTACATACGTCGGTTCTGCATGTGTAGTCACCCGGTCTACAGTCTCAATACATCCTCCCTGATCAATAGCCACATCTACGATAACGGAACCCGGCCTCATAGCCTCAACCATTTCTTCAGTCACTAGCTTGGGAGCTCTGGCACCAGGAATTAATACAGCCCCAATCAGGAGATCAGCATCTTGTACTGCCTCGGCGATGGTATAAGCATTGGACATTAAAGTCTGTATCCGTCCATAGAAAATATCATCAAGGTATCGTAGCCGATCAGGATTTATGTCCAAAATTGTTACTTGAGCGCCCATTCCCAAGGCAATCTTTGCTGCATTAGTCCCCACTACACCTCCGCCTATGATGGTAACTCTAGCGGGCGGTACCCCAGGTACTCCTCCTAGTAGCAGCCCTGCCCCCCCATTATGCTTCTCGAGCAACCGGGCCCCTATTTGCACGGACATTCTCCCGGCTACTTCACTCATGGGGGTCAGTAACGGCAAGGTACCATCGGGACCTGTGACTGTTTCATAAGCAATAGCGATTACTTTTTTGTCAATCAAACATTTTGTCAAGGCTTCTTCTGCAGCTAAGTGGAGATACGTAAATAAAATCTGTCCTTCCCGAAAAAGTTCATACTCTTGAGGTTGGGGTTCTTTTACCTTTACTATCATTTCAGCTTCCCTGTAAACCTCTTCCAAGGTATCTACCATTTCGGCCCCTGCCCGAGCATACTCTACATCGGGAATACCGCTGCCTTCCCCGGCCGATTTTTGAACTATAACTCTGTGTCCGGCTTTAGTTAACGCAGAAACACCTGCGGGGACCAACCCCACCCGGTTCTCATTAGTTTTTATTTCTTTGGGCACCCCAACAATCATTACACTGTAACCCCCTTAAATTTATCCTGCTATGAATCTACCTATATTTGCCATATTCCTCCCACGTCTCCCACATAGCCATATAGTTTTCAGGGGGCACATCAGGCTGGACATTATGCACAGGAGTAAAAATAAATCCTCCTCCTGGTGCCAGGTCATCTATTCTCCTTTTTACCTCATCCCTTACTTGTTGCGGTGTACCGTGGTTTAAGACGTTTTGAGTATCGACTCCACCACCCCAAAAAGTGAGCACATCTCCAAACTCTTTCTTAAGCTTTTTGGTATCCATATTAGCGGCACTAACTTGTACCGGGTTCAGAGCATCTATGCCAACTTCTATCAAGTCCGGGATAAGCTCATAAACGGCGCCGCACGAGTGGAAGCATATATACGCATTGGAATTCTTCTTAATGGTAGCAAATAATTCTTGCTGGCGCGGCTTAATAAATTTGCGGTAGGTCTCAGGTGAAATAATAAGTCCAAATTGAGAAGCAAAGTCATCAGCCTCTACAACTATATCAATAATGTCCCCTAACTCTTTCAGGGCCATCTCCCAGTATCTCATCTTAATTTCAACCGTTTTGTCTAGAATGGCGTTGGCCATTTTAGGGTCCCATACCAGGTCCACGAAGAATTGCTCATAACCCCGAAGCCAATAGGCCATTTCCAGAAAGCCGGCCGATACTCCAGCTAGACACAACGCAGCTCCAGTAGTATCGGCTAGCCGCTGGGCCTCCTCTTTTACCCCGCGCAGGCGGCTTCGATCAGCCGGATCGGGTACTCGATAATTTACCACCTCGTCTACGGTAGTAAAGCCGGCAAAAGGGTGGGTATCTAGATCAAAATAAAGTCCCCCATCTTTAGGCATTCTCCACCCAATTCCCCATTGATCCTTAAAGCGGATATACTCTTCGTCTTCCTTAAACTCGGGTTTCCACCCCTCAGGCAGTTTGGAAAAAACAGGTCTAAAATCCACCTTTAGCCGCTGGAGAACGTCCTCATGTACATCTGCTAATTGCTGGTGGATCTCTGCAATCCTAATCTCGTCCTTCTTAATACCCAAATAATCAAGTAGGTTCTTGTAAGCTATCCTGTGGATACCACTAGTTACTGTTCCCCCAAGATCAAATGGAACCCTATCTGGTTCCTGGTGCTGTAACGCCATTAGAACACGTTCCCGTGATTTCATGCTTTTCCTCCTTTCATAATAATAAGGTGTTTGGGGTTTCATATAGTAATCATTAATTGCCCTTCCACTATCACTAACCTTCCATCAATTTCCACAGAAGGGTTCAATATAACTCCATCTAAATGAATACCAGCTTCTACCTTTCCACCTAATGCCTTGTTATCCCCCAAACCTATATGCACAGTTCCCAAAACTTTCTCATCTTCCAAAATATTACCAGTTACCACTGCTTTCTCATTAGTCCCAATTCCTAACTCGGCTATATTACCTGACAGAGCCCCATACTTTTCTAACGTCTCCCTTAACCAATCTGCAGCCTTCCCCCCCTCTACTCCAGTAACGCGGCCCTCCTCAACCCTCAATCTCACAGGCTCTTCAAGCTTGCCCCAGCCCGCAAGGGAACCGTCCAGAACCACGATCCCCCGCGCCGACCCTTCTACAGGTGCAATACAGGCTTCACCTGCTGGCAAGTTGCTACAAGAACCTTTTTGCCACAGATCCCCCGTATCAACCACACCTTGTCGTCCGCCTAGGTCTAACGTTAGGTCTGTACCGTTCCGGGCAGTGAGGCGTAATGCTTGCCCCTTCCCGAGTAGGTCAGCGCAAATGTACGTAATTCTTTTCAACTTCTCATAATCCACATCCAAAGCTCGTTGCATAATTTCTTCAGTTATCATAGGCATACTAGCGATCCGCGCGCCAGCAGCACAGGCTTCTCTTCTTGCCCTGGTGTGGGTAAGAGATTTTACGGTCGGCAACAGGACAACATCTGAGGCTTTCATGGCCGCAGCCACACCTGCGGGAGGCTCGCAGCCATGTTCAGGCCGGGGCTCAAACCTCAGCAGAAGAACTTCCTGTACTCTTTCCCGAGCTGCCTCCCAAAAAGCGTTCGCTACCCTCGGTACACCACCATCTGTTACTACTAAGACGGTCTCTTCAGGTTTTACACGAAAACACTGCTCAAGTACCCACCCCGCGATAGCCACTAATTTCTTCTCGGGGTCTACTATTTTGTTGTCTAACATTGTGTTGTTTATCATTTTGAGCACCTCAAGCTATTGACGTTCAATAAGTTTACCCTCCTGCCAGGAAAGGAACAAAGACCACAGTGTCTCCGTCCTTAAGAACGGTCTCCAGTCCCTTTAAGGTATAAATGCTACGACCGTTCACTATTACCGCCATGGGTAAATTAGGCTGCCCCGCAGTTCCTGTTCTTGAACTCTCGCCACGGAGAATATCTATCAATTGGCCAACCGTGGTGTTAGGTTCAATTTCCATCTGCTCTGGAGTCATCTTAAACTTAGAAGCACTTCCGCCAACAAATTTCAGGGTGACCCTAATCACCAGTAACCTCCTTTCCAAGGTCAGGCATTATTGGTAAGGTCTTCAATCGGTATATAACCCAATTCTGGATAACCAAATCTGGCAGGCCCAAAGGCTCGGCGACCCTCAGGTGTTGCCATGGCCTCTCTGAGACGCTGGTGGCAGGGTACGCCCACCAGGACCATGGCTGTGCCTTCTATAATGTCAACACTCATGATCCCTTTGCCCGTTACAGGGTCTAACATGCATACCAGGTCAGGAAATACCGCCTTCAATTGCCCGTCTACCCACAGCACCATCGTTTCGTTCTTAATTACTAAGTCCGCCGTGGCGTTGCTATACTCTCCAGTACCCTTCAGCCACACATTAGTAAGGTAGAATCCGCCCTTATCTTCACCCTCTACCTTGTTTACCACGCCTTGAAAAAGCTTCCAACCTCCCAACGCCTTAGTTACTTCGGCGACAGGGTCACCACTCCCACTTCTTGCTTTTATTACTGCTCTCCCCAACTCCAGCGCCTTGCTAATGGTTCGAGGAACCACAGCCTCCTTAAGTTGAGCACCCGACATAGGGTAATGATTATTAGCCCCGAGGCCACCACCTTTGGTTACCATCCACCGTCCTACCTCATCCGCAAATACCGGATCAACTTGTTCGGTAACTATGATACAATTGCCGTGTGCATCCACTAGGGGCATCGGCGTAAGGGATATTCCATGACCGATAAAGCTTGTCATCTGTGTCTCTGGAGCCGAGCGACCTAAAGCGTCCCCGTCCACACATGCTACTCCTAACCTTGCAGCCAGGGATAGCATCACAGGAGTGTTAAGTCCGCCAACTTCAAAGGGGACCACGAAATCTACCTTCCGCCCCAGATATCTTTCCATAGCTCTTGTGGCTTCCAACAATTCAAATTTATTTTCCCAGCGCTCAAGCAGGCTTCTAATACTCCACTGTTCGAGCGTCTTGACCGAACCCATTATACCTCCGCAAACGACCAGAGCTTCATCGGATACCTCATCAGGATCTATCAGCACCAGCTCCCGGCCTCGGGCCAAGTCAGCTTCCAAAATAGCTCGACCCCATTGGGGATTGCCACCCCCTCCAGTTCCCAATATAGCCAAACCTTCCAGCAACGGCTCCACATCATTCGTAGTGATCTTATACATGACATCTGTACCTCCTCTAGCTGGGAATCTTACCTAGTTTTTCTAGTTCCTCAGCCACATCCTCTAACCCAAGCTCTAAAAGGGTTTCTTTCTTTGGCCAGCTTGTTTTTAAGTCCCAGTTGTGCAGAGTGTAATACTTATCAAGCATTTGGTTTAATTTTTCTTCCGTAAGCACCGTTGCTTCTGCGGGCAGATCTGGGGATCTTTCATTTAAGATACGCCAGGGGGCGCGGTCGTCTGCACGTGTAGCCCCTTCACGAACGTTGAAAGCTTTTTCAAGGTTAATGATCCTCCGCCCTGCCTTCATAATTTCTTCTTCCGTAATTTCTATTCCAGTAGCCGCACTAAATAGCCTAGCCATTCTATCTGGAGTAACACCGAAGAGTGCTGTTGTCGTAAAGGCACAGAAGCCCAGGCAATCAGTTACTGCATAGCAATCTTCGTGCCAACGGACAATTTCTGCTCTCTTTTCCACCAGATAAGGGTTAGCGTATTTTTCGTTGCCCGTAATGTCTGCAATTACCTTCCGCGCTTCCGGGCTTAAACCGAATTCCGCAAAGGTTTCTGTATGCAAGTGATCTGCTCCCCTGGGATTAACCGCAAAGGCCAGAGCATACGCCATTGCTGCCCGCGTATCCACCCGGGATTGTTCTAACCCCTTAACTTCTATGGCCCATTTCCAAGAGTCCTTTCCAACTTGTTCAGCCGCCCGCCGAACACCCTCAGCCAATAAATTCCCGAGACCACGACGGAAGGCGATTTGATTAACCAGCTCAATTACGGCTTCTCCGTTCCCCCAGGAAAGGTCAAGACCGCCTGTATCTTCTTTGGTTAGTACTCCGCGTTCGAAACATTCCATTGCCCATGCAATTACATTACCGACCGATATGGTATCTAAACCGTAGATATTACATAATTCGTTAGCCTTCAAGATGGCTTCAAGGTCAAATACGCCGCAACCGCAGCCTAATGAACCTAATGTTTCCAGTTCCGGACCTCCCGAATAAGTCCCAGCATATTCTCCTTTCTCTATTACCGTAAACCGGTGACAGCCAATAATACAGCTGTTACAACCTACCTTGCGTTTCAGGTAACCCTGTTCCACCAGAGCTAACCCGCTAATCTTTTCCATTTCCGGATGTGCTCCACCGCGAAAGTTGTATACAGCGAAGCACTTTAATTCGTTAAGCGGCAGAATAGAGCCAGAGGTACCGTAGGCGTGCAGACCTCCTATACCCGATTCCGCCAAAAGCCCGTCTACACATTCGCGCGCCACCTGCCAATACCTTTCGGGGTCTGCTAGGTAAATGGCTCCGCTCCCCTTAACCGCTACTGCTTTGAGTTTCTTAGATCCCATTACAGCTCCCACGCCGCCCCTAGCGCCAGCGTTATAAACGGAGCACATGATCCCTGCCATCTTGACCAGATTTTCACCGGCTTGGCCAATACAGGCAACTTCAACTTCCTCATCTCCTATTTCGTGCCTTATAGCTCTAGTAGTTTCACGTACATCTTTACCCCACAAGTGTCCTGCATCCCGGATTTCTACAGTAGTATCATTTATATAAAGATAAACAGGCTTATCGGCCGCTCCATGTATCACTAAATGGTCGTAACCCGCATACCTTAGTTCCGTTCCCCAGTGGCCTCCAACATTTACCTTCATGTACAGGTTGGTAGCCGGGCTCTTACACGTTATTGTGGTTCGCCCGCTTGATGGAGCTCCCGTACCGCTTAACTTGCCTGCTCCAAAAATAAGTACATTATCCTTACTTAGGGGCTCCACACCCGCTTTTAGCAGGTCCCACAACAGCCGGGCATTTATGCCGCGAGAACCCAGGTAGGCAGCCTCCCATTCCCTCGGTATCTCTTCCCGCCATATCCTTCCTTCGGTTAGGTCAACATGAAGTATAACTCCCCTTCTACTCATTTCCATCCAAACCTCCCTCAATCTCGTATCTGAGTGCCCCTGCTACTTGACACACTTTTATACACGCTGGTTCCCCATTACAAAGATCGCACTTATATGCGGTACCCAATTCCTCATCGATAAATAGTGCTCCATAGGGACACACATCCACACATTGACGGCAACCCGTGCATTCGCTACTGTTAAGCACAATCGCTCCTCTTGTATCTCTCCATAGGGCCCCGACAGGACACACGTCCACACAAGGAGCTTCCTCACAATGGCGGCAAATTAGGGGAAGAAACTCTTCATACTCATCGTTCTTTTTCACTTTTACCCGTGACCTCTTATAGCTTGGAGCCTTCTCATGAACAAGGGTGCACACCATCATACATGCCTTGCAACCGGTACAGTTCTCCGCAACAACTGTTATCTTACCCATAAGGTTAACCTCCTTGGTACGATAATAAGTGGCAGTGCCACCCCAGTCTAGTAACTGAACCCTTTTTCTTAAATGCAACAATATGGCTTGAACTTGCCCTTTATCCCGTCATTTAGCCATTTTAAGCCCCGGGGGAAAGCAAACCACCCGATTACGAATTCGCCGTCAAATTTCCAGTGCTCCTAAATTTTTCACTTATGCCCTCTTCCCAACCTTCCACCCCATTTTTTACTTTATTGACTAGTGACTTCTCCTCTTACCCGAGCCAGAAATGGAATATAAACTGGGTCAACTTCTAGCCGCTTAGCTTCTACCTTTCCTCCCGATTTAAGAATGATAGCCAGCTCTACTGCCCGCCGGGCAAGCGAAGCCGTCCCCCTTAAGGCAACCCGCATATCCAAACTACTTTCTTCACTTTTATCCGCCAGCACATTCCTGCCCACATCGTTATACGTCCATGCTCCGGCGCCAATGTATGTCTCCCACATATCACCGGTTACGGGAACGCAACCCATAACTAGGGCGTGATTTATAAGATCTGTCAAGGTATGCTCCTGGCCAGAGTATAAGTGTGCTCCTTGGGCTATCGCTCCAATCACCTTCAAACTTCTCGGTAATTTAGCCTCCCCTGGGAACAGGTTAGAATAACGTCCGAATAAACTGTTTCCTAGACGATCAATAAATGCTTTAAGCTGCGCGGGGATCCCCATGTGATACACAGGTACAGAGTAAATGATAACGTCTGCTTCTACCCACTTCTCCCTCAGCTCCTGGAAATCATCCTTGATAACGCATTCGCCCTGAAGCTCTCCGCACTTGAAACAGGAGATACATGGCGCAAACTTTTTCCCTCTTACCGAGTAAAGCTCCGTCTTTACCTCTTTCGGGGCTACCTCCCGCGCCGACTCCAAGGCCTTTTCCAATAGATAATAACTGTTACCTTTGCGCGGGCTACCGCATATACCCAGTACAAAGATCATACACACTGCCACCTCACCTATAGCTGCTGCAGGCAATCCTTCAACGCTGCCAGGAAGTAGTCTGCAACCTCTGGCACCGCTAAGGGCCCCATATGTCCTACGCGAAAGGTTTTTTCTTTATAAGGTCCCAGCCCGCCTGTAATATAGATATCATACCTCTTCCTAAGGAGCGTCACCAGTTTCTCCGCTTCGATCCCTTGCGGGCACTTGCTCACCGTAACCAGGGGGAGTGGCTCTCCACGCGCAAACAATTCCAAACCAAGAGAAGCAAGCCCATCTCTTATATACCGAGAAATCTCGTGATGCCTACGAAAGCGATTTTCCAGGCCTTCACGATACATCTGGTCTAGGCTAACCTGTAAAGCCCTTACGTTGTTTACCGCCATTGTAATCCCGTAAGGTTGAAAATCTCCTTGGCTTTCTTCAAAATGCCGCCACACTTCCACGTTCAAGTACCAACCGACAGGCCGCTTTTTACGCTTCTTCAGGTTATCCCACACCTTCTGCCGGACAGCTAATATTACCAGCCCCGCCGGCGCTGAAAGACCTTTCTGAGAGGCCGCTACACACAGGTCAACCCCCCACTCATCCATCAGGAATTCAGTACCCCCTACTGAACAAATAGCGTCCACAAAGAGGAGTACTTCCCGCTCGCAAGCGATTTTGCCTATTTCTTTTATTGGGTTTAACACCCCCGTAGAGGTTTCCCCATGCACTACAGCCAATGCTTTTATCATTGGATCCCTATCGAGGGCATCCCTTACCGCCTCCGGGTCTACTGGCTCACCCCATTCGCTCCTAAGTTCTACAACTTCTATACCGTAATTGCGAGCTATCCACACTATCCTTTCACCAAAAAAACCGTTGTTTACTACTAGGAGCCGATCACCCTCAGCCGCGATAGCGTTTATTCCTGCTTCAATCCCAGCATGTCCTGAGCCTACAGTAATATATATTTTGCCCTCAGTAGTACCAAAGAGCGGCTTTAAAGACTCTCGAACCCGGTTGAACTCTTCTACCCATTCGCGTCCATAATGGGGTACAGGCTGCCAGCTCATGGCCTCGCAAACTTCCCGTTCGAGAGCGCAGGGTCCAGGAATCATCAAAAGCGGCTTTTCCATTGCGTGTTGCCTCCTGAAACTGATACCCGAGCTACTACTATAAAGACCTTCCAACAAACTTTCGAAGAACTAGTCTTTGGGTTTGCCGGTTGCTGTAAGACCAACAGCGGCGAGGATAATCAATCCTTTCAATATATCCTGAAAGAAGTATTGCACTCCAAGTAAGTTTAGCCCGTTCACTAAAACACCCATAATCAGAGCTCCTATAAAAGTACCCGAAATGTGGGGTTCCCCTTCCTTAAACATAGTCATCCCAAGAAACACTGCTGCCAAGCCGTCCAGTAGGAACCCCTCACCAGCGGTGGGCTGTCCAGACCCTAACCTTGATGTGACTATAACGGCGGTAAGAGCTGCTGCTAAACCCCCTATTATGAATGAAAATATTCTAATCCATCTAACATTGATACCGGACAATCGCGCAGCAGTTTTATTTCCACCGACTGCGTAAATCTGCCTACCTGTTACAGTGTGATTCATAAACACATACAATATCACAAGGACTGCTAGCATTATTAGTACCGGATACCCGATTATTCCGATCTTGCCCTGCCCGATAATCTTAAACTCTGGCGGTATCCCCATGAAGATGGGTTCCCCTCTTGTATAGTAATAGTTAAGTCCCCGAGCTATTGACATAGTCGAAAGAGTTGCGATGAAATCTGCTATACCAAATACAGCTACTAGTATCCCATTTACGCAACCAAAGGCTGCCCCCATTGCCAGGCTTATTAAAATCGCTAATGGAATAGGTACACCTTTCACCAACATCCCTGCCAACGCAACACCAATCAGGCCACATACAGAACCGAAAGACATATCGAAGCCGCCAGCAGCCATTACCACTGTGGTACCTAAAGCGATGATTGTTAACATACTTCCTTGCAGCAAAACCATCACTAGGTTATCAACGGTTAGGAAGACAGGGGAGAGAAAGGAAAATATAACACATAGTACAAGAAACCCTATAAGCGTACCGTATTTCCGCAGAACACTAGGCATATTCCGCACTATTCTCCTTTCTCATAGCGTACGCCAAAATCGTACTCGCAGTCGCTTCCTCGCGACTGAGACACTTGACAATCTTACCCCTTACCATAACTAAAATGCGGTCACAAAGACTCAAGAGTTCTTGTATATCCGAGGATATGAGGAGGATCCCCGCACCTTCGCGCGCTAGATTATCGATAAGCTGGTGAACTTCAGCTTTTGCTCCAACGTCTATGCCTTGAGTAGGTTCATCAAAGATTACCACTTTCGGTTTCGCACCAGCTAGCCACTTAGCCAACACTACCTTCTGTTGATTGCCACCACTGAGATATTTCACTATCCTGCTAGCTTCCGGCGGCCTTATGGAAAGGGTTCGGATCAGGCCTTGCACTCTTTCTTTTTCTTTTGCATGGCTTATAAAACCATAGCGGGCGAAGTTCTTTAAGAAAGCCAAGCTCGCATTCTCTTTTACTGTCATATTTAAGACTAATCCCTGGTTACGCCTATCCTCCGGTACGAAGGCCAATCCGGCTCTAATTGCTTTCCTTATATTGGGGGGAAAAATCTGTTCCTCTCCTACAAAAATTCGACCACTCGTCAGCTTGTCTACGCCAAAAAGCAGTCGCGCAACCTCCGTTCGGCCCGAACCTACCACTCCTGCTAGCCCTACTACTTCTCCTTTACGCAGTTCGAAACTCACATCTCTTACACCTGTGTCCGAGCAAAGCCCTTCTGCCCGAAGTACCACCTCATCCTGAACGTAACTTTGTCGTCGTCTCTCCTTACTCAATTCTTTTCCGAGCATTAGACTTATGATCTGTTGTGGGGAGACTTGATTTATTTCGTGCACGCCTACTCTTTTACCGTCTCTCAGGACAGTTACTCTATCGGCAAGTTCAAATATTTCTTCTAGCCGGTGAGACACGTAAATGATAGATGTTCCCCGCTCTTTTAAAGACCTGATAACTCTAAAGAGATTCTCTACTTCGCTACGGCTCAGACAGGCCGTAGGCTCGTCAAATACCACTATTTTGGCTCCAAAAGAAACCGCGCGCCCAATCTGGAGAAGCTGTTGCTGAGCTACACTCAGGCGGCCCGCAGGGTAACGTACAAGATCCTGGAGGCCAACCACCGTTAACAACTCTGCAGCCTTCCGGTAGAGTTCACTCCAATTAACCATACCCCACTTGTTCTTGGGCAGGGAACGCCCCATAAACAGGTTCTCCGCCACACACATATAAGGCACCAAATTTAGCTCTTGGTGCACTATACTTATTCCTGCTGCAGCAGCTTCCTGCGGGGAACTATAGGTTACTTTCTTGCCCTCGACAAGGATCTCGCCGCTCGTTGGCAGGTAGACCCCGCCCAAGATCTTTATTAACGTAGACTTACCAGCGCCGTTCTCTCCCACCAGGGCGTGGATCTCACCCCGCGCTACGGAAAAATCTACGTTGTCCAGGGCTTTGACTCCGGGAAACTGCATAGAAATATTCTTCATCTCAAGGACATAGCTATTGCCTTCCAAAGTACCGCCCCCACAGAGTAAGGGTTAGCGGGTGCCACCCGTAAGGTGGCACCCTACTTTGTAAGAATTGATTCCTACGGTCAGAGAGCATTGTTACTTGGTAGCTGGTGGAACATTCTCCTGGGTAATAAGTGGGCTATCAATAAACATCATCTTAACAGGCGGTTTCTCACCTTTAGCCATCCTAAATGCCCATTCAACAGCCTTTTCGGCCATACCCTTTAGGTCATGAGCTGCAGTTGCAGCAAATACACCCTTATTGCGCATGTTTTCATAGGCTAAGGGATCTCCATCTATCCCAACTACGAATATCTCTTTACGCCCAGCAGCCTCGATAGCTTGAGCGGCTCCTATGCCTGCACCGTCAAAGGCGGCAAACACGGCTTGAATGTCTCCCGGTTTCGGGTATTTTTGTAATACCGTTTCCATCCACTTCCGACAATCCTCAAGGAAGCCAGGCCAAGCATAGGCATGACGCTCAACAATCTGGATTTCAGGATATTCTTTAAGGACTGCTCGAAGCGCCTCAGCCCTAGCTCTGGTAGGCAAAATAAGATCCCCATAAATTTCTACGATCTTACCCTTCCCCCCTAGCCGCGCAGCCATGTAAGCAGCAACCTTGGCTCCCATAGCCCAGTCGTTGGAATCTATCTCAAGATCAACAAGCGGATGGAAGCCAGCAGCCACACTAATCCACGGGATGTTTTTCTCTTTAGCCTTCTTAAGAGCAGGCTCCAGGAAGGTGGGATCACCTAACAGAACGATTAACGCGTCTACATTCTGCTGTATGAGAGTCTCGATATCGCTTAGCATCTTCTCGCGCTGACCCAGGCTATCAAGAGCAACAGGTGTCCCGCCCTTTTCTTTTACCAGCCGCTGGGTCTCCTGAAATATCCCTGCGTTAAAGAAGTTCCCTTGGCCATTTACTACGATACCTACTTTTATATTTTTATCATCCTTTGCTACTGTGCCCTGGCCTTTCCCAGCTTCAGTAGTAGCTGGCTGCCCTGTAGCCGGCTGTTGGTTTACCTTTTGAGAGGATTGTTGAGCCGAACAGGCAGCTAAACTAATGGCCACGACTATTATTAGCACACTAATAAGCCATTTGCGCCACATTTACCCTATACCTCCTTTAGGTATTAGTTGGTATTGAACTTCTGAGCCGCCGATGCTAAGTTTTTCTTAACCCTTCTCTACGCAGTAAACTTGACTCTCCCCTCCTTTTTTGTTTCTCATTAACATAATAAATCTTGTTTTTCTAAGACTTCTTTTTTCACCTCCTTGGATATTTATGTTTATTTATTTATACTACGGTGACTCTTTAGCAAAATATATTGAGATGTTCCAATCCTATTATACGAGCCCCGATAGCAGTTGACATTTCTACAGTTTCATCATCTAGTACGGAAAGGTCAGCTTTAGAACCCATTTCTTCCTCCAACAGATAGTAAATAGCCCTACGCAACGGTGACGGTCCCCCTATAACGATTTTTTCACCCCAGCAAAGCCGACAGGCTTTACTATTTTTCATAGCAATGATATCCTGGCCCAATACTACGCCTAGCAGGAAGTTGGCCCTTTTATCACCATCAAAGGGTATAAACTGGCTCATGATCCGGGTAAAAAAGCAACCGCGCGTAAGACCTACCTTCCGGGACATAGCTGCCCCGTTAAGAAGCATCTCCCTGTCCAGTTCAGAAACAAGGGTAGAAGGTACTGAATCAGCCAGGATTGTATTAGTAGCTAACGTCCCAAAGATCTCTCCTCCCATAGTAGTCAAGCAGCAAGTAATCTGGTTATGTTCATTAACCCTTACAACTTTTGTATGTGAGCCTGGTAAAATTAAGGTAATAGGTCCCCTAATTTTCTTCAATTCTAAGATACCGATTGTTTCCGTTTCTTCACCCCGCATTATATCCATTGCTTCTAATTCATCCACGTCTTGTCTGAGCGGACAACTATTTTTTACTCCCGGAATAAAAAGTATAGGCACGTTTATTACTTCCGGCATCTCTACCAATCTACTGTTTGCAGCAAGCTCCTTCACTCCAGCAGGTGTACTGATATGCGGTATTTCCATTATACCTACGTTAGAGGTAAGCATCCCGGAAGCCACAACTAGTTGCAAATCCTTTTCCGTAAGCCCTGCTGACGCCAGGGCCATGTGCACACCCTCTCTGAGACCTTCCACCAGCTCCTTATTGCAACCTGCAATTGCTGTATTCCTTACTCCTACAGGAACATGGGCTTTACCAATTATCTTTTCATCCTTAAGTACCCGGATCCTAGTGTTAGTTGTTCCACCATCTATCGCCATCAGCAACAATGTGTATCATCCTTCTAACTTACTAGTTCCTTGAACCGTTTTGCTATGTTCTTGAGCTGCATCCAGTCACCTGCATTTACCAGTTGTCGCGGAGTAAGGGACGAACCTACGCCTAACACCTTGGCCCCGGCCTCGAGGAACGCTCGCCCATTCTCAAGAGTTACACCTCCAACGGCGGCCAGCGGAACATTTCCTAAAGGCCCCTGCAATTCGCGGAAATAAGAGGGGCCTAGGCTACCTGCTGGAAAAACCTTGACTATATCCGCTCCCAAAGAATAAGCCTGGTATATTTCAGTAGGAGAACAAGCTCCTAGAATTACGCCCAGTTGAAACCTCTTGCATGCTTGTATTATCTCAGGCAGCATTACTGGGGTTACAATAAATTTTGCACCACTAGCAGCAGCTTCTTCTACTTCCTGAATACGAGTTACTGTGCCCGCACCGAGAAGCATCTCTTCGCCATATCTTTTTATCAGTTCGCCAAGTAAGTTAATAGCGCCCTCGGTATTTAGTGTAATCTCAGCCACCCGTATCCCGGCTTCCAATAAACTGTCAATGACTTTAAATAACCTGTCCCCTTCTATTTTTCTTAAAATGGCTACCAATTTTTCCTGTAAAATAGTATCTATAACACTCTCAACCTTTGTCGCCTCCATACTTTAATAATCCCCTTTCTATTACGGCCTCAACATTGTTGCATAAATTGCAACAATGTTGTTCATCTTGGTTAAAATTATCATAGCTATTTCCGCGCCCCCAACAATTCACTTACCGTCTTGGCTGCCTGTATGACCTTGTCCGCATATTCTTCTATACTCTTGTCTCCTAAGGTTATAACCACCGCAGCAAGACTTATACTCCCTATAACTTCCTGAGTGTAATCAAAAATAGGAGCGGCTACACACCGTATTCCCATTTCATGCTCTTCCATATCCAGGGCATATCCTCTTACCCGTATTTCCTTTATTTCTTGCCACAACTTTATGGGATCCACGATAGTGTTAGGGGTAAATCTAATCAGCTTGGTATTCCTTAGAAATTGATCTATTTCATGATCCTTCATAAATGCCAAAATAGCTTTCCCAATACCTGTACAGTAAAGGGGAGCTCTCCGGCCTATCATGGAATACATTTGGATAGGATTAGTACCTGTAATTTTGTCTATATACACAACTTCATTTAGATCCCGCAAACCTAGATGGACCGTATGACCGGTTTCTTTTTGTAAACTCTCCAACACAGGCCTAGCACAGGAACGGATGTCCATTTCATCTAAAAGCTTACTCCCTAAAGAAAACAACTTCATAGTAAGGTGATAACGCTTAGTCAAAGTTGCCTGTCTAACGTAACCCGCTTCGATTAACGTTTCCATCAACCTAAATACAGTACTACGGTTAACTCCTAACTCTTTAGCGATTTCAGAGGCAGTTGCCCCGTTCTTCGAGGAAGCCAGACGCTCAAGGATATATACGGCCCGTTGAACAGATTGGATACCCTCTCCCACTTCACTCCACCCAAAGATGTTGTTGCATAATATCCAACTACGTTGCTTCATTGTAATAGTTCGACATATCGTTTGAAATTCCTGCTAAGGTTACAAAAAATTTTTGTTCAAATTAGCTTCAAGTGGTCTAAATAGATGTGAGCCTTGAGGAAGTATTCCTTGCCTTGTTTTATCCATTTGGCTCCATCCCCGTTTATCAAAAAAGTTGACACTTTACTTTTTCTTTGTCATAGCGGCTGCGAAAAACTATACTCCCTTGCTCTCAGAATCTCTCCCCTTCCATTACTCCTCCCCCGCAATTCTTCCCTTTTAATCTTACCCGGTCAGATCCCGGGGCTTCCTTCTCCCATCCTTCAGTGGTGTTGGTGAGAGGCTAGCCTTTAGAATGGGGAATCAAATTACCTAGCAGAAGGAAGGGCTTTTTAGCCTTCTCTCCCAAGAGTTTTAGGCTAGCCTCCTCCCCGGCCACCAATAGGCAGGTGGCGGGACCGGCCGATTTGTATAGATCCACTTCATCTGGGATTTCGTACCACACAAGCTCTAGGTCGTTGAGCCGAGCCAATGTTTCAGCTTCGGCTTTTATGCCCCGCGAGCCGACCGGTACTATTTCCCTTACTTGGCTACTGGAAAGTAAAAGCATTACTGTTGGTAGATCCGCTATTTCCGGGTCGTTAAGGGAAACCTCGGCTCCTACTTTGGGCAGCCCAAAGAGGCCAAGGGAATCTCCCGCACTCAGGCGACCCACTCGTAATTGTTCTTTAGAAGCTATCCCGATGACAGTTACTCCCACTCCTGACTGGGAAGTGGGCATATTCTTCTCTGTGCTACCAGTAAGTAAAGCCTCTGGATCCACCCCTAAAAATCGCAGCTCATCGGCTATCCCGCGCTGTATGTCAGCTCCCGTGGGGAAGGGTTCCACACACAAGGTGTTCACAACGCAGATCGGCCATGCCCCAGCAGCTAGGACTTCCATCAGGGCTACGCGGCTAGTGAAGCGGCCCACTACGTAGCCGGGTACTTTTACCACATCCCCTTCTTTAGGACCTATTGCCCCGCAGGAATCGCAGGCTATCACTAGGAGTCTGCCATCGTTAAGCTCTATCAGTGTGAGATCCCGATACTTCCTCATGCCCCTTCACCCTTCGGCGCCGCGCCAGCACCCAACTGTTGGGGAATACGGGCCGTAGGCCAGCAAAAACGAATATAGCTACGAGGATGTTGAGGGTAGAAGCTACTAAAAGGGGAACTAGAACGGCAATAAAAAAGCCCTTCCCGAATCCCGGTAGGGGGATGAACAAGGCGGGCAAAAGGACACTGTTCAAGAATATGGCCGTTACCGCACCGACAGGAACGGAATAGGAAGCGAGGAAAGCAAAAAGGGCTGTGATGACAGCCATGCCAGCCGCAATGAACAGGTGGAGAGGTAGTGTTAGGGGGAATCCGGCCGTCAGCGCGGTGAAGAGATGCCCTAAAAAGGCTATGAGGGCTCCATCACGGGGACCGAGTACTAGGGCACCGAGAAAGCCAGGGAAGGAATCTAGAGCCGGAGTCCCGATAAAGCTGGGCACCTTTAGGTAGGCGCCTACCGCCGAGAGGGCTACGAACATAGCTATATAGGCTATTCTCCGGGCAGTCCAAGAAGTGTACAGCATTGGTGGAAGTACCTCCTTCCTTTACTCATAGTTTTTAATTTCACACTTCCACAGGCCTGTATAAAAGCCGTGTTATTTTTTCTATTTCCTTCTGTTTTTTCTCCGCTAAGGTATCTAATTCCTCCTGGCCTATTCCAGGCCCCTTCTCCAAGGTACTTAAAGCCCCCTCAAATACATTTACCAGCAAATGGTTTAGTTTAGCATATTTCCCTTGAGCATCCGGGGGTTCCTTTACCTTTCCGCTCCAGATGCCCTCCATACGCAGGAAAAGAAAATTAGTCAGGCGCTGCATAAGCTTAGCTAAAGCTGCCACCCGAGGATCGACGAAAAGGGCCTTGCCTTCGTAGGAGGAAGAAGGGGAGATTTTCAGGCGTCCTTCCCGGTAGAGTTTATGATAGGCCGGAGTCCCCTTTAAAATAATCTGATAATGATAAAGAACATTGGCCGTTATAGCCAGGTCTTTTAGCAGCCCGTTTCTCTTAAGGAAGTTAAAATTATCCCGGACATCTTCCAGAGTAGCATCTGGCTCAAACATTATAAACCCCAAATTAGGCTCTAACCCATATTTTCTTAAGATACTTAAAGCCCTCTCATTCTGTTCCACTGTGGTCATCTTATTCATCCGCTTTAAAGATCTCTCGCTCCCGCTTTCAAGGCCAAGAAAAATTTGATAGAGCCCCGCCTCCACCAGCTCCCCGATCACCTCATCATAAATATCGTTTACCCGGGCCTCGATTCCAAAACGGATGCCCCGGCCTTTTAGTAAGGAAGCCAACCGCCTGGCCCTCTCCTGGCCCCTCTTACCCGGGCCAAAAAAGTTGGCATCCACAAAGTAAAAGTCCCGGAAGTCTCGTGCGGAGACTATAGTATCTATTTCCGCCACGATATTCTCCGGGCTCCGCCCGCGCCAGCGGGAATTAGGACCATAAAAGGGATTAATATAGCAGAAGGTACATCTCCCATAGCACCCCCGGCTCCCTTGGATATTTACTTGCGGAAGCCTAAACATGGCCTCAGTGCGCAAAGGGAAAGGAAGTAAGTCCAGATCATCCAGAGGATCCCTCCAGAGGAACCTTACACTGTCTCCTTCCCGTACCGCCAGGCCGGGAAGATCTCGTGGGAAAATTCCACAGGATAGGGCTTCGGCTAGCTCCCCAAAGGTTAACTCCGGCTCCCCCAGAATTACCGAATCGATAGCCCAAGAAGTGCTTAAGATCTCTTCCAAGGCCAGAGTAGGATAAAACCCGTAAGCTGTTATGTAGGGTGCCGGCCCCTCCTTTTTTACCTTCTCCAAAAAGTCAAACAACTCCTGTTCCTTTCTCCATTGGTACACCATGTGTACCCCAAGGATATCGGGCCTTAGAACCTCTAGCCTTTCTTCTATCTGGTCGTAGGAAAGCCCCTCTAAATATCCCTCTACAATTTCCACTTCATACCCCTTGGCCTTCAGGACAGCAGCAATATAACCTGTCAAGAGGCAGGAAGAGAGGGGCGTATTGGCCACATCATTTAGCCTCTCCCGGCTGATACTGCGCGGGTGCTCCAAAAGCATTATCTTCATTTTTACATCACTCACTTAAGGAGGATCAAGCCAAAATGCTTTATAAATCTATTTTCCTCGCTTAAAGTCTTAAGGCTTAAACCCGCCCTTCTTACGGTTTCAAAAACATCGATCCCGGCCCCCTCCATGGAAGGGCGAGCTTTTTGGGCATTAGGGCATATCCTGGTCCTACCTACCGCATTATACCTAATATTTCCCTCTTTATCGACGGGACAAGGTTGGCATAAAGAGCAGGGGCCGGCCCAAAAGGCGAAGGCCTTGTAGAAGCCTGCTCGCATAGCTTCCCCTTCAGCCTCAAGGACTTTAAGCTGAAAATCCCTCGTAGGGGGCTCTCCTTCTAGTAGCAAGGCCTGGGTATAGTCTTTAAGAATCTCCCTTGTCTCTTTGGGGGAAGGGCTGTAGGGCGGGCAGTGGGGACTGCCGTAATGATCGCACCCGAACCGGCACCTCCAAGCCACCCACTCGGATACTTTAACGGCTTCCACAGGGATAAAGCGCGCTTCTCTAAACCCCAACTTTTTTATCTTGGCCAAGAGACGAGCTTTAAGGTCCAGGGCCAGGTTCATAAGGGTATCTTCTTGGGGGGCAGCGAAAATAACGGCGGTGTCCGTACCTAAGGGAATCGTCTCCGTAGAAGAAAGCCCAAGGCTTAAAAGTTTTTGCCGTACCCACTCTGAGGAATAAACCTTCCCGTTATAGGTATTTATGAGCATATTAAGATCAAAAAGGACCGCCTTCTCTGGATAATGTTCCAGGAAAAAGTCATGGATAATAAGTAGGCCATCATCTTGTAAAGCAAAAGCTGCCTGAGCTAAGATGTGGGAGACTTCTTCTTCCCCGTAGGTGTGAATAAGGTTGGACAAGATAATTACGTTAAATTTATGTTCCTTTAAAGGCCAAGCTTCCAAAACATTAGCCGGCAGATACTTTACCCTATCTTCTAGATTCCTGCCTCGCATGAATTCCTTAGTATGCTCCAGCACATGGGGAAGGTCAAGGAGAGTAGCTGTAAGGGAAGGGAAACGCCTTAAAAAGCCGGCTGCCATGGCCCCGGAACCGGCCCCCACATCCAAAAGCTCTCCCTTTAGAGGGATCTCCTCCACCATAGGGAGCAATTCCTGTACTTTAATTTTTGCCACGTTATCCATGGCGCGAAGAAACTTATGGATCCGGGAGGATAAACACCGGGGATCCTCCTCGGCGGGAGGGAAGCTTACCCTCCCGCCGGCTTTAAGGCAGGCCTTAAGATCACCCCAGTGAGAAGCCAGGAACCGGCGCCACAGGATAGAATCGCCCAGGTAAGATTCCTTCCCCTTCACCAAGTACTTCTGGGCCATAGCGGTATTGCAAAATAAATCTCTATAACGGCTGACTAGCCCTAAGGTACAGAGGGCTTCCAGGAAACGCTTTAACGCCGGAGAACTAACTTTAAGCACCTGTGCTATTTCCTCAAGACTTTTGCCCTCCGGTTCCAGGAGGGTGAAGAGATCCCATTCTACTGCGCTAAAAAGAACTTCAGAAAACCAATAGGCACAGGTCAGATCTTCAAGGTATTGGGGGCTCGTATCCTGAGGATCGTACTTAAGATAAGGTAAGGGCCTCATTCACTATTCTACCCTCCCCCGACTCCTGGATACCCCTGCTTCCTCAAAGGTAAGCATCTTACCTATCACCTGGGCAGCAGCTTCTATAATATTCATGGCCAGGGCAGCACCGGTACCTTCTCCCAATCTTAAGTCCAGGTCGAGGAGGGGCTTAAGGCCTAATCTTTGCAGCATAAACTTATGCCCCGGCTCCTTAGAAAGATGCCCAGCGAACATGTAATCCACGCAAGAAGGGGCTAACTCTCGGGCAAGGAGAGCCCCAGCGGAAGATATGAACCCGTCTATGACCACCGGTACCCGGTAGTAAGCCGCCCCTAAAATGAGTCCCGCTATCCCACCAATTTCAAATCCGCCTACTTTGGCCAAAACATCTATAGGATCCCGCGGATCGGGCTTGTTCACTTTAAGGGCTCTCTCAATAACCCGAACCTTGTTTTGCCAGGCCTCTTCACTTATCCCTGTCCCTCTTCCCGTCACTTCGGCTACAGGCAACCCCGAAAGGGCAGCTAAAATAGCGCTACTAGGGGTCGTATTACCTATACCCATGTCTCCGGTGCCCAAGAGCTCAACACCCTTTTTAATTAAAGTACTAGCAATTTCTATGCCCGCCTCTATAGACGAGATGGCCTGTTCACGAGTCATGGCCGGCTCCCTGGCTATATTTCTAGTTCCATAACCTATCTTGTAAGAAAGGATTTTCCCTGCTTTAACCAAATCACTAAGATCAGCGGCCACGCCCATGTCTACCACGATGACTTGGGCTCCTACCACTTCCGCCAGAACATTGATGGCCGCCCCACCGGCCACGAAATTGGCCACCATCTGGGGGGTCACCTCCTGGGGGAAGTTACTTACCCCTTCCTCTACTACTCCGTGGTCTCCGGCCATGGTAACGACCGCTTTATGGCGGACGGAAGGCTTTAAAGTCTCTTTGATGGCGGCCAGGCGTTCAGCGAGGAGCAAAAGTTCTCCCAGGCTCCCCTGAGGAATAGCCAAATTCTTTAAATGCTCCCGGGCCTTCTTTTGCCATTCTTCCTTTACGGGCTTAATACCCTGGACAGTCACTTCTAACGTAAGTCCCATCGCCTAACCTCCCCCACATCGACGGCTTAACCTCTAGCGTATCTTCTTCTAATCTAGACCTGTTAATCTAGGCCTACTTTACTTTAAACTTTACGGCCTTAAATGCGGCCTTAAACCCTCGCGAACAGGACTTTAGTAAAATTCGCTTGGAAAAAGTTCCTCGCTTACTAGACAAGACAGACCTTCTCTACACCTCTTCCTTTAAAGGAGAACCTGCAAGATAAGTAGAGTTAAAACCTCAGTACATTCATTTAGGGCACCCAGAGTATCACCTGTCATACCTCCTATTTTCTTGCGGATAAGCCACCCTAAACCGGCAACTCCAGCAAGAACACCTCCTGCCAAAAAGATCCCTTTAAAACCTAGGAGAACTACCAGAAAACCCAGCACGGTCACCGAAGCCCAGAAAAGTTCGCGGAACCCAACATAAACTGTAAAATTTCCCGCCCCTCGACCTTTACGGACATAAGGGTATAGCGCTGCACCATAAACTTGCGCCCAACGGCCTAAAGCCGTCATAAGGATAAGGCCCAAAGTCACCCCTTTTCCGGGGAGCTGGCCTAAAAGAACAAACTTAGCCAAAAACACCAGGAACCCTGCGGTGGCCCCGTGGGATCCCACCCGGCTATCCTTCATGATTTCTAAAATCTCTTCGCGCGAACGTCCGCTAAAAAGGCCATCAGCAGTATCCATTAGACCATCCCCGTGCAAATTCCCGGTTATCACCACTAAGAAAACTAAGGCCAAAAGGTCGCCAGCCGGCCTGCCCAAAAAGGGAGAGATTAAAGCATGGCAACTTGCGGCTAAGACACCTAAGAGCACCCCCACTAGTGGGAAAAAAGCCATGGACCTGGCCAGGTCTTTTTCTTCTACGGGGGCGCGGATAGTTATGGGTATCCTGGTAAGGAATTGTACAGCCAGCAAGAACTCTATAAATCTCAAGCCTTTCAACTCCTTAAGTTTATACCAAAATACTGGGCCGCGATCTTAACTGCGCATTCTTTCCCACACATAACGCAAGGCTGGTCTGGGGCTAAATTACCCAAGGCCGACTTTACCTTCTCCGGGTCCAGGGAAAGCCTAATTTGAGTTTTTACATCTCCATTTACCCGGGCCTGGGCCATTTCTACATTCCTTTGCCAGGCCCGCTTATTACCCCTGGCCAGATCCGCTGCCTGGGCGGCGATACGGGCTGCCATAACCCCTTCTTTCACATCTTCTTCAGTAGGCAATCCCAAATGTTCAGCAGGTGTTACATAGCATAAAAAATCGGCTCCGGCATAAGCAGCAAGGGCCCCGCCTATAGCTGCCACAATATGATCGTATCCCGGGGCTACATCCGTAGGTAGAGTTCCTAGGATAAAATAGGGCGCACCACCGCATAAACGCTTTTGTAGCAATATGGTAGTCTCAATGTGGTGCAAAGGTACGTGTCCCGGTCCTTCTACCATCACCTGGACTCCGGCTGCCCGGGCGCGGGCCACAAGTTCACCGGCGGTTATAAGCCCCATGAGCTGGAGTCCATCTAGGGAATCAGCAGTAGAACCGGGACGGACGGCGTCACCCAGGCTTAAGGTAACGTCATATTTCTTTAAGATCTCAAGCAAGCGGTCAAACTGTTCATATAAAGGATTTTCCTTATTGTTATATAACATCCAGCCTGTAAGAAAAGCTCCTCCCCGGCTTACGATATCTGTAACCCGGCCACTACCTTGAAGACGCTTGATAATATCAAAATTTAAAGCGCAATGTATGGCCATAAAATCAACACCATCGGCAGCCTGCTTTTCAATTGCTTCAAACATATCCTCGGGCGTCATAGCTACGATGCTCCCATGTTTTTCAATAGCCTCAATAGCCGCCTGGTAAAGGGGTACGGTCCCCACTGCTACATGAGCCTTTTCCAGCACGAGGCGCCTCATGGCATCGATATCTCCGCCTGTGCTTAAATCCATCACAGCATCGCACCCCGCCGCCTCCGCCGCGGCCAACTTTTTCTCCTCCATAGCTGGATCGGAACGGTCGCTGGAAGTACCGATAAGGGCGTTCACCTTTACCCGCAGCCCCTCTCCTATACCGCAGTAGTTAAATTCTTTACGTTTTACATTGCGGGGGATAACTATTCTGCCTTCGGCAACACCCCTCTGGACAAACTTTACGTCTACACCTTCCTGGGCAGCGACCCACTCCATCTCAGAAGTTATCTTCCCTGCACGTGCAGCCAGGACCTGGGTCATTACTATCACCCTTTCTTTTTTATTGCGGGTTCTTTTAACCTCTCACTATGCCTTACCTTGCTACTGAGGAGTCTAACAGCTAAGCCTAGGAGTTCCTAAATAATGGGACACAATAGCCATAGCACAGTACTTACCACACATAGTACAAGCCAACGAAGAAGCCTCGCTTCTTTCCCTACGCAACTTACTTGCCCGTTCGGGGTCAATGGCTAAGGAAATCTGTTTCTGCCAATCTAACTCTTTTCTGGCTCGGGAAAGGGCTAAATCCCAGTCGTAAGCTTTAGATGCCCCCTTGGCTAGATCAGCGGCGTGGGCAGCGATGCGCGCAGCTATCACACCTTCCCGCACCTGCTCTATATCAGGTAGGCCTAGATGCTCGGCGGAAGTTACATAGCAAATAAACTCCGCGCCCGCCCAAGCGCTGATAGCCCCCCCTATGGCCGCGCTTATGTGGTCATAGCCTGCAGCAATATCTGTAACAACAGGGCCGAAAACGAAGTAGGGTGCTCCTTGGCAAAGGCTTTTCTCAAGCGCTATAGTAGTTTTAAGTTTATTTAAAGGAACATGCCCCGGCCCTTTAACCATTACTTGTACGCCTGCTTTTCTAGCCCTCCTTACCAATTCCCCTAAGACCACCAGTTCCTGTACCTGGGCCCCATCTAAAGAGTCGGCCAAGCACCCCGGTCGCATCCCATCGGCTAAGCTTAAAGTAACATCATATTTATAGGCGATAGCCAGAAGGCGATCGTAGTGCTCATACAAGGGATTTTCCTTGCGGTGATACAACATCCATCCCATAAGATGGGAACCCCCGTAGCTCACTAAGGGATCTACTCTCCCTTCCCTTTGGGCCCGCTCCACTATTTCCATGGTGAGTCCGCAATGTAGCCCGAAAAAATCTACGCCTTCGGCAGCCTGGCGCTCGATAACTTCAAACAGTTCTTCCACTTCCATTTTGAGTGAAGATCCATATTTTCTAGCCGCTTCGGCAAAGGCCTGGTAGATAGGTAAGGTACCAACAGGAGTAGGCGTAGAGGTGAGGGAAGCCTCGCGCATGGCGTTGATATCCCCGCTTACACTAAGGTCCATAATAGCATCCGCGCCCGCTTCTACTGCTGCTTTAATTTTAGCTATTTCTACCCCCATTTCTGCCCTGTCTCCATACAACCCCACACTTGCGCTTACCTTAGTTCTAAGCCCTTTTCCGATACCTATAGGAACTATATTCCGGCGCTTAACATTGCGGGGGATTACTATGGTTCCCTCGGCCACTCCCTGCCTTATAAATTCCGGGGTAACCCCCTCTTTGAGAGCCACCTCCTCCATTTCTGGTGTAATTATTCCTTGCCGGGCGCTGGTCAGTTGAGTCATGGAGCGGCTACCTCCTTTACCTTTAAATAAGTAAAATAAAAAAGTTCCCAGCATCGCTGAGAACTTTACCATCATCCTCAGGGCTTCCCACCTTCTTTCCGCGAGAAGGTGTACTCCTTACGACCAGGCAGGTCTCCTGGCTCCCGGATCCTTGCTCCCCTGCGCCTTCCCATCCCCCTTCCCCGGTAGCTAAACTTCTACCCTCCGGGTTAAGGAACAGTGGCCTTCTTTTAGGTTCGCTCCCCGGTTACAGTGGCGGGACCGCTTGGGATTCACACCCAATTCCCTATTCTCCCTAGACGGGCACCTGGCCGGGTTATCTTTATTAATTTTTTCGTTTATGATTTTAGTATATGATTTCCCCTGGTGTCAATAGAGGTGTGGCTCTAGCGTTATCTCATCTAGGCCTAGTCCCACTAAAAGGGCCGCTGCTGTCACTTCTCCCCCTAGCTCACCGCACAGACCTAACTTATTTTGTTATATCACATTCCCTGTGATATCACAAAGTTATTATTTGAGCGCGGCATTGGCGTTGTACCTAAATCTTCTACCTTAGCGAAGCCCTGGTAACCTAAAAGAAACCAAACACCTCTCTAAAAGCTTTAAGGAGCCGTTCTTTAACTTCTTCCATAGGTACAGGGCGCCCTATTAAATCTTCTAAAGAGGTAACCCCATAATCCTGCAACCCACAAGGCACGATCAGAGAAAAGTTTTCTAAGGTTGCCTGTACATTAAAAGCAAACCCGTGGTAAGTTACCCAACGCTTTACAGCCACTCCTATAGCACCAATCTTTTTATCCCCCACCCAAGCTCCTGTTAGCCCTTGTTTACGGCTACCTATTAACCCATAACTAGCTACTACCTTAAGCATCACTTCCTCATAAAGCCTCAATAACCTGTGTAAATCTTTTCCATAATAGTTTAAGTCTAAGATAGGGTAACCTACTATCTGGCCCGGACCGTGGTAGGTGATATCACCACCCCGGTCCACTTCCACAAGCTCTATCCCCAGCTCCTTTAAAACTTCTGGGCCCACCAGGAGATGCTCTTTTTTACTACTTCGACCCAGGGTTATTACAGGGGGGAAATGTTCTACTAAAACCAATACATCACCTATCTCTCCTCTGATCCGCTTGTCTACTAGCTCAAGCTGAAGCTCGTAAGTGGACAGATAATCTTTTCTGCCCAGATCAATAACCTTTAGTTCCTGCATATAACAATTCCCGGACTTCCTGTCCGCTTAAGAGTTCTAAGGCTTTTAAAGCGAGCTTTCTAGCCTCTTCATAAGAAAGATGGAGGATAGCCTGTTTTACTTGGGGTATAAAAATAGGGCTCATGCTTATCTCATCTAGGCCTAGTCCCACCAAGAGGGCCGCTGCTGTCACTTCTCCCCCTAGCTCACCGCACAGACCTACCCATTTGTTAAACTTGTGAGCTGCTTCTACTGTAGTATATATAAGCCGTAAGATAGCGGGGTGATAAGGATCGTATAAAGCCGTTACTTCTTCATTTCCCCGGTCTACCGCCAGAGTATACTGGGTAAGATCATTGGTACCGATGCTAAAGAAATCTACCTCGCGAGCTAATATATCTGCAGATAAAGCAGCGGCCGGGGTTTCAATCATTATCCCTATTTCTACCGGTGCCCATTTATTTACTTCATTCTTGGCTTCTTCTAGTATCTTCTTAGCCTCCCTTACCTCCTCTATACTGGCCACCATCGGGTACATTATCTTTAAGTTGCCATAAAGGGAAGCCCGGAGTAAAGCCTTAAGCTGGGTCTTAAATAAATCCCGGTACTTTAAGGTTAACCTTATACCTCTTAATCCCAAAAAGGGATTTTCTTCCTGGGCCAGGTCTAAATAAGGCAGGGGCTTATCTCCGCCGATATCCAAGGTACGAACAACTACTGGTCTTCCTTCCATCAGTTCCAATACTTCCCGGTATGTTTCAAATTGTTCCTCTTCGCTGGGAGGCTGCTCACGATTTATAAATAAAAATTCCGTCCGGAAAAGTCCGATGCCCTCAGCCCCCTGTTTTATGGCCGCTTTCGCCTCCCTAGGGTCTCTTATATTGGCGGCAAGTTCTACTCTTTTACCATCCTTGGTCGCTGCAGGACCACCCCAGATCAGCAGTTCTTGCTGTTGCTTAAGCTTTTTTCTTTTTTCTTCAAATTCTAGGATAAGCTCTTCACTGGGATTTAAATATACCACTCCCTCTGTACCATCTAGCACCACTATGTCCCCATCGTTTACCTTATCCATAAGTCCGGGAAGGCTAGATATGGCAGGGATCCCCAGAGCCCGGGCTACAATAGCTGCATGGCTAGTAGGTCCTCCCTTTTCAGTTAAAATCCCTCTTATAATTTCCGCTGAAAAGGAAGCTGTCTCTGAAGGCGTCAGTTCCTTAGCTGCAACGACTGAACCAGGGGGAATCTCCCCTGTTCTTCTATGCCCACTTTCTAAGAAATTTATAAGCCTTTCTCCAATATCCCGTATATCCACTGCCCTAGCCCGGAAGTATTCATCATCTAGAGCTTCAAAGGTTCGGGCTACCTCTTCTACTGCTTCCTTCACTGCCCAGGAAGCATTCTTCTTTTCTCCTTTAATCTTTTCTGTTATCTTGTCAGTTAAACTGGGATCCTCAAGGATAAGTAAGTGGGCTTCAAAAATTTGGGCCTCTTCTTTTCCTATTTTTTCCCGAGATTTTAAAACTAGCTCTTTAAGTTCTACTTTAGCTTTATCAAGGGCTTCCTCTAACCTTTTCATTTCTCCTGGTATTTCTTCTTCAGAAATAGTCCTTTCCAGAATATCAACCTGCATACCGCCTAACTTGTAAATTTTTCCTATGCCTATTCCTGGCGAAATCGATAATCCTTTAATCATTTTTCATCCCTTCTCCAAATTTACTGTTAATAAGGCCCACTAGAGTCTCTACTGCTTCTTTCTCATCTTCTCCTTCAGCGGTTATTACTATCGAAGTCCCTTTAGTAACCGCCAGGCTTATAATCCCTAAAATGCTTTTGGCATCTGCTTGTTTATCTCCTTTATGCACTATGATCTTGCTCTTAAACTTCTTGGCCTCCTGAACAAAAAGAGCAGCCGGTCGTGCATGCAGGCCGGCTTCGTTTAGCAGAACAGCTTCTTTAGCTACCATTAACTTTTCCTCTCCCTCCCGAGCAACCCCAAATCATCCATTACTTCCTGCATTAGGCGTAAGGGTTTGGTTATAGCCCTTCTAGGTAAAGATAAAAGAGTTTTGTGCGGAGAACGGCGGAGCTCCTCTGTAATCCTTAAAGGCTTGGTCATTAGCCTCTCTAAAAAGTCCTGGGTTAACTCTTTAACCGGCACCCGGCGGCTTACCCTAGTCTTTTTACCGCAATTAGAACATTCTAAGGTTAGGAGGAAATCCCCTACACAAGTTGCCCTATGCACAGTGTTCTCCAAACATTGGGGGCAGAAAAGCTCTACTTCAATCTTTTTCATAGCTATATCACCTTCTTTAAGTGTTACTATCTCTACTATATCAAAATTTTCCCCTTTCTGCCCAGGTAACTAGATTATCACCTTTATAGGATCTTCCAAAACCTCCTTTAGCGCCTTCAAAAACCTAGCTGCCGGACCTCCATCCAAAGCCCGGTGGTCAAAAGAGAGGCTTAAGGTTAGCCATTTCTGACCAGAAAATTCCCTAATCCGCCCTACACCCAAGATACCTACTTCTGGTTTGTTTATGATGGGGGTAAAGAAATCTATATCGAACATACCTAGATTGGAAAGAGTAAACGTACCTCCTGTTAGATCTTCAGGAATAAGCCTCCCTTCCCGGGCTTTATACACCTTTTCTTCTATAGCCTTGGCCAGCTCACCTAAACCCATCCTATCTGCTTTTTTTATCACTGGCACTAATAAGCCCTCTGGGGTATCCACAGCTATCCCCAAGTTAACCTCTTTATATCTTTTTATACTATCCCCTTCTAGGCGGGCATTGATATAAGGATATTTACTTAAGACCTTAATCAAGAAGTAAGCTAGCAGGGAAGTAAAAGATAATTTGGTACTAGCTATTTGCTCTACTATGGGTTTTAGCTTAATCCAAAGGTTAACTAGTTCTGAAGCTTTGGCTTCGGTAACCAAGGTGACATGGGGTATACTGGTATAACTTGCCAACATCTTATCGGCAATTACTTTACGTACCCCAGTCAAAGGTACGAGGTCAACTTCCATGGCTCCCCTATCCGAAATGAAGTCTTCTACATCTTTTTTCCTGATCTCTCCTGCTGGGCCACTCCCCTGTACTTTCCTTAAATCTATCCCTGCTTGCTGTGCAATATAGCGGGCAGCCGGGGTAGCCTTGACTTTTTCTTCTTTAACCTTTTGGGGCTCTAAGTTAAAAGCTTCTTCTCTTTGTTCTTCCTCAGGTAATAAAATTACGGCAATAGGTTCGTCTACCTTTACTACCTCTCCTTCCTGGGCTTTTATCTCCTTAAGTATACCTGACACAGGTGCCTCTACTTCCATATTAACTTTATCTGTAAGGATTTCTAGAAGAATTTCTCCTTGTCTTACTTCCTCCCCCACGTTTTTCCACCACTTGTGAATAGTTCCTTCTTCCATGGTCATACCCAGTTTAGGCATAGTCATTACAAAAGACATCAGGCCACCAGCCTCCTTACTGCTGCTACAATATCCTGTACTTGGGGTACAGCCGCGCTTTCTAACCTCCGGTTATAGGGGATAGGTATATTTTTGCCGGCCACCCTCCATATGGGCGCGTCAAGATAGTAAAACGCTTCGCTTTCGCAAAGTAACCCAACTATTTCCCCACCGAAACCTCCACGCTGACATCCTTCATGTACTACTAGCGCCCGCCCTGTTTTCTTTACTGAATTTATAATTGTCTCTTTATCTAGCGGCACCAATGTACGGGGATCTACAACTTCTACCTCTACGCCTTCTTTAGATAAAATATGGGCCGCTTCAAGGGACCGGGATACCATTATCCCAGTAGCAATTATAGTTATATCTTGACCTTGTCGTTTAATATCAGCTTGTCCTAAAGGTATAAGATATTCTTCTTCAGGGACTAACCCTTTAGTGTTATAAAGCAGCTTATGCTCGAAAAATACTACCGGATTATCATCCCGGATAGCAGATTTAAGCAAACCCTTGGCATCATATGCATTAGAAGGCATAACTACCTTTAACCCGGGTACATGGACAAACCAATTCTCTAAACTTTGGGAATGCTGGGCTGCAGCTCCTGTCCCTGAACCCAAAGGCGTTCTTACCACTAGGGGTACCTTAGCTTTCCCTCCAAACATATACCGTATTTTGGCTGCTTGGTTCACTAGTTGGTCCATGCCTAAGGTGATAAAGTCCGAAAACATGATCTCTGCCACTGGCCGCATCCCCATTAAAGCAGCTCCTGTCGCCGCTCCAATTATAGCGGCTTCTGAAATAGGGGTATCTTTAATCCGTTCTTCACCAAATTCTTCAACAAGCCCTAAGGTTACACCAAAGGCTCCTCCATATACCCCAATATCTTCTCCCAGCAAGAACACCCTCTCATCGCGGAGCAGTTCCTCCCGCAAAGCTTCTCTTATGGCTTCTTTATAAGTTATCTCCCTCATAAATGTAGCGACCCCCTGGGATGTTCTTTAAGCGTATACGTCAGCTTCTAAAATCTCGAGCCCTGGCTCCGGACTTTCCTGGGCAAAAGCTATAGCCAAAGCGATCTCTTCTTCTACTGCTTTCTCTATGGCCTTTAATTCTTCTTCGGTAAAAAGATTTCGTTCAAGTAGCTTGTTTCGCCACCTTTTTAAGGGGCAGCGCTCCTTCCATTGTTCAATTTCTTCCTTGGTCCGGTAGCGATTAGCATCACTCTTGGAGTGGCCCCGCCAGCGGTAAGTTACACATTCTACTAGGCTGGGCCCTTCTCCCTGCCTGGCCCTAGCTACAGCCTCCTTAACTGCTTCCATTACCGCTTCTACATCATTTCCATCTACACGTATACCTGGCATGCCATAGCTTTGGCCCCAAATGCTTATATCTTGGCAAGCCAGGGCTTTCCTTACGGCTAGCGACATGCCATATTGGTTATTTTCGCATATAAATATTACCGGTAATTTCCACAGGCCAGCTAAATTAGCCGCCTCATGAAAAGCGCCTTGGGCTAAGGCGCCATCACCGAAAAAGCAAAGAACCACTTCTTTTCGCCTTTGCATTTTTAAAGCCAGGGCTGCCCCTACAGCGATGGGTATCCCTCCTGCCACAATCCCGTTAGCCCCTAGTATCCCAATATTTAGATCAGCTATATGCATGGATCCCCCTTTACCCTGGCAATAACCTGTAGCTTTGCCCATAAGCTCAGCCATCATAAGTTTAATATCGCCGCCTTTAGCTATACAATGGCCGTGTCCGCGGTGAGTACTAGTGATATAGTCTTCCGGCTCTATGGCCGCACAAGCCCCCACTGCCACGGCTTCTTCCCCGATGTAAAGGTGAGTAGTACCGTGGATCATACCTTTAGCAAAAAAGTTGTCCACCTGCTCCTCAAAACGCCGTATTAATAGCATCTTGCGGTAAATATCGCCAGCCATCGCTTTATCCACTTGTTTCCACTCTCCCGCCCCTAAGCTTCTTTAGCCACAAAATTGTTTTGCAACTTTCATTCCAACAAATCCGGCCACCCTACATAATCTTTTGCAACCGGTATAGCTGTACTAAAGCGTTTTCTTCTTCCAAGGAAATATCGCTCCACCGGAGCACCTCTCCTCGTTCTACTGGTCTTTTTACCACACATTTACACCCTGTAAGCCCCATAGGAAGATAACCCTGGCTCTCGGCTTCCTCTGCTTTGACTATTAACCCGTACACCGTAGTACCCCCTATCCCATCCAATATTTCCCCTGGTAAAAGTTTTTTCTTAGCCACTGCCGCTACTTCTGCTGCATGAAAGCGGGGGACGAGGGTGGGCTCACCATAAATTACAGCTCGAGCAATAGAAAGAGGGGTCTCTAGGCTAGTCAAATGATAAGGTCGGTAGAGGACATAATTAGGCCCTTCTCCCATTTGAAGATAAGCTAGCTCTTCCCGAACTTTTAAATTATCTGTAGTTACTATGGCAAAAACCCCGGGGGCCACTCCTATTACAAAATCCACCACACCTAAAGAATTTAAAATACCTCCTCTCTCTTTTAACTCAAAAATACGGGGTAATTCCTCTACTGTTGCTTGGGGTCCATGCATGCCAGGGACATCGGGCAATAACCCTGTAGCATTGGCTACAGCAGCCATTTCCACCATAGTTTTAGTACCATCATAGAAAGAAGTTAACATCTTAGGATTGGCCCCTTTGACCCGGGCTATCTCAATCAAGCTTTCGGGTGTGCAATAATAATCCAACGGGTTATTTTTCCCCTTACCGCAAGCTATGACTTTAAAACCTAAAGCCTCGGCGAAATCATATAACTCTTTTATACAGGCTGGTTCATCGCCAGCGCCCAAGGTATAAACAACACCTGCTCGCTGGGCCAACCGGGAGAGAATCCGTCCTACCGTAACATCTGCTTCTACGTTAAGGGTAACCACATGCTTCCCATTTTGGATAGCTAAAAAGGCTATCTCAGCCCCTACCTGCGGCACACCAGTAGCATCTACCACTACATCAATTGGGTCTAGTTCACAAATTAGCCGCGCATTATCAGTTATAGCCGGTCGGCCCTGCTCCAAAGCCTTTAAAGCCTCTTCCCGGGTATCGGCCTTTATTATGCGGCCAGGATCCTCTCCCCTATAGATATAGGCTTGTCTAGCTCTCTCTAAGTCCAAATCAGCTATTATTACTACCTCCATACCTTTCATAAGACTTATTTGGTTAACCATCCCTGTGCCCATCTGGCCTGCACCTACTAATCCTACTTTTATAAAACGCCCTTCCTCCTCTAGTTGAGCTAATTTGTAATTAATATTAAGCATGACTAATTACCCCCTAATTTCGTCCTTGTCCAATTATCTGGACTAAAGTACCAGGAAAGAGGGGAGGGATCTCCTTTTCTTCTACACACACATCCCCTGGTAGCTCAGGAAAAGTTCTGGCATTAAACTTGATAACTAGATGGCCTAAATGTTTTAAATTGGCATTAGCTATCTCCCCGACCGCTGTAATTTTAAAAGAATGGTTATTGATAAGTAATATGTCTCCCGGCTTTACTTCTCCCGTTAATATTTCCGGTTGATGTAACACCGATATCTCCATCAGCTCAGGGGGAGCCCCCTCTTGGAAGAACACCAAGATCTTCTCTTTTATGAATTCAGGTACCAGCGGTCCTAAGCTAGTAACCTTAGTGCTAAAAATAACCTGGCCCACTTCAAAGCAAACCTCCCAGAAGCCAGCCGGGCTGGTATATCCTTTTTATAAATCCAGCCCGGCCAGCTTTTTTCATTTTTTACTTTATCTCCTTAAAATCTCTTTAATAGAGGCCGAAACTAAATAGATAAGCTATTATTACCGCTATAGGCCCTGTAATCTGCCGGGAAAATAGTACAGCAGGTACTCCAATTTCAATGGTCTCAGGCTTGGCTTCCCCTAAAGTCAGGCCTACCGGTATAAAATCACATCCCACCTGAGGATTAATGGCGAAAAGAGCAGGAAGAGCAAATTGGGGAGGAACGTTACCCCTTCCTATTTCTACACCTACCAACACCCCTACCACCTGAGCTATTACTGCCCCAGGACCTAAAAGAGGCGATAAAACAGGTAAGGCGCACACAAGAGAAATAAGCAATAAACCAGGTAAGGTACCGGCCAGGGGAGCTATAATTTTAGCTATTACATTTCCAATACCTGAGTAAAGAATTATACCGATAATAGTAGATACAAAAGCCATAAAGGGTATTATGTTCCTTATAACCTGGTCTACTGTTTCTCTTCCTGCCTGGTAGAAAATTGCAACTATGCCCCCCATCCCCCGCCCAATTCGCTCAATAAACGACCGACGAGGTACCTCCTGGGGTACTGAAGGAGCTATAACTTGAGCCTCTCTTGAGGGTGCTGTTTCTATCTTTTCGTGGGCAACTTCTTCCGAGCCTTCCACCAGGATAACATTTTTGGGTTTAACGCCCGAGACAAAGTTTTTCTCGTTTATAAAAGCCATAAGAGGACCCGAGGGAAAAGTGGGGGTAACATCAACTGTAAGCACACCCATCTTAGGATATACACCTACTCTAGCTGTCCCCCCACAATCTATAACCACACAGGCCATCTCTTCAGCCGGCACAGAAGTCTTAAAGGCGTCTACTGCTTCTGCTCCAGTTAGCTCTGCTATACGCTGGGCCACAGGATGAATACCCCCACCAGTGATGCAAGCTATTTTATTACGCTTTTCAGTGGGGGTAATATATAGCGGGCCACCCCAACCGCCTTCTCCTTTTTCCACTTTAACTGTGCGATAAGCCATAACTTTCTCCCCTCCTTAATCTTTAGCCTTATAACTCGCTTCCTCGCCGTGCTAGCATGGCTTGGGTAATCTTTTCTGTAACTATGCCCCGGAGGAAAATGACTATTATACCCACTAAGAAGTAGCGTATGGCCAGGGGGCCTAAAGGTAAGTTAAGCTTTTGGATGCCTTGGGCAATACCCATGTACACGAAAAGTTCTGCCGGATTAGCGTGGGGAAATAATCCTAAAATAGGATGAACAAAGGATACAGCTGCATCATAAAAGGCAGGCTTATATTTTTCGGGTAAAAACCTCCCAAAAGTATAAGCCATGGGATTGGTAAGAAAGAATACAGCCATCACTGGTAATACCGTGTACCTTAGTACTATATTGCCGGTTATTTTTTGGGCAAACCGTTCAATACGCTCTTGACCTACAAATTTGATCAAGGCGTTAACTGCGGTTATAAGGGTGATCAGAGTAGGAATAATTCCGGTAAGTAGACTAACAAAAACCTTCCCACCCTCTTTAAAAAGCCCTATAAATCCCTCCGCTATGTGCGCTAATGTTTCCATAAACCTCTAGCACCTCCTGGAATTTTAATAAATTTGGGTAAGAGACTAAGTTAAAATAATCAGCCTAACTCTTTATCCCACCCCCTTAGAAAACTTAAAGCCGGCGGTCTATTGAAATTTTATTTACCCGCCGGCCCTTGGCCCTGACAGGTGACTATTTTTATAATTTTTTATTACCTCCTCTACCGTTTTAACTTCAATTAGAAATATACCTTCTTTTCCTACCACATAAGCTTTTTTGTATGGTAATAGCTGATAAATACGATTCCCCGGCTTTAAAAGCGGGATTTTACTCAACTTTTCTATCCTCCATTCTAGCCAATGCTTGTTGAGCAGCTATAGAAAGAGCCCTTAACCCAGGTGCGGTCTCACCTTTTAAGCGCTCTATCAATTCTGGTAAGGTCCCAGGGGTTAAATCCTTTTTCTTGAATCTAGCCAGCGTACTTAATCCTTCCATAAGCCAGCATTCTTTGACTCTTCCTTCTCTATCCGCCAAGATAAAAGCCATGGCCCCTTTCCCCCAACGCTGGCGAACTGCTCCGAACCCTATATACCCATCCTTATGGGCTAGTAACCTCTCCCAGGTAGCACGATAATCCCGCATTTGCCAGAAGCTTAAAATAACCTGTAATAGCCACGCTACTCCTAAAGCCAGTATTATATACGACCATGACATCTAAAAAGACCTCTCCTCCCTATATCCAGCACCTCTCGGGCAGTTCTTTCATCGGTTACCAGAACATTTATAAGCCTTCCTTTTAAAGCTCCCCAGATAGATTTAACTTTATTGCTACCCCCAGCTACACCTATAACTATCGGGATTTTTTTTAAATCTTCTAGACTTATACCTATAGTTCTTTTTTCTAACTCTGGAGCGCAGCTATTGCCTTCTAGGTCGAAAAAGCGGGAACACGTGTCCCCTACCGCCCCTTTTAGTTTCAAAGCCTCAATCTCTTGTAGGGTGAAATACCCCGTATCGATCATGGTAGAAGACTCTACTGTAGCCCCTATACCTACTAAGGCTATATCAGCCTTCTTCCCCTTCTCCAGCACCTCGTGAATTGAGCTATCCTCAAGTAAAGCCTGACAGACAGCAGCCGAGCTTACCAGAGCAGGTGCATGGAGGGCATGCCAGGTACCACCAAATATATTAGCTAATTCCATAGCCAAGCTATTAGAATGTACTTCCAGGTTAGTCTCTCCTACCCCTCCTACTAAAGGAACTGCTGTTATATTCCTACGACTGACATGCGTTTCCTTTAAAGCCTCTATGGCTGCCCGTAATGTTCTTCCCCAAGAAACCCCTATAATATCACCCGGGCGTACAATACGCAATAAATACCCTGCCACAGCTTTCCCTATGTTTTTGAATAACTGTTCAATGCTATCGCTGCTAGGAACCAAAATGGCTTCCCGCAAGCCAAATCTGCTCTCCAACTCCCTTTCTAAATCAAGAAAATCTTCTTTGTACCCGTTTATTTCGATTTTTATTATTCCTAGCTCGCGGGCTTGCTGGATAGCCCGTGAAATGGTAGCTCGGGAAACCCGAAATTTAGCTGCAATCTCTTGTTGGTTTAAACCTTCTAAGTAATATAACTCTGCTACCCGTATTAGGAAATGCAAGTGCTCCTGGTTATTCATACGAAATCCTCATCAAGTCTTATGAAATTTTGTTCATGGGTTGTACATCTGTTCTATATTTATTATTCTCGCATTCTTTCTTAATTCCTTCTTTGTGAAATTAATTTCTTACTCCCTTTGCTAAAATGGTTAGTGAAGGGATGGCCAACTTTGTTGTCCTCCTACAGATCTCCTAAGATTTTAAAGGGCTGGCATATTTCTTGCTAAAAACAAAAAGTGAGGGGTTTGATGAAAGTGAAAGAAAAGAAATGGGAACTTAAACAACTCATACTTAAAGAGGACAAGAAAAATCCCCTACCGGACGAGGCTCTAGCCGAGATATTACGACTCCCCCGCTGTGAGGTTACCATGTTGCGCCAGGAGCTAGGTATACCCGATTCCCGTGAACGCCGTAAACCCCTCTTACTTAAGTCTATTAAAAATATTTTACAAACCAATCCTCATCTTTCAGAGCGCAAAATAACCCAGGCTTTAAGGGAGGAAGGGTTCCGTATATCCCGCTCTACAGTAAGTTTGCTTCTTAAAGAGATTAACAACCTGGAGGAAGGTTCTCCTTCCCCTATCTTGCCTACCCCTATCCATCCAGGCCTTTCTTTTACCCACTTTATAGGATATGAAGGAAGCTTAAAACCGGCTATTGAAAAAGCCAAGGCAGCTATTCTTTATCCACCGCACGGCCTTCATACTTTGCTGATAGGACCCACAGGGGTAGGAAAAAGCGAGCTAGCTTTAGCCATGTACAACTTTGCCGTAGAAAGCGGCCGCCTGTCTCCGGGGGCACCCTTTGTAACCTTTAACTGCGCCGATTATGCTCATAACCCCCAGCTTTTAGTGTCCCAATTATTTGGGTATGTAAAGGGGGCCTTTACGGGAGCAGAAAAAAACAAAAGTGGGTTAATAGAAAAAGCCCACGGCGGCATCTTATTCTTAGATGAGATCCACCGCTTACCTCCTGAAGGTCAGGAAATACTTTTCCAGGTCATCGATAAAGGAAAATTCCGGCGCCTAGGGGAGACAGAATATGAGCACGAAATAAAGGTATTGCTAATTGGGGCTACCACCGAAAACATCCATTCTTACTTGCTTTCCGCCTTTAAGCGAAGAATCCCCATGATCATAGAGCTTCCTTCTCTAGCCCAGCGGCCGTTAAGCGAGCGGCTGGCCTTAATAAAAGCATTTTTCTTGCGAGAGGCTGAGGTAATAAATTTACCTTTTGAGATAAAGCCGGAGGTGTTTTACGCTTTTCTCTTTTATGATTGCCCGGGCAATATTGGGCAGCTCGCTAGTGACATCAAAACCTGCTGCGCTTCAGCCTACTTACGCTACATCTCGGGGGTAAACAAAACCATTAAGATAACTTACTATGAACTCCCCCAGGTAGTAAAAGAAGGGTTAAAAAAACTAAGCACTTTAGAAACCGATTTAGAGGAGCTAGATATTACCGAAACTGTTGTATTGCCCAGCAGGCTAAAAGAAAAGACTACTCCTTCGCCAGAAGTTTATCAGGGCACGCGGGAAATCTATGATTATATTGAAAACAGATTCCAGGAGCTGTTAAGTCAAGGGCTATCAGTAAATGACATAAATCAGCAAATCACCAAAGAAATTGAATTAAAGTTTTCCTCCTGGGCTAAATGGGTGACCAAAAGAAAAACCGCCCTATCCGAAGACGAGCTTAAAAAATTGGCTAGCCCGGAGATAATTGACATCTGCCAAAAGTTAATAAGGATCGCCCAACAAGAATTAGGGCCTCTAGATCCCCATATATTGATCGCCTTGAGTTTGCATATAGAAGAAGCCTTAAAAAGGAGAGCTTCCCTTAAGCTAAAAGCGGATTTCTCTTTAGCTCATATAAAGGAAAAGTATCCCTTGGAATATGAAGTAGCTCGCAAGCTGGCCGTCTATTTTCAAGAAATCAGTGGCACTGCTTTGCCCCCAGAAGAAATAGGCTTTTTGACCTTATATTTACAGATTTTTAAAGAAAAAAGACCAGAACAGGGGAAAAAAGTGGGTATCCTTGTTTTAAGCCATGGCCAAGTAGCTCCTGCCATGGCTGAGGTGGCTAATAATCTTTTAGGAGTATGCCACGCTAAAGGGCTTGTTGCTCTGCAAGAAGACTCTCAGGTATTTTTAGAAAAATTGGCTCAGACCATCCGGGAAATAGATGAAGGGAAAGGGGTTCTGGTGCTAGCCGATACCCAGGCTTTGGGGGAAATGGCCCAAGTAGCTGGCCTCCGTGCTGGTGTACCAGTTAAAAATATAATACCAGCTACTACTATGTTAACCATTGAAGCCACCCGCAGAGCCCTGCTACCCGAGATGGATCTAGAAAAACTAGCTTCTAGCTTGTCTTCCCCTAACCTGGTTTTAGAGCAACCACCAGCTATTTTGACTGTGTGCCTTACTGGTCAGGGAGGGGCCATGTTACTAAAGCGAGAAATAAAAAATCGATTACCAGAAATAGAGAGGGCAATAGAGATAATCCCTATAAGTTATTTGGGAGAAACACCCTTCGAGGCACGTCTTAAAGAAATTAGACAAAAAAGGCGAGTAGTAGCCATAATGGGGACCATAGATCCCCAGATTAAAGATATACCTTTTATTCCCGCCTTTTCTTTAACGCGGTCTGAATTAAATGTAAAGTTATCCCCTCTCACTAAAAAAGAAATAGGCTTGGACGAAGCTATGCACGAAGATCTTATTTACCTCTGGCAAGGAGAAGTTAACAAGCCCCAAGCAATAGAGTTGCTTTTTCAAGGGCTAAGGGAATGGGGAGCAGTACTCCCAGAATTCCTGACCGATGTTCTAAAACGGGAGCTCCTTTCCCCTGCTATCCTTTTGCCCCAGGTGGCTATCCCTCATGGTAGCCCGGAAAATGTCCTAAAGCCGGCCATAGCTATAGCCATCTCCCAGATACCTATAGAGTGGGGCGAAGGGCAAATGGTAAAGATAATATGTATGCTAGCTTTGACAGTAGACAACGCTCACCTCGTGCTTAAGCTCCGGCATAAGCTCGAAAAACAGGCTATCTTTAACCGCTTGCTTCATGCTCCAACGGCAAAAGCAGTCAAGGAGGTCTTAACTAGTGATCAGTCTATTTAGCCGCGACCTGATTATTACCTCCCTGGAAGCCAGTTCAGCCTATGAGGCCCTAAATGTACTAGGCAACTTGCTTTTAGAAAAAGGAGTAGTAAAACCTAGCTTCCCGGCAGCTGTAATTGAGAGGGAGAAGAAGTTCCCTACCGGGCTGGAGCTAGGTAAATACAATGTAGCGATTCCCCATGCAGACACCCAGCATGTCCTGCAAGATAGTATAGCTGTTGGTATTCTAAAAACCCCCGTTTCTTTTGCTCGCATGGATGAACCAACTAAAACCGTGGAAGTACATACCATATTTATGCTAGCCCTTACCCAGCCCCATAGTCATTTAAGTGTTCTTAAAGAATTGACTAGTTTTTTACAAGACGGCGAAAGCTTGGCTAACCTTATTTCTGCCCAAAATGCTGAACAAGTATATTCCCTATTAACCCAAAAATTAAGATTAGGGGGTGAGGAGAAGGGATAATGGAAAGAAATTTTCTTAACTCCTATTAAAAATTTTACAAGGTAGGAGGTAAGCAGAAAATTGGTAAGCAAAAAACGGGTATTAATTGTTTGTGGTACAGGTATTGCTACTTCTACAGTAGTGGCCGAAAAAGTAAAAGAAGGGCTAAAAAAACGGGGCATCGAGGTTGATACCATCCAGGCTAAAGTGGTAGAAGTTCCAAGTTATGCTAAAGAGGTGGATCTTATAGTAGCTACTACACCAATTAATGTAAGTACGCCTGTCCCAGTCATAAAGGGCCTTGCCTTTCTTACTGGTTTAGGTGAAGAAACATTATTAGATCAGATTGCCCAAGCCCTTAAGTAAATGGGTTGTAGTGAACAAGTTTAAATTAAATTTTAAGTTAGGAGGGTTTTATACTAGATGAGTATTATTAAATTTATCCTAGATCTTGGTGCCACTGTAATGCTACCTATTATAATCTTTGTCCTAGGTCTCCTGTTAGGCCAACGGCCAGGCCGAGCTTTTCGCTCTGGCTTAACTATTGGTGTGGGTTTTGTAGGTATAAACCTGGTAATAGGGCTTCTAGTCAATAACATAGGACCAGCAGCCCAAGGCATGGTTAATCGTTTTGGCATCCACCTTAATGTAATAGACGTAGGTTGGCCAGCAGCAGCGGCCATTGCCTTTGCTTCCAAAATAGGAGCCGTGGTCATCCCTATTGGATTAGCTGTTAATCTTATTATGCTTTTAACTAAACTTACGCGTACAATAAACGTTGATATTTGGAACTTTTGGCATTTCGCCTTCACCGGTGCCTTAGTAACAGCAGCTACAGGAAGCTTTGCCTGGGGAGCTGTTGCCGCTGCCATAAACGCTGCTATTGTATTAAAACTTGCGGATTGGACAGCTACTCTCATACAAAATTTTTACGAAATCCCAGGTATTTCTTTGCCCCATGGGTTTTCCGCTGCCTATGTGCCGATTGCTATACCCCTCAATGCTTTAATTGATCGGATACCAGGTTTAAACAAAATTGAGCTAAATCCAGAGAAGATCCAGCAAAAATATGGTATCTTAGGTGAACCTTTAATCATGGGATTGGTACTAGGCCTTATCCTAGGTATCCTAGCAGGATTTGAAGCTAAGAAAGTTCTTCAGCTTGGTGTAGCTATGGCAGCAGTCATGTTGCTTATGCCGCGTATGGTAAAAATCTTAATGGAAGGGCTTATCCCTGTCTCTGAAGCAGCTCGCGAGCTATTCCAAAAAAGATTTGCTGGTAAAGAATTCTACATTGGTCTTGATTCTGCTATAGCCATAGGACATCCAGCAGCCATCTCCACCGGAATAATACTGGTGCCTATTACTATTCTTTTAGCTTTAATTGTACCTGGAAACCGTGTTCTCCCCTTTGGGGACCTGGCCACTATTCCCTTCATGGTAGCTATGGTAGCCCCCATCTGTCGCGGTAACGTTTTCCGCTCAGTTATAATCGGCGCCATAGTAATTGCCGTAGGCCTGTTGATCGCTACTAATGTATCTCCCCTTCATACCCAGGCTGCTGTAGACGCTGCTTTCAAATTCCCAGAAGGGGCCACTGCCATCTCCTCCATCTGTGATGGCGCTAATCCGTTAACTTGGGTGATATTAAAACTTATGTCTTTATCCAAGCTATAAAAAGTAAAACAATATAAAAACCCCAGGCTAAAGATTTAATCTGCTAGCCTGGGGTTATCTCTTTTTGGTCTTCCTACAATTAACTTTACTATCTCCCCAGCGAGATTCTCCACCCTTTCAATCTTTATTCCTGCTTTCTTTACATTCTCTACAGTTCGCCGGTTAATGTTAGAGCCGAAAAGGTAAACAATTAGAGGATTTAGCAGATCCATAAGGGATCCTAAAAGCCTATTTTCGCTGCGAACGTGCTCTAACAAAACAATTTTCCCCTCTGGATGGCAGACCCGGCATACTTCTTGTAACCCGCGCACCGGGTCAGGGACACTGCAAAAAACAAAAGTGGCCACCACCGTATCAAAACTACCAGAGGGAAATTTAAGTTGCTGTACATCCATCTCCAGTAGCGTCACCGGGGCCCGCGCTAAATAAAGTTTCTGCTGGGCCCGTTCCAGCATCTTGGGGCTAAAGTCTATGGCCGTCACCTGGCAATAAGGAGGATAAAAAGGGAAATTAGCCCCTGTACCCACTCCCACCTCCAGCACCCGGCCATAAGCCTCCTGCCAGACAAGCTTTCGCCAATGGGGAGAAATCACCCGATCCATCCAGTCATAAAAGAAAGCTGTGCGGTTATAACGTTTTTTAATTGTTTCTGTAAGATCTTTATCCACCCCCTCCACCACCTCAAACCTAATTATATCCTAAAAAAAGTAATAAGCCACCTATAAAACTCTCTGCTAGCCTATGCCATTCCCCTTGCCATGTACGGGAGCACCTTTACTTTTCCACAATCACCCACAAGCCGCCTTCAGTACATATTTGGCAGCTGTGTGATAATCCAGCAGCTAGTACTATATTTTTTACTTCTTCTACCGCCAACCATCTTTTCCCCAGCCGGTAATTAAGCTGGCGGGATTCTTCGGCAATGCTTTTAATAACGGCAGGAGGGGTAAACTTACCAAATCCTCCACCCACGAAACCCTTCCCTCCCCTCTTAAGGACCCGATATATTTCCTTAAGAACATCCACATCCAGAAAGAAAAAGGCTCCGCGGAAAATTACACCTTCAAACCTCTCATCAGGAAAAGCCAAAGGCTTAAGAGGTGTATTTACCAAATGGAGGCGATTTAAAAGCCTCCGCTTTCGACCTTCTTCTTTTAGCCAATCCCTTACTTCCTGCCTTTCCTCACCTATGGTAAAAAACGCATAAGGCAAAACTTCCGCTAAAGCCCAGGTTATCCCGCCAGAAAAGGGTCCTAGTTCCAGGATTTCCTTAGCCTCAGGTGGCAGAACTTCTTGCACATGCCTGGCCAGATAAGGATATACCGGCCCCCAAAGTTCATTAAGCCTCAAAAGTTCAGCTAACTCCATCCTAGGTTCCCCACCATTAAGAAACAAATAGAATTTCAGGGATCAAGAGTTCAAGTTCATCCGCTCTTTGGAATGACTGTGACCGTAATACTTTCCTAGTGTAACTACCTCCCCGGGAGGCACGTGCAGGAATAGATTATCCCAGGGACCCTGTAACAGCTTCTGTAAATAGCCTTTATGCCCATCGGTTACCTCGAATCTTAGTCCAATCTTTTCCGCTACTTCACGCACCTTTTCTCCCTCTAAGTCCTCTCCTTGCCGCCCTGTCTTTATAAATACTACCCGGCGGTAATGACAGAAAAGTTGACGTATTAGAAGGCTCCCTCGTTCTTCACCATAACGGGAAACACAACGCGCATACTCCCGCACCAGGCTCTCTTCCCCAGCTAACCAGCCAGCCGATAAAAAGTATGTCTCAGACCCCCACGCCTTCCTAGCCTCCACTGAACCCAGAAGAAGCGGAATGCAATCATCTAGTCTTGGAATAGTAAGGGGTACGGTTCGCGCCCGCAGTCCTTCCAAGGCTCCGCCGCAAAAACCATACCCCAGTAATATTCTTTCACTGTTACGAATGCTATCAATGGCCTCCTGTAAAGCCAGCCGCAGCTGGTCTGGTGAACGGTGCAACCCTTGATCCAAAAAATACCATTCGTACCCATCTAGACCCAGAGATAAAAGTTCTTCTTCTAAAACTTTACAGGCAATGACCATATATCGCCCCATGTTTTAATCGCCTCATACCCCACCGGTTCAAAAGATTTTATATAAAGGATGAGCTTTTACCGGCCTTAAGCCATTTAACCGGGCACCATACGCTATTATAGCACTGGCCGTGGCGCAGGCGGGGTAAACCCAAGGCGCATGGCGGACGGGCCCATAAAAGATGAAATCAGCACCATAGACCAGAGGTAACGTGTAAACTGCTGCCCCCGCCGCTGCCATCGCCTTTTCCTCTTGAAGGCGCGATTTCTGCCAGGTATGGAAAGCGTTGGAAGGCGCGCAGCCGACCGGATAACCCAGTTTTTCTTTAATTTCCTTGATCATTATAGCACTCCATGAAGTGCCCGGTACATCCAAGCAGCCCACATCCACTAACAGCTTATCAATGCCCGCGGCCCGGGCGCGGCCCAGTAATCCACTCTGGCCGTCCTCCCCGCATAGCAAGCGCAGACGAGCTGCTGGCCGTAGGGCCCGGGGGGAAAAGGCCAGGATCACCGCCGCCTCTAATCGCAGGGAGGTCAACTCCTCCCATTCGGCCTCGGTATGGTGCTCGTCGATGGAATTGTAAATCAACCGCGGCCAAACCTCGGTATTTTTGAAGCGCCGGCATACCCTCAACCGCACATCAGTGGAAGAAGAATCTACAAGAATGGGGTCTTCAGTGTGGGTAGCTACAAATTCGATATACTTTGTAAGGGCCTCCTCCGTATCTCCAATAACATCGATCATACGCTTTAGACCGTAGGTCTCGGCTAGCTCGGCCTCAGCGTCAAGCAACTCCTTGGCCCGTACCCTATCAAAAATACCCTTCACTGGATCGCTCACGATGCGATGCCCGCTGAAAAAGATGCTCCCGATAAGCACTGGCGGGCGCTCGCCCGGCTGCCCGCCAACACAGGTTTCACCCCAGGTGAAAACTTTTTGTTGAACTGTGAAGGAAAGCAAAGCTGTAGCCTCCCTAATAAATGTAGTAGGTTTCAGTACAGAGTTGCATCTTAATAGAATTTTGAAACGGTACTATAACCAGAAATGCCAACAAGTATCTCAGAGCGTTGGACCCAGGCCAGAATTAAATTACGACCATAGCCAACACCGGAGGACTAGCAAATAAACCTAGGTTAGTACACACCATATTCTTTTGCAGCCTCAATCATAGCCTGTACGTTTTCAAATGGAGTATCCAACGGAACTTCACAACCGGAACTCAAAATAAATCCGCCGCCTTCCCCACATATCTCAATAAGCTTTTTACATTCCCTTTTTACATCCTCTGGTGTCCCATAACGAAGGATAGTAGAATCTACGTTCCCCATTATACACATACGATCGCCTAACATTTCTTTTGCCTTATAAATATCCGACTTCTCCAATTCCAAAATACATTTTCCCTGAGGGAGTTCCTTCAAGTAAGGATACATAGGTTCCCAATCGCCATCGAAATGTAAAAGGGATATAATATTCTTTTCCGCAAGCCCATCCACTAATTGTTTTAAGTGGGGCCAACAAACCTCTTCGAACAGCCGAGGGGAAAGAAATGATGCGGATATACGACCACCGTAAATGAAAGCAATATCAACACCTACGGCCTCACAGGCGCAGACAGCCCAATCAATAGTTCCGCGAATCATAAACTCGCCGAATTCAAGAATCTTTTTCTTGTGACGATACAGGTCAATGGTAAATTCCTGAAAGCCCCGGGCAAAAGAAAGTAACTCCGCCGGTGGCATAACATAACACGCAGCCAGCGGTTGTACTTTCCTCACTTCTTGCCATTCAAGGTTGATTTCGCGAAGCTTCTTAATTTCTTGTAAGGGCTCCAGCACATGCTGCACTGATACGTCACGTAAGAGTTCTACCCACCCCTTTTCCATAACGCGATCATAGTCCTCAAACTTCATGATTGGCGGGTATTCCCTAAACTGTGGTAACTCATTCCCATCTGGTATAATCCAATTAAAAAACAAAACAGAATGAGATGTTGGGAAAGGTAAGTAATGTAGGAACTTATAGGGGAAAGTTACAATGTAATCTATATCTTTTCCATGCTTTTCCCAAACTTGTATGATCGCATTACATGCCTTATCAAAGTCAAAAATGAACTCCTTAGTTGTAATACCTGCCTGAAATGGAATATACCATTCCAGAAGAGGTGCAACTGGAACCCTATCAGGTTTCTGTAAATTAATAGCTGCTCTTACACGTTCCTTGCTAGTCATCATTTTAATCCATCTCCCCCCAAAATTGTTTTACAAATTAACACTACCTCCAAATACGTAGGTACCATTGACACTTAAATGTCTACTAATCATCGCATCCTGCTTTTTCCCTCAATTTGTTGATAATGGCTTCCATTAATTTCTCAAAGCTTTCGTAATCATGTGTCTCCTTGCCGAAAAACACTTGGGCCATGGCCCCCCATTGGTTACTATTGTTACCCATTTGTATCGCCCCCTTATAGCTTTATTTTTTCACAAAAATGATCTCTCCTTCGTGTTCCCCCATCATTTGTTTCCCGAAACACTAAACTTAGTAGCCTGTGTGAACAATAACATACACCACTCCATAAAAACCCAGAGACTCCCACCCAACCTACAAACCTGAGGCAACAGCTTTAAAGAAGCTAACCTTGCTTCCAATATATAAAGGAAAGCAGGCCCTTGCATAAAGGGTTACACCAGCTACTGCTGTAAAACATGCTCTAGTTTACATTTAAACGCACCTATTTTGAAAATACTTTTAAAAATTCCCTAGCTAAATTCACTGCTGCCATAGCATCTCTTCCCACCGCATCAGCACCAGCATACTCCTTAACCTTCTCGTTTACAGGCGCACCGCCAATCATGATCTTCACCCGATCACGTATACCAGCCTCCACAAAAGCATCCACCGTCTCCTTAAGGGCAGGGAAAGCTACTGTCAACAAACAGGAAATACCTACAATACCCGCCCCGCTTTCTCGAACCGCGTCTACAAACTTTTGCGGCTCTACGTCCACCCCCAAATCGATGACCTCATACCCATGGCACTGAAGCATAGCAATTACAATATTTTTGCCTATATCGTGGATATCTCCCTTAGCAGTGCCGATCACTACCTTACCTTTTGGGCCACCTGCTTCTCCTTTTAGGTGAGGAGCGATCAATTCTGTCACTTGGCTAAAAATAGCGGCTGACATCACCAGATCTGACACAAAATATTCCTTCTGTTCAAACCGTTCCCCTACTAGCTGCATACCTTGGCGGCATTCTTCAATAATCTGTAAAGGATCTTTCCCTGCTGCCAACTGAGCCCTTACTTCATTTAATACCTTTTCCTCTTGTAGATCAGCCAGCAATTGTCCCAACAAAGTCATCCCATACACCCCTTTGTAGATTAGTGAAGATAACAGTTCTAGTCTATTTGTCTATACATATATTCTACTTCTGTTTGATAATTCCTTCTTCAAAGATAAAAATTTTTTGCCTTCTACTGGTTCTAGGTAAGAAGCCACGGAAGATTTTTTATAGTCCCATAATCTTCTCAGCCCGCCCCCTAACAACTCTCATCCCTAACCAGCGCCGGCAGATAGCCACCCCTTCTCCTGCCTCTCGCACCCAAGCATCGGCCCCCACGTACTGGCAGACACGTTCATTTACCAATCCTCCTATTATTATTTTCACCGGGGGCTTCGGAGCCATCATGCGGACCAATTGGACGGTCCGGCGCATAGCTTCAAAGGAAGAAGTCAGCAGAGCAGATAACGCCAAAACCTGAGCGCCTGTTTCCCGGAGGAGAGTTAAAAAGACATCGGGTGGGATATCTACACCTGCGTCATAAACTCGAAAACCTTCACAGCGCAGAAGGGAAATAGTTATATTCTTTCCAATGTCATGAATGTCCCCTTCCACCGTTCCAAAAACGATGTCTGCCTTATTGGGTTGTTCTTGTGGGGTGGACGAGACGGGTAAATAAGGTTCTAAGGCCCGTAACACTTCTTGAAATATTTCCGCCGACATGATCAAATCACTTAGAAAATATTCCCCGCAGGAATAACGTTCACCTACTACTTTAAGCCCCTGCCGGCATTCTTCTACGATCTCTAAAGGTGACTTCTCTTCACGCAGCGCTAGCTTTACCAGTTCTAGGGCCCTCTTTTCATCCAATTCGGCCATAGCCAGGGCTAAAGGACCCAAAGTAAACCACCTTCTCCTAATAATCATTATCATTTTTTATTCTTTGATTTCTTCTTAATCCTGGCGGTTCTTATCCCAGGGTTTAAATCGTTCCTGGAACTGAAGTCAATTGATACCGATCTCCACGGTATAAGCACCAGCCCCAACCTACCGGCCGGCCATCGCTGGCTAGAAGTATTTGCTCTAGCAAGAAGGCTGGTGATCCTGGCGCCACATGGAGGGCACGGGCCTCTTCGTCATTTAGGAGGGTCACCTGGAGAATCATTTTACTACTAGCAGGTAGAACCTCGGCATGTTTCTCTACCATATCCGGCAGCGCCTGGTACTGGAGTTCGTTCTCTAGTATAGGCCGCCCCCGGTCATAACGGAGGTATTTGCGATCATAGGCCATGGGTTCCCCATCAGCTAATAGGGAACGGCGAATATAAAGCACTTTGGTGCCTACTGGGAGTTGTAATTTCCTGGCCGCCTTTTCTGGGGCAGGAACTAGCCTGGCTTCCAGGAGCCGAACACTGGAAGTTAGGCCCCGGGCAGCCATCTCTTTGTGAAATTCATCCATTACAAAAACAGCCCGGTCAAGCTGAGGCCGGGAGACAAAGGTCCCCTTCCCCTTTTCAGTGCGGATGAGGCCAGCCCTGGCCAGCTGGCTAAGACTTCGCCGCACAGTCATTCGGCTAAGCCCATATTTTTCGCTAAGTTCTGCTTCGGAGGGCAAGGCATCGCCAGGACGGTATTCACCTGACCTGATCTGGCGTTCGAGAATTTGAGCTAACTGATAGTACGGGGGTATAAATGAGCTTTTGTCTATAGACACGTATTAACTCACCTCGCAATTCTCTCTTTTCTTTAGTTACCTCCCCGCCTTCTTAAATAATTTAGGTGCCTTATCCCCGGCACTTAAGGAGGGCGCCCGACAGCCGGAAAGTTAACTGGCCTCGATGTTTTTTACTGTTTATACAACTATTCTACTTTTATTTGATAATTCCTTCTGAGGGTGCTGCAATCGGAAAGGCGGTTGGATGGAACGCCGAAACGTCTGTACATCCTGGGTTTTGATTAGATTGACTTTCCTCCTAGGCTTATTGTAAGATAGGACAGGCAAGGGGGCTGGAGGAAATGGACTGGCAAGAAGAAATAGGGCGCGGTTTAAAAAGCGCCTTTCCCATTGTCTTGGGCTATTTACCTCTGGGTTTTGTTTACGGTGTACTGGCTCGGGAAGCCGGGTTAGATCTTTTCACCACCGTGCTAATGTCGATGCTAGTGTACGCCGGCTCTGCTCAGTTTATCGCCGTTAGTCTTCTAGCCAACGGCGCCGCAGCTCTTTCTATTATTTTTACAACCTTCTTAGTTAACCTGCGCCACTTGCTCATGAGCGCTTCCTTGGTACCCTACCTCAGGCGTTACCATCCCAGCTTCTTAGCTTTGCTCTCGGCAGAAATCACGGACGAAACTTTTGCCATGGCCATGACCCATTACGGGAACTATAAGCCCAGCCTTTTTTATCATTTTACCCTGCACCTTACCTCCCACTTTTCCTGGGTATTGGCTTCTTTCCTAGGCGGCTTGAGCGGAAATCTCTTGGGAGACCCCAGCCGTTTAGGCTTCAATTTTGCTCTGCCGGCCATGTTTATTATCTTACTTATCCTGCAGCTTAAAAATAAAAAGACCATGCTAGTAGCAGGGATAGCAGGAATTTTATCGGTAGTTATGGCGCTTTTTCTGCCCAGCAACTGGAATATTATCTTGGCCGCCTGTTTGGCGGCCACTATAGGGGTGGCTGTAGAACCGTGGATCGACAGATCCTGTTAGTTATCCTTGGTATGGCTTTAGTAACGTATCTACCCCGCATGTTGCCTCTGGTACTCTTAAGCCGCACGCAACTGCCAAATATATTCTTACGCTGGCTAAGCTATATCCCTGCGGCTGTGCTGGCCGCTCTGCTGGCCCCTGCTTTATTTCTCCCGGAAGGGAAATTCGCCTTGGTAGGAAATCCTTATCTCCTAGCAGCTATACCCACCAGCCTAATAGCTATTAGGACGCGCAGTATAGCCCTCACCATCTTATGCGGCATGGCAGCCATGGTCTTATTAAATTACATTTAACTCCACTTGCCGGGACCCTCTCCACTTTCACTCCGCTTCCTCTCCGCTTTCTGAACACATGAATCATAAAACGAGGAATAAATTAGAGGAAAAGTTAGTCCCTTGCTAATAGGCAGGCTTAAGGCTAAAATTAAGGTAAAAAGCTACCAGGAGGAAGTCAATACCAGAGGAATGGAGGGGGAAGCAAATGAGCGCTATACTGGCAGAACTGGCAGCAGGACGGGAGCGGTACACCTATGAAGATTATTGCCGCCTACCAGAAGGAGCACCTTATCAACTCATCGGGGGGAAACTAGTAATGACGCCTTCGCCTACACCGTATCATCAGATGGTATCTATGAAATTAGAGTTACAGATGGCCACTTATGTTTTGGAAAAGAAATTAGGTATTGTACTATATGCCCCGCTCGATGTCTACCTGGACGAAACGGAAACCTACCAGCCGGATATAATTTTTATTTCCAACGAAAGACTAGATATTATTGAGGAGAAATGCATTAAAGGTGCCCCAGACCTTGTAGTAGAGATTCTCTCCCCTAATACTGGTTATTATGATCTGCGCAGCAAGTACAAGGTTTATGAGAAGAAGGGTGTACAGGAATACTGGATAGTCGATCCCCAGGTTAAGTCGATACAAATTTTTTATTTACAAGAAGGTAAGTTTGTCCTGGATCAGGAAGTAGAAGAACAGGGAGTAGTTAAGTCGCGGGTAATACCTGGACTAGAAGTCCGGGTAGAAAGCATTTTCTAGCCTAGTTTTGCCTAGTAAAAACCTTTAGTATGCTTAGCAGGATTTACCCCTTTCTTGGGCGAACAAAGCAATGTGTAAAACCATTATTCATCTGGAGATCGACGAGTCTGATTTTCCTACACCTGAGCCTATTAAAGAGGCAGCCTGGCGCGCTTTAAAAAAGGGAGATACCCATTACACTCATAGCCTGGGTAAACCAGAGCTCCGGGAAGAAATAGCCCGCTACTACCTGCGCAAGTACGGCGTAAAAGTGTCTCCCGATCAAATAATGGTTACCTCCGGTACCTCTCCAGCTCTGTTGACTTTAAGCGTGCTCTTGGAAAAAGAGGTCAATTTTCCCTATACAAAGCTAAACAATCTATAGCTTTGTTAGGTACTCATTGTACAGACACCACCAAGAAATATGCTGTTGGTACCGACGGCTACCTCCATCACCGTCTGGTAAGCCCGGTACCCCTGGTAAATAGGGAGGCCCACATTTTCCCGGCTTCAGGCCTTCGGCTACCGGGCTTGGAGAGCATGTCCTGTACCAGCTCTTCCTGAAGAGATTTCGGCTCTTCCTCGTTAACGACCTCTATCCTTACGCCAAAAGCGTTAAAGAAGCGCTCGATATAGGTGAAGCCGAAACGGGCCAACCGGTCTTTAAATTCGATTACCACCGGGTCCATTTTCCCTTCCCGGACCATCCTGAAGAGCCGTGCAAGTCTTTTGCGCTTTTCATTCAGGTCCGAACCCTGTTCTGCAATAACTGCCACTATCTCATATCATCTGGAACGGCAATATTCCTCTCGACGTTGCCTCTGACGTTCCAAATGGGCATCGACTTCGGTCAAAATGGCGAAGGATACCTGCGCATCTCTTACGCCAACTCCATGGAAAATATCAAAGAAGGCCTAGACCGGCTAGAACGTTTCCTTAAGAAATTACCTATGGCGCAAACTACATAGCTCGCACAAGTGCTTTCTTTCCTGTGCTAAAAGCTCATCAACAAATTTAACTTCTACGTAAGAAACTAAATTACCTAAACCTGTAAAAAACAAGAGGGCATCCTTCTCCAACTGGATAGCTAGATCTAAGGCCTCCTGGTCGGAAGATATACCCTGGGCCAAAGCCTCGGGATCTAACTTTTGGGAAAAGACATGGCTGTTTACTAAAGCTTTCATATAAGCTTCATATTCTCCAGGATAAGATTCTGGTGGATTATAACTGGTGACCTTCTCTTTCAAGCGGGCAAAATCTTGAAAGTGCTGAGCCTCTTCTTCGGCTAGCCTCTGAAACAGCTCCTTTACTCTCTCATCTTTAGCTAAAGCTGCCATGGCCTGATAAAAAGCTTGGCCGTTTTTTTCAATTGCTAGGGCAAAATCGAATATCTCGCTAGCCCGGAACATCTCTTTCACTCCTATTCCGACCGCCAGTGCCCATGTAAGTTACAATAAGCTCTAGCCAGGGCTGTTTCAGCCTTGGTGGAAAATTCAGCTTCAGGGAACTCCCCTGGCTTTAAATGTTGCCGTAAGATTTGCCCGCCGGCCAGCAATTCGATCCATTCAATGTAATGGCTTTCTTCCATGGGATGGGGAACCGAACCAACGGTTACTTTAAAACCACCTTCTACCCGGGTAATAACCGGTATATGCTTTTCCTTGCTTGCTTCTACTGTATTTTCGGCTAGCAATACCATGGGTTTGCCACAGCATACTAAGGTTCCTGCTCCTGTATGCAATACCTCAACAATGTTACCACAAATATTGCACTTGTAAACTTGGCCTAAGGCCGTCATAAACAAGCCTCCTTTTATTCATAAGGTTACTATTTCCATTTCGCCATCACTAGCGTCATTCCTTCTTTTCTTTTAACTTTTGTTTCCTTTTGTGTAAAACCTGCCAAGGATGGCAGGATAAAGCAAAAAAACGTCGAAATCTATTTTTTAAGAGATACTTAATTTTAAGGAGGAAAAACATCGATATGGCCAGCATCAAAGGAACACGCACTGAAAAAAACTTATTACTAGCCTTTGCTGGCGAATCGCAGGCACGCAATAGGTATACTTTTTACGCCAGCCAAGCCAAAAAGGAAGGTTACGAGCAAATTGCGGCCCTTTTCTTGGACACTGCCGAGAATGAAAAGGAGCACGCTAAGCGTCTCTTTAAATTTTTAGAGGGTGGAGAAGTCGAGATAACCGGTACTTTCCCAGCCGGTATTATCGGAACTACAGCTGAAAATCTAGCCGCTAGCGCTGCAGGAGAAAACTATGAATACACTTCCATGTACCCTTCCTTCGCCCAGGTAGCTGAAGAGGAAGGGTTCCATGAGATTGCTGCTGTATTTCGAGCCATCGCCAGGGCCGAAAAAGGACATGAAGACCGTTTCCGGGCTCTTTTAAGTAATCTCCAAGGCGGCCAGGTGTTTAAACGAGAAGAAAAGGTAACCTGGCGTTGCCGCAATTGTGGGTATATCCATGAAGGCAAGGAAGCGCCCGAAGTATGCCCTGCCTGTGCCCATCCCCGCGCCTTCTTTGAACTTCTGGTGACTAACTACTAACTTACAAAAAAGGAGGTATCTTTTATGGGCCGACCAGTGGCTTTGGGGGAAGGGATATATTGGGTAGGAGCTATAGACTGGAATATACGTTATTTTCATGGGCCCGCTTTTTCCACTCCCCGCGGTACTACTTATAACGCCTACCTTATAGTAGATGATAAAATAGCCCTAGTAGATACTGTATATGGGCCTTTCGCCGGGGAATTAATTGGTAACCTAAAGTCGCTTATTAATCCAGTAAGGCTGGATTATCTAATTATCAACCACACTGAAATCGACCATTCCGGCGCCTTCCCAGCTATAATGGATCTCTGCCCCGATGCTTTAGTTTTATGCACCCAGCGTGGCTTAGAGGGCCTTAAAGCCTATTATGGCAGGGAATTTAAATATAAGGTAGTAAAGACAGGGGACGTTATAAGCCTTGGCCGCCGCTCCCTTAAGTTTATAGAAGCTCCCATGCTCCACTGGCCAGACAGCATGTTTACTTATATACCAGAGGAAGGTCTTCTTCTTCCTAACGATGCCTTTGGCCAGCATCTAGCTACCACAGCCCGCTTCGATGATGAAGTAGATGAGCTACTCGTAATGGATGAAGCCGCTAAGTATTATGCCAATATCCTCTTCCCCTTTAGCCATCTGATTACCAAAAAGCTAGAAGAAATCCAAAAAATGGGGCTAGTGATAAAAACTATTGCACCTAGCCATGGTATAATCTGGCGCCAGAATCCAAGCCGTATTATAGAAGCCTATGCCCGCTGGGCAGAATGCCGGGGCAAGCCCAAGGCAATTATAGCTTATGATACCATGTGGGGCAGCACAGAAAAGATGGCTTATGCTTTGCTTGAGGGCCTATCCGAGGGAGGAATAGAGGTAAAGCTATTTAAGATCTCTGTGTCAGACCGGAATGAAATTATAAAGGAGCTGCTAGAGGCACGGGCCGTATTTTTAGGTTCACCTACTATTAACAACGATGTACTGCCTGCAGTGTCCCCCTTACTAGATGATCTTGTAGGCTTAAGGCCCAAGAATAAGCTCGGGGTGGCCTTTGGCGCTTATGGATGGGGTGGTGGGGCCCAGAAAGTAATTGAGGAGCGTTTAAAAGCTGCTAAGATAGAAGTAATCGAAGCGAATTTGACTGTACAATGGGTACCCAGCCCTGACGATCTTAAGCGTTGCCAGAACTTGGGTCGGGAGATAGCTAGTAGAATAGGAGGATAATTTTAATAATCTATAGGGTGAAAGGAGTTAGTTTATGGATCCCAAAGCGTTATACAACCTTTCCTATGGAGTCTATGTGGTAACTGCTAAAAAGGAAGGGCGCTTAAACGGTCAAATTGCTAATACAGTCTTCCAGATTTCCTCTGAGCCGCCGACAATAGCAGTGAGCATCAATAAGCAAAATTTAACTTATGAATTTATTAGGGATAATGGTATCTTTGCTGTTTCGGTGTTGGCTAAAGAGGCACCTTTGTCGCTCATCGGCCAGTTCGGGTTTAAGAGCGGCCGGGAAGTGGATAAATTTGCTGGAATTTCTTATAAACTTACCCCTGCAGGACTTCCCTACTTAACAGAACACACCCTAGCCTATTTGGAGGCCAGGGTTACTAGTAGCCTCGATGTACATACCCGTACTGTATTCATAGGAACCCTTACGGAAGCTGAAATGTTGCGTCAGGGGGAACCTATGACTTATGCCTACTACCACCAAGTAAAGCGCGGCACTACGCCCAAAACCGCTCCCACCTTTGTACCCGCCATGGCTTCCACTCAAATACCTACTGCCCCGCAATACCGGTGTACAATCTGTAATTACATCTATGATCCTGCTAAAGGGGATCCTGAGCATGGAGTAGCCCCAGGTACAACTTTTGACCAATTACCAGAAGACTGGAGTTGCCCCATCTGCGGTGCTGGTAAAGAAGCCTTTGAAGTAGTAAGTTAAATAAGTTAAATAAGTTAAATATTAAAAGGAGGGGGTGGCTAACCCCCTCTGACATTATATTCCTCCCCTAAGCGCCTCAATTCATCTAAAGTCGTGCTTTCCAGGTACAAACCCTCTTTAAGGCATTTTTTCTTCTCCCTCGCTCCCCTTTCTCCGGGGAGCAGTATTTCTTTAAATCCCACAGCAAGGGGGGAACTTTTTATCACCCCAATAAATTCCTCTAAGCGCCGGTAAAATTCCTCCAAGGGCAGGAACCTAGATATATCCAAGGCTATAATTAAATGCCCCATATTAAGTGGCTTACTGAAGTCGGGTGGGATTAAAGAACCAACCTCGGAAGCAAAAGCAGCACCGGTTAAAACGCCCGCCAAAATATCCACCATCACGGCCAGGCCATACCCTTTGTGTTCCGCCATAGGGAGTACTGCACCGCGTAACGCTTCTTGGGGATCTGTAGTGGGTTCACCGCGTTCATTTATTGCCCAATCGCGCGGAATAGGGTTCCCTTCCCTTGCCGCCAGAATAATGTTACCGCGGGCTGTCTTACTTAATGAGATATCTAGTACCAACGGGTCTTCGCCCTTGCGAGGTACGGCAATAGCAAAAGGATTGTTGCCTAAGATAGGTTTATAACCTCCCCAAGGAGCCATTATAGGTGAGGTATTGGTAAAAATTATCCCCATCATATGGTGGTAAGTAGCATAAGCAGCTATAACCCCTAGCGCTCCTAAATGATTACTATGCCTTACACCAACTACGCCCACCCCATACTCCCTAGCTTTAATTAGAGCTAGCTCCAAGGCGCGCCGACCCACAACAGGTCCCAAACCATTATCGCCATCGACCACGGCAACGGCTCCTGCCTCGGTCACTACTTTAACCTTGGCCGCCGGATTGAGTACTCCCCGCTTCACGCGCTCCAGGTACATGCCGAGCCGGGCCACACCGTGGGTGTGGACACCACGGAGATCGGCTTCTATTAAGGCCTCCACAAGTATCTGAGCATCCTCCCGCGGTACCCCCGCCTTTTCCGCAATAGCCCGGCAGTAAAAGCTTAAATTCTGTATCATCACTGGATTATTTAAGAACTCTGTAGCCACTGATATACCCACCTTTAAGCAGCTCCTTTAAGTACCTACCCATTCAAAGCCCATCTGCTGGAAGTGCTACCTACAGCATACAGCAGTACAGTATATGATTGTCAAGATGGGGCTCAATTATAAATTAGGACCATACGCCTGGTAAAAAGGGGACCTAGTCATATATCAAAATGAGGCTAAAGCCGGATAGAAACTAGCCAAAAGAAGGCTAAAATTTAAAGTAGACCAGCTTACAAATCCTAAATTCTCTAGAAAGGGGCAAAGCATAATGGGCTGGCTTAGAAAATTCTGGAAAGACGAAAGTGGTCAAGGGATGGCGGAATATGGTCTTATATTAGCCCTGGTAGCCATCGTAGTTATCGGTGCCCTCACTTTACTAGGTGGCGGTTTAAACAATATTTTTCAACGAATAGCCCAGACCATATCTGGTCAATAGTTTATCAACCCTTACCCCCCACGGCCCTACTTGAGATTTAGCTCTTAGGTAGGGTCGTTTTTTAAAAGGCTGGTGTTTGTATGGTAAAAGATGCGGTATTTTTGTTGTTACTTTTTACGTGTACCTTTACTGATTTAAAAAAGCGTTTAATATACAACCATGTCTTGCTTCCAGCGCTACTATTGGGGTTCCTCCTTGCTGGGATGGAAGGAGGTCTACAAGGGCTTAAGCAAAGCGGGGCAGGGTTAGCTTTAGGATTTCTCCTCCTAGCATTACCCTATTACTCGGGCGGTATGGGGGCCGGAGATGTGAAAATGCTGGCTACCATCGGCGCTCTACAAGGACCCCAATTTACTTTTCATACTTTCTTGTCCAGTGCTTTAATAGGCGGAGTATGGGCCCTAATCCACTTGGTCCGCCAGAAAAAACTAACCCTCCTTACAGGAAAGGTCGCCTCTACCGATACGTTACCTTATGGGGCTATTCTGGCCTTGGGTGCCCTGTTTACTTATATAGGAGGTGGGTGGGTTACGCTGAAATGAGGCTTCGAGATTGTCAGGGTCAAGCCCTAGTAGAGATGGCTTTAATTTTACCCTTACTCGTGCTCCTCATTATGGGCACCTGGGATCTAGGTCATATCCTAGGGGATTATCTCCTTCTCCTCAGTGCCAGCCGTGAGGGAGCCCGGGTAGGCGCAGTGGGCGCTAGCGACGAAGCTATCCGAGCTCGAATAAAAGAAGCAGCTCCCACCTTGGAGATCACGGACGATAAAATCCTTATCACGCCAGAAGAAGCCCTACGCCGACCAGGAGTTGCTTTACAGGTAAGGATCGAGTATGAAGCAAGGTTATTTACACCGCTCCTTTCCCAGTTAATACCTAACCCCTTCCCCTTAAAAGTAGAGACCGTTATGAGGGTGGAATAACTTATGGATCTATTCTGGCGGGACGAAAAGGGAGGAGCTTTGGTTCTGGTGGCTATAAACATGGTGGTTTTGCTGGGCTTCGTAGCCTTGGTAATTGATCTCGGCCTTCTGGCTGCAGCCCGGCATAAACTCCTGAACGCTGTAGATGCAGCTGCCCTGGCCGGGGTCAGGGAGTTACCTTTTAATCCCGACCGTGCCCGCATAGTGGCTGCCGAATACGCTTCCTTAAACGGCGCAGAATCCATAGAAACGGAAGTATCCCCGGATAATACTTCCCTAACCGTCAAGGCCCGTAAGGAATTATCCTACTTTCTAGCTCCAGTATTAGGCTTTCACCGCGGAGAGGCAAAAGCTCAAGCTATTGCTCGTATCGGGGGTATAAAAGCTGTAAAGAAGGCGGCTCCCCTGGCTGTTCCCTGGCAGGATTACCAGTTAGGGGTTAAATATACCTTGAAGCAGGCTGCAGGGCAAGAATCGCCTCTGGGTCCTGGTAACTACTCAGCCTTGTCTTTAGGAGGAACAGGCGCAAGTCAATACGAGGACAACTTAAAGTACGGGTATCCTGGATGGCTAAAAGTCGGTGACGAGGTCCCTACAGAAACCGGTAATATGTCCCATCCCACAAGAAGGGCCATAGAGTATCGTCTTGCCCTTTGTCAACATTCTCCTCCTTGTACGCCCCAGCATTTCGAACCTGATTGCCCTCGGATATTGATAGTCCCGCTCTACAACCCCTCTACCCTTGAGGGACACCAGATAAGCTCCATAACTATTATCGGTTTTGCCGCCTTCTTGGTAGAACAGGTGCGGGGGGAAGGGAACGAAAATTATATTGAAGGCTATTTCATTCGGACCATAGTAGCTGGAGAAGCTGACCCTCAACAGCCCGATTATGGTTTGGAAGGTATCAAGCTTGTTAAGTAAGGGGGAAGATTAGCTTTTGCGCCAGAAATTATTATGGGTACTCTTCTTTTCCTTATCCCTCATCACAGCTATATCGGTATATTTTTACCTGCAGAAACTGGAAGAAAGGTACCGGCAAAAGGGTGATTTTCAACCTGTAGTGGTCGCTAAAGAGAGAATACCGGCCCGGACTCCCATAACAGCTTCTATGTTAGAAATAAAATATCTACCTCCTGGATACTTAAGCGGCCACTTTTTAACAGAAACTCGCGAGGCCTTAGGGAAAATAACCCGAACCGAGATACTACAAGGAGAGATACTCCGCCAGGAAAAGCTAGTTACCGGGAAAGAAGCCACTAATGAGCTGGCCTTCTTGGTAACCCCTGGCAAACGGGCCGTGACTATAGCCGTAAATGACGTATCGGGCCTAGCCGGTTTGCTGCGGCCAGGAGATCGCGTCGATATTCTAGCCACCTTGGAGGTAAGCCCCGGGCCTGGCCAAGATAAGGTCAGTACAACCTCTTTAGTCGTTCAAAACGTAGAAGTCCTCTCCGTAGATCAATCCCTGGAAAATACCCCATCTAGCCTGGAAGGTAAAAAACAAGGAGGCCAGCGCAACATCACCCTCCTTGTAACTCCTAAACAAGCCCAATCCCTGGTCTTAAGTTCAGAAAAAGGGAGCCTTAGATTGCTCTTGCGGTCGCCAAGCGATAGGGAGCCTATTTATCTTCCTCCTTTAAAAATCTACGAACTTCTTTCTAAACCGGAGGTAATGCAATGAACCCCATCACTGTCCTTATTGTAGATGATATAGCCACTACCCGGGAAGATATTAAGCGCTTACTTTACTTTGAAGAAGATATAAAGGTAATAGGGGAAGCTGGGGACGCTGAAGAGGCCCTCCTCTTAGCCGAAACCCTTCGCCCAGATGTAGTACTTATGGACATCAACCTTCCGGGGATGGACGGGATAGCTGCTTCAGAAGCTATAACCAGTAAATTGCCAGAAACGGCAGTAGTTATTATTTCTATCCAAGGAGAAACTGAATACCTGCGTAAAGCCATGGCCGCTGGAGCTAGAGATTACTTGGTAAAACCCTTTAGTAGCAGCGAGCTGGCAGAAACTATACGGAGGGTAGGGCAAGCCCATAAGCGGCAAGTAGCTTTGATTAAAGCTCCAGCCCTCTCTTCCCCAGCCGAACCTCAAGTTGTAGAGCGCCGGGTAATTACAGTATTTTCTACTAAAGGTGGAGTAGGTAAAACAACAATAGCCTGTAATCTAGGGGTTAGCTTGGCCCAACGCGCCCGGGGCCAAGTTGTCTTGGTGGATTTAAATCTCCAGGGCGGGGATGTAGCCCTGCTACTTAATATATCGCCCAGGGGTAGTATAGCTGAACTCGTACAGGAACAGGATTGGGCAGAAAGTAGCCTAGTAAACGGATACCTTTATCCCCATCTCTCCGGTCTTAAAGTTTTACCCGCCCCTCTCCGGCCGGAAGAAGGAGAAGTTGTAGGGGTAAACCAGGTAGAAACCCTTCTCAACTTGCTTAAAAATAATTATACCTACATAATTTTAGATACAGCTCCCGCCTTCAATGACTTAAACTTAGCTCTGTTCGATTGGTCCCAGGACATCCTTCTCATTTTAACCCCCGATCTGGCCGGTCTTAAGCACGCCCGGACCGATCTAGAAGTATTACAAAAGCTCAATCAGGCCGGAAAGGTAAAAGCTGTGGTAAACAAATTTGGGCGGTGGAACAGTCTAAAACCGCAGGAGATAGAAGAAACTTTGGGTGTTAAACCCCTGGCTATTCTACCCCAGGATGAAAAAACTGTGCTGGCTTCCCTTAATCGCGGGCATCCCTTTGTCCTGGCTCAACCAGGTAGTCCTTTAGCCTTAAAAGTGAAGAAACTAGCTCAAGTATTAGTTACCCCAGAACAGTCTCCAGTAAAAAAGCCCCAAAGAAAAACCCTTTTCTTCCGTAAGTTTTCTTTAGGCTCTATCTTAAGGGGGGAATAATTCGTCATGTCCCTTCTCGCCCGGCTCCAACAAAAGGGAGAAACGAGGACCCCAGATAACAAGAAGGACCCTTATGGAGAATTAAAACAGCTAGTTCATCAAAGGATAATCGAAGAATTGAAAGAACAACCCCTGGGCGATGGGATAAAAGAAGAAGAGTTGGCTAACACAATTGAACATAGGGTACTTAAGATCCTTGAGGAAATGGGAACCCCTTTACCTCGGCCAGATTGCCAGCGCTTGGCTAGGGAAATCACAGATGATACAATAGCCTGGGGACCTATCACTCCCTTACTTAAGGATCCGGAGATTTCCGAAATAATGGTAAACGGACCGGACCAAGTTTATGTAGAACGCCGAGGAAAGCTTGAACGTACAGAAGTTAAATTCCGCGATGCCTCCCATGTAATGCACATCATTGAAAAAATTGTAGCTCCCCTGGGACGGCGCATAGATGAAAGCGTACCCATGGTAGACGCCCGTCTTCCGGATGGCTCCCGGGTTAATGCCGTTATCCCGCCTATATCCCTGAATGGCCCTGTGCTTACCATACGGAAATTTTTTAAAGACCCCTTAAAGATACAAGATTTAATCCAACTAGGCACCCTAACACCCCAGATGGCCTTCTTTTTAGAAGCCTGCGTGAAGGGGCGGTTAAACATTATTGTATCCGGAGGCACAGGGAGCGGGAAGACCACCACCTTGAACGTCCTATCTTCCTTTATCCCGGAAGATGAAAGGATTATTACCATAGAAGACGCTGCCGAGTTACAATTACGCCAAGAACATGTTATCACCTTGGAGAGCCGACCTCCCAATATCGAAGGGCGAGGTGCCATCACCATCCGGGACCTGGTAAGAAATGCCTTGCGTATGCGCCCGGATCGCATTGTGGTAGGAGAGGTGCGGAGCGGTGAAGCCTTAGACATGCTGCAGGCCATGAATACAGGCCATGATGGTTCTCTAACTACTGGTCACGCCAATTCACCGCGCGATATGCTCTCCCGCTTGGAAACTATGGTTCTTATGGCTGGTATGGATCTACCGGTACGAGCTATAAGGGAACAAATAGCCTCCGCCATCGACTTAATTATCCACCAAAGCCGTTTTAAAGATGGTTCCCGGAAGATAACCCATATAACCGAAGTAGTAGGTATGGAGGGAGAGGTTATCACCCTTCAGGATATATTCTTGTTCCAGCAAGAAGGTTACGATTCAGCCGGCCGGGTGCGCGGCCGCTTTGTAGCTACCGGGATCAGACCCCGGTTCTTACATAAGTTAGAGGCCCGCGATATAAAGTTGCCTCCTGAAATCTTTGCCCCTGGCTACTAAAAAAGAAAGGAAGGCACTTTTATGGAGAGTCCAACCTTAATAGCAGTTCTTGTTTTCCTGGAAATACTAGTGGTGGGCGGACTCGGGATCTCCTTAAGGGAAGGGAAAGTGCAAAGGGTAACACGTCTTAAAAAACTTCTTGGAGAGCGGGAATTTATGCAAGTTAACCTTTCCCCTGAAAAGCAGTTCTCTAGACTCCGCCAACTCCTTAAACTCCTGGGAAGCCTGCTAATGGGTACCAAGAAGTGGGCTAAAAAAGCAGAGGAAGAACTGGCCCGGGCCGATCTGCCCTTAAGGCCGGAAGAGTTCGCTGGAATAATGGTTTTATCTTCCCTCGGATTAGGACTTATAGCGTACCTAGGGTCAAGTGAACCCCTAGCCACCTTACTAATAGCTGGTGTAGGGATGTATCTCCCCTGGGGAGCTTTGCGCTTCCGGCAAAGCAGGCGCCTTAATAAATTCAACTACCAGCTTCCGGAAGCCCTCCTTACCATGGCTAATGCCCTACGTTCGGGCTTTAGCTTCTTACAAGCCATGGACATGATCCGTCGCGAGATGCCTGAACCCATTTCCAGGGAGTTCGGTCTTACTTTGCTGGAGATCAACTGGGGTACAGATACAGAAAAAGCTCTGATCAGTCTAGGCCAACGCGTAAAAAGTGAAGATTTAGACCTGGTGATTACTGCTCTCCTGATCCAGCGCCAGGTAGGAGGTAACTTGGCAGAGGTACTGGAAAATATAGCCCATACTATTAGAGAGCGGGTCAAGATAAAATCCGAGATCAAGACCCTTACTGCCCAGGGCCGTATCTCTGGCTTTATAATCAGCTTGCTACCTCTAGCTTTAGCCGCCATGATACAGATGCTTAATCCTGGTTACTTAAATCCCCTTTTTAGCACTAGGGCTGGTTTAATTATGTTAATGGGTGCTGCAACAGCTCAAATTATTGGCGTTCTCCTTATTCGTAGAATAGTACGTATAGAGTTTTAGGAGGAGTACCCATGGGAAGAGCAGTTATTGCAGTCGAGTTCCTAGCCACAATTCTAACCTTAGCCTTAGCCCTTTCTTCCCGGTTCTCTACACGGGCTGTTCATAAGCTCGAAAAAATATTTGGGAATACCCCCGGTCGGACACCTAGGGAAGAAGAACTTAAGCTACCTTTCTATTCCCGTATAGTAAAACCTCTCTTACATAGCTTAAGCCATAAAATTATTAAGATCCTCCCAGCTAAAAAGGAAGCCGAACTATACCGGAAAATAATCTACGCCCACTTGCAAGGCAAGTTAAGCCCGCGCGAACTCTTGGTCCTTAAGTACTTGACTAGCGGGTTATGTGCTGCCGGAGCAGCGGGGATATCCATAAGATTATTGGAAAAACCTGGCCTTTGGGCTTCCCTTATCGTAGGAGGATGGCTTGCAGGATGGTATTTTCTGGACATATATCTAGAGATCCGTAGCAAGGCTCGCCAGCGGGCTATAGAGAAAGCCTTACCCGGGGTACTGGATCTCCTTACGGTAAGTGTGGAAGCTGGCTTAAGCTTAGACAGCGCTTTACTTAAAGTAGTAGAAAAAAGCAAGGGCCCTTTAACTCAAGAATTAGCCTTTACTTTGCAAGAAATAAGAATGGGTAAAGGTAGGGCCCAGGCCTTGAGGAGCCTGGCCGACCGTACTGGAGTAGAAGAGTTAGCTTCCTTTACTTCAGCTATAATCTTGGCTGATCAACTGGGTCTAAGTATCGGTAACGTCCTTCGGTTCCATGCCCAGCAGATGCGCCTAAAACGGCAGAAACAGGCTGAAGAAGCAGCTATGAAAGCCCCTGTAAAAATGCTCTTCCCCTTAGTCTTTTTTATATTTCCAGCCCTATTTGTGGTCCTTCTAGGTCCAGCCCTAATTAGAGTGGTTGAATATTTTTTAGACTAAAACCGGAATAGCTACGGGTATATACCTCGGCAGGAATAAGGGGGTAAAAAAATGGTTTTGTGGAATCTCACTAAACAAGTAGTACTAGCCCACCAGGTTCGCTTGGCCTGCACCTTCAAGGAGAGGTTTAAAGGATGGATGGGGAAACAAAAACTAGAAGATGGGGAGGCTTTACTATTATACCCCTGTAAAGGTATCCACACATGGTTTTTACGTTTCCCCCTAGATATACTTTTCTTATCGAAGGAAGGCAAAGTTCTACTTGCCTTAAAGAACTTCCCCCCTTTTCGTTTTAGCCCTTGGGTACTTTCCTCCCAAGCTGTAGTAGAATTGCCGGCTGGGCGCATTCTGGCGACTAACACCAGTGTAGGCGATAAACTTGTACTTTATGGGAGGGAAAAAAGCCATGACCTTTAAAATCCATGTGGGTGTCCGTAAGAAAGAGTTAATCTGGTCCCTTTTGTTCGTAAGCCTCATCTTATGTATTACTGTGGCCTACTTCCAGTATGAAAAGGTAATGTTTTTAAAGTTAACTTCAGAAATAAATACAGGAAACTTGGGCACGATAGGGTGGCAAAAATATTGGAAAAATATGGCTTTTATCCGCATTACATATACCGCCAGCCTGGTAGCAGCTACTCTATTATGCTCGCTTAATTTGGCTAGGATAATTTGGCGGAAACGCCTTAGCCAACTGGAGGCTGTTACAGAGCTAGCTTCAACTGGTGATCTCCGCCATCGTCTGGAGATACCTAGAGATGAATGGGAAACCCTGGCCCAACGTTTTAACAACCTATCCTTTCACTTAGCCAATTTAGTAGATACTGTAAAAACAAGTACAGCTGATTGGCAAAAGGCGATAGAAAAACTCGCTGAAACCCTGGAAGGTAGTGCTCAAGCAAGAAATAATTTCTACCAACATTTAACCTATATACGAGAAAGCGCCCAGGAACAATTAAATGTGCTTATCCAATCTACAACCTTAGCTAATAAAATCAGTGAAGGGCTGAAACGCCTGGATGAAAGGCAAAAAATAAGTAGCCAATGGAGCAGCGAATGCCGGGGTATGATTAGTGAAACTGTTAGCATTTTAGACTCAGTGACCCGTCAGCTTAGGGAATTCCGTTCCGCTTTCAATAAAGGGCAGGAGTACCATGAGCTAATCTTAAGTCAGGGTGAACCGTGGTCTCACCATATGATAAGTTTAAAATCCCTAACAGGACGGTTAGCCTCCTTCATAATTGAAGTAGCGCTAGAAGCAGCTAAATCAGGAAGGGACGATTTGATCGCTTCTGCCGAAGAATTACACCGCTCCCTTCAAAACATAAACCTACTCTTAGAGGAAACCCAAACCAGGATTTCTAAACTATTGGATATAGTACAAGTGGATCTTAAGGCCGCCCAAAGAATCTTGGCTGAATTAAATCTTTTAGAAGAGCAATGTTCTTCTCTCCAAGATACATGGCAAGAACTGGAAGGAAAAATGCGAGCTAAAGAAGCCTTAGAGCAGGAGGAGATTCAAGAGAGGTATGGAGAATTAAAGGAATCAGCCCAAATTTTAGTCCAAAGCTTGGAAGAACCCTTAAGCGTCTTACGCAACTTGTTGCTGCACTGGCCAAAAGAAGAAGGGGAGCCTGATTGGGCAGAAATCCATATTCACCTTAAAAGGCTCTTACGCTTAGGGGAACGGCTCCACGCTCTGGCAGCTCAATACAAGATTTAAACTGCTGGAACGGAGTGAACCTGGTGCAAGACCTTAGGGCCCTGGACCATATCCTTAAGGAAACCATTGAAACCATTGAACGCAACCGCTCCGAGATCTATGAAATCGCTGAAAACACCCGCCTTGAGGTAAAAGAGGTCAGTGCAGAATTGGCCGAGGTTAAAGCTGAGCTTCAAGCCCTTATAGAAGAAGTAGATAGGCTGGAACAGGCTGAAAAAAGGGCCAGGCTCCGCCTAGCCGAGGTCAGCCAAGATTTCCACCGGTACACTGAGCAAGATATCAAAAAAGCTTATGAGGAAGCTTATAACCTGCAGGTGGAGCTTATTCGCTTGCGGGAAAAGGAAAAATTACTAAGCTTTCGCCGGAACCACCTGGAGATTAGCTTGCGGCGTTTGCAGCTCACAATGGAAAAAGCCGAGAAACTCGTGCACCAGGTAGGAGTTGTGCTTAAATTTTTAACCGGGGAACTCCAAGATCTAACCTCCAGGATAGGTGAACTGGAACAAACATACCACTTAGCGCTTAGTATTATACGCGCCCAGGAAGAGGAGCGTAGGCGCGTAGCGCGGGAAATCCATGATGGTCCCGCCCAGTCCTTAGCCAATATAGTCATGCGGGCGGAATACTGTGTAAAACTTTTAGATAAGGACCCGGGCAAGGTTCGGGATGAGCTCCAGGCCTTGCAAAACATCGTACTTACCAGTCTCCAAGATATACGCAAAATCATCTTCGACCTACGACCCATGGTCCTCGATGACCTGGGACTTGTACCTGCCTTGAAACGCTATTTCTCTACTTATGCCGAGCAGTATGGACTGGAAGTGGATTTCCTTTGTTTTGGTCAACAACGCCGCCTGGACAGTGCCGTGGAGATCGCCCTCTTCCGCATTATTCAAGAAGCCGTTAACAATATCAAGAAGCATGCTAAAGTGAAGAGCGCAGTGGTTAAGATGGAAATGTTGCCCGATAAAGTTACTGTGGTAATCCGCGATGAGGGGCAGGGCTTTGACTTGGAAGCCGTCCAGAATAGAAAAGAAGGAGGAGGTTATGGCCTCCTCGGGATGCGTGAACGGGTACAACTTTTAAACGGTCAGCTAAGGATAATCACTGCTCCGGGTAAGGGTACAACTGTGAGCGTGACTATACCTTTAAAAAGCGAGGAGATCCGGTAAGATCTGCCATTCTTCGGTTCACCTCAGTATATATACGTTCCAGGTCTAAGGTCTTAAGCTCTCCGCGATTCATTAATACGCGGCCGTTGACAATTACTGTATCCACATCTTCTGCCCGGGCAGAATAGACTAAGTGGGCCACAACATCGTTAAGGGGTCGCCAGTGGGGGCCACTAGTCCTAACTAGGATCACATCCGCCTTCTTGCCCGGTTCTAGGCTTCCTATCTCCTTCTCTAGCCCTAAGGCCCGGGCGCCGCCTAAGGTGGCCAGGGTCAAAGCTTCGCTGGCTTTAAGGGCTGTGGGATCCCCGGTAACTCCTTTAGCCAGAAGAGCTGCTGTCCGCGTTTCTTCCCACATATCAAGGTTGTTGTTGCTGGCTGCTCCATCGGTCCCAATGGCCACCCGGACACCAGCTTTAAGCATAGCAGGTACTGGAGCAATACCGCTGGCTAGTTTCAAATTGCTTTCCGGGCAATGGGCTACTCCCACCTTATTTTCAGCTAAAATATGTATTTCCTCTTCAGTTAAATGTACGCAGTGGGCAGCCAAGGTGGGCACCTTAAAGAGGCCTAATTTGGCCACATGGGCTACAGGCGGAAGACCGTATTTATTCTTAATCTCTTCGACCTCCTGCCGAGTCTCAGCTAGATGGATGTGCAATCCCACCCCTAGCTTGGCGGCACGGTCGGCCACTTTAACTAAATACTCAGGGGAACAAGTATAAGGTGCATGGGGCCCCAGCATAGTGGTGATCCGGCCTTCCCCTGCCCCCTGCCATTCCCGGACCAGGCTCTCCCCAGCCCGTAACCTTAAACCCGCTATATCCTGCACGCCTATAAGGCCCTGGCACAAGCAGGCCCTTAAGCCCGCTTCCACCACCCCTTGGGCCACTACCTCCATATGAAAATACATATCGGCGAAGGTGGTGGTACCAGAACGTATCATCTCGGCCAGGGCAAGCATGGTACCCCAATAGATATCTTCCTTTTTGAGCTTCCCTTCTAAGGGCCAGATTTTATCTTCCAACCACTGGCGCAAGGGCAAATCGTCAGCATACCCCCGGAAGAGGGTCATAGCCGCATGGGTATGGCTGTTCACCAAACCTGGTAAGGCTACCATGCCTTGAGCTTCTATCAGTTCGGCCCCTTCCCATCCAGGGGGGAGAGTTTCTTGGGGGCCCACATACGTAAGATAGTCTCCCTCTATAGCGATGGCTCCTCTTTCGATGACCGGCCCATTAACAGGAACAATGATACATCCTTTAATGAGTAATTTGGCCATACTTCTTCTCCCCTTCGTTTTTTAAATCAAGGCTTATCAAAAAGGGCCAGGACAAACTCCTGCGGTCGGAAATCTTCCAAATCCTCCGGGTCCTCACCCAGGCCCACTATTTTTACCGGGATATTCAGTTCATGGGCGATGGCTAAAACGACCCCGCCTTTGGCCGTGCCATCCAATTTAGTTAAAGCGATACCCGTTACCCCTGCGGCCTCTTTAAACAGCCGGGCTTGGGCAAGGGCGTTCTGCCCTATGGTAGCATCTAGGACTAACAATACTTCATGGGGTGCTCCGGGTAGTTCCCTTTCAATAACCCGGCGTATTTTCTTAAGTTCTTCCATTAGATTATATTTAGTATGCAGGCGCCCGGCTGTGTCTACTAGAACTACATCCGCCTGACGGCTAAGGGCGGCCTTCACTGCATCGAAGGCTACAGCCCCAGGATCGGCTCCCGGCTGGTGCCGTATTAAGGTTGCCCCAGCCATTTTAGCCCAAATAGCTAGCTGCTCGGCTGCTGCAGCCCGGAAGGTGTCGGCTGCCGCCAAAATAACCCTTTTCCCCTGCCGGCTAAAACGATAAGCTAGCTTACCAGCAGTTGTTGTTTTTCCGCTCCCGTTAACACCTACTACTAGGATAACTGTAGGCGGGCTAGGGGATAAGTTTAGCTGCCGTACTTCTTCCCCCAGGAGCTTTATAACTTCTTCCCGGAGGGCAGAAAAAAGGAATGAAGTATCTACATTCCTCTCCTTTTTCGCCCTTTGGCGAAGGTTATCTACCAACTGCAAAGTGGTAGTTACACCCACATCGGCCCCAAGTAAAATTTCTTCCAGTTCCTCAAAAAAGCCTTCTTCTATTTTTTGTGTCCCTGTAAAGAGCTTTTCTATCCTACTAGCTAAATTTTCCCGGGTCTTGGAAAGTCCCGCCTTAAGTCTCTGTAAAAACTGCAACTGCTCCCCTACCTCCCCTTAATTTATACTCGGCTAAGAGATTGATGCTTTAGCCAGGGGGAATCCTTTTCTTAAGCTGGTATTTGTTCCAGGCGCACGGAAACAAGCCGGGATACCCCTTCTTCCTCCATAGTGACCCCGTACAGGACGTCGGCAGCTTCCATAGTGCCGTGGCGGTGGGAAATCACTATGAACTGGGTCTTAGAAGAAAAGGAACGCAAAAGCTGGGCGAAGCGTTGTACATTTGCCTCATCCAAAGCGGTATCAATCTCATCAAAAATGCAGAAGGATTGGGGCCTCACTTTTAACAGAGCAAAAACAAAAGCCACTGCTGTCAACGCTTTCTCGCCACCGGAGAGGAGGGCCAGGTGTTGGGGTTTCTTCCCTGGAGGCCGTGCAATGACATCTATACCTGCTGAGAGGATATCTCCATCCCCGCTAAGGACTAATTTAGCTTCTCCGCCGCCGAACAATTCCTGGAAAAGGTAATTAAAAGCTTCTTGCACTTCCCTTAGGGTGTTCTGTAGCTTAGCTGCCATAAAGGTGTCAATTTCCCGGAGGGCAGCTTGAAGGGAAGCCCTCCCATTTTCCAGATCAGCCACTTCTTTGGCAAGCTGTTGATAACGGGACTTAAGTCTTTCAAATTCACCTAAGGCCCCCACGTCTACCTGCCCTAGTTCTTCTAATTTAGCGCTGAGACGTTTCTTCGCTTCAGGTACTTTCTTAAGCAAATGGGGACGCGGTTTGGCTAGTAACTCCGGCCAATCAGGGCCGTAAAGCAAATTAAGCTGCTGGTAGCCATTATTTAAAGCCGCTTCTAACCGGGCCAAATTTACTTCTTCTTTTTGTAGCCGATTAGAAAGGTCTTCCATTTCCCGCTCTAACCCATTCCTTTGAGCAACCAACCTGGAATACTCTTTTTGTTGTTCCCAGGCGGCCTTCGTAACGTGTTGGAGAGTTTCTTCCAACTGGCCATAGGAGGTAATAAGCTCCTTAAGCTTCTCTATCAGGTTTTGGTATTCTTGCTTAAGCCTTACCACCACCTTCTCTTTTTCTTCCTTCTCCCTTAAAATTTCCCGCCGCCTGGAGGATAAGTTTCCCTGCCGCCTTTCCAACGAGGTCAATTGGGCTTCTAGTTCCCGGGAAATAAGTTCCAGGGTTTCTAACCGGGTCAGGACACTAGCCAAGCGTTGCTGGCTAGATTTAAGATTTTCTTCAGCCTCCTCTACTTCTCGAGTGGCTATCCTTAACTTCTCTTCTAGGCTAACCTTATGGGCCTTTATAGCTTCCATCTGATTTTTGAGTAGTTCTTTCTGTTCTAGGAGCTTAAGAGAAACCTCGTTTATCCCTTCAAGTTTACTTTTCCTTAAACTTATTTTATCCTCCAGCGCTCTAAGTTCTTCTGCTGCTTCGCTTATAGCTTGCAACAGGACTGGAATCCGGCCTTTCGCAGTAGAGATCTCACCTTCTAATTTTAACAATTCTTCCCGGGCTTCATCCAAAACAGAAACTAGCTTGTTCCTTTCCTCCTTTATCCTCTGGAGCTCGGCCTCGATGGCGACCACTTCTTCTTCCCTACTCCTAATTTCCGCCATCTGAGTGAAAAAACCTTGGCGCTTATATAGGAAGCCGCCAGTTATGGTACCCTGGGGATGTATCAAGTCTCCGTCCAAGGTAACCAGGCGTGCTGGTGGCCGTAGGCGGGGAGCTAGCCTCAAGGCCAGGTTCACATCGCGTACTACGATAGTATAACCCAATAGATACTCCATGGCCGGTTGCAGGGTCTTTTCATATTGTACAAGTTCAGAGGCTACCCCTAGTACTCCTTCTTCTCCTACAACGTCTAAAGGCCTTGCTGGGAGTGTACGCGAGAATAGCCAATCTAGGGGAAGAAAAGTAGCCCATCCTCCCTTAGTTTCCTTGAGGAATCTAATAGCCGCCTCCGCATCTTTAGCGGTCTCTACCAGGATGTTCTGGGCAGCAGACCCCAAAGCAGCTTCCAGAGCCTTTTCCAAGCCAGGGGGAACTTCAATCTTTTCTGCTACTACTCCTAGGATCCCCCCTATATTCCCCTTTTCAGCGGCGGTAAGGATAGCTTTTACACCCTCGAAAAATCCTTGGCGCTCCTTCCGGGCTCGATATAATACCCGCAAATGGGTAAGCAAAGCTTGGCGACGCTCTTCCAAGGAGGATAAATGGGTTTCAAGTTCTTTTAAGTTTTTTTGCTGGGTAGCCATCTCATCTTTAAGAGTATACCTTCTACTTTTTAAACCTTCTAGCGTGGTTTCCCACTTTTTAAGCTCTATGCGCCAATTTTCCTTGTCCTGCTGCAACCTTTGAGCTTTAGCTATGAGATCCTTGAGTTCACCCTTCTCCTGGGCTAAGCGATGTTTTTCTAGCCCTTCCCGCTCTAAAAGGCGCGCCCATTCACTTTGAAGGTGTAAAAAAGAATCACCCGCTTGACGGAACTCCTCCTGCCAGCGGGCCAAACCCCTTAACGCTTGCTCTTTTCGGGCCTGTAACTCCCTAATTTTTCCCTCTAACTCTAAGCTTTCAGCCTGTAAATCTTCCCTTTCTTTTTTTAACTGAGCAAGGCGTTGGAGACAACCTTTTTGCTCACTCGCTAGGCTTGCCAATTCCTTTTCTAAAAGGGAGAGTTCCTGCTCATATTCGGCCAGGCGTTTATTTATAAGTTCCTGTCTTTCCTTTAGAATCCTTTCCTCCCCTCTGGTCTTCTCGAGTTCTGCCGCTTGTGTCCGGAGCTCCCTTTCCAGGCGCTGTTTTTCTAACTCGGCAGTTTCGACCTCCTGGGCCCGGTGGGTTAAAAGTTCAGCTAGTCTCTCCCTTTCCTCCTGGACTTTTATAAACTCTCCTTGAAGCTTTTCTTTTCGCTCCTTGCAATCCTCTATTTTCTGGGTCAGCGCTTTAAGTTCTTTCTCCTTTTCTATCAATTCAGCTAGCCGGAGGGCCTTCACTAATTTTTGGTAGCGACGGACCCTCTGGGCTTCTTTTTCTAAGGGTTCTAGCTGAGTTTCCAATTCGCGTAAAATATCCTTTAATCTTACTAGGTCTTGCTCCGTCTCCGCCAGGCGTTTTAAAACTTGCTCCTTCCGCCACCGGGAACGGGTGATACCTGCGACCTCCTCCAAAAGAAGGCGCCTTTCTTCCGGATGGGCAGTTAAAATTTCTTCTAGCCGACCTTGACCTATAAAAGAAAACTTTTCCCTTCCTGCTCCGGTATCCATAAGTAACTCCTGAATGTCGCGTAGCCGGCAGGGGATCTTATTTAATTTGTATTCGCTCTCCCCCGAGCGCATTAGACGTCGGGTGATAGCTATTTCAGGATAAGGGAGGGGCAAGGTGCCGTCGGTATTATCTAATACAAGGGTGACCTCTGCTAACCCTACAGGCCGGCGCTTTTCACTGCCTGCAAAAATTACATCTTCCATGCGTGAACCCCGGAGGGCCCGGGCGCTTTGTTCACCAAGAACCCAAGCTATGGCGTCTACAATATTACTTTTTCCGCTTCCATTAGGGCCTACGATACAGGTGATACCAGGCCCAAATTCTAATTTAATCCTGTCCACAAAGGTTTTAAAACCTTGGATTTCCAAGGATTTCAACAACAAAGGAGTTCAGACCCCCATAAAAGAAACTGCCCAAGTTTTTGAGCAGTTCCCGTCGTTGTTTTATCTCGGCTCTACAATAAACCTTATAGCTGTTCGTGTTTCGCCATCAATGTTTATCTCGGTAAAGGCAGGGATCATTACTAAGTCTATACCATTGGGAGCGATAAACCCGCGGGCAATGGCAATAGCCTTAACTGCCTGGTTTACCGCCCCTGCCCCTACAGCTTGAACCTCGGCCTTACCGTATTGGCGAAAGACAGCTGCCAGGGCCCCAGCTACAGCCTTGGGATTAGATTGTGCAGACACCTTTAGTACTTCCATGGTCCTCCTCCCCTTAGTTTGTAGCGGCCTGTGTAGGCTCTTTTTCCGATTTTATCTAAAAATCTTATATATTATTTCGACGCCAACATAGTAAATCCTGCCTTTCCCAGGGGTTACTAGCATTTTATACAGCATATTTTAATTGAAAAGCTAAGCTATTCTCCCAAAGTTATTCTCCAAAAGTTTATTATCTAGGGAAGAAGACCATGAGTACATAGTTGTTCCAGGGCCTTGCGGGCGGCTTCCTGTTCTGCTTCCTTCTTACTTTTACCTTCCCCTGTGGCTAAAAGCTTCCCCCGGTAAAAAACGCCGCACCTAAATCTTTTATCGTGGTCCGGCCCCCATTGGGCTAAAAGCTGATAGGTCACATTTTCTGGTCCCCTGCTCTGAACCCACTCTTGAAGCCTACTCTTACTATCTATAACCTCCCGACGAGCCTCTTCCTTCAAAAAATGGGCGAAAAGGCGCCGCACCAGCCCTTTAACTACCGAAAGGCCTAAGGTGAGGTAGAGGCTACCAAAAAATGCTTCCAAGGCCTCGGCTAAATTAGAGGGACGCTGGCGACCACCGCTTTGTTCTTCGCCCCGACCTAAAAGGAGCAATTCGCCTAAACCTAAGGTTTGGGCAGCCTGGGCTAGACTAGCCTCGCAGACTATGGCTGCCCGGAGGCGGGTAAGCTCTCCTTCACTTAAAGTGGGTAGCTCTTTATATAAATATTCCGCTACCGCTAAACCCAGCACTGCATCGCCTAAAAACTCTAGCCGCTGGTTATGGTCCGGTAAATTATGTTCTATAGCATAGGTGGGATGGGTTAGGGCAAGATCTATAAGCTCGAGCTCCGTGACTTGCAGGCCCCATTTTCGAAGAAAGGCTTGTAACTTTTGCCTTCTTCCCTCTTCCACTAAACTTCCACCCGCTTAAGTAAAACGGTAGCGTTATGGCCTCCAAAGCCAAAGGAATTGGATAAGGCCACTTTCACTTCTTGCCGCCGCGCTTTATTGGGTACATAATCGAGATCGCATTCGGGATCCGGTTCTTCATAATTTATAGTAGGTGGAATAATCCCCTCGTAAATGGTAAGGGTAGTGGCAATAAGTTCCACAGCTCCGGCCGCCCCTAAAAGGTGCCCAATCATAGACTTATTGGAGCTTATGGCCAGCTTATAAGCATGGGCACCAAAAACCTTTTTAATGGCCAAAGTTTCAATCCGGTCATTAAGATCTGTAGAAGTACCGTGGGCATTTATATAATCTACTTCTCCTGGCTGTACACCGGCATCAGCTAAGGCTAAAGCCATAGCCTGGGCAGCCCCTTGACCCTCAGGATCCGGGGCAGTTATATGATAGGCATCAGCTGTACAGCCGTACCCGGCCACTTCGGCATAGATCCTCGCCCCCCGGGCTAAAGCATGATCTAAAGTCTCCAATATAAGTACACCAGCTCCCTCACCCAGGACAAAGCCATCTCGTAAACGATCAAAAGGTCGGCTAGCCTTCTCCGGCGCTTCATTCCGGGTAGAAAGGGCCTTCATAGCGCTAAAGCCAGCCAGGGCTAAGGGGGTCACACTAGCCTCGCTTCCACCAGTAATAACTACTTCGGCTTCTCCCCGCTGGAGCACCCGGAAGGCCTCCCCTACCGCATTAGTACCAGCAGCACAGGCGTTCACCACAGTAAAATTAGGGCCTCGCGCTCCCGTATGAATAGCTATTTGCCCTGCCGCCATATTAGCGATCATCATGGGCACAAAAAACGGGCTGATCTTGCCTGGCCCCTTTTCGAGCAAGATACGAGTCTGTTCCTCAAAAGTTTCCATTCCCCCAATACCAGTGGCGAACACTACTCCCACCCGTTCAGGCCCCACTTTATTAACTTCCAACCCAGCATCTTGTAAGGCCATCTTGGTGGCCACCACAGCATACTGGCTGAAGCGGTCCATACGCTTAATATCTTTCCTTTCTAAAACTTGAGTAGGATCAAAGTCCTTTACTTCGGCAGCAAAACGGGTGGGCAATCCGCTAGCATCGAAGCGAGTAATAGGCCCTATCCCTGATTTCCCCTCGACCAGGGACCGCCAGAAGGTTTCCTTATCGTTGCCTATGGGAGAAATTACGCCCATCCCAGTGATAACTACCCGTTTACGCACCTGCTCTCCCCCGCATTCTTGAGGAGTTAGTCCTAAAGGCCTGCTTTGGTTTACTCCCAAAGCAGGCCACTTTCTAAAAGCTTCTCCTACTTGATATGTTCCCGGATGTACTCCACTGCCGCACCTACTGTAGTAAGTTTTTCTGCATCCTCGTCAGGGATCTCAATGTCAAATTCCTCTTCTAAAGCCATTATAAGTTCTACAATATCCAAGGAATCCGCATTGAGATCCTCGAAGGAAGTATTCGGGGTTATTTCTTCTTCATCGACCCCCAATTGTTCCGCCACTATGCTCCTAACCTTATTAAAGATACTATCCACCCTAGTTCACCTCCTTCCAAGAATAAAACAATATCCCGTTACATACTAAGGCCCCCATCTACGACAATAACCTGTCCTGTGATGTAACGGGAGGCCGGAGAAGCCAAAAACACCACTACATCCGCCACTTCTTCTGGCTGTCCCGGCCGGCCCAAAGGAATACGTTCTAGGAAAGACTTGCGCACCTCCTCTCCTAAGTTTTCTGTCATATCGGTGGTTATAAAGCCAGGGGCTACAGCATTGACCAGTATACCCCGGGAAGCCACTTCTTTAGCCAACGATTTGGTAAAGCCGATGACCCCTGCCTTGGCTGCCGCATAATTGGCCTGCCCCGTATTTCCAGTCAAGCCCACCACTGAGGTGATATTTATAATCCGCCCTGTACGCTGGCGGAACATGGGCTTTAGAGCTGCCTGGCAGCAGAAAAAAACCCCTGTGAGATTGGTCCGTAAAACAGCTTCCCAGTCCTCATGGCGCATCCGTAGGAGGAGATTATCCCGGGTAATGCCCGCATTGTTTACCAAGATGTCCACCCTTCCAAAAGCGGATAAAGCGCCTTCAATAAGGGCCTGGGCCTCCTCCTTTTGGGACACATCCCCCTTTAGGGCCAGGGCCTGGCCTCCTCCCTGATGAATAAGGTTTACCACTTCCAGGGCCGCCTCTTCTTGGGTTAGGTAATTTACCACCACCTTGGCTCCCGCGCGGGCTAAAGCTAAGGCAGTAGCCCTCCCTATTCCCCGTGAAGCTCCAGTAACCACCGCTACCTGTCCGGCCAGGATCACGCTAGCCCTCCTTCCCCAGCATCTTTAATGTGTTAACCAAAGTTTCCGGATCTTCCACGCGGGCAAGTTTCACCTCAGGTGCTATACGCCGTACCAGGCCGCTCAGTACGTTCCCTGGACCTACCTCTATAAAGATCTCGAAGCCATCGCTAATCAATCTTTTAATACTCTCCTCCCAACGGACTGGGCTAGCTACTTGGGTTATTAGATTTTGCCTAATCTCTTCGACCTCCTGGACATAGTCAGCAGTAACGTTGGAGACTACCGGAATCCTGGGGCGGGAGAAAGTGACCCTTTCTAATTCCACCTTCAACCCCTCGGCAGCCGGCTTCATCAGGCTAGAATGGAAGGGACCACTGACATTAAGCTGTACCACCCTTTTGGCTCCTTCCTTTCGAGCTAACTCCATAAGTTCTTCTAAGCCCTCCTGGTCCCCAGCCACCACTACCTGCCCAGGTGCGTTATAATTAGCCGGTTCTGCTACCCCCCTCTTTACCCGTCGACATATCTCTTCCACCTGGGCCGCGGAAACCCCCAAAACAGCTACCATGCCTCCTTTGCCTGGTGCACAAGCCTGGGCCATGAGCTCCCCCCGCCGAGCAACGAGCTTTAACGCCTGAGGAAAACTTAGACTTCCTGCTGCCACCAGCGCTGCATATTCTCCTAAGCTATGGCCAGCCGCCGCCTGAGGCTCTACACCATGTTCTGTAAGAACGCGCAAACACGCTACCTCTACCGCCAAAACAGCCGGCTGGGTGATCTGGGTTTGGGCCAGTTCCTCCGGTGGGCCCTCAAAACAAAGCTTAGTTAAGGGCCAACCTAGAGTTTCCTCCGCTTCCTTAAAGGTCTGGGCAGCTATAGGGAAGGCCTGGGCTAGTTCCTTTCCCATACCTACATACTGGGAGCCTTGGCCTGGAAATACAAAGACAATACCAGCCTGCAAAGTTTCTCCTCCTTTTTATTTCTTCCTCTTTATCTTTTTCCTCTTCTTTGTCTTTTCCCTTTAAAATCTCTTAAAATCTTTTCTCCCTTAAATTTTTTCTTTTACTCCCTTTAATTTCCACCTTTTACCATGTCGCCCAGCCGGAAAAGTATAGCTGTAGCCTCTTCCATTACTTCCTTAATAATTTCGGCTGCGGGTTTAATCTCTTTGACCAAAGCAGCTATTTGACCAGCCATGACAGAGCCATACTCTATATCTCCCTCTACGGCTGCTGCCCGTAGTTTCCCCGCACCTAGTTTATCCATTTCTTCCCAACTAGCGCCCCGAGCAGCTAGCTCTTCAAACTGGCGAGATAATTTATTGCGCAGGACGCGAACATAATGCCCATGACCACCGGTTACTACCGTATCCCGATCTCCAGCCCGCAAGATAGCCTCCTTGTAATTGGGATGTACTGTACATTCGCTAGCGCAGATAAAACGGGTCCCCATTTGCACCCCTTGAGCTCCTAAAGCTAAAGCTGCAGCCAAGCCGCGACCATCAGCGATACCTCCTGCTGCGATCACCGGTATTTTAACAGCGTCTACAATTTGGGGTACTAGCGCCATGGTGGTTATCTCTCCAATATGTCCCCCACATTCCATCCCTTCGGCTATAAGAGCATCAACACCCAAGCGTTCCAACCGCTTAGCCAGGGCCACAGAGGCTACTACAGGGATAACCTTGATCCCGGCTTCCCGGAACCGCGGAAGATGCTTACCAGGATTCCCTGCTCCCGTAGTAACCACCGGCACCCGCTCTTCCACTACCAGGTCCACCAGCTCTTCTATGTAAGGAGACATATAATAGAGGTTTACCCCGAAGGGACGATCTGTACGCTCCCGGACCTTACGGATCTCTTGCCTAACCATCTCCGGTGGGGCGTTACCTGCCCCAATTATCCCTAACCCTCCAGCAGAGGAGACCGCTGCTGCCAGCTCCCCTGTGGCCACCCAGGCCATACCACCCTGGAGGATAGGATAGGTAATGCCCAAAAGATCGCATAAGGGCGTACGCCACACGATAAATAGCCTCCCCTTCCCATTCTGGCTCCCCAAATCTTTTTAATCCATGCTCCATCTTACCACTGCCGCTCCCCAAGTAAGACCAGCACCAAAGGAAACGAGGAGTACGTTATCACCCCGGGCAAGCTTCCCTTGCTTTTGCGCCTCATCGAGGGCCACAGGTATAGAGGCGCTAGACATGTTGCCGTACCGATCGAGGTTAACATAAACCTTTTCTGGCGGTAAACCCAACCTTTTCATCCCCGCCTCTATAATGCGCATATTAGCTTGGTGGGGGATCAAAAGATCTATATCTTCCTTGGTCAGACTAGCTTGCTCAAGGGCTTTCAGGGAAGCTTCTCCCATGATCCGTACCGCGAATTTAAAAACCTCTGAGCCTTGCATGTGAATAGTATGCAATTTGCGCGTTACTGTATCTAGTGAAGCCGGTAACCTCGAACCTCCCGCCGGCATTACCAGTAATGGACCGCCGCTCCCGTCAGCTCCTAGGTAAAGGGAAAGTATCCCCTCCTCTTCGGGAACAGGCCCTAGCACTACTGCACCCGCCCCATCACCAAACAAAACACAAGTGCTCCTATCATCCCAGTTAATAATCTTGGTTAATACATCCACTCCAATGACAAGAACCTTCTGATAGGTTCCACAGGCCACGAATTGCTGGGCTACCCCTAAGGCGTATAAAAAGCCAGTACAACCGGCAGAAAGATCAAAACAAGCGGCCTTTTTAGCCCCCAGCCTATCCTGTACTAGACAGGCTGTAGCTGGGAAAAGGGTATCCGGTGTAACCGTAGCTACAATAATTAACTCGATCTCCTCTGCTCTTACCCCGGCACTCTCTAAAGCCCGCTCAGAAGCTTTTAGGCTTAAGTCAGAGGCGGCCTCCTGCTCCCTAGCCACACGGCGCTCCCGGATACCAGTTCTGGTACGTATCCACTCGTCACTAGTATCCACTATCTTTTCCAGATCTTCATTAGTCAAAACTCTTTCTGGTAAGTAGGAACCTGTACCAATAATACCAGCCCTTTTTAACCCTGCCAATCCTCCACCTTCTTTCTCTCGCTATTAATTCTTGGGAGTAGCCCCAGGCTCTCTACGAGCCTTTCCTGCACACAACGCACTGCTACTCGGATAGCGTTGTAAATAGCCCGTTCGTCGGAGCTGCCATGACATATTATGCTGATGCCTTGAACCCCTAAAAGGGGAGCCCCACCGTACTCGGCATAATCCACCTCCCGCTTAAGACGCCGTAAAGTAGGCAAAAGGAGAGCTGCCCCTAAACGGGCAGTAAAGCTCTTGTTTACTTCGCTCTGAATTTTAATAAAGAAAGCCTCGGCCAGGCCTTCTCCAAATTTAAGCAAGGCATTGCCCGTAAAGCCGTCACATACGTAGACATCGGCCACCCCACGCGGGAGATCCCGGGCTTCTACATTGCCTACAAAATTAATTTCCGCTTCTTTTAGCAATTGATAAGCTGCTAAAGTTACTTCATTCCCCTTAGCAGCTTCTGTCCCAATATTTACGAGACCCACGCGGGGTTCAGAAACACCCAAAATTTTGCTAGCATAGAGGCTTCCCATGTGGGCAAACTCATAGAGATGCTCGGGGCGGCAATCTACATTAGCCCCCGCATCTAAGAGTAGCTTGGGACCTTGAAGGGTGGGCAAAAGGGTAGCAATAGCTGGCCGTTGGATGTTCCCGCTACGGCCGAGGATAAGAAGGGCAGCCGCCATCTGGGCACCTGTACTTCCGGCGGAAACTACCGCCTGGGCACGGCCCTCCTTTACTAATCGCGTAGCAAGGGCGATGGAAGCTTCCCTTTTGCGTCGTAGGGCTAGCGCTGGGGGTTCCTCATTAGTAATGACCTGTTCAGTATGTACAACCTCTAATTTTTTAGTAGCTGGAAGAGCTTTAAGCTCTCTTTCTATAGCGCTAGCATCTCCTACCAGGATAATCTCAGCTAAACCCTCTTCGGCCGCCCTTACCGCACCCCGCACAACGGCCGCCGGCGCATGATCGCCACCCATGGCATCCACAGCTATTTTCAACTGGTTACTCCTCCTTGGTTACTCTCCACTTCGGGAGCCATGATCACAAATTGGCCTTTAAAAACTATTTCTGTGTTGACGCGTGAATGGACAGAAACCAGGAATGTACTTCCTCGCTGCACCTTGACTGTAGCCCTAGCTATTACTTTCTCCCCTTCATACACCGGACGCCGATACCGTACCCGGGCGCTGCTGGTTAAAACCATTTCCTTGCCTACCGTGGCCAGAGCTAGGGAATTAGCCTGGGCAAAAAGATAATAGCCACGGCACGCTCCCCCAGGCTTAATTAGCATCTCAGGACGTACTTCTAGCAAGGAGATACCTAACCGTCCGGGCTGGAGTTCTATCAGCTCCCCTATCAATTCCTCCTCCGTAATCCCCCGCATCCGGGTTCGTGCTTCCTGGGCTAAAGTCATCACCCGCTCCCGCACTTCTGGGATCCCTAAAGCCAAGCGGTCCAAGCGGATGGTCGGAATACTCACCTTAAACCGCGCCGCCAGTTCTTCATCGGTGGCGAAGGGATGCTCTTCTAAGTACCGGAGGAGGGCCTTTTGGCGCTCTTCCCGCCTGCTGCGTAGCCGTGGCACGGATTATCTCCGACCTTCTTTGGGACCATGTAATATTACCAGGCTATAATAAGTATAGACGGGTTGGCACTTTTATGCAAGGCCTAACAAAGCTTCCTAAAAATAAAACCGGCTCCATTGCCGGTTTAAAATCTACTCCTCAGCTACTTTAAGCACCTCTCGCCCTTTATAGTATCCACAATGAGGGCAAACCCGGTGGACAAGTTTCAGCTCGTGGCATTGCGGGCAAGGTACCAAGGTGGGAGGAGACATTTTAGCCCATGCAGAACGCCGCTTATTCTTACGGGCCTTAGAAACCCTCCTTTTCGGTACTCCCAACCTTTACGAACCTCCTTTCCTATCTTCAGATAACAATTTGGCTAATTTGGCCAGGCGCGGATCAACCTCTTCTTCCCGGCAATCGCATTGTTCTATATTTAGGTTCTTCCCGCACCGGGGGCATAACCCCCGGCACTCCTCCTGACAAACCCATTTCATAGGTAGAGCCAGGATAAAAGCCTCTTCCACTGCAGGCTTTAAGTCCAAAATATCCCCTTGATAAACGCGGACTTCATCCCGCAAGGCATCTTCCTCTGGAAGAGACTGGAATACAGCCTCGCTACAGTATTCCTCTTCTAAGGGTACCTCAAGGGGATAAATAAAGGTCTCTAAACATCGGGCACAGCGCAACTTTAAACTGGTTGAAGCCTCGCCCTTTAAATAAATAAACTTGCCTGTGTTTGTAAGTTCCCCTTCTACCTTTACCGGTGCCACCACAGGAATGCTCTCTTTACCTCCTTGAAGCTCCCTCCACGTTTCCTCAAAACTAAACCTTAATTGGTTTCCCGGTTTCATCTTAAGCTCATTTATCCCAATTTTCACTGCGGTTCACCTCGCTCATTATAACGGACACCCTTCTATACTGTCAACAGTAGGCCACAAACCTGTAGATCATCCCTCTTGTCCTCACAGGCAAGTTTACATTAACCCCTTCTCCTGTAAAACAGCCTGAGTATCCTTAGCGATCATCAATTCCTCATTAGTCGGGATAACAAAGGTCCGCACCTGTGCCCCCGGCGCTGTAATTTCCCTCTCCTCACCACGTACATTATTCTTGTCTTGGTCAATTTGGATACCTAAAAAGTCCAACCCCTGGCAAATGTCCAGGCGAACCCGTGGTGAGTTTTCCCCTAGCCCAGCCGTGAAGACCAGAACATCTAACCCCCCCAGGGCTACTATATAGGCTCCAATATACTTGCGAACACTATAAACAAACATATCCCATGCTAACCGGGCTCGCTCATTTTGGACCTCCATAGCTTCCTCAATATCGCGAAAATCGCTGCTTAAGCCAGAAACCCCCAGGACTCCTGAACGTCGGTTTAAAACCTCCTCCACCTCTTTAGTAGTCCATCCTTCCTTCTCCATAAGAAATGTTACGATGGCTGGATCGATATCCCCACAACGTGTTCCCATGACTAAGCCAGGTAAAGGTGTAAATCCCATACTGGTGTCATAAGATTTTCCGTTTTTTATGGCTGTGATACTAGATCCGTTACCCAGGTGGCAAGTAATTATTTTAAGATCCCCCCACGGTCGGCCAACCAGCTCAGCAGCCCGTTGAGCTACATACTTATGGGAGGTGCCATGGAAACCATAACGCCGGATCTGGTATTTTTGAGTAAGCTCATAGGGTAAAGCGTAAGTATAGACGTAATCTGGCATGGTCTGATGAAAAGCTGTATCAAAGCAAGCTACCTGAGGCGTGTGGGGCAATATAACCTCGCAAGCCGTAATCCCTCGCAAAGCCGGGCCGTTATGTAGGGGAGCCAGGGCTTCTAGCTCCGCAATTAAATCCTTAGTTTGGGAATCGATTAATACTGAGGCAGAAAAGGAGCCACCGTGAACCACCCTGTGACCGATTCCGCGGATCTCGCTATATTCTTTTATTACACCATGCTGGGGATGAGTTAAAGCTTCCAAGGAAAGCTTAATGGCTGCCCCGTGATCGGGTACGGGAACCTCCTTTACTATCTTTTCCTTGCCCACCGGGCGATGAGTTAAACGTGAACCAGGAAGACCTATGCGTTCTACCAATCCTTTGGCCAGGGATTTTTCCTCAGCCATATCAAAGAGTTGATATTTTACTGAGGAACTTCCACAATTGAGTACTAGTATTTTCACTTTTACCCTTTCACCCTCCTTAAGGTCTAATCCCATCTTAACGTTAGTATATTTGAAAATGAGGGGGTAGGATAATTGGCATTGGCTAAAACCCCTTCTTCTCTTATACTAAACCTTGTCACTACTGTACTTATAGTAATACTTACCGGTAGCGTCATCCTTCACCCGCGCCAGGCCTTTGAGGCCGCCCTCACCGGTCTACAAGCCTGGTGGCAGATCGTGGTGCCTGCTCTGCTGCCCTTTTTTGTACTTTCTCAGCTTTTATTGGGATTAGGTATAATACATTTTTTGGGAGTGCTTTTAGAGCCGATCATGAGGCCCCTTTTTAATATCCCTGGTGCAGCAGGTTTAGTAGTGATCATGGGTTACGCTTCAGGGGCCCCCTTGAGCGCCTCTTTGACAGCTCAGCTTAAAAACCAAGGAGTCCTTACAGCAGCAGAGGGAGAACGGTTAATCTGTTTCACAAATAACGCTAGCCCACTTTTCATGCTTGGGGCTGTAGCCGTAGGAATGTTGCAAAAACCCGAGATAGGACCCATTATTGCCGCAGCTCATTATGGAGCTAACTTATTCTTAGGTCTTATATTCCGGTTTTATCGACGCTCTGATGCCGCCTCTTCTAAAGAAACCCTGGCCTGGCGTTTTTGGCTCCGCCGGGCCTGGGAAGTCTTCTTGCGCGGGCAGCAACAAAAGTCCCCGCCTTTAGGACACCTCCTTGGGGAAGCCATCAGGCATTCCTTTCAAGCCCTCCTCACCATAGGCGGCTTTATTATAGTCTTCTCTGTATTTATCCGCATGATCCAGCTTTGGGGGTGGACAAATAACTTAAGCCTTATCCTAAAACCCCTGCTCCGCCTTTTAAACCTAGATCCCCAGGTAGCCCCGGCCCTGGTGGCTGGTTGTTTAGAGATGACCATAGGAACCAAACTAGCCAGTGAATTACCTTTACCGCTTACTACACGCCTAGCCACCATTAGCTTTATCTTGGGATGGGCTGGCCTTTCTATCCATGCCCAGGTAGCCTCCATGATAAGTTCTACGAACTTGCGCCTCTGGCCCTTTATATTGGCCCGCTTTTTCCACGCCGTTTTAGCTTCCCAGCTAGTCCTATTTTTCTATGGCCCAGCAGAACCCGTAATTAAGCTCCTGGAACGGCCTTTCTCACCACCTCCATCCTCCTGGCCAACTCTATGGGTTTACTATATTAGCTTCGGGTTATGGAATTTCTTTATCTTTACTTTCCTGGCTTTCTTAAGCCTTGGGGTCTGGTCCTTGATCATCCGGAGACGCTGATGGAGAAGAGCTGGGACGATAAGCCTCTAGTTCCTGTCGTCCCTGCTTTATATTGGATAGAATTTCCGAAAGATAGTTTTCTAGCTCCCGTAAGACTTCGTCAGCATAAGCTACAGCCCTGGTCTTAATCTCTGCGGCCAACCGGCGTGCCCTGCTTGTTATCTCCCCGGCTTCTACCCTGGCTTGTTTTACCAACTCCGTCTCTTGGACTAGCGATTGAGCTTTTTGCTCCGCTTCAGCCAGAAGCTCCTTGGCTTGCTGCTGGGCTTCGGCAAGCAGGCGCTCCCTTTCTTGCTGTATCCATTGGGCCTGTCTCAGCTCATCTGGAAGCAGGGTCCGTAACCGGTCTAAGTAATCGAGCAGCAAACTCCCCTCAACTAAAATCCGCTCAGTAAACGGGATCCTGGGCGACTTCTCCACTATCTTTTCTAGTTCATCTATAAGCTCTATAATCTTCACCCTAAAGTTACCCCCATTCGCCCTTCTTGCGCTAGCCTACCATAACCTACCATAACATTTAGTCTCCTTTGTCTATTCTTCACCCTTCTCCCCTTTCCTCTACTACCTTCCGGTAAAAACGCAATGCAGAATCCCCATAGCGGCGCTCGTCTACTAAAGCCGCGCCTGGGATCTCTGGTGGGACTTCCCGGCTCCTACTTTCTAAGATTAGCCACCCATCTGGAGAAAGTAGCTCCCCCAAAATAGGTACCACCTTCTCCGCTAACCCCTTCTCGTAGGGTGGATCCAGGAAAATAATATCGAACCTATAACCCTGTTCCAACAGCCTCTGTCCAGCTCGTAAAGCATCTTGACCAATAACCTCTGCCCGGTCAGTAAAACCTGTGAGTATTAGATTTTCCCGGAGGGCTTTTAAAGCCAAGGGATGGTTTTCAATAAAAGTAGCTCCCCTTGCCCCGCGGCTTAAAGCTTCAAGACCCACCCCGCCTGCACCTGCAAAAACATCCAAAAAGCTTTTTCCCTCTACTTGTACAATGTTAAAAAGGGCTTCTCGTACGCGTGCAGAAGTAGGCCTGATATTAGAGCCACGAGGTACTTTAAGTTGCCTTCCCCGGGCTATCCCGCCTATAATGCGTAACATTAGGATACCCCCGGGCTATTATATCACAAAAAAATTTCTCCTTCCCATGTATAGAACAGGCTTCCATTTCCCATAATATAGCCAGAAGAGCTTAGGGTTACCTAACAACCCTCCCCCATGAGCTCTTCCTCCGGTTTCTCCTCTCCCACGCCGCCGGTGCCCGTCGGCGGCGAAAACTACCGCTCCTCGCTGGGGAGCGGATTTTTTTATATTTTTATTAAGATAACCCACCCTTCCCGAAGGGACAAACCGGATAGCGGCATTCCTGGCAGCCAAGACAAAGCCCACCCGCAGCGAGATCCGCTATGTCTGCTTGAGTGAGCCGTTCTCCAGCTAAAATACGGGGCAAGACTAAATCAAAAATAGTAGCCCGGTAATACATGACACAGGCAGGCAAACCCATTAAAGGGACACTTTCAAGGTAGGCCAGCATAAACATAGCCCCAGGCAATACAGGTGCACCATAGGCAATTACTTCAGCCCCTGTTAAACGTATACCTAGCGGGGTTACATCATCAGGGTCTACTGACATCCCACCAGTAATGAGTATGAGTTCAAGTCCCCGGTCCACCATCTCTCTAATAGCTTGGCTTATAATTACAGCATCATCCGGTACTATTTTCTCCTCTTCTACTTGGCACCCGTATTGGACAATTTTAGCCTTGACTACTGGCCCAAAGGCATCCTTTATCCGGCCCTTATATACTTCGTTTCCCGTAGTAACCACACCTACCCGGAGGCGTCGATAAGGAGCTATCTTTAAAATCCCCCCTGCTGCCCGACAAATATCTTCAGCCCTGGCCACATATTCCTCCTTCGTGACCAAAGGGATAACCCGGGTACCTGCTACCACTTGTCCTCCTTGAACAGGATAATTGTTATGCAAGGTAGCTAAAATGACATCGGGAATCTGGTTAATCGCCTTAAGGGCTGAGAGATTGACCTTAAGAAGCCCAGGATACTCAGCAACTACATTGACCCGGCCTTCAGAAGGTTCCCCTATCTTAAGCCCTGTATTCTCCCACCCCACAGCTGCCCTAGCTAATCTTAAGGCTGCTTCATCTTCGTGCACGTCTTGGGGGCTAAGTTCCAGTACGTAGATATGCTCTTTACCCATATTCAATAGTTCTGGAATATCTTCTTCCTGAATAATATGCCCTTTTTTAAAGCGGCACCCTTTAAACTCACCAGGCACTATTTTAGTTAGATCATGGGCTAAAACATACCCTATACTATCCTCTACCTTAATCTTTTTCAAAGTCACCCCTCCCTTTTATTACAACATTTCGACACAATCTAAAAGATGCCTTCTCCAATTAAGTAAAATTTATCACTCGGGAAAACAGCTTTAACCAAAAAAGCAGAGCCACCGGAATTCCCGGTAGCTCCGCTCTCCCTTCACCCGTAACCACGAGGAGCTAGCTGGTCTCCCACTAATTGCCTACTACTGTTCTAGACCTAAAGCAAAGTAATAGCCTTTAGATTACAGAAAGAGATGCATCGGCCACAGCCACGGCATTCAGGACCTACAAAATAAGGTCCCTCATCCCCTTCCCGGAAAATGGCCCCCGCAGGACAATTGTCCCGTGGAGGACAATCTGAGGCACCATCACACCGGGAAGCATCTATATATGCTTGCCGTCTTTGCATCTTCTCTTCCTCCGCAATCCTCTCGGTACTCTCTCCCATTAAAGGAGGGAATCCAGGCTCTGTTTTAACTTCTCCTTAGGCATGTACCCTATCAAACGACCTATTTCCTCGCCATCCTTAAAGATAACTAGGGTAGGGATACTCATAATCCCATACTGGGCCGCGAGTTCCTGGTTTTCATCTACATTTAATTTTACAAACTTGATACGTCCACCGTATTCAGCAGCCACCTGCTCTAAGACAGGAGCCATCATCCGGCATGGACCACACCAAGCGGCCCAGAAATCCACTACTACAGGTATAGGAGCTGTAAGAACCTCCGCTTCAAAATCCCCTTGATCTACATTAATAACCTGCCCAGCCATGATGTCACCTCCTAAGTCTAAAATTCACTAGTGCAGGGAAATCCCATCCACTACTAGTTGTTTAAAGGGGCCAAATCCTATAAGATCTATATCGAGCCCTCGATTGGTAGCTTTTATCCCTTTTTGAATATAAACCTGTAATCCATCTACCTGATGTACTAGGTAACCGCTGGGATCACGGGGAGGTCCTGCTAACACGGCAGGTCTAACAGTAAGCCCAGCTCAACTACCACACATTTCCAAGCGAATAGTTATAGCATTTGTTTTCCCTTTGATGTATTCCTCCGCCTTGGGGGAAATTCTTATTTCCACTTTTTCATCCCTCCTTTTGTGCAGGATTATACTATAGCCCTTTTTCGCTGTCAATATTAGCACCTACTAAATTTATTCAACACCTGGGGAGAAATTCCCTGCCCATGCATATTTTTTTTAGTTCTGGATAACCTATTGCAGGAAATCCAAGGAGGAAAATAGCCCGTGGACCGTTACCAGTTCTATCGCGCTTGTGGCGTAAACCTAGATTTAGCGGTAGAAGCCCACGCTCTCTTACGTGGTGCCACTAAGCAGGAAATCCCAGGGGTCAAAGAAGACAAAGAACATTATCCCCAGGCAACCGTCACAACCATTCATATTTTTAGTGCCACAGGAGCGCAGGCTCTAGGAAAGCCCCCGGGTACATATATTACCATAGAAGCCCCAGGTTTACTTACGGCCAACCCTCCGGTACAGGAAGCTGTGGCTCAACTGCTCGCCCAAAAATTAACCGCTCTTCTTCAGCACCTCCGGGTAGGGCCGACAGATCCGGTATTGGTGGTAGGTCTTGGTAATTGGCAAGCTACGCCAGACTCCTTGGGCCCTAAGGTTATCGGCGAATTTACCGTTACTCGACACCTGTTCCAATATGCACCCCAAACCCTGCCTCCCGGTAGTAGGCCAGTAAGCGCCCTTTCCCCTGGCGTTCTGGGTACCACGGGGATTGAGACAGCAGAAATCATCCGGGGTGTGGTAGACCGTACCCAACCGAGGGCTATTATAGCCATTGATGCCTTGGCAGCTGGGGACCTGCGCCGTATCGGGACTAGTATCCAAATTACAGATACCGGTATCAGTCCAGGTTCAGGAGTAGGTAAACAGCGCACAGCCATAAACCGCGAGACTATGGGTATACCTGTAATCGCGGTGGGCATACCTACGGTGGTCCACGCCGCAGTAATCATATATGAAACACTAGCTAAAACAGGCCAAGGTATCGAGCGCAGCCCTTGGGTACAAAACCCAAACTGGGCTCAAGGGCTGGTCCAGGAAATATTAAAGCCCTTCGGCGGTAATTTAACAGTTACCCCGAAGGAGATCGACGAACTAATCCATAACCTGGCCTGGGTGGTGGGAGCTGCCCTGAATCAAACCTTGCATACCACCTTGCTGCAAACCAAAATGGCTATTCCCTTACATTGAAAAAAGGCGGGCGCAGGGCCCGCCTGGACCAGGAGGGAGAAAGAGGGTTTAGACCATGCCGGTAGACTGGGCGTTGTACTGCTGAGCATTGATGTTTAATTTCTGTCCACCGGTGGTAAAAGCGGGGTTGGGGCCGCTAATCCGCCCGGTTACCTGCTCAGCAGCGCCCAGCTCAACATCGCCACCAAGGCCGCCAGCGGCAGTCCCGGTAAGCGTTTGCTCATAGGCGGCGATCATCTTCTTAACCATCAACCCCCCAACCGAACCGTTTACCTTGGAGGGTAGATCGCCGAGGTAACCGCTGTAGTTAGAGATCCCCAGCTCACTGGCCACTTCCTGCTTGAATTTCTCCATCTGGGCCCGAGCTTGTGGGATCAAGAGGCGGTTGGTCCTACCTCCACGAGGCATCTATTTCACCTCCTTAACCCTTGGTCTAGTTCTAGTATGCTTCGTGGGGACCCTTTTATGCTTAAACTCAGCTAGTATTATTTGGTCAGCAAAAATTTTTATTACAATACTAAAAAAATAAAAATTATAACCGGCCGCCGTACTGGGTAATAATTTTATTGGCCTCCTCCACCCGTTGTTGAGGAACTACAACAGTAACTAAAAACCCCTCATTTCCGGCTACTCCATAATTAGTTAGACCCACTCCGCTCACTGAGGGGTCTGCCCCTAGAAGGGCGCGGGTGTCTGTTTTTACCTGGGGGTTAATATCTGCACTGTATAAAGTCAAACCTGTAATGGTGTTAGCCTGGTTGGCTAGGGGGTTGTTGTAGCGATCGTTAAAGCGCACTCCAAACCGGCCTACCCTATCAAGCTGAGCCGTCCGAAACCCAGCACGCCTCAACGCTAATACAGCTTCGTGGGCGGAGTTGCTACTGGAAAAATAAGCTAACAAGGCCTGTTCTCCTTCCTCTACTTTCATTGTTTTACGCCCCCTTCTTTAAATTTATAAACGCTTGTCTATATACACTAACTTTTTGTACCTACACTACTTTTGGGGGTTATCGATGCCCTTTAATTTAGTTTATCTAAAGTAAAGAAAAAAATTCACAACTTAAGTTGCTGGATCTTGCTTTCAGCTAACGCTTTTAAGACGGCGAATTCGGGCTGGTCAAGGTATCCAGAAGAGATAAGGAAGTGGGCATCCTTTCTTGCTTGCTCTAATACCTTAAGATCGCGGGGAAATTCAGCTAAGCGAAATTCCGGCCATCCATGTTGGCGGGTACCAAATAATTCCCCTGGTCCGCGGAGCTTAAGATCAGCTTCGGCGATGGCAAACCCATCGTGGTTTTCTACCAATACCTTAAGCCTGCGCTTCGCCTCAACATCATTATTCCTTGTAACTAAAAAGCAATAAGCCTGGTAGTAGCTCCGGGCTACCCGACCTCGGAGCTGATGTAACTGGGCTAGCCCATAGCGTTCAGCACCTTCGATCATCATTACTGTAGCATTGGGTATATCTACTCCTACTTCAATAACTGTAGTCGAAACCAAAATTTGGATTTCGCCTTGACGAAAACGCTCCATAATTTCTTCCTTCTCGGCGGGCCGCATTCGGCCATGAAGGAGACCTATTCTAAATCCCGGAAATACTTTTGTCTGCAATTCTTGAGCCTTAGCGGTAGCGGCCGCGGCTTCCAAAACTTCACTTTCCTCAATCAAAGGACAGACAATATAAGCCTGCCGACCAGCTAAAACCTCCCGGGCGATCAATCGGTAGGCCTGCTGCCGCTGGCTTTCGCTTAAAACATAGGTTAGCACAGGTTTTCTCCCTGGTGGTAACTCATCAAGCAGAGACACATCCAGGTCGCCGTACGCTACTAAGGCTAAAGTTCGAGGAATAGGAGTAGCAGTCATCACCAGAAGATCGGGAAGGAAGCCTTTAGAGGAAAGCTCCGCCCGCTGGCGCACACCAAAGCGGTGCTGTTCATCGATGACAGCAAGGCCTAAAGCTTTAAAGTTTACATCCTGTTGTATCAAGGCATGGGTTCCAATAATTATAGAGATATAACCGTCTTCTAGGCCAAGCAAAATTTTCTCTCTATCTTTGCGGCTAGTGCTTCCAGTAAGTAAAGCTATAGGTAAGCTTAAAGGGGCTAACAGCCGTTTAAAAGTCAAGAAGTGCTGTTCAGCCAGCACTTCCGTAGGTACCATAAGGGCTCCTTGCCAGCCACCAGCGGCCGCCTTAAGTAAGGCCGCAGCAGCTACAATAGTCTTGCCCGACCCCACATCTCCTTGCAGGAGCCTGGCCATAGGACGGGGGGCTTCCATATCAGCGAATATCTCTTGGATAACCCTTTCCTGGGCTTTGGTTAAAGAAAAAGGCAAACTACGTAAAAACCTTTCCACTAAAGTATTATCTCGGCTATGGGCAATACCTGGGGCAACCATCCTCCGCTTATGATTATGTAAGGCTAAAGCTAGTTCCCATATCAATAACTCCTCATAAATTAATCTTCTTCTTGCCTGACGCAGAGCTTCTTCATCGGCGGGGAAGTGGATATCCTTTAAAGCTTTGGATAAGGGTACCAGGCGATATCTTTCCCGCCATTTTAAGGGTAACGTTTCCTCCACAAAGGGAAGAGATTCACTGAGGGCTTGAAAAACCACCTTCCGAAACCACTGCTGCGTTAGCCCTGCTGTGGAAGGATAAAAAGGGACTAGATATCCTGTGTTTAGGCTTGAACCTTCACTATCCCCTAGTTCATATTCCTCCACTTGGATTTCCGGAAAAATAGAACGGCGGCTAACTTTCCCGGTAAGGAGGACCAGGCTCCCTGGAGGCAACCGGCGCTTAATGTAAGGTTGGTTAAACCAAAGGGCATAACCCCTATGGTGACCGTCAGAAACTTCAGCCCGTACCAGCACGAGATTAGGTCGTAGTTCCCTCTGTTCCCAACTCACTACCATAACCCTTACTGTAACAGTTTCACCAGGAACCAATTGGTTTAAAGGCTTAAGCTGCCTTCGATCCTCATAACGCCGGGGAAAGTGGTAAAGAAGGTCCCTAGTGGTATGAATACCAAGGTGTGAAAGTTTTATTGCTTTTTTATGGCCCACATACTTAACTTGAGCTATCGGCCTATTCATAAGCTATTCTAGGCTTTTTTGTTCCCCCTTTTTACCCCTCTCCCTTTAATTTTTGTCTTTAGCTTAGCCTTTCTGTATAGCCTTATTGAGGTCAGCTAGTAACTCCTCTAGGTCTATCCCATGCATCCGGGCTCCAGTTTCGATGGTTTCGGCCATAGCGCCCATACACTCTAGACACCCCATACCATGGCGGATAAAAATGGAGCGCACCTCTGGATAAGCTTGTAAAACTTCCAAGATGGAAAGATCTTTAGTAATTTTAAAAGGTATAACCTCTGCTTTTTGTTCCTGTAACTTTTTGGTCTCCTTCATTGCCCTACACCCCTTTTGCCCCGAGGTAAATACTATCTTCGACACTTTCCCTCCCCTCTCCTTGCGTTAAGGAAAGAACTTTGGTAAAATAAGCGGCGTGATACCTTAAAGCGAGGTGGATTTTATGGCTGTCTGCGCTATCTGTGGCAAGAAAGCTGGTACCGGACACCAGGTTAGTCACTCTAACATCAAAACCAAAAGAAAGTGGTTTCCTAATCTACAGCGCGTAAGGGCGGTCATTAATGGCACTTGCCGCCGTATTTATGTATGTACCCGCTGCCTGCGTTCAGGCAAGGTCCAACGGGCGGTATAAGTGTTAAAAAGGCGGGGATAGAGGGTAAAAAACTAATTTTTTATTTCAGCTTCTCGGCTCGCCATCTAGCTGCTTTAAGAGATTAGCCATTTCTATAGCAGCCATGGCAGCCTCAAATCCTTTATTTCCCGCCTTAGTTCCCGCCCGTTCAATGGCTTGCTCTAGATTATCCGCTGTAATAAGCCCATAAATAATAGGAATACCAGTGGCCAGACTAACCTGGGCGATTCCTTTAGTGACTTCAGCCGCTACGTATTCAAAATGAGGTGTAGCTCCCCGAATAACAGCTCCTAGGCAGATAACAGCATCATACCCCCGCTGGGCCAACCTCTGGGCGACAAGAGGAATCTCAAAGGCTCCTGGTACCCAAGCCACATGTATGCCTTCCGGTTCAGCACCATGCCGTTCTAGCGCATCCAGAGCACCAGCCAGCAAACGGCTAGTGATAAACTCGTTAAAGCGGCTCACCACTATACCAAACCTTAAACCTTGAGCAGTAAGTTTCCCTTGAAAAGTGTGCATAAGAATCATTACCCCTCCCTTTTAAACCGAGTCTATTTAATTATGCTTTTCCCCTATTGTCTCTCCTATCTCAATTTTTTGCTTAAATCTCCCTCTATCTCTCGCTCTCTTAGATTTTCAAGTTTTTCATCCTCCATCTAAGAAACGAGAGAGAAGGGTTAAAAATTACCATGGGTATTTTTGAGTATTTTTTATCCTAAGGTTTTGGGTGGACCCTCACCTTAAAATTCGCCCCCAGGCTACCCTATCATTTCTCGCAGGGTCTTGCCCTTTCATTCCTTCGTCCTGCCTTAAGGGGGCGGGTGGGGCCTGCCTTTACTTAATTACAGGGTCTATGCCCTTATGGAGGGATTTGGCTTCCCCCACCCAAAACCTCCCTAGCTCTTTAAGCTACTTTCTTTAGTTGTTCTTCCCGGTATTTCCCTAATACTTTGCTGGCATCATATTCCTTCTTCTGGGTAATAAGGGTAAACATCACCCGCACTAGCTTTAAAGCCACAGCTACTAGAGCCTGCTTCCTCGTTAAAGGATTTTCCGGCCTCTTTAAGAAATAATGATATAGCGCTTTAAATTCTTTGTTCTTAGCCACTAGAATAAGGCTCGCCTGGTAAAGTAGATTCCTTAGCCCCGGCCGACCCCTCTTGGATATGGTGGTCTTGGCCTTCTGTTTCTTCCCCGATTTCTGGGCCGTTAGGTTATAACCAGCTAGTTTCCGTATCTGTCTCCAGTGCTGGTATTTCGCTGGGTCACCTATCTCCCCTAAAAAGCCTGCCGCTGTTACTACCCCTACCCCAGGAATGCTTAAAAGATAATTCGCTAAACCTGTCTCCTCTAGGTATCGCCCCATGGCTTCCTCTGTCTTCCTTATTTGACCTTGGTAAAACTCGATTTCTTCCAAGCAGGCTTGAAGTTTGACTTTAGCCCCTTCTAGCCCTTCTTTAACACCTATGCTCTTTTCTGCTGCTTGCCTTAGAGCAAGAGCCCTCTTTATCCCTACTCTACTGTTCGAGGCCTGTTTTAGCCCTTCTTCTAGTTCTTCTAACTTTAGGCTTAATATGTCCTTAGGAAAGGGACAGTTCCTTAAGACCCACTGGGCTGCCTTGCCTAAAAGACTCTTAAATACTTCCATTAGCTCGGGAAAATATTCATCTACTATGGCTTTAAGCTGGCAGAGGGCAGCGTTAAGTTTTTTGTGTTCCTGCTGCCGGGTAATATAAAGGGTCCTCAGTTCTGCATATATCCCTTCCGGTAAGATGCAGTGCAAGAATTTGCCCTCTTTTACCAGTTGGGCTATAAGGCCTGCATCCTTGCGGTCGTTCTTGTCTTGGCTATTGTCTTCCATCTCTTTGCTGTTTTTAACGTGATAAGGATTTACAATTACTACAGTGTAACCTGCCTCTTTTAGGAAATAGGCTAGAGGTTTCCAGTAGTGTCCTGTGGGTTCCATGCCTATAATGATACGTTCCGCCTTCTCTTTCTCCTTGGCTTCGCTTATTTTCCCTAGTAGACGGCAGAAACCTTCTCTGCTATTATGAAAGTAGAACGGTTTTACTACGTCGATACCCATGCTGTTATATATCCGGGCGTAATGGTTTTTCTTAGCTACATCCACTCCCACGATCAGCACGTTGCCATAAACTAAGGCTTTCTTTTCGGCCTTTTGCATCGCTTGCTCGCCTCCTGGTATCTGAGGTTTTGTCGTTCAATTCCTTTCTACCAGGAGGCTTTCTTATTGGCAACGGCTATCCTAAATCATTACAGGAATGCTCAAATTATCCTGCCTTTTTATCCTATCTTTAACCAATGCCCCAGCTTCTCTTTCTTGACCTGAAGATAGCGGCGGTTAATACCGTTGGGCTTAATCTCGAGGGGTACTCTCTCCACTACCCGGAGACCATAGCCTTCCAAGCCGGCTATCTTGCGGGGATTATTGGTTAAGAGTCTTAACTCCCGGATCCCTAAGTCCGCTAAAATTTGGGCTCCAATCCCATAATCTCTAAGATCAGCAGGAAAACCCAAGGCCTCATTAGCTTCTACCGTATCTTTCCCTTCCTCCTGTAATTTATAGGCTCTAATTTTATTTAGAAGTCCTATCCCCCTTCCTTCCTGGCGCATGTATAGAAGTACACCGCGCCCTTCAGCCTCAATTAGGCGCAAAGCCCGTTCTAACTGTTCCCCGCAGTCACACCGGTAGGAACCGAAGACGTCTCCAGTTAAGCATTCGGAATGAACCCTAACAAGCACTGGACGGCCGTCATCCACCGTACCTTTCACTAGGGCCAAATGGCCTTGCTTCTCGAGAATATCCTCATAAGCTATGGCCCGAAAGCTTCCATACCGTGTAGGTAGCTGGGCTTCCGCCACTCGTCGTATGAGCTTTTCTGTCCTCCGGCGGTACTGGATAAGATCTGCAATGGTGATGATTTTAAGGTTATGACGCCGGCAAAATTCCATTAGCTGCGGTACGCGGGCCATGGTACCGTCGTCATTCATAATCTCGCAGATCACGCCTGCAGGATACAGCCCTGCCAAGCGGGCCAGATCTACAGCGGCCTCAGTATGCCCTGCGCGCTTAAGCACGCCACCCTCTTTGGCCCGGATAGGAAATACATGCCCGGGCCGGCGCAGATCGCTCGGTTTAGTATTAGGATCCAGTATTTTCTTTATGGTCAGAGCCCGTTCATAAGCAGAAATGCCGGTGGTCACCTCTGCTGCATCCACAGAAACCGTAAAGGCTGTACCCTGGGCCTCTGTATTTTCAGTGACCATTGGGCCCAATTCTAACTCGTCCAAGCGCTGCCCATTTATGGGCATGCATATAAGGCCACGGCCGTATGTGGCCATAAAATTTATAATCTCAGGAGTGACCTTTTCCGCTGCCGCAACTAGATCCCCCTCGTTCTCCCTATCCGGGTCATCTACTACCACAACCATTTTGCCAGCTCGTATATCTTCCAAAGCCTCTTCAATAGTATTAAAACGGAATTCCTCGCTCAATTTTCCCACCTCCTTAAGCACCAAGGTGCCCAGCCGGTATCTTTCTAGCTCTCTTAAACAAAAGCCTTTTAAACGAATCCATGCTCGGCAAGAAACTCCCAGGTCAGCCCCGCTCCATTGCTTTGTCCTGTTTTTCCGTACAGTCCTTCCAGGCCACAAAGTCCTTCTAAATACCGAGCTATCAAATCCACCTCAATGTTTACCTCCTCCCCCACTCCCTTGAAACCTAAGACCGTGGCCTGTAGGGTATGTGGGATTAGCCCCACTTTGAAGGTAGAGTCTCGCCGTTCGATAACAGTTAAACTGGTACCATCCAGTGCTATGGAACCTTTAGGAACTACATAGCGCCGGAGGTGCTCGGGCAGGCTCACGGTTATCTCTTGAGCCTGACCCACAGACTTCCGGTCAAGTATACGCCCCACACCATCCACATGACCGCTGACCAGGTGCCCTCCTAGGCGGTCTCCCCAGCGCAGAGCCCTTTCTAGGTTGACGCCTTCCCCCACCTTTAATCGCCCCAGATTGGTCACCCTAAGGGTCTCCTCCATGACCTCGGCTACAAAAGCCCCTCTTTTAAGTTCTACCACTGTAAGGCAGGCTCCGTTTACAGCTATGCTGTCCCCTACCTTGGTACCTTCCAGGACCTTTTGAGCTTGTATGACAAGGCGCGCTCCCAAGCCGTAAAGCTCTACCTCCTTTACCCTTCCGATCTCTTCAATTATACCGGTAAACACAAGCCTCTAGCCCTCCCTATTAAAAAACCCTTAAAGCAGCCTCCCCTGCTCCTTAAGCTCCATATTCCTATCGAGCGCGAATTCATCTACCAAAATCCATTGAACTGCCGCCTACTCCTGTAGCCCCATACTCCTATCGAGACCCTTTCTTAACCAAGCCGGTTATCATTATATCGGCGCCTGAAGGATGAACCTCTACTTGTTCCAATTCCCAAGCCTCATATGGCTGGCTTACGCCCATACCTCCCACCGGTCCCGGCGCTTCCCTCCCCCCAAAGATCTTGGGGGCGATAAAGGCTATCACCCTATCCACTACACCATTGGCTAGGGCCGAAGCGTTGACTTCTGCCCCTCCCTCTATGAGAACGCTCATTATCTCGCGCTCACCTAAAGTTTTAAGTAAGGCCGGCCAGGAAACCCGGCCCTCTTCCGAGGGGAGAACAAGCACTTCTACTCCTAATTTTTCCAGCTCCTTCCGCTTCTCTACCGGAGCCTTATCGGTGGTGGCTACCCAGGTGGGGGCACTAGAAGCAGGGTTAATAACTTTAGCTTCCAGCGGCAACCGCAAACGACTATCCAGGATGATCCTTACGGCATCCCGGCCCCCTGGTAATCGGGTAGTAAGCAAAGGATCATCAGCCAGGACCGTCCCTATGCCTACCAAAACAGCATCGTGGGTATTCCTTAACTCGTGAACCTTCTGGCGGGAGGCCTCACAGCTTATCCACCGCGAAGCCCCAGTACGAGTGGCTATCTTCCCGTCAAGGGTCATGGCTACCTTCATGGTTACCCAGGGCAAACCAGTGGTAATGTATTTACTAAAGGCTTCATTCAATCGCTGGGCCTCCTGGGCCAGGACCCCCACCTCTACCTCTATCCCTGCTTCTTTAAGCTCTCTTATACCCTTTCCCGCCACCTTAGGATTGGGGTCAGGCATGGCTATAACCACCCTACGGATACCAGAAGCTTTAATAGCTTCGGTACAGGGAGGTGTTCGACCATAATGACAACACGGCTCCAAAGTGACATATAAAGTTGCGCCCTGGGCCAGATCCCCGGCTGCCCGCAGAGCATGAATCTCCGCGTGAGGGGTGCCTGCCTTTTGGTGATAACCCTCCCCCACTATTTTCTGGTCCCGGACCACAACAGCTCCGACTGCTGGGTTGGGGCTGGTCCTCCCTAGCCCCAGCCGGGCCAACTCCAGCGCTTTCTCCATGAAGAACTTATCCCGAGCTTCCCCCATAAAAAATAAAACCCCGCTCCGCTCCTCGGGGTAGGACAGGATAGACTGAAGTATCTTTGACGCCTTCTCCCATCCAGACTTTCACTGTCGGCCCCGGAATTCCACCGGGTCAACTGCTTTAAAAAGCAGCTCGCGGGCTTTCACCGCCGGTCAGGAATTTCACCTAACCCCGAAGACGTCAGTATGAATTATAGCACCCCTTAACTTAAACCGTCAAGGGAAATGGGAGCTCAACGCAGTTCGACAATCAGGAGGCACCCTCACTCTAAAAGCCTCAAGATCTGTACCAGAAATCTCCAACACAGTTCTATTCCCCTATTACTTTGATGATGACTCTCTTTCTTCTCTGCCCATCAAACTCGGCGTAAAATATCTGCTGCCACGGGCCCAGATCCAGCTTGCCATTGGTAACAGGTAAAATGACCTGGTGATGGACTAATATGCTCTTCAAGTGTGCGTCGCCATTGTCCTCGCCCGTTTGGTGGTGGCGATAAGGTTTCCCAAAGGGAGCGAGCTTCTCGAGCATCTCGTCTAGATCCTGGATGATGCCTTCCTCATCATCGTTAACATAGACTCCGGCGGTAATATGCATGGCAGATACCAGGACCATACCTTCCTGAATACCACTTTCTTTTACCGCCCTTTCTACTTCGTCGGTGATGTTGATATACTCACGGCGTCTTAGGGTGTTAAACCATAGGTATTTAGTGTAGGCCTTCATTTCAATCTCCCTCCCTAAATTTTGAGCAGAAAAAGTCCTCTATGATGAGAATTTTACCTAATTGTTGCCTTTCCAGGTTTAACCAGATACTCGTCAGCCCCTAAGGCCTAATCCTTGACTTGGACTCGGAGGCCATTCTAAAATGGAGCAGCAGGTGGTGCTATGGACCTGACTTTCTTACCTAGTCTAGCTGGCCCAAGACTTAAGAAGGAGGGGAAGTAAAAGTTGCGGGTTTTAAAGCTTAAGGAGCTTGAGGAACGTATCCCTAAGCTTTTCGGTATCCCTTCAGGCGTTCCAGGGCTAGACGACCTTTTCTTTACCTTCACCATGGAAGAGGAGGGCTACCGTAAGGTGCCTCTAAAGGGCCTTCCTTCGGCTTCAGTAGTGCATCTTACAGGCGTGCCCGATACGGGTAAAACCCTTATGGCTGAACAGTTCGCCTTGACCCAGGCTGCACGCCAATTTGCCACCCTTTTTGTTACTGTAGAGGTTCCTGCTCCCTTCTTAGCCCAAGGGCTCCGCCAAAGGGCTCAGGCCTTAAGATTGGCCTGGGAGGAAATCGAAGACAAAGTTTTTCTCTTGGAGCTTGTCCGCCTACCCGAGGTGAGGGAAAACATAGGAGAGCTCTGCCATCATTTGACTCAGATCATCAGAGACCACAATATAAAGGCCTGTGTTATAGACTCCATCACTGGGCTTTACGAGGGCAAGGAGACTGCGGCACGCACCATAGTGCGCCGCCTTTATGAGGTAATGAAGGAGCATTATCAGACAGCTATCTTCATCTCCCAAAAGCGCAGCAGCCACGAAGAGATCTCTGCTGAAGCAGCTGGCGGATACGGTGTATCCCACATCCTGGACTGCACGCTGGTCTTAACCAAGATGGTGGTCAGCCGCAGCACCTCTTCTTTCTACGGGAAGGAACCAGGAGATATAGTCCGCACTGTACGCATTGATGGCTGCCGGGTGTGCGGGCACGATCCCCGCGTGCACCTTTTGGAAATCGAAGAAACAGGGATCGTCCGTGTCGGCCCTGCCCTCAGCGCCAAGGCTGCCGAACTAAGAACCGGAAGGTAGGCCATTTAAGGCCTTAGCTCTACCTACCCTCTATAGCCAGTTCTCGCATCGACCTCTTCAGCTCGGCTTGCGGCATAATGTAGGGCCTTAAAGGCAGCGACTCTATCCTGTTGGCCGAAAATAGCAGTCCCCGCTACTAGAACCTGGGCACCAGCCCGACACACAGCAGCAGCATTATCCGCGCTGATCCCCCCGTCCACTTCTATCAACACTTCTTTCCCCTGGGCTTTTATTAATCTAGCCAATTCCTCTATTTTCCGGAGCATAGAAGGAATAAAGCGCTGGCCTCCGAAGCCAGGGTTAACCGTCATAACGAGGACCATATCCACTTCTTCCAAAACCCATTCCAGCCCCTGGAGGCCAGTGGCCGGATTCAATGCTACCGCTGGCCGGCAGCCTGCCTCCCTCACTTGGTGGATTACCCTATGGAGGTGTGGACAGGTCTCCACATGTACAGAAATCCATTCCGCCCCAGCTTCGGCAAAGGCTTGGATAAAATTCTCCGGCTGTTCCACCATAAGGTGCACATCAAAAGTTAATTTAGTGTAGGGTCTTAAAGCAGACACTACCCCCGGCCCGAAGGTGAGGTTAGGGACAAAATGCCCATCCATTATGTCTAAATGTAACCATGTAGCCCCCGCTGCTTCTATACAGGCGATCTCTTCCCGCAACCGGCCAAAATCAGCCGCAAGTAACGAAGGCGCTATAATGACCATGCTTTTTAGTAACTCCTTTCAGCTTCTATAACTTCACCCAAGAATTTTAGATAATGTTCATAACGATGGCGGGGGATAAGGCCCTTTTCTACCGCTCTACGTACTGCACAATCTGGTTCAGTACGATGCAAACAAGAATGAAACCGGCACTGGCTTTCATAAGGCTCCATTTCAAGGAAATAGCTCGCGAGCTCCTCTCGTTTCATTTCCGGTAAATAAAGCCGGCTAAAGCCTGGAGTATCGGCTACCATACCCCCTTCTTTTAATACAAGGAGCTCCACTTGTCGGGTAGTATGGCGTCCCCTCCCCATCTTGCGGCTGACTTCCCCGGTCTTTAAATTAAGACCAGGCTGGATAGCGTTAAGCAATGAAGATTTTCCCACACCCGAAGGGCCGGCAAAGGTGCTAATATGACCCTTCAAGGTTTCCCGTAAAAGTTCTATACCCTGTCCTGTCTTAGCGCTGGTGACTAACACCCGATAGCCGAGCCCTTGATACAAAGATGGTAAACCGATAAACTCCTCTTTAGCTATATCAGCTTTGTTCCAGCAGATAATGGGCTCCGTCCCATTGGCCAGGCTTAAGATCAAGAGCCTATCCAAAAGTTCCAGATCAGGGGGAGGCTCCCCCAAGGACATTACTATGATAACCTGATCTACATTGGCCACCGCCGGTCGCTCTAGCTTAGTCTTACGGGGTAATATACCCTCAATTACTCCCTGGCCGGGGGCTATTTCTCTAAACTGGACGCGATCTCCAGGTAAAAACTCTTTCTCCTCTTGCCTAAAGCGGCCGCGCAGGCGACATTGATAAATTTCCCCATTAGCCTCTACAAAGTAGAAACCTCCTATACCTTTAAGCAGTATACCTTCCTTCACAACCTTTTTCCTATGGCACCGCCCTTTCCAAAATCATCTGGTCATCTTTAAAAACTTGCAGCTTCCCCTTACCATAATAGGGGACAACCGCCACAATTTTTTCTCCAGGTTTCTGGACATCATTATATTCCTCATGGGTACCTTTAGCATCAATAACCACAATCCGTATCCTATGTTCCTTCTGATCCCCACTAGGTGGTATGGTGACTACCGCTTCTTGCCTGGTTGGTCCTGGCCCCTGGCTGACTACCAAATTCACCGGGCTTCCCTGTAAAATAGAAGTTCCCGGCTGGGGGTCTTGACCAATTATTACCCCCGCATAGTGTTCCTCGTTACGTTGATAAGTTAAGGTGCCTAGCTCTAGCCCGCTTTCTTTTATCCTCTGTTGAGCTTCCGTTAAATTCTGTCCTATTAAGTTGGGGGTACGTACAAATTTGGGTTCTGGGCCCTTGCTAAGGGTTATTCTCACCTCGCTGCCCTCCGGCCTTGATGTACCAGCCGGTGGATCCTGGGCCACTACGGAATCAGCCGCGATGGTGGGGTGATAGACTCCTTGGGGATCAACGATTACAATAAATTTCTCGTTTTGTAACTTGGTCCTGGCAATGCGCTCAGGATCTCCGATCACGTTAGGCACCTGCCGCATCCGAGGGCCTAAGCTCACCACTAAAAGTACGGGACGGGATCGTTTAATCCTCTCTCCTGCCCTGGGTTCCTGGGAAATGACCCTTCCCGGAGGAACCTCCGGGTGATTCTGGCGGGCGTTGACTTGGCCCTTAAGTCCTGCTGCGGCCAATCGTTCCAAGGCTTCTCCTTCAGTTAAACCCTCAACCGAAGGCACTACCGTCTCTCCCACCACTAGATAGTAATGGAACCCAGCCCAGAGCCCCGCCATAGCCAAACCCAAAAAAGCAAGGATAATTAAAACCCAAGCCCATACCCGGGGTCGCCGTCTTGTACGAGCAACCGCAGGAGGATCCTTTTCCTGGGCTAGTAAAGGTAACTCCCTAGTAGCAAAATCATCCTCTTCCAGCACACTGCGGAGAGCGCGCAGGTCGGCCCTTAAGGCTGCCGCTGTAGGATAGCGCCGGGCTGGATCTTTAGCTAGGGCCCGAAGGATTATCCGCTCCAGGGCAGGAGGTATTGCGGGGTTTAGCTCCCTAGGTGGTCGAGGTTCTTCCTGAAGATGTTTTAAGGCTACCGCTAAAGGGGTGTCACCTTGAAAGGGGAGCTCTCCCGTAACCATTTCATAAAGTACCACCCCTAAAGCGTAAATATCTACGGTTACCCCTGTTGGTTCCCCGCGGGCCTGTTCAGGAGCCAGATAATGGACAGAACCTATTAAGGTTCCACTATACGTAAGGGTAGCCTCGGTCATAGCCTGAGCAATCCCAAAATCAGTAACCTTAACCCGACCATGTTTGGTAATAAGAATATTATGGGGTTTCACATCCCTATGAATAACCCCGTTCTCATGGGCATGTTCAAGGGCCTCGCAGATCTGGAGGGCGATGTCCAGCGCCTCACGGACAGAAAGGTGGCCCCTTTCTTTAATAATTTCCTTTAGAGAACGGCCTTCCACATATTCCATAACGAGATAATATAGGCCATCTTCTTGGCCTACATCGTAGATACTTACCACATTGGGATGGGAAAGCTTAGCTACAGATCTCGCCTCTTGTTGAAAGCGAGCTATAAAATCCTTGTCACTAGCGAACTGTTCACGCAAAATCTTAATAGTAACGCTCCGGTGAAGTAGGCGGTCCTCGCCCCGGTACACCTGGGCCATGCCGCCGCCCCCTAGAGCCTCTTTAATTTCATAGCGGCCCTCTAAGATCTTACCAATCACGCTTTCACCGCCTTAAGGCCTTGGCTATGATTTCACGAGCTACCGGAGCTGCCGCTTCCGCCCCCGCTCCGGCATTCTCCATAATTACACTTACTGCTATTTGGGGATTATCAGCTGGCGCAAAGCCTATAAACCAAGAATGGGCCTTACCTTGCGGGTTTTGGGCGGAACCCGTTTTACCTGCCACCTTAAGCCCCTGGAGTCTCGCACTCCGGCCAGTACCTTCCTCAACCGTAGCTACCATAGCCTCCTTAATAACTTGGGCTATATTAGGAGTAGTAGCCACCCTGGCTAGTCGAGGTTGAGTTTGTTTAACAACCTCCCCTTCATCACCTATAACCTTGGCTACTAGGAAAGGCTTCATCAATAAGCCTTTATTGGCTATGGCTGCAGCTACTAAAGCCATCTGCCAAGGGGTAGCCAATACCTTACCCTGGCCTATAGCGCCTTCGGCCAACAAATTGGCATCACTATCCTCCATAAAGGGAGCCTGGGAAACAACCACGGGTAGATCAAAGCTTAAGGCCTGATTAAAGCCGAAATTATCTGCCGCCTTCTTAAGGGATACAGGGCCGACCTCCAAAGCTAACTGGGCAAAAGTCACATTGCAAGAATACATCAAGGTTTCCCTAAAATTAATATTACCATGAACCTGGGGGCAAGTCAGCCTGCGGCCTTCAATTTCTATATATCCCGGGCAGTAAAAACGGCTTTCAGCTATTCGGAAATTCCTCTCCAGGGCTGCCGCCGCAACCACCAATTTCATAGTAGAACCCGGCGGATATAAGCCTTGGATAGCCCGGTTTAGAAAAGGGCTACCTTGCCGGGGATCCTGGAGTAGTTCCCATTGCTCTTCTACACTCTGTGGATCGAAGGAAGGGCTACTAGCTAGGGCCAATACTTCCCCAGTGCGCGGGTTTAAGGCCACCACTGCTCCCCGGTATCCCTCCAGCAACTGGAAGGCAAGACGCTGCAATTCAGCGTCCAAAGTTAACAGTAGACCATATCCTTTACGGGGCAAACCCTGTAGCCGCCGAAACTCGTTAAGATAACTTAGGCTTCCCACAAGGCCTAGTAGTTCGCCATCATAGGCTGCTTCTAATCCGCTCGTACCTAACCTAGGTGAAGCATAACCTATCACGTGGGCTGCCGCCCTCCCCAAGGGGTACTCCCTGTTCACGCGCCCTTGGAAGGAGCTAGAGCGGGCGAGAACCCTTCCCTCCCGATCCAGTATATCCCCCCTCAAGGTCTTTTCTTCCAGCAACTTAAGGCGAGGGTTAAGGGGATGAAGGTAGAGTCCTTCCGCTTTAAGTACTTGAAGATAGGTGAGATGCAAAATAAGGACAAAAAACATGGCCATCAAGGTTAAAGCCAAGTGCCTTACATGCTTGCCCATAATGCTTACACCTGCCGCCTGGCTGCGCTCACATTAAGGAGTAAACCTAAAATTAGATAACTTATAACCAGGGAACTCCCCCCGTAGCTTACAAAGGGCAAGGTAACGCCCGTCAAGGGTAAAAGTTTAGTTACCCCTGCCATGATGATAAAGGCCTGAAAAGTGATTAGTATAGTTAAGCCGGCGGCTAGCAAGGTTCCTTGCTCTTCAGGGGCATCCAAAGCCGCCCGAAATCCTCTATAGCCAAAAAGGAGGTAAAGTATGGCTGTCCCTAACCCCCCCAAGAAGCCCATCTCTTCCGCCATGGTGGCAAAAATAAAATCTGTAGCCACCGCAGGTATAATTTGGGAATAACCTAGTCCTACTCCGGTACCTAAAACCCTTCCGCTGGCTATGGCTAGTAACCCCTGTATTACCTGGTACCCAGCTCCTTGAGGATCCTCCCAAGGATTAAGCCATATGGCTATCCTAGACTTAAGGTGCGGGAAAAATACATAAGCACCCAAGGCTCCCAACGTAAATAAAAAAGTGCCTACAGCTACGTAACGTTTTCGGCCGGTAGCTAGGTATATTATGGCTAAGAAGACTACCAGTAAAATTAAAGCAGAACCCAGATCACGCTGGAGCACCAAAAGAAGTACCGCTAGATTAACCGCAACTAGAAGAGGGCCCCAGGACCGTGACCAACTCGGTTGCTCCAGCATAAGTTCCTTCTTTTCTTCCAAAAATCCAGCCAAAAAAAGCACTACCAGTACTTTAACCGCTTCCACAGGCTCAAGGCTTAAAGGACCCAAAACTATCCAGCTCTTAGCACCACCTATCCGGGTTCCTGCGATTATAGTCAAACTTAGAAAAAAAAGCCCTAAAATAAGATACAGATAGGGATATCGAAGTATCCGTTGATAATCCCTTCCTCTTAGGCATACGGATACCAAGGCGAGTAAACCTATCACCGTCCAGGCTACCTGTCGCTTAGCCAAGGTTGGATCTAAACGAAAAAGGAAAATTAGACCTAAGCTGGTCAACATGGCTGCTAGGGGTAACAAATATTCGTCTCCTTGGTGCTTGCTAGCCTTTAATACTAGATGGGCGCCCAGAAAGGAACTACATAAAAGACTGAACTCAGGAATCCCTAAAGAAGTGAGCGTTCCTCCCAAGATCTGGCTATAAAAATAGCCGCTTAAGAGTATAAGATTTGGCCACAGGAGAAGGGTAAACTCCCGCCACCTCCTACTCATAAGCTCCTAGCACCACCGTAACGTTATCGGGTCCTCCCCGTTCTAAGGCTAATCTTACAAGGCTTTGCACCGCCTCCTTAAGACCTGTTCTTGAGCTTAAGACCTCAGCGATTTCCTCATCCTTAACCACTTCAGGTAATCCATCAGTGCAAAGAAGCAGGCGATCTCCTGTATGTAGACCAACAACCCGGGTATCAACTATAACTTCGGCCTCAGTACCTAAGGCCCGGGTCAGAATATTACGATGGGGATGGAGGCGGGCTTGTTCTACTGTAAGATCACCGCTCCTTACCAGCTCACCCACATAGGAATGGTCGTGGGTTAAGACTTCCAACCGCCCGCCGCGAAAAAGATAAGCTCGGCTGTCGCCCACATGGGCCAGAAAAGCTTGGGAACCTACCACCCAAGCAGCTGTTAAAGTGGTACCCATCCCGCTCAATTCCGGGCTTTGGCAGGCCGAACGATATACCACTTCATTAGCGAAATGCACAGCAGCCAGGAGTTTAGCTAGCGGGTCTTCCACCAGTTCCTCTTTCAATTTTTCTGCTAAGGCCCGGAGGGCGAGGAAACTGGCTACCTCCCCTGCTTGATGCCCGCCCATCCCATCAGCTACGGCCAGAAGCCCTTTCTCGGTATCTACTAGAAAGGCATCTTCGTTATCTGGACGTATTAACCCGGTATGGGTAAGCGCCTCGGCTCGCATTCTCCCACCCCACTTCAAAAGTCACCCCGCCAATACGTACCTCCATTCCCGGTACGAGGTCTACCGGTCCTTCAATACGTACGCCATTTACATAGGTCCCATTAGTACTACCCAAGTCGCGGATCTGCCACCTCAAGCCTTGGCGGGTGATAATAGCATGGCGCCCGGAGACATGGCTTTCCTTTATAACGATATCGTTCCATTCCTCCCTCCCGATCATAATACTTTCGGCAAGGGGGTAAACTTCTCCTTTTTTTAAATTAGTATTTAAGGTTTCCCTTACCTTCAGAACCAATCTTCCACTCCGTAAAGGATAACATGTCCGGGTTTCCTTGAATAAATCCTGGTACATTAGTCGTAAAACATGGAATAAAAACAAATAAAGGAGAAAGACAAACAAAAGGCGAAACACCATTATAAGCCAAGGGGTCATTGCCCCACCACCTGCACTTGTAAGAGAGTACGTCCTACTTGAATGTGATCCCCAGGGTTTAACAAGGCCCGCTGCACAGGCTGACCGTTCACCAACGTCCCGTTTCTACTTCCTAGATCTGTAAGGATGCTTTTCCCTTCTTCTACTTCGATTTGACAATGTTGACGGGAAACTTGATCATCGGTTAAAAATACTTCGCAGGTAGGATTGCGACCTAATACTTGTCGGCCTTCATGTAAAACAAAGGTACGGCCCTGGTCCGGCCCTTCTACAACCAAAAGCCTAAATTCTGGACGGCGAGATGGAACGGATACTCCTTCTTTTACAGGAGGATATACCAATGTATCCTCTGGGGATGGAGAAGCCCATTGCTCCTCCATCCGGGCATGGACGCGAAGCCCCCCAGGTGGAAGCTCTTCGTCAAGTTCCCAAAGCACCTTGATGTCCCCCACCAAAGTATAATTCTGCGCCGATGCTCGTTCTCGTAGATACTCAGCCAATTCAGAAGCCAGGGCCTTCTTATACATGGAGAGGTTTTCAAAATCCCGGGGACTTAAGTACACTAAATATATATTAGGTACATAAACCTTATTAACGCTTATGGAACGGCTATCCAGCATAACCCTTACCAGGGCTTTAGCGATCTGTACCGGGTGTAGGGGCTGTTCCTTGCCCCGCTGGAAAATTCCTTCAAAAAGGCGTCGCCAAAAATTTTCTATATCCTCAAGCCAACCCATGCCCTAAACCTCCTTCGCCGAGTAATAACGTAACTGGCCACAGGCAGCCGCAATGCGGCTACCCCGGCTCTCCCTTATAGCTACCTCTAGACCCCGCTCTTTTAACTGTAGGGCAAAATCTTGCACTTGTTCGCCTGAGGACGGCTCCCAAGGAGATCCAGGAATAGGGTTAAAGGGCCAAAGATTTATATAGGCTAAGATACCTCCTACCATCCGAGCTAAACGTTTGGCATCTTCCAAGGAGTCATTAACTCCTTTGATCAAAATATATTCAAAGGTGATCTTCCGGTTAGTCTTTTCCACATAGTACTGGCAGGCCTTAAGAAGTTCCTTTAGCGGATAACGACGGTTGATAGGTACTAGCTTATCCCGTACCTCATCGGTTGTAGCGTGCAGGGAAACAGCCAGTTCAACCGGAGGTTCTTCCTCGGCCAGGCGTTTAATCTGAGGTACTAGTCCACAAGTAGAAAGGGTAATCTTCCGGTGGCTTATCCCCCAACCGTTAGGATCCATTAAGATACGCCGTGCTTTGAGAGCGGCCTCATAATTTAGTAAGGGCTCTCCCATGCCCATAAACACTATATTACCAATACGTTTTCCCCCTTCCCGGGGGCCTAAATAGCGCTGTAAAGCCCAAACTTGCCCCACGATCTCTCCGGCTGTAAGATTACGCCTAAAGCCCAACTGCCCTGTGGCGCAAAACCCGCATCCCAGCGCGCAACCGACTTGGCTGGAAACACAAGCGGTATATCTAGAAGCCTTACCCTCTTTCTCGTAGGTCATCAAAACGCACTCGATCTTTTCTCCATCGCGCAACTTAAGTAAAAGCTTAGTAGTACCGTCCCAGGGGTCTTGCCACTGGCGTAAGCAGGAAAATTGAGGGAGAAAGCCCACTTCTCCTAATCTTTCTCTAAAGGCCCGGGGCAAATTGGTCATTTTTTCCCATTCCCCAGCCTGGTGAGCATGAATCCAATGAAAAAGCTGGGTGGCCCGGTAACTAGGCTCTCCTAGTTGGGTTACAAGCTCTTTTAACTCACCCAGTTCAAGCCCATAAAGTTCAACTTTTTCCATACATAAGATTCCCCTGGTAAATATTATACCAGGCCTGAAAACTAGTATGGCTAAACTTATACCATTATATACCAATAGGTTCTTCCCCTTTTATAGCTACCCGAAAATAAAAAAACAGGAGGGTATACTCCCCCCTCGACTATACTCTACTTCCCCTAGTTGCGTTGCTATTCTCTCTATCTTTTCTACCCTTATCTCCGTAGGCCCTTCGGTACCTCCGGCTGGTACCAAGCCAAGGTACTGGTGGGCAAGACGCTACTCTGGGCTACCAATACCGCCAAAAGGGACAGGCAAGATACTGCCCAGGCTAGAGCCTTACGCCACATCCTTTTTTCACCTCCTCCCTGTTCAAAACCCCTTCCCGCCTAAACTCCTGTCCACCCTCTCTAGTAACCGGTACCCTAGTGGCGTGACAGTTAAAGTTTGTAGGAGCACGGCTATAATGGAGGCATAGAGAATACTCACTTTTACCCAACCTCTAGCCAAAAATACAGCAATTGACCAACTAGTTAAAAATAAAAAGCTTAACCGCCGGAGAAAGTTTCGCCTTAAAGGATTGGTAATAGGATTAGCCGGTGTATCTGCCGGCGCCCAGCGAGCAACTACCGCTAACCCTACCAAGGTAGCAGCAAGGGCTAACCCCATAACCCCCCATTCTGGCATTATCTTCTCTAAGTAACGTGCGGAACCAGCCGTAAGAAGCAAGGCCATCAGGGAGCTCACCAAACAGCGGTAATAGGCAGTGCAGTGGGCCCCTCCGGCGCCCAAACGATATACAGCCTGGGTAAGAAAAGCTGCCATCATTTCTGGGAACATTTTTACCAAAACCCCTACGCTTATTACAGCTACTACTTCCCCTAAAGCTCCCAAGGCTATCTCCAGGCCGTAGGTTATCACTGCCAGAGCCTCTGGCCCATAATTCCTGTAAGGTTTACTCTCTGGCCCAACCTTGGTAAGTAGAATTTGGGCCCATTTTCGAGCTATATTGTGAAGGCTTACCATATTTACATATTTCTATAGTAAAGATGAAAATCCTTCTTTTTCAGTTAAAATTTGCTGTCTTTATTGCGGGGAAAAAGAAGCGTAAACACGGTACCCTGGTCGCTGCTGTGTACACTAATGCGACCCTTATGCTTATCTACTAAAGTCTTAACAATAAATAAGCCCTGGCCATGACCCTCCCTGTTTTTTTTCGTAGTAAAACCCCGTTCAAAAATTTTTTGCTGTAGGGCCAGGGGAATGGCAGGACCGGTGTTACCTACCTCAAATACATACTCTTCCTCCCTCTCGTAAATACGTAGCCAGAGCCGCCTTTCACCTGTAGCCTCCTTGAGGGCTTCAATAGCATTGTCCAATAAATTACCAAATATTCTGGTTATATCCATCCCGGGCACCAGCAATTCCTTTAATTCGGTAGTTACCTCACACTGGCAAGCGATGCCTTGGGATTCCGCTAGGGTAATCTTGCTCTGGAGCAGGGCTGCTAGCGTAGGCTGGTTCAGGGAAATAATACGGGTGGGTTGGCGGATTTCAGCACATAAAGAGGCCACGTAGTCCCTAGCGTCGCCGATCATCCCCAGTTGCAGTAATCCATGGATTACCTGCAGATGGCTCATAAAATCATGACGCTGAGCCCGCAAGTTCTCTAGGCTTTCGCGTAAATTCTCTATGTATATGCGCTGGTTGGAAGCCTCCAGTTCTTTATTTACATACTTAAAAAGAAGGAAAATCAAGCTTAAAGAAGTAGCTATAAAAAAGGGCGAAATGACCTGGACAGCGGTAACTGCGTTGGGCCAGAGGGTAGGAAAAGCGGGAGCCATTATAAAATTTAGGTTTAATAAAACAAAAAAAAGGGTCTCTAACAAGATCAAAACCAAGGCCACCAAAATTAAAGGTTTTCTACTCATGCCCTCTTCCATCCCCCTTTAGTAAAACTTGGGCCGTCCTGGACGAAAGAGGGAAAGGCGCTTTTTCCAAACTATCCACGCCAACATCCCTAATATAATTTCATCGGGTAAAGGGAAAAGAACCCGTAGCCAAGAGTCATGCATCACCGTGGCCAGATCATATCCTGTAAGGAAAAGCATAAGAGGAATAGAAATACTCTCTACAAGGCCAAAAATTATAGTCCCTAATAAGGCGGCTGTAGCTGCCCTCCACCACTCTATCTTAAAGAAAAGTTTAAGAAGTACTGCTAACAAGGGTAAAAGGATAAGGGTATGGGCTCCAAAGGGTAAAGGTAACCCCCGGATCACAACTGAGGAAAGGGAATAAACAGTAGCTACTAAAACGACCCCGTTAAAGGGTGGATAAAGGCCCAAAAACCCTAAACCTAGACTGATTAATATTATACTCTCCGGAATGGATTGAAAAATCACGGCCTGCCAAGGCATAAAATCCATTTTTGCTACCCCTTTTTACTTTATCAACTTCCTATTTTACGTAGGCGAGCTATATAAAAACCATCTGTCCCGTGTTTGTGTGGTAGAAACTGGACTTGTCCCCGCCGTGCCTGCTCTCTAAGATCTCGCGGAAGGGATGGAAGATAAGCCGAAAGATCCTCTGGGGTTACCCCCGGGATCTCTTGGAGAAAACGGTTGATTACTCCCTCGTTTTCTTTCCAAGTTAAGGTGCAAGTGCTATACAACAGGACACCTCCCGGCTTAAGGACCCCCAAAGAGCCTTTTAAAATAGCTAGCTGGAGTTCGGCTAACTCCTCCATCTCGCGATAATCTTTACGCCAGCGAGCGTCAGGCCGCCGACGTAATACCCCCAGCCCCGAGCAAGGAGCATCCACCAAAAGGTAATCAGCTACACTAGGGTATCTAGCGCCAAGCCGTCGGGCATCTTCTAGATGAAGCTCTACACAGGTTACGCCCAGACGGCGACAATTATCTGCAATAAGGTAAAGCCTCTTCTCGTGGGTATCGAAAGCTAAAATCTGCCCTTGATTCTTCATAAGCTGAGCCAAGTGAGTAGTCTTACCTCCAGGAGCTGCAGCAGCATCTACAACTGTGCTTCCAGGATATGGATTTAAGGCATGGCTAACCAGCATGGAAGCCTCATCCTGGACGTAAAATAAGCCTCTCTTAAAGGCCAAGCTATCCTCCAGGCCTTCGAGATTGTCTACTACTAGGCCTTCGGGAGCATAACGGCAGGGATGAGTAGTCACCCCTTCCTGGGCCAAAACCTCCCGTACGAAAGAAACATCGGCCTTTAGTGTGTTTACCCGGATAGTTAAAGGTGGTGGTACATTATTAGCCTGACAAAGTGCTATGGTCTCCTCCAGGCCCCAGCGGGACAACCACTCAGCTACCATCCAGGACGGGTGATGGTAGCGAAGGGAGATATACCCCACCGGATCTTCTTTAACATCAGGATAAGGGAGCTGTTCCTTCTGGAGTAAAAGGCGGCGCAAAACCGCATTAACTAAGCCCGCAGTTCCTCGATGGCCGTATCTTTTGGCCAGGGCCACCGTTTCATAAACAGCTGCCCAAGGGGGAATACGAGATAAAAAAAGAATCTGGGAAGCCCCTATCCGCAAGACACAACGAATCCACGCTGGTAGCTCTTCTAGCTTCTTCCTGGACAAATATAAATTAAGGGCCCAGTCAATGGTATTCCATGCCTTAATGGCTGTATAAGCGATCTCCCGGGCCAGGGATCGATCCCGGGCATCTAGCCCGCTATCCTTTAAAACCTCATTAGCCGCGAGACTTGCAAAGGCTCCTTCTTCTAGGACCCGGTATACAATATGCAGGGCGGCTTCCCGACTACTCTTCACGACGCCCGAAGAACCCCGTCAAAAGCATTAAGCGTAGCAAGTTTAAAATGGCAGTTAAAGCAGCAGCTACATAAGTAAGGGCTGCAGCATTTAATACCTCTCGGGCTCCTCTAACCTCTTGGCCTATCAAATAACCCCCACTCTCAAGCAGGGCAACAGCCCGTCGGCTGGCATTGAACTCTACAGGCAAAGTGATCAGGGTGAACATCACCACCAACAGGAAGGCATATACTCCCAAGCGGGCGAGGGAAGGCAACCCCAAGATCAAGCCTAAAATTAACAAAGGTATAGCTAAGTTGGACCCCAAAGATACGAGGGGAACGAGGCTAGACCTGATATGTAAAGGAACATAGCCTGTCCTGTGTTGGAGGGCATGACCAGCCTCATGAGCAGCCACACCTAAAGAAGCCAGAGAGCTACTTTGGAAAACCGCGGGGGACAAACGGAGTACTTTAGTCCGAGGATCATAGTGGTCAGATAAAAACCCTTGGACCATCTCTACGTGTACATCATACAGGCCTGCACGGTTAAGGAGCTCCCGGGCCACCTCAGCACCAGTTAATCCCCGCCTGGAAGGTATGCGCGAATACCGCTCAAAGGTGGCTTGGACCTTAAATTGAGCATACAGGGAAAGTAATATTGCTGGTATTAACAGGATAAACGTGGGATCCACGGGATAAAACAACATTTAACCCCTCCTTAAAAAACGTACCTTTCACCTGGAATTATATTATGCTTCTACTACCCTGTAAATACTGGCAGCCAGCCTGATGCGGAAGTTCAAGCTCTAAACCGAGGAAAAAGCGTAAAGCTTCCTCTACCTGGGATACTTCGACCTGGGTATTAAGGCAAGGGCCGTGAGGTCTTAAGTTAACAACCCCCCACACAGGGAGGGGCTGGGTATCTTGGATACCACTCGTCAAATCCCTTTCACAAGCAATAGCTACTATCACCCGTGGACGATAAACCTTCACAAAATGCCTAGCTAAAGTACCACCAGTGGCCACCGCCAAGCGAACCCCGTATTTTTGGGCTAGATCAAGAAGGATATGGATAGAACATCTTCCACAGCGCCGGCAGTTATAAACATCCGCCGTTATCTTATGGGGACAGTCGCTACGCTGTAAGCAATGGGGAGCTAGCAGAAGTATCTCCTCCGGCTTAACTTTAGGTTTCTGCACCCGTACAAGCTGATTATTAATTTCTATGAAAGAGGCCCGGACAGTATCCGAGGGGATGCCCAATTTTTTACCGATCATTATAGCCAGAGGAAATAATAAGTTAGCCACCGAAATACCCAGGTGTTGTAGAAAGGGGAGGGGATGATGTCGCCAAAGGACAAGGGTCAATCCACTGATACCTAAAATTATAAAAAAGAAAAGGCCAGCTAAAGAAAAAGCTCCCACGAATATTAGAAATTTAGTCCATATAGTGCTCCTGTGGGCCAGGATATACCAGATACCTACAAAAGTCAGAAGGATAAAGGCTAGGCTCATAATTAACAGGCCTAGAAAAACTCGCTTCTTTATCCTCATCCCAGGTATTCACCTACCTGTAGGCGGTATCCTCTTAAATACTCGACCGCCGACATTATCCTTTTACCTGGGGGCTGTACTTCTAAAATTAATACTTCGCCCTCACCTGCCCGCACCAGGAATCCTTCCCGTGGAAATACTGCCGTGACTTGCCCTGGCCTACCCTTGGGTAAATCTTCCTTCTCTCCTTCCCACACGCGAGCCCGATAAACCTTAAGCCGCTCTCCCCCCCTCAAGGTATAAGCTCCTGGAAGGGGGCTAAGACCACGGACGTGATCGACAATTTTTGCCGCTTCTTCTTCCCAATTTATTCTTTCTTCCTCCGGCCTTAAAGGCGGAGCATAAGTAGCCAACTCCTCATTTTGGGGGATGCGGGGAGCCTGTCCACTCTCTATTAAATCTAGGGTACGCACCAGTAGCCGGGCACCTCGGGCAGCTAGCTCTTGCTCAAGCTCACCAGCTGTCATTTCTGGAGGAATGGAAACTTTCTCTTGTAGAATAATATCCCCTGCATCCAATTTCTCTACCATATACATCGTGGTTACCCCAGTCTCTTTTTCCCCGTTCATTATGGCCCGCTGGATGGGCGCTGCTCCCCGGTAACGGGGCAATAAAGAAGCATGAACATTAATGCACCCATAAGGCGGCAAAGATAATACGGCGGGAGGTAATAAACGGCCGAAGGCTACCACCGCTATGGCCTGTGGCTCCCAGCCCTTTAGAATATTTAAAAACGTGGGATCCGCCAGGTTAGAAGGCTGGAGCACGGGTAAACCCTGCTTTATGGCTAGCTCCTTTACCGGGGAAAAGGCTAACTTCTTCCCCCTACCCCGGGGTCGGTCCAACTGAGTAACCACCCCTACTACTTGGTGCCGGCTTTCTAATAAAGCACGCAAGCAAAAAGCAGCAAATTCCGGCGTCCCCATAAAAACTACTTTCAACCCTATCGCCTCCCCTGGGTATCCTCCACCCAGCGGATCACTTTATCTATAAATAGAATACCATCTAAGTGGTCGATCTCGTGCTGCAAAGCCCGGGCGAACAACCCTTGAGCCTTGTATTCCTTCATTTGGCCGTGACGATCCAACCCCTTTACCACTACCCGGGCCGCCCGGAGTACCTCCCCTTGTACGCCGGGTATGCTCAAGCACCCTTCTATACCAATCTCTTGGCCTTCGGCAACCACTATTTCTGGGTTTATAAGCTCTACCAGGCCTTCTCCCACATCCACCACAATAACCCGCTTGCTCACCCCTATTTGAGGCGCGGCAAGCCCCACCCCCGGTGCAGCGTACATGGTCTCCGCCATGTTATCGAGCAACTTATGGATGTGGGGGGTTATTTTTCTAACCGGCTCGGCTTTTTCCCTTAAAATAGGATCACCGAAGGTAATAATTTTAAAAACAGCCACCCGAGTTACCCCCTGCTAATTGAGCACTTACCCAACTTATCCTCGGTTTTCAGGTGCCATTTTCAGGCCTAGGAAAGTAATACTCGACGGAACACAGCTACCACAGGTTAACTGGTCCTATCTCTTTAATTAGTTTTATCCCTGGTGGGCAACAATACCGTCCTAGCCCCGCTTCCAAGGCTTCTTTAAGCTCCTGCCAGCCTGGGGCTTTAAGAGTCAGCTGCCATCGGTATTCACCCCTTACTTTAGGTATAGCTGCTGGAGCGGGCCCTAAAACTTCTAAAGAAGTACCCACCTCTTTTAATATCCTGGCTAAGGAAAAGGCAGCGCTTATTACCTCTCCCTCATAAAGGCCCATCAATCCTAACCGGGCTAGCTTAACGAAGGGAGGATAACGCAAGGTACGGCGAGAAGCTATTTCTAAGTGGTAAAAACTTTCGTAATCCTGCCGGGCAGCCAAAACTATAGCTGGTTCCTGGGGATTAAAGGTTTGAATCAATACTTTCCCTTCCCTGGAGCGACGCCCGGCTCGCCCTGCTACTTGGGTTAAAAGCTGAAAGGTACGCTCCCGGGCGCGGAAATCCGGGAGAAACAAGGAAACATCAGCATTTATCACTCCCACCAGGCTAACCCCAGGGAAGTCCATACCTTTAGCTATAGTCTGAGTGCCGATAAGCACATTAGCCTGACGAGCCAAAAATAGGTTATAAATTTCCCGCCACCGTCTCGGGCTTTTCAGGCTGTCGCTGTCAGCTCGTAAAACCCGCGCTTCAGGAAATATAGTGCGTATCTCAGCCTCCACCCTCTGGGTTCCTGCGCCGAGGAGGGCAAGGGAGCCACCACACCGTGGGCAACTTCCTCTCCATCCTTTTTCTAATCCACAATAATGGCAGCGTAATTTTCCATCAACATGATAAGTTAGGCCGACTGCACAATTGGTACAGGTAGGTACATATCCGCAACAACGGCAAGTAACATGGGGAGCATAACCTCGCCGATTAAGAAAAAGAAGTACCTGTTCTCCCCGCTTGAGGGTGGTACGTATCTCTTCTTGCAACCGTACACTTAAGTAACCAGAGCGACCCTGCAGATATTCTTCCCGCATATCGATTATCTCAACCTTAGGTAACTGGCCCCCAGCCACCCTTTGCTTAAGGACCAGTAATTTTAACTGGCCGCGAGAGGCTAAAAAATAAGCTTCTGTGCTAGGGGTTGCGCTGCCCAAAACCACCACAGCTCCCTGGAGCTGTCCGCGCTTTAAGGCCACCTCCCGAGCATCGTACCTGGGATTGGCCTCGTGCTTGTAGGTTGGAGAATGCTCTTCATCTATAACAATAAGCCCGAGCTCAGGTAGAGGGGCGAAGAGAGCCGAACGTGTACCTACAACTATCTTGGCCTCGCCACTGCGCAGTTTCTCCCAAACACCCGTACGCTCCCCTGTAGGTAAGTCACCATGAAGGATCACCACCAGATGCCCGAAGGCTTCCTTTAACCGCTCGGCCATCTGGGGGATGAGGGAATGTTCAGGAACTAATACAATAACCCCTTTCCCTAAATTCAGGGCAGCAGCAACAGCTCGAAGGTAAACTTCTGTCTTCCCACTTCCCGTTATCCCGTGTAATAAAAAGTTACCCTTACCTTGCTTAAGACCTATCTCCAAGTACTTAAGGGCCAACCGTTGCTCAAAAGTTAAATTTATAACCTGCTGCTCTATGTCCCGAAGATTTTCCTCTTCTAGCCCAGGGGAAGAAGCTTGCTTTTTACTCGCCTTGGACCCCCAGCTCCATTCCCGGACTACAAAACCGCGTGCCTCCAGTTCCTGCAGAGCTAAGTCTAGCTCTTTCCCAGGCCAACGACTTTTTAAGGAGCGTTGAGTCACCCGACCTCGCCTAGATAAGTACGCTGCTACTTCAAAGGTTAAGGGGTTAATAAATAAGGCAGGGTCAAGCCCCTCCCTGCCTTTTCCCCCTAACCAGGACCAGAAACACTGGCGACGTTTTAAAATAGGGGGTAAAAAAAGGGGGAGGGTTTCTCCCGGAAGACATAAGTAATACTCGCTCATCCATAGTAAAAGCTCTACAACAGGTGAGGGTAGCAACTCGGGGTCTAGTACCTCTCCTATTACCTTCACGTTTTGGACTGTACTCTCCTGGGGAAAACCCACTACAACCCCATCTGTTTCCCTGTTGCCTATAGGAACCCTCACCCATGTCCCTAAACGGATCTCTCCAATCAGGGAGGCTGGGACCTCGTATACCAACGGCTGGCCTATCCACTGCTTGCTCGAATTAACAATAACAGAAGCCAGCATGTCCTCAAATCCAATCCTAATGGCTAATTTATCCACAGGTCATTATAACAGATCGCTAGGCAAAAAGGAATCCTTAAAATCCTAGGTTTAACATTACTTTATGAGCAGAGGGTTCAAAAACCGGAGATAAAGTGGAGTGAAAGTGGAGATGGTCTTCTCCTCACTTGTTAAGTGAGATTTAACCCGGCAAGCAACAAAACGAGGATAAATCAGATCACAGGCTTATGGGGCACATTTTGTGCCCAATTTGCCCTCTCAAAGTAAAATGGCAAGGATTTCCCATTCCGGAAACCTTGCCATTCCTTGTTTCCCTGGAGCTGATGGTGGGATTCGAACCCACGGCCTGCGCATTACGAGTGCGCTGCTCTACCACTGAGCTACATCAGCATTTTTCTTAACGGATTATACCATTGTCTTAACTTAAAAATCAAGGGCAGGAGCTAACTCAACGAGCGCAAGAGGTTACGGTAGTATTCCCGATTAGCGCATATCTGGTCTATGGCTTTTCTTACAGATTCTATGTCATAACCCAGGTAGTCGGCCAGGTCTTCAAACCAAGAAGAAGCGAAAAAAGACCTGGCGCTATGCCAGTAAGGAGAGCGTTCATCCTTATAAATCAGATCTAAAACTGCGCGGTATATAATGCTGGCTGCCAAATGCCTGACTACCGTGGGCTCCAGGATCACCAACAACCACCTCAAGCATAAATATAGCACAGTCTGCGGTCTCCGCGCAATTTGTATTTTCCGAAGGTCTAGGTTCTAAGACCCCATAATATAAATGAGCCTCCCAGAAAGACTAAAAAAAGACCACAAGCCAAGATTATGCCTCGGTATAAAGCAGGGGTTAGGAACCGCCGGCCGCCAGCTACAACAGCCGCCACCAAGCTATACCAGACCAGATCGGATAATATATGACCGGAAAAAAAGCTAAGCAAGCCTAGATCCCCGTGCTGTAAAGATAAAGTTATATAGCCCAACCCTACTGTAGCCCACCAGAGACTCCAGTAAGGGTTAGATAAGCTAACTAACATCCCGGTCCACACCAGGTCCAATCCCCTAGAGGGGAAAACCTGGGGAACTCCGTCTGTGACAGCTACTTCCTCACGTGTCCCTTTAGCTTCAAACTCTAACCTACCGCTCCTGGCATCACGGAGCATGCCCCAGGCCATATAGATAAGGAAAAACCCACCAATTAAAGCCACTACCTTGCTCGTTAAGGGGTGGTGGAAAAAGGAAGACAGACCTAAAGCTAAAGCCAACACCAATACTCCTTCCAATAGACCATGCCCCGCAACTAAAAGAGGCCCGGCTATAAATCCTCGCCGGGCACTTTCTCCAACTGTTACCGTTAAGAGAGGGCCAGGCATTAAAGCACCGGATAAACCAACTAAGAAAGCGGTGGAAAAGATAAAGGCGAGCCCCAAAAGCTATACCCCCGTTCTTCCAGATTATAATCCTGCTGCAGACCGCAGGGCCTCTACCTTGTCCAAACGCTCCCAAGGAAGGTCTAGATCGCTACGGCCAAAATGACCATAAACTGCTACCTGGCGGTAAATGGGCCTACGTAAGTTTAGATCGCGGATGATGGCCCCCGGACGTAGATCAAAATGCTCCCGTACTATATCTACTAATTTCTCATCAGGGAGTATACCTGTTCCAAAAGTATCTACAGCTATAGAAACTGGACGAGCTACTCCTATAGCATAAGCTACCTGTACCTCACAACGTTCAGCCAAACCTGCAGCTACAATATTCTTGGCCACATAACGGGCCGCATAACTTCCTGACCGATCCACCTTAGTAGGATCCTTACCCGAAAGGGCACCCCCACCATGGCGGGCCATCCCACCATAAGTATCCACTATGATCTTTCGCCCGGTAAGCCCCGTATCTCCCTGCGGTCCTCCGATAACAAAGCGCCCCGTAGGGTTGATAAAATACTTAGTGTTTTTATCCAGCATCTCCTCGGGTATAACTTTCCTAATAACCTCTGCCAAAATGCCTTCCCTTAGATCAGCCAAATCGATATCTGGACGGTGCTGGGCAGAAATTACTACTGTATCTACCCGGATGGGTTGGTCCCCTTCATATTCTACAGTAACCTGAGATTTGCCATCCGGCCTTAAGTAGGGGAGGATACGTTGCTTGCGAACTTCAGCCAGCCTCTTAGTAAGCTTATGGGCTAAGGTGATGGGCAAAGGCATGAGCTCTGGCGTCTCCCGGGTAGCGTAGCCGAACATCATTCCCTGGTCCCCCGCTCCCAAGGAGGCTACTTCATCATCCTCAAGCCCCTCTCTTTTTTCCCAGGCCTGGTTTACACCCATAGCGATATCTGGGGACTGCTCGTCAATAGAGGTAACCACCGCACAAGTGTCACAATCAAAGCCGAACTTAGCCCGGGTATAACCAATATCGCGTACCGTATCCCTCACTATCCTAGGAATATCCACATAACATTCCGTAGTTATCTGGCCGGCCACCAAGACTAACCCTGTGCTCACCAGTACTTCACAAGCTACCCTGGCCAGGGGATCCTTCTCCAGGATGGCATCGAGGATGGCATCGGATATGCTATCCGCCATTTTATCTGGGTGGCCTTCAGTTACTGATTCAGAAGTAAACAACCTGCGCGCCACGCTTCTCACTCCTTCTTAGTCGGTATATCTCCCTGCTCTTTAAAACGGGGTAAACTCTTAACAGCATTGAGAATCCGGTGCGCAACCTCTAACTTGGGTAACCGGGGTAATTCTTCCCGTCGCCCATCAGGATAAAGCAGGGTAACAATATTGGTGTCGCTCCCGAAGCCAGCCCCTTCCAGGGTTACATCATTGATTACCATAAGATCTACATTTTTGGCTGCCATTTTAAGGGCTCCCTGGTGAAGGGCTTCCGTGGTTTCGGCTGCAAATCCTACTAGTATCTGGTGCCTTTTAACCTTGCCCAATTCAGCTAGAATGTCCACAGTAGGTTCGAGGGTAAGAATAAGACTCCTGTATTCGCTCTTTTTTATTTTTTCTCCGGCCACCTCTGCTGGCCGAAAATCAGCTACTGCAGCAGCCTTAATGACCACATCTACTTGGGAAAATAGGGATAATACCCTTTCAGCCATATCTGCCGCTGTCTCTACTGGATAATACTCCACTCCCCAGGGAGGTTCTATCCCCGTGGCTGCACTAACTAAGAGGACCCGTGCACCTCTTTCCCAAGCCGCCCGGGCCAGGGCATGTCCCATCTTACCGGAACTCCGGTTACTTATAAAACGTACGGGATCTAAGGGTTCACGGGTGCCTCCAGCAGTTACCAAAAAAGTCTTTCCGGCTAAATCCTGGGGGGAGAGCGCTTTGCGCGCGGCGGCTATTATCTTTTCTAAGGAAGCCAACCTTCCCTTCCCTTGAACACCGCAGGCCAGCTCACCCTCTTCCGGCTCGATAACTTCCCAGCCCCGCCGCTTTAGGATAGCCAAGTTTTCTTGTACTACAGGGTTGTTGTACATGTGTACGTTCATAGCTGGCGCTATAAGGGCCGGGCAGGTAACAGCTAAAGCCGTAGTACTTAGAAGGTCGTCAGCTAAGCCCCAAGCTAACTTAGCGATGATATTAGCAGTAGCTGGGGCGATTAAAAGCAAATCGGCTCCGCTGGCCACCTCGATATGAAGCAAGGGGTTTACTCCTTCCGCCCCGAACATTTCACTTAAAGCCGGGCGGCCCGAAAGAGTACTAAAAGTTAAAGGGGTAATAAATTCTTTAGCCGCCCGGGTCATCAGGACCTGAACCTGGGCCCCCTCTTTTACCAGTAACCGGCAAAGATCCGCTGCTTTATAGGCGGCTATACCCCCACAAACCCCCAGGATTATTTTCTTACCCTGTAACATCTTCACGTTTTCCTTTTACCCCATTCCATCTTGAGCTTCCCTTGAGCGATCTCTTCTAAAGCCACTGTTACAGGCTTAGTGCCCTTAGGATATAAACTCTCAAACTGGCCCTGGGTAAGCATACGGGCCCTTTTGGCTGCTAAGACGGCTAGTGCATATTTGCTGTCTATTTGGCGCAATAATTCATCAATGGAAGGACGGTCCATAGGATCCCTCCTTAGCTCCAAAAGAGCTGGTGCCAACCAATTTTTTTTAACCGCTTGGTGCGGCATTTTTCAGCTATAATAATGGCTTGAATTTTGGCTACCGCCTCCTCCACTTGATCGTTTATCACTACGTAATCATAAAGATCAAGCTGGGCCATCTCCTTCTTAACCCAGGCCAGACGGTCTTTAATAGCGGCAGGGCTTTCCGTACCCCGCCCTTTGATTCTTTTTTCCAGCTCACTATAGGAAGGGGGAACAATAAATATAAAAACACCTTCAGGATAATACCTTTTTACCTGCGCCGCCCCTTGGGTATCTATCTCCAGGATGATATCCTGGCCCCGGGCTAGAGCTTCTTCTACCGGCTTTCGCGGAGTACCATACAGTTCCCCGTAAACTTCCGCCCATTCTAAGAAAGCCCCTTCCTTTAACATCTGAAGAAATCTCTCACGATCAAGGAAAAAATAACTTTCCCCATCCTTCTCCCCTGGCCGGGGAGGACGGGTGGTAGCCGAAATAGAATACCCTACCTCGGGCATTTTCTCCCGTAAGGCGCGGCAGATAGTACCTTTCCCAGCACCTGAGGGCCCCGATATCACCAGGAGCAACCCTTGCATTTATTCGACAGGCTCCTCGTTGGAACTAACCGGCTCGCGAGAAGAGAGACGGTGGGCTACAGTTTCCGGCTGAACCGCGGAAAGTATAACATGGTCGCTGTCTGTGATAATGACGGCCCGGGTACGCCGGCCGTAAGTAGCATCAATGAGCATCCCCCGGTCCCTTGCCTCCTGAATTATCCTCTTAATGGGTGCAGACTCTGGACTTACAATGGCTACAATACGCCGCGCTGAAACAATATTACCAAAACCTATATTTATAAGTTTGTCCATATAGCCTCCTCCTAAGAATTATTCCACATTCTGGACTTGCTCCCGTATCTTTTCTAACTCTGTTTTAAAGGCTATCACCCATCGGCTAATTTCCAAATCATTGGCCTTGGCTCCTAAAGTGTTAATCTCCCGGAACATTTCTTGCAATATAAACTCTGCTCGACGACCCGCAGGTCCTTCCCCCTTAAGGCACTCTTCCAATTCTTCCAGATGGCTCTGAAGCCTTGTTATCTCTTCCTGGATGTCACACCTTTCAGCCAAAAAAGCTACCTCGGCCTCCACGCGTCCCGGATCTAGAGAAATAGCTCCACTAGTTAACTCCGCTATCCGCTCCCGTAACCGCACAGCATATTCTTTCGGTACCAATGGGGCCCGCCGGCGGATAGCTTCCAAATACCCTTTAAGGGTCCGCGCCCTCTCTTCCAAGTCCTGCTGTAACCGAGCCCCTTCGGAAAAACGCATAGAGAGTAATCTCTCCAGCGCTTTCTCCAGGGCCTGCTGAACCACAGGCCAAAGAACTTCCTCCGACCACTGGGGCTCATTTATAACTAGAACTTCTGGCAGAGCCAAAATCTGGTAAGCGGTAATATCCTCCGGAATCGCCAAAATTTGCGCCAATTCCTTCAAAGCACTATAATAAGCTATTGCACGGCCTTTGTCAACGGATATGAGCTGATTTTGAGGATTTTCTTCGCTAATACTTATGAATACGTCCACATGCCCCCTGGCAAGACGATTTTTAATTTCCTTCCGGATCCGTTCCTCCAAGGCTAGATATGGCCGGGGAAGTTTTACTGTTATATCTAGGAAACGGCTATTAAGAGATCTGATTTCGACCTTGACTATTTTACCCTCTCCCCTGGCTTCGCCTTGGCCGAACCCGGTCATACTAGAAAGCATTAGCTAAACTTCACCCTTCCCAAGGCCCGCTTGAGTCTATCTAGCGCCTCCTTAATGCGTTCCTCGCTAATAGTTAAGGCTATACGGAAATATCCTTCTCCATAACGTCCGTATCCATTACCCGGTGTAACAATCACCCCTGCCTTCTCCAGCAAAGTTTCCGCAAAACTCTCAGAAGTATAACCTGCGGGCACAGGAGCCCATACGTAAAAGGTGCCCAAGGGTTTATTCAGGTGCCATCCCAAAGCATTCAAACCATCTACCACCAAATCGCGGCGGGACTGGTAAACCCGGCGTACCTCTTCTAAGCTATCTTGGGGTCCTGTAAGGGCTGTTATACCAGCGTACTGTATAGCTTGGAATACCCCGGAATCTAGGTTGGACTTAAGGCGGCCTAAGGCTTCAATCACGTCATGCCTTCCGCAGGCCCACCCCAAACGCCATCCCGTCATATTATAGGGCTTGGACAAAGAATTAAACTCGATACCCACCTCTTTAGCTCCTGGGGTGGCTAGGAAAGAAGGCGCTCGATAGCCATCAAAGGTTATCTCGCTATAGGCTGCATCGTGGCAGACTATTATATCATAAGACTTAGCAAATTCTACTACCTCCTGGAAGAACCTTGGCTGGACCACAGCCCCTGTAGGATTGTTGGGGTAGTTAAGGAACATAAGTTTAGCCCGTTTGGCCACATCATGAGGGATAGCCGCAAGATCCGGGAGGTAACCGTTTTCTTCTTTAAGGGGCATAATATAAGGTTCTCCCCCCGAGAGTAAAGTGCCCAAGCCGTATACCGGGTAACCAGGATCCGGGACTAAATTTATATCTCCAGGATTGACATAACAGAAAGATATATGGGCGATACCTTCTTTGGATCCTATCAAACTTACTACTTCTGTACGAGGATCAAGTTCTACTCCATAACGCTCCCGGTACCAATTAGCTACGGCCTCTCTAAAAGAAAGTAAACCTACTGAAGTAGGATAGCGGTGGTTTTCCGGGTTCCGGGCTTCCTCAGCTAACTTATCAATAATATGGCCTGGTGTAGGTAGGTCCGGATCTCCTATACCTAAGCTTATGATATCTACTCCCCTCTCCCGAGCCTCTTCGATCTTCTTTTCAATACGAGCAAAAAGGTAAGGGGGTATCTTCTGAAGACGTTGGGATAATTCCATGGTATTAAGCTTACCTCCTTCTTTCTATCCTCCTATCCTCATTCTTGGGCCTTACCGGAAAGCCGGCCTCTCCGGCCATAACCTGGTCAAAATCCCCTTATAGCAAGAAGAGGATGTTTGGCTTTCTAAATGTTAGGTTTCTAAGTAGTATAGGCCTTCAAAAACCCGCGCCGCTGGGCCGCTCATAAAAACATGATTGTTAGCTGCCCACTCGATCTGGAGATCTCCAGCCGGGAGGTGGACAACAACCTTCCGCTTAGTCCGGCCGGTTAAAGCGGAGGCCACTACTGCTGCACAAGCCCCAGACCCGCAGGCCAGGGTTTCTCCAGCGCCTCGCTCCCATACCCTCATTTTTATTTCCCCTGGGTTTTGGACTTCAATAAATTCTACATTTGTCCGCTGGGGAAATAAGGGGTGATACTCCAGCTTAGGCCCCAGCTCAGTCACCGGAGCCTCCTCTATCCGGGGTACAAAGATGACGCAATGGGGGTTGCCCATGGAAAGGCAGGTAGCCTCCCATATTTCCCCGTTTACCTCTAAAGGGGCCTCTATAGCTGTATCCCCTTCTCCTAGCATAGGGATCTCCCGGCGAAAGAATCTTGGTTCACCCATATCTACCCGAACCTGGCTTACCTTATCCCCTTCCAAGATTAACTCAGGTACTACAATACCTGCTAGGGTTTCCACCCGGATAACCCGCCCCTGGACCAACCCTTCTTCATAAGCCAAGCGAGCCAAACACCGGATCCCATTACCGCACATTTCAGCTTCGCTGCCGTCCGGGTTGAACATGCGCATCTTAAGATCTGCCACCTGGGAGGGTAAAAGAAAAATAAGGCCGTCAGAGCCTACTCCAAACCGTCGGTCACAAAGGCGTCGGGCAAGTTCCGCCATATCCCTTTCTATTCTTTCGCGAAAACCGTTAACTAGCACAAAATCATTGCCTAACCCGTGCATTTTAGTAAAACGTAGAGTCCCCACCTATCCTTCCTCCGCTGCTAAAGTATTTTAGCACCTTGAGGCTTATTTTACACGATTTTAGCACAATGCGCTAGGTTTTTCTAATATGAGGCGCCAAAGCGGGCGCACTAGGTAATAAGTTATCCCGGCCAGATAAGTCCGCCAGCCAGAAGCCATAAGGACCAGCCCCCATTGGAAGGGATTAAGGGGAACTGTATCAAAGACTACTTGGAGAGGTGGGATATAAAGTACTAGAAGCTGCATGGCCAAGGAACAGGCTACAGCCAATACCAGGTATTTATTGCTGAAATACCCTACAGCAAAAGGGGATTGGGTTTCCGAGCGGCATTCGAAGACGGCAAAAAGCTGGGCCATAACCAAGGAGGTAAAGGCCATAGTACGGGCCGTGGGCAGATCCCCCTCCCCCAAGAAAAGTCCCAAGAGGAATACCCCCAAGGTAACTACCCCGATCTCCATTCCTAAACCTAGGATACGCCATCCAAGGCCGCGGGCAAATATGCTTTCTCCAGGTGGGTAAGGCGGCCGGGACATTAGGCCAGGTTCAGGCGGATCTACACCTAAGGCTAGGGCCGGTAACCCATCTGTCACCAGATTCATCCATAAAATTTGAATGGGGAGCAAGGGTAAAGGCAATCCTGCTACTGCAGCCACGAACATAGTTAAAACTTCCCCCACGTTACAAGATAAGAGATAACGGATAAACTTGCGTATATTAGCATAAATCCCCCTTCCCTCCTCTACAGCAGCCACTATGGTAGCAAAGTTATCATCAGCTAGCACCATGGCCGCTGCCTCTTTGGCCACATCAGTACCTGTTCTACCCATAGCGATCCCTATGTCAGCTTCTTTAATAGCTGGAGCATCGTTGACTCCATCGCCGGTCATAGCTACTATGTGGTTGTTGGCTTTTAAAGCCCGGACAATGCGGAGTTTATGCATCGGTGAAACCCGGGCATATACGGAGGCCTCCCGGGCGGCCTGGACCAGTTCAGTATCCGTTAAGGAATCTAGTTGGGAACCCGTTAAAATCTGATCGTTTTCTGCAGAAAGGCCCAGTTCCCGAGCCACAGCCTGGGCTGTAAGCCGGTGGTCGCCGGTAATCATCACCACTTTAATTCCGGCACGTTGACAGACTTGTACTGCTTCCCGGGCTTCCGGCCGAGGAGGATCTATCATACCAGCCAGTCCTATAAAGGTCAAATCCCGCTCCACCTCTTCCTCGGTGGTAGCTCCTTGAGGAAGTTCCCGGAAGGCTAAGGCCAGGACCCTAAGAGCCCGGCGGGCCATGGCTTCATTTTGCTGTTCTATAGCCCGTCTCCACTCTAGTGTAAGGGGGATAGTTTTGCCTTTATAGAAAAAAGAATTACAAAGCCCTAAAATGATATCAGGAGCTCCCTTAACATACACAAACCGTTTCCCGTTCTCCTGATAAACGACGCTCATCCTTTTACGTTCAGGTTCAAAGGGGAACTCCTGTAGACGGTTTGCCTTGCGCTCCAAGTGTTCCCGCCAAAGCCCGGCCTTGGCTGCTGCCACAAGCAAAGCCCCTTCTGTAGGATCCCCATTAACTACCCAGGAAGGATCTCTCCTCTTACCCCGTAGCCATCCTTTAATCGTTAACCCGTTTCTTTTTAACGTGGCATTGTTACATAAAGCTGCAGCCGTAAGTAGTACCCGTAAAGCCTGGTCCACCTCCACCTGGCGGTCCTCCACATAAAAGGCCCCTTGAGGAATATACCCTATCCCCGTAACCTGGTATAACTTATTATCCACCCAGATTTCCCTTACCGTCATTTGATTTTGGGTAAGGGTCCCGGTCTTGTCCGAACAGATGACTGTAGCACAGCCTAAAGTTTCCACTGCCGGAAGCTTACGTATAATGGCCTGGCGCCGGGCCATCCTCTGTACACCCAAAGCCAAACAAACAGTAACTATGGCTGGCAATCCTTCAGGGATGGCTGCTACAGCCAGGCTTACTCCAGCTAGGAACATATTGTACAAACTTTCTCCCCGGGCTACACCAGCCACCACCATAAGGCTACATATTAAAAGACAGATCCCTACTAACCACTTCCCTAGTCCAGCTAAACGTTTCTTAAGTGGGGTTTCTTCCTCCTCGACCTCTTGGAGCATACCGGCGATCTTACCTATTTCCGTCTCCATGCCGGTAGCTACCACTAAAGCTTTCCCCCTTCCCCGGGTAACCAAGGTACCTTGGTAAAGCATGTTCTTACGGTCCCCCAGAGGCACTTCTCCCTTTAAAACTCCCGGCTCTTTAACCACGGGAACTGATTCTCCGGTAAGGGCCGCTTCCTCCACTTCCAAAGCGCTAGACCACAAGAGAAGCGCATCGGCAGCTACCCGGTCTCCAGCTTCCACCAAGAGGATGTCCCCTGGTACCAGTTCCCGGGCAGGTACTTTTTGGGTTTCCCCATCCCTTATCACCCGAGCAAAGGGGGCTGACATTTCCCTTAAAGCCTCCATGGAACACTCAGCACGGTATTCCTGTATAAATCCCAAGAAGCCGTTAATGATTACAATAGCTATAATAGTAATAGCATCAGCTATCTCGCCTAAAAAGGCTGAAATAACAGTAGCAGCTAAGAGAACCCAGACCATAAAGTCGTTAAACTGCTGGAGAAGGATTTGATAAGGGGATAACCGCCTTTGCCCCTGGATAAGGTTGGGTCCTACTTCCTCTAACCTCCGGCGGGCCTCCTGGGTGGTTAACCCCCATTCTCCATGACTTTTTAACTCTTCCAGGGCTTGGCTTATGTCTAGTTGATACCATTTAATAGAAGAACGCATTTTCCCTCGCCTCCACCTTAAATTTGTATGCCTGTCCCAAACAGAAAAGAACAGGGAGGGCGGGGTACTCCTAGAACCTATATAGTGATATATTGGTTATTAGCGATCGAAGAAAAGGTACTTCGGGGGTAAAGAAAGGAAGAGGTGCTGTGGCCTTCGACGGCCTTTTTTTAAGTGCCATAAAAGAGGAATTGTCTTATTGGTTGGGTAGCCGGGTAGACCGTATTTATCAACCGGACAAGGATACGGTTATCCTTCATCTCCGGAAGGCCCGGGAAATAAAGAAACTCCTTATATCTGCCCATGCCGAATACTGCCGGATACACTTTACTGAAGTACATTTCTTAAACCCGCTCGAGCCCCCCCTTTTCTGTATGGTCTTGCGCAAACACCTGCACGGTGCTACACTGGCCGGGGTAGAGCAGCCTGGCCTGGAGCGGGTCTTAAAACTTCTTTTCCATGCTAGTGATGAACTGGGTAGACCAATGGAACGCCATCTGGTAGCCGAAATCATGGGCAAGCATTCCAACCTATTACTTCTCGACCCGGCTGGACCTACGATCATAGATGCTTTACGGCGCTACACCCATACTGTAAGCCGGTACCGCGAAGTATTGCCTGGAAAAGAATATGTACCGCCGCCGCACCAGGACAAAAAGGATCCCCGGGGGTTGGGAGAAAAAATTGCCCAAGTGATCTGGCAAGAGCCGTTAGATAAACCCCTTAAAGAAGCTTTAGTAGAGCGGCTGGACGGGATAGGTCCCCTTACAGCCGGGGAAATCCTTTTCCGGGCCGGTCTACCAGCAGATATTACACCCCAGGATTGTGGTGAATACGAGGCAGCCCGCCTACATCAGGCCTTGGAGGAAGTTCTAGCTTTAAGCCTACCCCCTTCCTGGGAGCCCACGGTGGTAAAGGATCCCCACAAGGGGGTTCTGGCCTTTGCGGCCTTTGATCTTAAGCAGTTCACTGGCCTTCCCCGGGAGCGCTTTTCTACCCCTTCCCAGGCCTGCGAAACCTTTTATGAGGAAAAGCGGGCCCGCAACTCGGTAATATCTGAAAAACGCTCTCTAACCCACTTAGTGGAACGAGAGCTAAAGCGCTGCTTAAAAAAAGAGGCCCTTCAAGCCGAAACTGTGGCCTCCGCAGCCGAAGCTTCCCGTTTCCGGGTTTACGGGGAGCTTATTATGGCTAATATCTACCGTTTAGAAAAGGGACAGCGCTACTTTACAGTAGAAAACTTTTATGAACCGGGGTCACCGGAAATAACCATCGAATTAGATCCTGCCCTTACCCCAGCCGAAAACGCAGCACGATATTTTCAACGCTACCAGAAGGCCAAAAATGCCGCTCAAAAAGCTTCCGAGCAGTTAAAAGAAACAAGAGAAGAAATAGCTTATCTTAACTCTATAATCCAGGCTTTAGAGATGGCCGATTCCTTGGAGGATTTAAAGGAGATCCGCGAAGAGCTAATCCGGGCGGGGTACTTAGAAGCTACCCACCAAAAGAAAAAGGGAGCCCAGGCTCCCCCGCAAAAGGCTTTTAAGCCTTTAGAAGTTATCTCCAGCGATGGCTTCACCATCCTAATTGGAAAGAACAACCGGCAAAACGATTTCTTAACTCTAAAAGTAGCCCATGATGAAGATATATGGCTACACGCTAAGGATGTTCCTGGAGCACATGTAATCATCCGTACTCAAGGAAAGGAAGTATCTCCACGCACCTTAGAAGAAGCGGCCGGCCTGGCCGCCTATTTCAGTCGCTCGCGCCAAGCCGGCCGCGTAGCAGTAGACTATACCCTCGCTAAAAACGTCCGTAAACCTCCAGGAGCACGCCCGGGTATGGTGCTCTATAATAACTACCGTACCATTTATATAGAACCTATCTCACCCAATATGCTGGTCACAGCAGCTACAGGATCCGGAGAGGAAAGCACTGGTCGACCCACCACCAGGTAAGTAGCACCCCGGCGCACAGCTTCAGCCGGAGTTAAAACCCGGCGCTGGTCATCTGGTGTAGCCCCAGTTGGCCGTATCCCAGGTGTAACCACTACGAATTCGGGACCGCAAGCCTTTCTTATAGCCTCTAGCTCCCGGGCGGAAGCCACCACCCCATTAAGCCCGCATCTTTGGGCAAGAAGGGCCCAATGTACTACCTGCTCTTCCAAGGACCGCTCAATCCCCACATCTTCTTTTAAGCTTGCGGTATCCAGGCTGGTAAGGACAGTCACCGCAATAAGCAAGGGAGGTTTTCGCCCCTGGCGGGCCGCTTCTTCTTCCGCCGCTTCCCGGGCCATAAGGAGCATCTCTTTCCCCCCTGCCGCGTGGACATTCAACATATCTACCCCGTGCCGCACCAGGGCGCGAACGGCCCCAGCTACAGTATTAGGGATATCGTGGAATTTTAAGTCAGCAAAGACCCGTCCCCCTCGTTCCTTTATAATCTTTAGGGCAGCTGGTCCGGCTACGGAGTATAGCTCAAGGCCTACTTTAAACATTCCCACGAAAGGAGCAAGCTTCTCTACTATTTCTTGCGCCCTAGCCAATTCAGGAACATCTAGGGCGACTATCAATCTATCCTTAGCGGACTTGTGGGTAGTAGACAAAGGAAAATGCCTCCTTTTTATGAACATGATTAGAGGGTGGAGGGTTATCTTCCCTGCTCCCCCAAGTACTCCTGCAGCGACCGGAGGGTAAATTCCGAACCCTTACGCCAGGCCCTTACCACTCCCAGCAGGGCCCGGGCCGTATCTAGGGAAGTAAGACAGGGTATACCTAATTCCGCGGCCGCACGCCGGATCTTAAAGCCATCCCGCTCAGGGATTCTGCCCCGGGTTAAAGTGTTTATAATAAAGTCCACCTTCCCTCCCCGGATATAATCGAGAATATGGGGTGAACCCTCCCGCAGTTTAGCCACACGCTCTACAAATAGCCCAGCCGCAGCCAGGGCCCCGGCTGTACCGGCAGTAGCCACAATCTTAAAGCCCAGCTCTGCAAAACCTTTAAGAAGGGGAACAGCTTCCGCCTTATCTTTGTCGGCTACCGTAGCTAGTAAAGTCCCTTGTACAGGTATAGTGTAACCCGCCGCAGTCAGGCCCTTATAAAGGGCCCGCTCGAAGTTAATGTCTATCCCCAATACTTCGCCAGTGGATTTCATTTCCGGCCCCAGGAAAGTGTCTACCTGCAACAGTTTCCCAAAGGAGAATACAGGTACTTTCACAGCCACGTAATCAGGAGGAGGAAGCAACCCTCCCCGGTAACCTTGCTCCCTTAAAGTCCGGCCTAGCATGATGTTGGTAGCCAGGGCCACCATAGGCACGCCGGTTATCTTGCTTATATAGGGAACAGTCCGGCTAGACCGTGGGTTCACTTCCAAGACATACACTTCGCCCTCGTGGATCACAAACTGGATGTTGAGCATCCCCTTTACTTTAAGGGCCCTAGCCAGGCGCAAGGTATAATCCACAATTTTATCCTTAATCTCCTCGCTCAAAGAGAGCGCCGGGTACAGGGCGATGCTATCTCCAGAATGAATACCTGCCCGCTCTACATGTTCCATAATACCTGGTATGAGGACTTCCTCACCATCGCTTACAGCATCCACTTCTACTTCCTTCCCTGGCAGGTACTTATCCACTAGTATAGGATACTCCGGTGTTACCTTCACGGCTGTAGTAGCATACTCCACCAGTTCACCTTCATTATGCACTATTTCCATGGCTCTACCACCCAGCACATAGGAAGGCCGGACCAGCACTGGAAAGCCCAATTCCTTAGCTATGCGGACTACCTGTTCTACTGAACTTGCTGCCCCTCCCCGGGGTCTGGGGATACCCAACTCTTCCAGAAGGGTATCGAATTTCTCGCGGTCTTCCGCCCGATCTATATCTTCCACGGCAGTACCTAAAACCTGAAAACCCGCCTCCTCTACATACCGGGCCAAATTTATAGCCGTCTGTCCCCCAAACTGGACTATCACTCCTTGGGGCTGTTCCTTTTCTAGCACATTAATTACATCCTCCGGGGTAAGTGGTTCGAAATAAAGGCGGTCGGAAGTGTCGAAATCGGTGCTCACTGTCTCCGGATTGTTGTTGATTATAATAGCCCGTATCCCTGCCCTGCGCAGGGCCCAGACAGAATGGACACAGCAATAGTCAAATTCAATACCCTGGCCAATACGGATGGGGCCGGCTCCCAAAACTACTACTTTAGCCCCTGACCTAACCTCGCCTTCATCTTCCTGATCATAAGTTGAGTAGAAATAAGGGGTAACCGCCTCGAACTCTGCCGCGCAGGTGTCCACCATTTTGTACACCGGCCGGAGGTTATAGAGCTTCCTTCGCTGCCTTATTTCCCCTTCTTTAAGCCCTGTCAACCGAGCAATCTGGGAGTCGCTAAAGCCTCTCTCCTTGGCCCGACGTAAAAGTTCCGGCGTAAGACCCCCTTTGCCCACCTGCCGAAGGGTTTGCTCCAGCTCCACTATATTACGGATCTTCACCAGGAAGAAGGAATCGATGCCCGTAAGCTCATTTAACTCCTTAATCCCAAAGCCTCTCCTCAAAGCCTCAGCCACGGCAAACAGCCGCTCATCGTCGGCCTCCCGTAGTTTCTGCCTTAAGGAGCTATCCGTCAATCGAGTTAGACTCTCTAAATACAGGCCATCAAGCTTAAGCTCTAAAGACCGTATAGCTTTGAGTAACGCCCCTTCAAAAGTGCGGTCGATGGCCATGACCTCTCCTGTGGCCTTCATCTGGCTCCCCAGGGTTCTGTCGGCTAAAGAAAATTTATCGAAGGGAAAGCGGGGGATCTTCACCACGCAGTAATCGAGGGCAGGTTCAAAGCAGGCCTTTGTCTCTTGGGTAACTGCATTGGGTATTTCATCGAGGGTTAACCCTAAAGCTATCTTAGCCGCCACCCGGGCTATAGGGTATCCAGTAGCTTTAGAAGCTAAAGCGCTGGAGCGGCTCACCCGTGGATTTACTTCTATGACATAGTACTGCCAACTCCGGGGATCCAAGGCGAACTGAATATTGCATCCTCCTTGAATACCTAAAGCTCGAATAATCTTTAGGGCCGCGGTACGGAGCATATGGTATTCTTTATCAGATAGAGTCTGGGAAGGAGCTACAACTATACTATCACCGGTATGGATGCCCATGGGATCGATATTCTCCATATTGCACACGGTAATGCAATTATCGGCAGCATCCCGCATAACTTCATACTCAATTTCTTTCCAACCAATAACACATTGTTCCACTAGAACCTGATTTATAAGGCTAAGTTTAAGCCCTTTTAACACAATAGCCTTTAACTCCTCTTCATTGCGGGCCACCCCTCCTCCAGTACCTCCCAGGGTATAGGCTGGCCTTACGATCACCGGGTAGCCGTTTTGCCGGGCGAATTCTAAGGCTTCCTCCACTCGGGTAACAATGCGACTTACAGGAACCGGCTCCCCTATAGCCTGCATCAAGGACTTAAACTGTTCCCGATCCTCCGCCTTCTGGATAGCGCTTAAGGGCGTGCCCAGTAGCTCCACTCCCAGTTCTTCCAAAATGCCAGCTTCCGCGAGCTGCAAAGCCAGGTTCAACCCCACCTGCCCTCCCAAAGTAGGAAGAAGGCCATCCGGACGCTCCCGGCGCAATATAGGGGCTACGAACTCTAAGGTCAAGGGCTCCAGGTATACCCGGTCCGCCATTTCAGTATCGGTCATTATGGTAGCGGGGTTAGAATTAACCAGAACTACCTCAAGGCCTTCTTCCTTTAAGGCGCGGCAAGCCTGGGTGCCAGCATAATCGAACTCAGCAGCCTGGCCTATAACGATAGGTCCTGATCCTATGACCATGATCTTTTTAAGATCCTTGCGCAGGGGCATCCCCTTCCCTCACCTCCTTAATGATGCTTCCCTCATATAACCCCTCCACAGGGGATATATAGTCATCCCTTCCCTCCCTTGGTAGAGTAGTGCTCTAGATACTTACCCTTTCCTGCATCCTTTATTACTTATCAGTTCCAAAAATTCCCTGAAGATATATTCACTGTCCCTAGGCCCAGGCCCTGCTTCGGGATGATATTGGACGGAAAACACAGGCAAATACCTATGGCGCAAGCCCTCTACGGTATCGTCGTTCAGATTAATATGGGAGACATAAACTTCTTCCGAGGGCAAAGAGCCGGCCGCTACTGCATAGCCGTGATTCTGGGAAGTAATGTACACCCGGCCGGTGGTGAGATCTTTAACCGGGTGATTACCTCCCCGGTGGCCGAAGTGTAGTTTAAAGGTGTCACCTCCCAGAGCCAGAGCCAAGATCTGGTGCCCCAGGCATATCCCCAGGATAGGAACCTTACCCAGGAGCCCCTTCACAGTTTCCACACCATAAGGAACATCTTTGGGATCTCCGGGACCGTTGGAAAGTAGTACCCCATCAGGCTGAATAGCCAAAATATCCTCGGCTGTGCTGTGAGCGGGGAAAACGGTAACGCTACAGCCCTGCTTTATAAACCATTCCAAAATGCTCTGCTTGACCCCTAAGTTATAAACCGCGATCCGGGGGGAACCCTCTCCCAGAACGTAAGGTTGACTGTTGGTCACTGCAGGTACCAGCTTATCTCCGCTTAAAGGGGGCGTCTGCCGTACTAAACGCTTAACCTCCTCCCAGTCCACCTGGCCTGAGGTTAAGATCCCGCGCATGGTACCCCGGGTACGTAGGTGACGGGTTAAAGCTCGGGTATCCACCCCTTGGATAACGGGGATGCGATACCTTTTAAGGTAAGAAGCCAGAGTCTCCTGCGCCCGCCAGTTGCTAGGCTCCAGACAAGCCTCCCGTACTACCAGCCCCAAAACCTGTGGTCGTGGAGCTTCCCTATCCTCTTCATTGATACCGTAGTTGCCTATAAGGGGGTAAGTTAGAACAACAATCTGACCGCAATAGGAGGGGTCGGTAAGGATCTCCTGGTAACCGGTCATGCTGGTATTAAACACCACTTCCCCATGGCAAAAATATCCTGCTTCCAACGCTTCCCCCTGGAATATGGTCCCATCTTCTAGGATCAAATAAGCTTCCACTGGAAATCCCCTCCTAAAGCCTTGTTTCATTTAACCTTTTATCCTTAACCGGGCCTGGTAACCTGGTTCGGCCTAAGATTCTAAAGCAGGACCTGGCCTTTCTCCATTACTAACCGCCCAGCTACGATGGTAACTAAAGGCCAGCCTTTAAGCTTTAAGCCCTGGAAAGGAGAGTTTTTCCCGAGGGAGTAAAAGGTATTTACATCTACTTCTTTTTCCCAGTCAGGTGCGATGACTGTAATATCAGCTATCCCACCTTCCTTAAGGGTGCCACCTGGAATATTTAAGATACTGGCTGGCTGGCAGCTCCAGGCCTCTATAAGCCGCTCCCAGGATAACCTTCCGGTTTCGACTAACCGGGTTACCACCAAGGGTATAGCTGTCTCCAGCCCAGATATACCGAAGGGAGCAACATCATATTCTACGTCTTTATCTTCCTCTGTGTGAGGCGCATGATCCGTGGCCAAGGCGTCCACAAGCCCTTCTCTTAAGGCTTCCTCTAAAGCTTGTCGGTCCTCCTCGCTTCTTAAGGGGGGATTAACCTTGGTGTTGGTATCGTATCCTTCCACCGCCTCATCAGTCAGGCATAGGTGATGAGGGGTTACTTCAGCAGTAACCTTAATCCCTCTGGACTTAGCCTCCTGTAAGATGCGAAGAGAACCTGCGCTGCTTAAGTGGGCCAGGTGGAGCTTCCCTCCTGTAAGCTCAGCCAGGATGATATCCCGGGCGACCATAACTTCCTCAGCTGCCGCAGGAATCCCCCTTAATCCTAAGATGGTGGAGATAAAACCCTCATGCATTACTCCTCCGGCCGCAAGATTAAGATCCTCGCAATGGGATATCACCGGGATGTTAAATAACCGGGTGTACTCCAAGGCCCGGCGCATAACTTCTGCATTCATAACCGGATTCCCATCGTCGGAAAGGGCCACAGCCCCGGCCTCCACCAGATCCCGGATCTCCGCCAGCTCTTCCCCTTGTGAACCTTTAGAGAGGGCGCCGATGGGATAGACATGAACCACCCCTATGGCCCGGGCCTTTTCTCTTATATAAGCGATAACTGCTGGGCTGTCAGCTACCGGCTGGGTGTTAGGCATGCAAGCCACCGCTGTGAAACCCCCAGCCGCTGCGGCCCGAGTTCCTGTAGCTATAGTCTCTTTCTGCTCGTATCCGGGTTCCCGTAAGTGTACATGCATATCTATAAAGCCGGGCGCCACAATACACCCTCCGACATCTATAACCTTGGTCTCCCGGTCTGTTTCTAGATCTTGGCCTATGGCCGCTATCCGGTCGCCGGAGACTAAAACATCAGCTACCATATCTAGAGCTTGGGAAGGATCGATCACCCTTCCACCTCGGAGCAAAATCTTCATCAATTGCCACCTCCGATGAGCAAGTACAGGAGGGCCATGCGGACAGCCACCCCATTGGTTACTTGTTCAGTTATGGCTGATTGCAAACCATCAGCTACAGCTGGGGAAATCTCTATTCCACGATTCATAGGGCCAGGATGTAGGACTAAGGCGTTAGGCTTAGCCAGACGGAGCCTCTCCGGGGTAAGCTGATAAAGCAA